>QEVL01000018.1 GCA_003577305.1 Burkholderiales bacterium
GCGTGACCTCGGCGACCGCCGATTCGAGGGCGACCTGCACCTCGGCCAGCGCCGGCACCGGCACCCACGGCGGCAGGTCCTCGTCGAGTACGTGGTCCTCGCGCACGTAGCCGTGCGCGAGCACGTATTCGCCGAGCTGCTGGGTCGTGCGCAGCCCGGCGCAATGACCGAGCATGATCCACGCGTGGGGCCGCAACACCGCGACGTGATCGGTGATCGTCTTCGCGTTGGCCGGGCCGACGCCGATGTTGATCATCGTGATCCCCGATCCGTCCTCGCGGATCAGATGGTAGGCGGGCATCTGCGGCATCCTCCCCGGCGCCGGATGCTGCCCAGCGGCGGCGGATGGGTGCGGCCCCCCGGACACCGAACCCTCGGACATCGAACCCCCGGGCGCGGCGCCACCATTCGGCGCCGTGCGGCGCGTGACCACGTTGCCCGGCTCGACGAACGCCGAATAGCCGTGCGCTGCCGGTTCGGCCTCGGCCATCATCTGGTGGCCGAGCCGCACGAACTGCTCCACGTAGAACTGGTAGTTGGTGAACAGCACGAAGTTCTGGAAGTGCTCCGGCTCGGTCGCGGTGTAGTGGCGCAGCCGGTGCAGCGAATAGTCGACGCGTGGCGCGGTGAACAGCGCCAGCGGGCGCGGCACGCCCGAGCGCGGCACCCAGGTGCCGTTGGCGATGCCGTCGTCCATCGCGCCGAGATCGGGCAGGTCGAACAGGTCGCGCATCAGGCGCCGGCGTGCGGCATCGAGCGAACCTTCGATGTGCTCGTCGCTGGCCATCGCGAAGTGCGCCGGTATCGGCGTCTTGCTGGTGCCGACTTCGATCGGCACGCCATGGTTTGCCAGCAGCAGCCGGAATTGTTCGTGGTAGTAGCGCCCGAACAGGTCGGGGCGCGTCAGCGTCGTCTCGTAGGTGCCAGGCCCTGCGACGAAGCCGTAGCTGAGCCGCGAGTCGGCGCGCGCCACGGTCTCGGTGCGCACGCGCACGAACGGGTAGTACGCGTGCACGCGCTGCGAAGGCTCTTGCCCCGCGACGAACCGCTGCACGGCCTCGCGCAGCCAGGCCACGCCGGCCTCGTAGATCGCGACGACCTGCCGCAGCGCCGCCGCGGGGTCGTCGAAGCGCTGCGGCGGAAAGAACGGCGGGTTGTCCAGGGTCGACGCGTGCCGGCCGAACCCGCCGGGAAGGCCGCCATCCCGGTCGGCCGGGCTCATTCGAGCTCCCTGATTTCGAATTCGCAGGCGTCCAGATCTGCCAGGATCCAGGTCGGCGGCGCGTGCAATCCCGCGATCGTGCCCGGATTGACCAGCCAGGCTGCGCCACCCGAGATCGTCGGCTGGCGCGTCACCGACGCACGGTGCGAGTGCCCGCAGCAGACGATGTCGTAGTCGCCGGTGCAGGCGATTCCCCGCGCATAGTGCGGGTAGTGCGTCGCGAAAATCCGCCGCCCGCCCAGTTCGAGCTCGGCGTCGGCACCGTGGTAAACGAGCAGCCCGCCGGAGTCTGCGCAGACCCGGTGCAGCGCCATCGGGTCGCCGAGGTTGTTGCCATGCACGAGATGCACCGGCAATCCCAGCGCCGGCAGCGGCTTGAGCGTGCCCGCACCGATCAGGTCGCCGCAGTGAAGGACCGCCTGCGCGCCGGCCTGCCTGGCGGCCGACACCGCCGCCGCGAGCATCGGCGCGCGATCGTGGCTGTCCGAGACGACACAGATCTTCACGATCGGTGCAGCCCGCGCAGCATCGGGACGAGTTCGCGCCCTGTATCGGTGAAATCGGGAATCGGATTGCTCATCGGGTCACTTCGTCTGCGGTTCGATGATAGATTGTCCGTCGGAGGCGGCGCTATTCTATGTCACGCTCACTGACGGTTTCCAGGGCGGCGCAGCTGGTCGGCGTGTCCAGGGCGGTGCTGCAGCGGATGATCCGCGCGGGCGAACTGATCCAGTCCGAGGGGCTGGTCGACATCGACGAACTGCTGCGCGCCTTTCCCGACGCGCGCGTCGAGGAATCCGGCATCCTCGAGAGAGTCACCCGCATCCGCGAGGAGGCTTTCGGCCGCCGGGTGCGCGAGTTCGTGCTGCCCTCGCCCGAACTGCTGTCGCAGCGTCTGCTGGCGCAGGGCGAGGAGCTGGCCGAGATGCGCCGGCACCTGCAGGCATACCATGCACTGGTCGCTGCGGCCATCGAGCTTCTGGCCCGGCGCCCGGCGTCGGCCGCGCTCGCCGACGAGGCCCGCGAGACGCTCGAACGCGGGTTGGCGCAGGTACTGGGAAGCGAATCCGACAACCGTCTCGACGCCATGACCGACATGCTGAAAGTCGTATCCGCGAACGTGGTGGTGCGCCCCAGTGGGCGCGAATTCCTCGTGCAGGGCAACGACAGCATCCTGCAGGCCGGCCTGAAGGCCGGGCTCGGCCTGAACTACGGTTGCGCGGGGGGCAACTGCGGCCTGTGCAAGGCACGCGTGATCTCGGGCGAGACGCGCCAGATCCTGCACTCCGACTACAGCCTGTCGGCCGCCGAACGCACGCAGGGCTACCTGCTGCTGTGCGCGCACACGGCAGTGAGCGACCTGGTGATCGAAACGCTCGAAGCCGGCAGCCCGGCCGACATCCCCGAGCAGGAGCTGGTCGCGCGCGTGCGTGCGCTCCAGCCGCTCGGACCGAACACGATGCTGCTGCACCTGCAGGCGCCGCGCAGCGCGCGATTGCGCTTCCTCGCGGGCCAGAGCGTCACGCTGGGTCTCGCGCAACGGGGCGGCGACCTGCACGCGACCTGGCCGATCGCGAGTTGCCCCTGCGACGAACGCAACCTGCACTTCCACGTGGCGCGCGACGCGGGCGACGCGCTCGCCGAGCGGCTGTTCGCCGGCGCGGTGAAGAGCGGCGACACGCTCGGAGTGCACGGCCCGAGCGGCGACTTCGTGCTCGGCCCCGAGATGCCGCCGCGCGCCGTCTTCCTCGCCTGCGACACCGGCTTCGCGCCGGTGAAGAGCCTGATCGAGCACGCGATGGCCGCCGAAGCCGTGGAGCGCTTCTCGCTGCACTGGCTGGCTTCGCGCCCCGACGGCCACTATCTCGCGAACCAGTGCCAGGCCTGGGCCGACGCGTTCGACGAGTTCGACTACCATGCGGCCAGCGGCGACGACGTGGCACGCGGCGCCTCGCTGATGGCCAGGCGCGCGCTCGAAGCGGGCGATGCCGGGGCGAGCGGCTTCTTTGTTGCCGGACCGCAGGCATTTGTCGACGCAGCGGCACGCGACCTGCTCGGGGCCGGCGTGCCGGCGGAGCGCCTGCGCGCGACCACCTGCTGACTTCCCTTGCCTGCGCGAGATCGATGAGCGACGCACTGAAGTTCCTGCTCGAAACCCGTCCCGAGGCGATGGGCCACTACTTCGCGTTCCTGAAGGACGCGGGCAAGCACCTCGATCCGAAGACCCGCAGCCTGATCTCGGTGATCACGAAAGTGCATTCGCAGACCGAACGCGGGCTGAAGCAGTACCTGAAGCGCGCGCTGGACGCAGGCGCCACGCCCACCGAGGTGATCGACGCGCTGCTGATGGCCTTCCCCGCGCTCGGGCTCTCGAAGATCACCTGGGCGGTCGACGTGATCCTGTCGATGCGGCTGCCCGGCTTCGAGCCCGGCGCGCTGGCCGAGCCCGGCGCCTGCTGGCACGACCTGGCGGCCGAGGCCGAGGTGCCCGCGGTCGGCGCGATCCGCGTCGAGCGCAACGGGCGTGCGGTGTTCGTCGCGCGCGGGCCTTCGGGGCTGAACGTTTTCGACAGCCGCTGCCCGCACCAGGGTACCGACATGCCCGCAGTTGCGATCGAGGCGGGCACGCTCACCTGCCCGAAACACGGCTGGGTCTTCGATCTGGCCAGCGGCGCCTGCGTGAAGAACGGCACGACTGCGCTCACGCGCTATCCGGCGCGGGTCGAGAGCGGACGGGTGCTTGCGTACTGGTGATCGTCGACTGCCGGAGAAACCGATGCCCTATTTCGTCTTCCGCATGGGCGGCCTGGCCGGCCTGCCCGAGCGCCTCGCCGAGGCACCCGGTTATCGCGAGGCCAAGGCGATCATGCGCGAACTGCGCGCGCGCGAGGGCGCCGACGCGGCGCCGATCCGCATGATGTTCGCGGCCAACGAGTTCGAAGCGATCGACCTGTTGACACAACCGCGCGAGCCCGATCCGTCGCTGTACGGCGCGGACGACTGATCGCTGCAGCTCTGGCCGAACGCGGCTCCGACACCTCACGGATCGCGGAAGCCACGCGCATGCCGCCGCCCGACGAAGACGCATTCCGCCTGCGGCGCCAGGCGGCACTCGACCATTTCTGCCCGTTCGAACGCGCGCTGCTCGCGCGATGCGTGGCCTGCAGCCGCGCGCGCACGGTGCTGCTGGCCGAGCGTGAAGCGATCGGCTGCGATGCGCAGGCGCCGAGCGGACGCTGCCACGACTTCCGCGAGCGCTTGCGCACTGCAGCGCGCTTCGCGCTTCGCGCCGATCCGTCGAAACCCTGGCCGTTCTCGAAGGAGATCCGGCTGCAGTGCGGCGGCCTGATCGGCCTGAACGAGGCACTCGACGCCGACGCCGACGCCGATATCGACGCCGATGTCGATGCCGATGTCGATGCCGATGTCGATGTCGATGCCGATGCGGTCGCCGCAGCCGCCGTGGCCGACGTCGTGCAAGGCCCTTCGGTGGCCGACGTCGATGCGCTGGTGCAGCGTGCGCTGCAGCGCTATCGCGAGTTCGATGCGCTGCCCTGGTCGCGCATCATCCGGGCGGTGACTCGCCACGTGCCGCGGCGACGAGCGCCTCGCTGAAGGCGACTGCGCCGGGCGCCGCCGCCTCGCGCCATGCGGCGAGCAGCGCGCGCGCCTGCGCCAGCCAGTGCTCGCGCTGCGCCTGCACCGCGTCGGCGAGCGCCGCCGAAGCGCCGGGCGTGCCGGGCGCGGCACTGCGCCAGCGCAGGTAGCCGGCACGCAGGGCGGGTGCGAGCAGGCCCCGCATGCCTTCCAGGTTTGCGAACCAGAAGTGGATCGACGCCTGCTCGTCGCGCTCGAGCAGCGTGGGCAACGTGGATTCGCAGTCGGCGAACAGGTCGCGAACCGCCCGGGCGACGAGTTCGCTGCGCTGGTCCCCGAGCGACTCGAGCATGCTCTCCCACTGCGGGCCGAGCAGCGCCGCCGCGCGTCGTTCGCCCAGTTCGTGCAGGATCAGCGTCTCGGTCTCGGCCGTCGCGATGCGCTCGAGCGCGGCCTCGCGGTCGTCGCCCACCTGCCAGGCGTCGGTGGCCGCGCACAATCCCTCGGCCGACGGCCGCTGCCGGGAGAGTTCGAGCCGCGTGCCGAGCCAGCGGCGCAGCACGTCGCGCCGCACCAGCACCTGGTCGCCGCGACTGGTGGCCATCGGCGGATTCAACCCGCGTGCGTGTTCGCGTCCGGTGACCACGATGCTGGCACCCTCGCGCGTCTGCGACTCGAGCCGCTCGGCCAGCACGAACTCGGGGCGGCGAAAGCGGGCGAGCCCGGCCGCATAGACCAGCCCGTGCGAATCGAGCCGCGCATTCGCCGCGGCCTCGTCGAACGCGTCGAGGCCGCTGCCGAGCGGCAGTGAATCGAACTCCGGATCCGCCTGCCCTGCCAGCGCCTGCCAGTGTGCCTCGCGCATCGCGATCCAGCGGCCGACCTCGGTCCGATCGGGCATCAGGTCGAGCGGCAGGCCACGCTCCCAGCGAAAGAACTCGCGCATCTGCAGCAGGTAGGTGCACAGCGAGAGATCCTGCGCGTGTACAGCGTCGGCGAGGTCGCAGTTGTGCTGGACCGCGGCGGCCAGTTCCTCGATTTCCGGCATGAAACGGGCCTCAGGCGACGTAGCGCTTGCTGGCGCGGCGACGGCCCGGTCGGGACTTCTGGATGATCACGCCGCGCACCGCCGACAGGTCGGCGATCGGGATGTCGGGATAGGCGGAATTGAGCGGGCGCAGCATCCAGTCGCCGGCCGGCGAGCGCGCGAGCTGACGGAAGATCCAGTCGTCGTCGCAGCGTGCGAGCACGAACGAGCCGTCGGAGACCAGGCCGTCGGGCTCGATCACGATGATCTCGCCCTCGGCGAATTCGGGCAGCATCGAGTCGCCGAGCACCATCAGTGCGAACGACTCGCCGGAGGAGCAGCCGCCGCCGGCATCCTGCGCGTCGGCGGACCCGTCGGCCGCAGCCGCGCCGAGCGTCTCGACGCGGATCGGGAAGACCCGCTTCGAGCCGTCGGATCGGTGCGCGTCCACGGCCTCAGATGTAGAGCTGGATGTCGGCCGAGCCGGCGAAGTCGAGGAAAGTGGTCGCGCCGCCGAACTCGATGCCGTCGATGAAGTCCGACGGCTTGAACTCGAACAGGTCGACGGTCATCTGGCAGGCGATGAACTTGACTTCGGCCTCGAGGCACAGCGTGCGAAGCTCTTCGAGCGAGGCGACGCCCTTGGCCTTCATCTTGTTCTTCATCATCATCGTCGCCATCGCCTCCATGCCCGGCAGCATCTGCACGAACACCGGCATCGGTACCGGCATCGGCATCGCCGGATTGGCCAGCGGGCTGATGCGGATGCCGCTGAGGTCCTTGCGCAGCAGCGAGAGGCCGTAGAAGGTACAGAATACCTGCACCTCGTAGCCGAGCGCAGCGGCCGTCGAAGACAGGATCAGCGGCGGGTAGGCCCAGTCGAGCGTGCCCTTGGTGGCAATGATCGCCATCTTCTTCGATTCCATGCGTCTCCCCCTGTCGCTCTCGCGTTGAGATCCTGTCGTCGGCGGGCGGCGCCGTGCGCCGGCCCGCTGCTACTTCTTCTTGATGAGGAATACGTAGCTGCCTCCCTCCTCACCCGACTGGAGCAGTTCGTTGCCGGTCTGCTTGGCGAAAGCCTCCATGTCTTTCACCGAACCGGAATCGGTCGACGTGACGCGCAGTACCTGCCCGGAGCTGAGTTCGTTCAGCGCCTTCTTGGTCTTGATGATCGGTAGCGGACAGTTCAGGCCGCGCGCGTCGAGTTCCTTGTCGAAGTTCATGGTCGGTTCTCCCTTCGTTGATCGATCGACATTCGCTACCGGCGACCGCCGCCTGGCGGCTGCGCTCCGGAGCCCAACCGCAGATTACGCGCACTCGCCCGGGCGCCGTCCATACCCTCGTCGGGTAAGCGCGGTCGCCCGCGGCCGCGCGCGCTCAGTATCCACCCTTGCCGAAGGGTTTCGGCAGGCCGGCGACGCGCGGGCCCTGCCGGGCCGGCTGGTTCGGGAACAGCTCGTAGAGCTTCGACTTCCAGTCGGTGCCCGGATGAGCTTCCTCGAACTCCTTGACCATCGTGCGGAAGTTCGGCGTCTGCCCTTCGTCGCGGAAGCGCTCGCGCAGCCAGCGGATGACCAGCCAGTGCTCGTCGGTGAGCGCGATGCCCTCGGCCTGGGCGATCGCGTGCACCGCCTCGTCGCTGTAGTCGGGCTCGAGCAGGAAGCCTTCGTCGTCCGCCTCGGCCTCGATGCCGTTGATCAGGTACCCCAATGTCCGTCCCTCGTCGTGTTCAGAACTTCCAGCCGAAGGAGGCGCCGAGCGAATTCTCGTGCATGCGCAGGTCGGTGGTGCCGCCCATCATGAACGGACCGCTCACCGTCTTCTTGAACGCGTGCATGTAGCCGACGCTCACTTCCTTGCCGCCACCCAGTTGCCAGGTGCCGCCCAGCGTCAGGTGGTTCTGGATCACGCCTGGCGCGAGGATGTTGAAGCTGACTTCGCTCGACGGGATCGGCTGGCGGCCGGTGCTCACGCCGCCGCGCAGCGTGAGCGTGTTGCTGTACTGGTAGCTCGCCCCGAGCTTCAATACCGTCATGTCGCGCCAGCCGAAACCCGGGCCGCCCGGTGCGCCGAGCGGGCCGGGGCTCGCCATCGGGTTGCCGACCGAGCCGATGCCGCTGTAGTCGATCTTCTGCAGGTCGGCGGCGACGACGAGCTTCGGCGATGCCTTCACCGCGATCCCGACACCGTAGTTGGCCGGAATGTCGAAGTCGCCGCGGTCGGCGAACAGGCCGGAGTACTCCTTGAACCGACCCATCTTCGTCTTGCTCTGGTAGGTCGCGCCGAGTGTCACGGTATCGCTCACGCGGCCGGTCCAGCCGATGCGCAGGCCCCAGCCCGACGAGGCGTCTTCGCCGTTGTTGGTGAGCCTGCTCGGATCCGACGACATCATCGCAAACGGCTGCAGGCCATACGCCGAGAAGCGCTGGTACGCCAGGTTCAGCGCCACGCCGACTGCGTGGTCGGGCGTGATCTTCCAGGCCACGCTGGGCGAGATGAACAGCTGCGTGAGATCGACGCCGGCGTCGCCGGGCATGCCGAACGGCGATGTCTTGTAGGTGGTATTCATTCCGCCGTTGCCATAGACCGACACGCCGATCGCCAGGTTCGGATCGATCATCCGGTTGTAGCCGAAATCGGGCATGTAGAACGTGTCGCGCCCGTCGCCGCTGAATTTCATGCCGCCCATCTCGATTTCGCGCCGCGGCATGAACACGTCGAGCCCGACGTCGAGCCGGTTGCCGACGAACGCCATGCCGGCCGGATTCGTCGCGGCCGCCATTGCGTCCTGCGGCAAGGCGATGCCGACGCCGCCCATTCCCTTGGAGGCCATTCCGTAGCCGTGCGAGAAATAGCCGTTGGTGGCGTAACCGAGCGCCGGCGCCATGCACCCGGCAACCACCAGTGCGACCTGAGTGATCCTGAATTTCACGATGTCCCCCTCCAGCCCTGTTGTCGTTTCCGGCGCATGGCAGTTGCTCGCGACCGCCACCGCAGATGTTCCACGCGGCGCCCGAGAGGCGTCCATAACCCTGATGATATCGACGTTATTACCTTAAAGGGGTATGGAGTATCGGGGCTCAGTCGGTCAACCGGGTCTCGAAGCCCCGGTACTCCCCGCTGGCCGGTTCCACGTCGACGCGATCGACGCGCGCGGCCGACGGGCCGCGCCCTGCCCAGCGGATCAGTTCCTCGACCAGGGCCGCTTCTCCGGCCACCACCGCCTCCACCGAACCGTCGCGGCGGTTGCGCACCCAGCCGGCCAGGCCGAGGCGCCGCGCCTCGCGCGCCAGCGATGCGCGAAAGCCCACGCCCTGCACCAGGCCGTGGATCGTCAGCCTGCGCTGCAGCACGACGCCGCCCCCGCCGTCAGCGCCCGGCGCGCCCGAGGCGAGCGCGAACCCCCCGACGCCCGCCTGATCGAGTCGAAGCTGGCGGGATCGATCCGCGACTGCGCAAGCGCGAGCCGGCACAGCAGCGAGTTCGCCGCGAAGGCGAGCATCGCCGCGCCGGTGAGCAGGAGGGTTCGCAGCATCGACACGGTCCGACGGTCATCTTCGCATCGCCCCCGGCGGGTGTCATCCGGCCCAGCCGCGCTGACACGCGGTCCGAGACCGCCCGCCACGGCGCCCGCGCCGCGGCCCGGCATACGGCCGCTCGGGAGCCTTGCCGACCGGGACCCGTGCGCACTACCATGCGGCGCCGATCCCGGGATCGCGAGCTGCAGATTCGTGAGAGCCACGCCGATCCGATCCCCCGAACACGCCGCCGATGCGGCGCGCGAGGGCTATCTCGAGGAGATCCGCTCGTCGCGGCTGTACCTCGAGCTGGCCGCGATCGAAACCGAGGCGCGCATCGCACGGATGTACCGCGACCTCGCCGGGATGGCCGCGCAGCAGGCCGCGCTCTGGGCCGACCGGCTGCGCGCCGCCGGCCGGCCGATTCCGCCCGATGCGCCGCCGGGCTTGCGCGCCCGCGCCGCGCTGGCGCTGGCGCGGCGCATCGGAATCAGGCCGATGCGCGGCGTCTTCGCCGCCTTGAAGGTCCGCGGGCTGTCGGTGTACTCGGCGCCGCCGGCGCCCGGCCATCCGCGCGTCACCCGCGTCGACGAGATCGGGCGCCGCCATCGGACGGGTGGAGGCAACCTGCGCGCAGCGGTGTTCGGCGTGAACGACGGGTTGGTATCGAACGCGAGCCTGATCATGGGCATGGCCGGAGCTGCCGCCGAGCCGCGCATGCTGCTGCTCGCCGGCGTCGCGGGCCTGCTGGCGGGCGCGTTCTCGATGGCCGCCGGCGAATACGTGTCGGTGCGCTCGCAGCGCGAAGTCTTCGAGTACCAGATCGGCCTGGAGCGTGAGGAGCTCGAGGAATACCCGCAGGCCGAAGCCGACGAACTCGCGCTGATCTACGAGACCAAAGGTCTCGAGCGCGACGAAGCGCGGCGGCTGGCGCAGACGCTGATCGCCGACCCCGAGCGCGCGCTCGATGCGCTCGCGCGCGAGGAACTCGGCCTGAACCCGGACGAGCTGGGCTCGCCGTGGGGAGCCGCCAGCGCCTCGTTCCTGGCGTTTGGCGCGGGCGCGGTCATTCCGCTGCTGCCCTTCTTGCTCGACGAAGGCCCGCGCGCGTTCGCGGCGTCGGTCGCGCTCGCGGCGGCGGCGCTGTTCGGCGTGGGGGCGACGCTGTCGGTGTTCACCGGGCGCAGCGCCTTTGCCTCGGGGCTGCGGATGCTCGCGATCGGCGCGACCGCGGGCGCGGCCACTTACGGTATCGGCAGCATCGTGGGCGTCGGGGTGGGCTGATCGCCGGCCGCAGCCCCGGCGCTGTCGCGCTACAGCAACCCCATCTCGAGCTGCGCCGACTCGCTCATCATCTCGCGGCTCCAGGGCGGATCCCAGACCAGCTCGACGTCGACGTCTTCGACGTTCGGGATGCCCAGCAGCTTGGTGCGTGCCTCGTCGGCCAGCAGCGTGCCCATCCCGCATCCGGGTGCGGTGAGCGTCATGCGCACGTCGATGCGGAACTTGTCGTCCCCGAGCGGCCTGACTTCGCAGGCGTAGACCAGCCCGAGGTTCACGATGTCGATCGGGATCTCCGGGTCGTAGCAGGTTGCAAGCAGCTTCCAGGCAGCCGCCTCGACCGCCTCGGCGGTGGTCGGAGCCCCGTTGCCCACGCCGAGCGCCAGCTCTTCGGACGGTTCGAGCTCCAGGCCCAGTGCATCGGCGTGACGCCCGTCGATGCGGTAGAGGTTGCCGTCGACCATCACCGTGAAAGTGCCGCCGAGTTGCTGGCTGATGTAGCCGACGCGCCCCGCCTCGAGCGTGGTGGCACTGCCCCAGGGCACTGCGACTGCGGGGCAATCGCGGGTGAGCGTGACTTCCTGGATGTCGCCGTGCCGGTAACCCATCACATGTGCCTCATTCGGTCTTCGCCGGCGCGGCCTCGCCCGTCAGCGCGTTGTGCAGCGTGTGCCAGGCGAGCGTTGCGCACTTCACGCGCACCGGGAATTCGCGTACGCCGGCCAAT
The DNA here is from genome assembly GCA_003577305.1 of Burkholderiales bacterium. Lineage (GTDB taxonomy): Bacteria > Pseudomonadota > Gammaproteobacteria > Burkholderiales > Burkholderiaceae_E > Zeimonas. The sequence continues at coordinate 11,373 of QEVL01000018.1, forward strand.
ACTTCGAGTTTGCCGAAATCGCGGCCTTCCGGCGGCTCACCCGTGAGGAGCGCATGGAAATCGCGAAACAGCGCCTCGACCTCCTCGACCGTGCGCCCCTTGACCGCCTCGGTCATCAGCGAGGCCGACGCGGTGGAGATCGCACAGCCGTGGCCGACGAAGCTCGCTTCGTCGATCACGCCGTCCTTCAGGCGCACGTACAAGGTGAGCTGGTCGCCGCACAGCGGGTTGTGGCCTTCCGCGACGCGGTCGGCGTCGTCCATCCTGTGGAAGTTCCGCGGGCTGCGGTTGTGATCGAAGATCACTTCCTGGTACAGCTCGCGCAGGTCGCCGTGGCCGAGACTCATCGGCGCGCTCCCCCGAACATCTGCTGCGCCCTCGCGAGTGCGGCCATCAGCGCCGCGACGTCGTGCTCGTCGTTGTAGAGCGCGAACGAGGCGCGCGCCGTGCCCGGGATGCCGAAGCGCGTCATCACCGGCATCGCGCAGTGGTGACCGGCGCGAATCGCCACGCCCTCGGCATCGAGGATCGTGCCGAGATCGTGCGGATGAATGCCGTCGACCACGAACGACAGGATGCCGGCCTTCTCGGGCGCGGTGCCGATCAGCCGCAGCCCCGGAATGCGCTGCGCCGCCTCGGTGGCGTGCACGAGCAGCCGGTGCTCGTGCTCGGCAACGCGGTCGAGCCCGATCGCCATCAGGTAGTCGATTGCGGCACCGAGCGCGACCGCGCCGGCGATGTTCGGCGTGCCGGCCTCGAAGCGCTGCGGCGCGTCGGCCCAGGTGCTGCGCTCGAAGCTCACCGTGAGGATCATGTCGCCGCCGCCCTGCCAGGGCGGCATCGCGGCGAGGATCTCGCGCCGCGCGTACAGCGCGCCGATGCCGGTGGGCCCGTAGATCTTGTGGCCGGAGAAGGCGTAGAAATCACAGCCCAGCGCCTGCACGTCGACCGCCTGGTGCGCGACCGCCTGCGCGCCGTCGACCAGCACTTTCGCGCCGACCGCGTGCGCGCGCTCGACGATGCGGGCCACCGGGTTCACCGTGCCCAGCGCATTCGACACGTGCACCACCGACACCAGGCGCGTGCGCGGCCCGAGCAGCGCCTCGAATTCGTCGAACCGCAGTTCGCCACGGTCGGTGATCGGCACCACTTTCAGCACCGCGCCGGTCTGCTCGCAGGCGAGCTGCCAGGGCACGATGTTCGAGTGGTGCTCCATCGCCGTGAGCACGATCTCGTCGCCGGCCTTCAGGTTGGCGCGGCCCCAGCTGCCGGCCACCAGGTTGATCGCCTCGGTGGTGCCGCGGGTGAACACGATCTCGTCGGCGCGGGCCGCGTTGAGCAGCCGTCGCACGCGCTCGCGCGCCTGCTCGTAGAGATCGGTGGCGTGCTGCGACAGCCAGTGCACGCCGCGATGGATGTTCGCGTTCGACTCGCGGTAGAAGCGACTCTCGGCCTCGATCACCACCTCGGGCTTTTGCGTGGTGGCGCCGTTGTCGAGGTAGACGAGCCGCATGCCGCGCACCGGCCGCGACAGGATCGGGAAGTCGCGGGCGAGTTCGGCGGCGACGAGCGCGCCCTTCGCGGCGCTTGCCGCGGGCGCGTCCGCGGCGCCGCGGGCCTGCAGGGCAGTGGCCGACGCGTTCATGACAGTTCCCCGAGCAGCTCGCCCCCGGGCAGGCGCACGCGAATCGAGGCCGCCGCGCGCCGGCGCAGCGGCGCCAGCCCGATGCGCGCCAGCGCCTCCGTGGCGAAAGCGTAAGTGAGCAGGTTGCGCGCGTGCGCTTCGTCCAGCCCGCGCGAGCGCAGGTAGAACAGGCTCGCCTCGTCGATCTGGCCGACAGTGGCGCCGTGCGCGCACTTCACGTCGTCGGCGTAGATCTCGAGCTCGGGCCGCGCATCGGCCTCGGCCTGCGGCGACAGCAGCAGGTTGTCGGTGCGCTGCTGCGCGTCGGTGCGCATCGCACCCGGCGCAACGACGATCCGGCCGGCGAACACGCCGCGTGCCGCGCCGTCGAGAATGCCGCGGTAGAACTCGCGGCTCGTGCCGCGCGGGTGCGCGTGCTCGATGCGCGTGTGATGGTCGACGTGGCGGCGCCCGTCGACGTGGAAGAGGCCGTTGAGCAGCGTCTCGCAGCCCTCGCCGTCGAAGCGGGTGACGATGTCGTTGCGCGCCAGCCGCGCGCCGAACGACAGCGAGTGCGAGTCGAAAGTCGAACCCCGCGCCTGCGCCGCGTCGATCGTGGCGAGGTGGATCGCCTGTGCGGACTCCTGCTGCAGCTTCATGTGCGTGATGCGCGCGTCGGGCCCGGCCTGCACGCGCGTGACCGCGTTGGTGAGCGTGGCTGCATCGGCCGCGTCGCCCGCGAGCGCGAGGTAGTGCTCGACCACGGTGGCCTGGGCGCCCGCCTCGGCCACGATCAGGTTGCGCGGATGGCAGGCACCACCCCCGGTGGCCGTCAGGAAGACCAGGTGGATCGGCAACTCGACCGCGCTCGCACGCGGCAGCCAGACCCAGGCGCCATCGGTGGCAAGCGCGGCGTTCAGCGCCGCCGGGCTCGCGCCGTCGCCGGCGCTGCCGAACGCCGCCTCGACCTGCTCGGGCGACTGTGCGAGCGCCTGCGACAGCGGGCCGACCTGCGCGCCAGCGGGCAGATCGCCCTGCTCCGACAGCGCCGGCGCGAATACGCCGTCGACGAACACCAGCCAGTGGCCCTCGGGATCGTCGCGCCGCAGTTGCGCGATCGCCTGCTGCGCCGCCGCGGCCGTCGCGTCGGCAGGCTGCGCGGCGACGAAACGCTGTTGCGCGAGAAAGGCCAGCGAAGTGTGCCTGAAAGCCTCGATCCGGCTGGTGGGCCAGCCCTCGTCGGCGAAGCGCTCGATCGCGCGCTGGCGCACCGCCGCCAGCCACGGCAGGCGGGCGCCCGACAGTGTCGCGGCCCGGGTGCGGAAGCTCGCGAGCCAGGTGTCGATGTCGCTCATCGCGCAGCCTCGCCCACGGCGGCGCCGGCCGGCCCCGCCTGGCCCCTGGCGGCCGCGGCCGGCGCTTTCGGCGTCTCGGCCACCCAGGCGTAGCCGCGCTGCTCGAGTTCGAGCGCGAGTTCCGGCCCACCCGAGTGCACGATGCGCCCGGCCGAGAGCACGTGCACCTTGTCGGGCACGATGTAGTCGAGCAGCCGCTGATAGTGCGTGATCACGAGCATCGAGCGCTCGGGGCTGCGCAGCCGGTTCACGCCGTCGGCGACGACGCGCAGCGCGTCGATGTCGAGCCCCGAATCGGTCTCGTCGAGCACCGCCAGCTTCGGCTCGAGGAGCGCCATCTGCAGCACTTCGTTGCGCTTCTTCTCGCCGCCCGAGAAACCCTCGTTCACCGAACGGTAGAGAAACTCCTCGCGCATGCCCACGGCCTTCATCTCGGCCTTCACGCGCTTGAGGAAGTCCATCGCATCGAGCTCGGGCAGCTTGCGGTGGCGGCGCACCGCGTTGACCGCCGCTTTCAGGAAATAGGCGTTCGAGACGCCCGGAATCTCCACCGGGTACTGGAACGCGAGGAACAGCCCTTCGCGCGCGCGCTCTTCGGCGGGCAGCGCGAGCAGGTCCTTGCCGTCCCAGGCGACGCTGCCGGCGTCGACGGTGTAGCTGTCGCGGCCGGCGAGCACCTGCGCGAGCGTGCTCTTGCCGGAGCCGTTGGGCCCCATGATTGCGTGCACCTCGCCCGACTTCACCTCGAGGTCCAGGCCGCGCAGGATCTGCTTGCCGTCGACCGAGGCGTGCAGGTCTTTGATCTGGAGCATGTCGTCTTTCCTCTTCAGCCGATGCTGCCTTCGAGGCTCACGCCGAGCAGGTTCTGTGCCTCGACCGCGAACTCCATCGGCAATTCCTTGAACACCTCGCGGCAGAAGCCGCTGACGATCATCGACACCGCGTCCTCGGCCGACAGGCCACGCTGCATCGCGTAGAACAACTGGTCTTCCCCGATGCGCGAGGTGGTCGCCTCGTGCTCGACCTGCGCCGACGGATGCCGCACCTCCATCGTGGGGAAAGTGTGCGCCGCGCACTTGTCGCCGATCAGCAGCGAGTCGCACTGCGTGAAGTTGCGTGCGCCCGCCGCCTTCGGGCTGATGCGCACCAGGCCGCGGTAGGTGTTGCTGCCGTGGCCGGCCGAGATGCCCTTGGAGAGGATCGTGCTGCGCGTGTTGCGGCCGAGGTGGATCATCTTCGTGCCGGTGTCGGCCTGCTGCCGGTGGTTCGACAGCGCCACCGAGTGGAACTCGCCCACCGAGTCGTCGCCGCGCAGCACCACGCTCGGGTACTTCCAGGTGATCGCCGAGCCGGTCTCGACCTGGGTCCAGGAGATGCGCGAACGCGCACCGCGGCAGTCGCCGCGCTTGGTGACGAAGTTGTAGATGCCGCCGACGCCGTCCTTGTCGCCGGGGTACCAGTTCTGCACGGTGGAGTACTTGATGTGCGCGTCGTCCATCGCGACCAGCTCGACCACCGCCGCGTGCAGCTGGTTCTCGTCGCGCATCGGCGCGGTGCAGCCCTCGAGGTAGCTCACCGACGCGCCCTCGTCGGCGACGATCAGCGTGCGCTCGAACTGGCCGGTGTCGCGCGCGTTGATGCGGAAATAGGTGGACAGCTCCATCGGGCACTTGACGCCCTTCGGGATGTAGACAAACGAGCCGTCGGAGAACACCGCCGAGTTCAGCGCCGCGTAGAAGTTGTCGCCCTGCGGCACCACCGAGCCGAGGTATTTCTTCACCAGCTCGGGGTGCTCCTTCACCGCCTCGGAGAACGAGCAGAAGATGATGCCGTGCTCGGCCAGCTGCTTCTTGAAAGTGGTGGCCACCGATACCGAGTCGAACACCGCGTCGACCGCCACGCCGGCCAGGCGCGCGCGCTCGTGCAGCGGCACGCCGAGCTTCTCGTAGGTGCGCAGCAGTTCGGGATCGACTTCGTCGAGGCTCTTCGGGCCGTCTTTCTTCTTCTTGGGCGCCGAGTAGTAGACGATGTCCTGGAAGTCGATCGGCGGGTAATGCACCTGCGCCCACTCGGGGTGCGGCATCGTGACCCAGCGCCGGTACGCCTGCAGCCGCCACTCGAGCATGAACGCGGGCTCCTGCTTGCGCTCGGAAATCAGGCGGATCGTGTCTTCGGACAGGCCCTTCGGAATCGAGTCGCTCTCGACCTCGGTGACGAAGCCGGCCTCGTACTCGCGGTCGAGGAACGTGTCGAGCTTGTTGGTGACTGCGTTCATGCTCTGGGGTTTCCTGTCATTGGGCCGAGCCGGTCGGCTGCGCGGGGATCGGTCGGTCGGAGGCCGTGCGCGAGCGGTGCAGCGCGATCGGCTGCTCGGCCGGGGCCTGGCGGACCATGTCGGCCAGCGTGACGCCTTCGAGCGCGCGGCGCACGATCAGGCTGATCTTCTGCCAGTTGGTGCGCATCTGGCAGCTGGTCTCGATGTCGCAGTTGCCCGCGGTGGTGCTGCACTCGGTGAGTCCGAACGGCTGGTCTTCCAGCGCGTCGACCACGTCGGCGACCGTGATCTGCCGGGGCGGGCGCGCCAGCGAATAGCCGCCGTGCAGCCCGCGCACGCTCACCACCAGGTCGCGACGCGCGAGACTCTTGAGCACCTTGCTGACCGTCGCGCGCCCCAGACCGAGCGTGATCGCGAGGTCGTTGGCGCTGAACAGCCGGTCTGGATCGCTTGCCATCTGGCTCATCACCATCGTGCCGTAATCGGCGAGTCTGCTGATCCGAAGCATTGCTTGCGGTCTCCCCTGGCGTCGCAGCGATGACGCCAGCACGGATGAAACAGTACTGTTTTGGTACTGTTTCTGTCAACCGTGACGTGGTGACCGGCAGGGGCGCGGGCCGGGCTAGACCGGGTGAATCTCGACCAAGTCGGGGTCGTCGGCGTGCTCGACCAGGATGCGGCGGACGCGATCCTGCCACAGCTGGCGAAACAGCTCGGCCTCCTCGGGCGAGGCCTGTCCGCCGAGGCAGCGCGACATCGCCCAGGAGGTGCGCGGATCCCCCGGCACCCGTTCCAGGCGCGTGGCCGCCTCGATCGCGCGGCCGTCGTCGAGCCGCGTGAAGCGCACGTCGCCGCTGGCGAGCGGCTGCTCGAAGAACAGCCGGTCGCGCCGCACGAAGCGCCCGGCCAGGCCGCGAAATCCGCCGTCGCCGGCCGCGCCCGTCAGCAGCCCCAGCACCGACGCGATCACGCCGGTCACCCCGGCGTCGCGCGCGTCGCGGCAGTCGACGCGGATCTCGCCGCGCTCGGGCAACTCGTCCGGATCGGGGTAGAGCGCGCGCAGTGCCGCACGCGCCATCATGAAGCTGCCGGCTACGGTGGGGCACGAATGCCCGGCCAGCTTCACTGCGTCGGCATACCGGTATTCGACGATCCCGCCCTCGGCGGCGCCGAGGAACGCGGCGAGCCCATCGTGGACCAGGATTGCCGGCGCGTCGGCGTAGAACGCGGGGACGGCGGGCGCGGGACGAGCGGACGACATGGCGGTGCCCTGTGCGGACGGAAGCGGGCCCCGATGCTAAGGAAGAGCGCGCCTGCGCGACGAAGATGGCACGCCGCCAGCAGGGGCATCGATTCGCGTGCTACATCGGCATTTCCGGCTCGGCGCCGCGCGCCGGCTTCGGTTCCGGAACCTCGGTCATCGTCGCCTCGGTGAGCAGCAGCACGCTGGCCACCGACACGGCGTTCTCGAGCGCGATGCGCACCACCTTGGTGGGATCGATGATGCCCGCCTCCATCAGGTCGACGTACTGCTTGCGCCCGGCGTCGAAGCCGTAGCTACCCTCGCCTTCGAGCATCCGCGCAACCACCACGCCGCCGTCGACCGCCGAGTTCTCGGCGATCTGGCGCGTGGGCGCCTCGAGCGCGCGCTCCAGGATCTGCACGCCGGTGCGCTCGTCGCCCTCGCACTGCGTCTCCTCGTCGGCCACGGCCGCCACGCAGCGCAGCAGCGCGAGCCCGCCGCCCGGAACGATGCCCTCGGCCACCGCGGCCTTCGTGGCGCTGATCGCGTCGTCGAGCGCATCGCGCTTGGCCTTCATCTCGGCTTCGGACGGCGCGCCGACGCGGATCACCGCGACGCCGCCCGCGAGCTTGGCCACCCGTTCCTGAAGCTTTTCGCGGTCGTAGTCGCTGGTAGCCTTGTCGATCTCGCGACGCAGCTGCTCGACGCGCGCCTCGATCGCCTTCGCGTCGCCCATTCCGCCGATGATCGTGGTGTTGTCCTTGTCGACCACCACGCGCCGGGCCCGGCCGAGCTGGTCGATGGTGGTGCTCTCCAGCTTCAGGCCGAGTTCGTCGGAGATCACCTGTCCGCCGGTGAGGATCGCGATGTCCTGCAGCATCGCCTTGCGACGATCGCCGAAACCCGGCGCCTTCACCGCACAGCTGCGGAGCACGCCGCGCACCTGGTTGACGATCAGCGTGGCGAGCGCCTCGCCCTCGAGCTCCTCGGCCACCACCAGCAGCGGACGGCCCGCCTTCACCACCTTCTCGAGCAGCGGAATCATGTCGGCGAGCGCGCCGACCTTGCGGTCGCACAGCAGCACCAGGCAGTCTTCGAGCACCGCCTCCATGTTCTCGGCGTTGGTGACGAAATACGGCGACTGGTAGCCGCGGTCGAACTGCATGCCCTCGACCACGTCGAGCACCGTCTCGGTGGTCTTCGACTCCTCGACGGTGATCACGCCTTCGTTGCCGACCTTGTCGATCGCCTCGGCGACCAGCTCGCCGATGTCGGCGTCGTTGTGCGCCGAGATCGCGGCGACCTGCGCACGCTCGGTGCGCGTGGCCACCGGCCGGGACAGCGCGCGCAGTGCCTCGATCGCGCGCCGCGAGGCCCGGTCGAGACCGCGCTTGATGTCGACCGCGCTGGCGCCGGCCACCACGTTGCGCACGCCGTCGGCGAAGATCGCGTGCGCGAGAAGGGTCGAGGTGCTGGTTCCGTCGCCGACCACGTCGCCGGTTCTCACCGCGGCCTGGCGCAACATGCGCGCGCCCAGGTTCTCCTCGGGATCTTCGAGGTCGAACTCCTTGGCGATGGTCACGCCGTCGTTGCAGACGATCGGCTCGCCCCACTTGCGCTCGATCAGCACCGACTTCGAGCGCGGGCCCAAGGTGACGCGGACCGCGTCGGCGAGTTGCGTGGCGCCGCGCAGCACCTTCTCGCGCGCGGCGGAGCGGAACAGAACCCTCTTGTGTGCCATGCCTGACGAATACCCGGACGGAACCTGCCTCGTTGCGATGCGTAATGAATACTTCAAACGCACTACATCGGCTTGACCGAAGTCAACGCGGCCGCGGCTGCGGCGGCGACAATTTTTGCGCACCCGACAACCCCGACTGGAGGTCGCTCAGATGGCCCGATCCGCATCGAAAGTTCCGGTCAAGGCCGCCAGGGAAGCGGCCGAAGCAGCCACGCCCGCGCCGCAGGCGCAGTCCTCGGGCCTGCAGCTCTGGCGCCCGTTCGAGAGCCTGCGCCGCGAGGTCGACCGCCTGTTCGAAGACTTCGGTCGCGACTTCTGGCGCCCGGCTTTCGGGCGCCCGCTGATCGACATCGAGCCGTTCATGCGCCGCGAAATGCCCTGGATGTCGGCCCCCGCGGTGGACATCGCCGAAAAGGAGGCCGCCTACGAGGTGACCGCGGAAATTCCGGGCATGGACGAAAAGGACATCGAGGTGACCGTGGCCGACAACGCGCTCACGGTCAAGGGCCAGAAGCAGGAAGACAAGGAAGAGAAGAAGAAGGACTACCACCTGCGCGAGCGCCGCTTCGGATCGTTCGAGCGCCGCTTCCGGCTGCCCGACGACGTCGACACCGAGCGGATCGAAGCGAGTTTCGCCAAGGGTGTGTTGCGGGTCACGCTGCCGAAGAAGGCCGGCACCCGCAGGAGCGGCAAGCAGATCAAGGTGAAGGCCGGCTGAACAGTGCGCCGATCGGCGCAGTGACGATCGCAGTCCCGACCCCGACAGACCGCTCGTTCGGTGTCCGATCCGTTGCACGCAGCGCTGCTGCTCGCTGCCGCTTTCGTCGCCGGCGCGCTCAACTCCGTCGCCGGCGGCGGCAGCTTTCTCACGCTGCCGGCGCTGGTGTTCACCGGCGTGCCGGCGGTCGTCGCGAACGCCACCGGTACCGTCGCGCTGCTGCCCGGCTACCTGTCCGGCGCGCTGGGCTTTCGCTCCGACATGCAGGCGCCGCCCGGGCTGTCGATGCGCATGCTCGCGGGCGTGAGCCTCATCGGTGGCGCGCTCGGCGCGGCGCTGCTGCTGCTCACCGGCGACGCGGCATTCCGCCGGCTGGTGCCCTGGCTGCTGCTCGCCGCCACGGCGGTATTCGCCGCCGGACCGTGGCTGATGCGGCGCGCCGGAGGCAGCGGCGCTGCGCCGGCCGGAGCGGCGCGATCGATCGTCGGCGTGCTCGCCGTCGCGGCCTACGGCGGCTACTTCAACGGCGGCCTGGGCATCCTGCTGCTGGCCCTCTTCGGCCTGCTCGGCCAGTCCAACCTGAATGCGATGAACGGGCTGAAGAACCTGGTCTCGGCGCTGCTCACCGCGATCGCGGTCGTGGTCTACGCCTGGGGCGGCCTGGTGCTGTGGCCGCACGCGCTCGCGATGATGGTCGCGGCCACCGCCGGCGGCTACCTGGGCGCGCGCGCGGCGCGACGCGTCGCGCCGGCGGTGCTGCGTGCGGCCATCGTCGCAACCGGACTCGTGATGAGCGCACTGTTCTTCCTGCGCTGATTCAGCTTCGGTTCAGCACGCCGCGCCGATACTCCCGCTCGTAGCCGTCATCGGCATCATCGCTCCACGGGAGTCGCATCATGAAAGCACGCCATCTGTTCGCTGCCGCCGCAACCGCCGCCGCGCTCGCCGGCAGCGCCCTGGTCGCCATGCCCGCCTCGGCCAGCGACCGCGTACGCCAGCAGGAGGCCCGCCAACTGCGCGAAAGTGGCAAGATCCTGTCGATCGAGGACATCCTCGGCCGCGCCCGGGGCGCGCAGCCCGGTCAGATCGTGGAAGTCGAACTCGAGCGCGAAGACGGTCGCTACGTCTACGAGGTCAAGGTGATCGACGACTCCGACAGGGTGCACAAGCTCGAACTCGACGCGGGCAGCGGCGAGTTGCTGCGGCGCAAGACACGGTGAACGGGTGCGCCTGCTGATCGCCGAGGACGACGCCGCGCTCGCCGACCGGTTGCGCACGCGGCTGGCCGATGCGGGCTACGCGGTCGATGTCGCCGCCGACGGCGTCGAAGCCGCACACCTGGGCAGCACCGAGCCCTACGACGCGGTCGTCCTCGACCTCGGCCTGCCGTGCAAGGCGGGGCTGGCGGTGCTGCGCGAATGGCGCGCGGCCGGCAACACGGTCCCGGTGCTGATCCTCACCGCGCGCGACGGCTGGAGCGAGCGCGTCGAAGGCCTGCAGGCGGGTGCCGACGATTACCTCGGCAAGCCGTTTCACCTCGAGGAACTGCTCGCGCGCGTGCAGGCACTGCTGCGCCGCGCCGCGCCGGTGCAGGCCACCGAGTTGCGCGCCGGCCACTGGCGGCTCGACGAGGCCCGCCAGTGCCTGATCGACGCGGATGGCCGCGAGCAGCCGCTCACCGGCACCGAATTCCGGCTGCTGCGCTACTTCATGCGCCATCCGGACGAAGTGCTGTCCAAGACCAGGCTGTCCGAGCACGTCTACGACTACGACGCCGAGCGCGACAGCAACGTGATCGAGGTCTACGTGCGTCGCCTGCGCACGCTGCTGGGCGCCGGGCGCATCGAGACGCGGCGCGGCCAGGGCTACGTCTTCATCGGCCGCCCGTGAAGTCGCTGCGCAACCGGCTCTCGCTGGCACTGTCGCTGGTGCTGCTCGCCGCGGCCGGCATCCTCGCTTTCGGACTGCAGGATTTCCCCCGGCGGCTGGTCGAGGACTTCGTCGGCTCGCGGCTGCGCCACGATGCCGACCTGCTGTACGCGCGCGTGCTCGATGCGCCCGACGCCGAGGCGGCGGCCCAGGAGGCGGCGGGCAACGAGTACCGGCTGCCGCTGTCGGGGCACTATTTCGTGATCCGCGTGGGCGCCGAGGTCATCCGCTCGCGCTCGCTGTGGGACGAAGACCTGGCGATGCCTGCCGATGCGCAGGCCGGATCGACCCGGCGCGTTTCCGGCCCGGCAGGCCAGACGCTGCTGGTGTTCGCCAAGCGCTTTCCGGGCGCCGACGCCGGCATCACGGTCGCCGTCGCGGAAGACGTCTCGGCGATCGACGACGCGATCGCGCGCTTTCGCTGGCGGCTGATGATCGGTGTCGCGCTGGCCCTGCTCGCCCTGCTCGCCTTGCAGCGCGGGCTGCTGGTGCACGGACTCGCGCCGCTCGACGACGCGGTCGCCACCTGCCGGCGCATCGAGCGCGGCGAGCCGCTCGCCGGCGCGCCCGGCTCGCCCGTGCGCGCCGCGCCCTCCGAAGTGCAGCCGATGCTCGATGCGATCGACCGGCTGGCGCGCCACCACGCACAGCGCCTGGGGCGGATACGGCACGCGGTGGGCAACCTCTCGCACGCGCTGAAGACACCGCTGGCGGTGCTCTCGCAGCAGGCCGACGACCTGGCCGGGCGCGGCGAGGCAGGCGCCGCCGCGTCGATGCACGCCCAGGTCGAGGCGATGCGTGCGACGATCGAGCGCGAACTGCGGCGCGCGCGCCTGGCCGGCGGCAGCACGCCGGGCGAACCGGTGGAGATCCGCGCGCTGCTCGGGGCGCTCGCGGACGTGCTGCAGCAACTGCACCGCGATCGCGGCATCACGATCGAGCGCGACGTACAGGAGCGGCGCATCGCGCTCGATCGCGAAGACCTGCTCGAGCTCTTCGGCAACCTGCTCGACAACGCCTGCAAGTGGGCGCGCCACCGCGTCCGCGTCTCGGTCCTGCCTGCCGGGCCGGCCGGCGATGCGCTGGAGTTCAGCGTCGAGGACGACGGTCCCGGCGTGCCCGACGAGATGCTCGCGCAACTCGGCACCGCCGGCATGCGCATCGACGAGCAGCAGCCCGGCCACGGACTGGGCCTGGCGATCGCCGCCGACATCGTCGCGCAATACGGCGGCTCGATCCGCTATCGCGGCTCGGACGCGCTGGGCGGCCTGCGGGTGCAGGCCCGCCTGCCGCTGCCGGTGCGCTGAAGCGTTCGGCCGTGCATGCGCCGCACGCCGAGTACCTCCGGCTTGATGCAAATTAAATGCGAATTCTTCGCGTTTTCGTTTAGAATTGCCGTTGGAGCGACCGGGCTACCGTGGAGTGGCACGCCTCGCACGACGAATCCGTCTCTTGCACCAGGACCCGGACTTGCGATACCTGCCCATCATTTTCGTCGGCGGTGCAACCGCCTTGCTCGCCCCTTCGTCGCAGGCCCAGCCCCGGCTCGATGCAGTGGTGGTCACCGCAACCGGGCGCGCGGTCGATCCGATCGACACGCCGCAGGCGGTCGAAATCCTGTCGCCGCAGCGGGCATCGGCCGCGGCGCCGGTGGGCGAGATGTTTCGCGGCGAACCGGGCCTCGCGGTGCAATCGGACGGCGCCTGGGGCCAGAATCCGGTGCTGCGCGGCCTGAAGAAAGAGAGCGTGGTCGTTCTGGTCGACGGCGTGCGCGTCAACTCCGCGCAACCGCAGGGCGCGATCGCTTCGTTCCTCGACCTCGGCCTGCTCGAGCGCGCCGAAGTCGTCAAGGGGCCCGGTTCGGTGCTGTACGGCAGCGGCGCGCTGGGGGGCGTGGTCAACCTGCTCACGCCGGAGCCCCGCTTCACGGCGCAACCGGCGATCGGGGGCCGAATCGGGCTGGGCGCCGGCAGCAACGATCGCAGCCTCTCGGGAGCGCTGCTGCTGCAGCGTTCGAATGCCGAGCATGCGCTCGTGCTCGGCGCGGCCGCGCGCGACGCCGGCGATTACCGCAGCCCGGACGGGCGCGAAACGGACACCGGTTACCGCTCGGACACGCTGCTTGCCAAGTACCGCTATCGACTATCGAGTCGCACCAGCCTGAAGCTGAACCTGCAGCGCCACGCCGATCACGACGTCTGGTATCCGGGCTCGGCGCGCACCGGCGGGCAACCCGGCGGCGCGGGCATCCCGCCCCCGCTGGGCACGGTGACGATCCACTCGCCCGAGCAGCGCCGCGACCTGTTCGAGACCGGCATCGAAACCATACTCGGTCCCGGCAGGCTCGAAGCGGATCTGTATCGACAGGAGGTCTTCCGGCAGATCCGCGCATACTCGGCGGCGATCGGCCGCGACTATGTACGCAACGATGTCACCTTCGCCACCGACGGGCTGCGGGCGAAGTACCTCGTGCCCGCGGGAGACCGGCATCTGCTCACGCTCGGCGCGGAATCCTGGCGCATGCGCGCAGACCCCGAGCGCTACATCGACAACAACCCCCCGCTGTTCGACAACAACCTGCGCAACGACCCGTTCGACCGCGGCGTCCTGCGCTCCTCCGGGGTGTTCGTGCAGGACGAGATCGATCTCGGCGGCACGCGCGTGGTGGCCGGCGCGCGACTCGACCGGGTCGCGGGCGACGCAGCGAGCAAGGGCGCAGGCCCGGCCGCGCAGACCACCGGTCTCGATCACCGGGACACGACGCTGTCCTGGTCGCTGGGCGCGACCCGCGCACTGTCCGAGCGGGCGAGCGTCTACGCCAACGTCGGCCGCGGTTATCGGGCGGCCGACATGCGCGAGCGTTTCGAGGATGCGGCGCGCGGCGATGGCTACTACCACATCGGCAATCCGCAGCTCGAACCCGAGCGCTCGACCAGCGTCGAGCTCGGGGTCAAGGGCCGCGACGCCACGCTCGAATACGGCCTGGCTGCGTTCCACACGCGCATCGACGACTACATCGCGGGACGCGTCACCGGCGCGGTGCAACCCGCGACGGGCCTGCCGGTCAAGCGTACCGAGAACCTCGACCGGGCCGTGATCTACGGCATCGAGGGCAGCATCAGGGCACCGATCGGCAGACTGGTCGGCGACGCCGCCTTCACCTGGCTGCGCGGCACGAATCGCCAGGACGACGAGCCGCTCTACCAGATGCCGCCGCCCGAAGTGCGCGTCGGCATCGGCCAGCCCGCCGAGCGCGGCTTTCACTGGCGCGCGCAACTGCGGGCCGTGGTACGGCAGAACCGGGTCGCGACACGCTTCTCGGCGGGCACCGAGGATCCGACCCCGGGGTTCGTCACCGCCGACCTTCGCTTCGGCTGGCGCTTCGGCAAGCTCGGCCCGATGCAGCGCTCGAGCCTCGACCTGCGCCTGGTGAACCTGTTCGACCGGCGCTACCATGAGCACCTCGTCGAAGGGATTTCCGGACGCGAGCTGCCCGCGCCGGGACGCGGCCTGATCCTCGGCCTGAACGGGAGCTTCTGATGCGCGGTCCGTCACAGCCCGCACGTCGCAGCCTGCTGACGGCACTGACCGCGCTGGCTGTCGTGCCGGGCGTTGGCGCGACCACTGCCCCGCCCGAGCCGAAGCTGCCGCGGCTGCTGCTCGCCGGCCCGTTCGCATCGGTCTCGAACCCGCTGATCCGCATGGCCGAGTCGGACACGCTCGCAGACCTGGCCGAAAAAGTGGAGTTCGTCTCGTGGCGCGATCCCGACCAGTTGCGCGTGATGGCGCTCGAAGGCAAGGCCGACGTGCTCGCGTGTGGGTCGTCTCGCGCGATCCGTCGGTGAAGCGCCTGGCCGACCTGCGCGGGCGCGAGATCGCGATGCCGTTCCGCGGCGACATGCCCGACATCCTGTTCGGCCTGGTCGCCGAGCGCGAAGGCATCGACCTGCGCAAGGACCTTCGGCTGCGCTACGTCGCCACGCCGATCGACGCGATGCAGCTGCTCGTGACGCGCCGCGTCGAGAACGCGCTGCTCGCCGAGCCGGCAGTCTCGATGGCGCTGCGCAAGACCGGCTCGTTTCCGCTCAGCCTGGTCGCACCCGAGCTGCATCGCGCAATCGACCTGCAGGCCGAGTGGGGACGCGCATTGGGGCGCGATCCGCGCATTCCGCAGGCCGGCATCGCGGTGATGGCGAGCGTGATGGACCGCCCCGACCTGGTTGCGCGCATCGCGGGCGCGTATGCGCAGGCACTCGACTGGTGCAACACCGATGCGCAGGAGTGCGGCCGGATGGTCGCCCGGCACATCGACGCACTGCTGCCCGAAGCGGTTGCCGACTCGATCGCATCGAGCCGCCTGCGCGCGGTGCCCGCCGCCGAGGCGCGCGCCGAACTCGAGTTCCTGTTCGGCCTGCTGCTGAAGAAGAACCCGGCGTTGCTCGGCGGGCGCCTGCCTCCCGACGACTTCTACGCGCGGCTGGCTGCGCCGTCGCGCGGATCGCGATGAAGCTGCTGGGCACCTGGATCGCCGGACTGCCGGCCTACCTCTGGAGTGGCTGGGGCGCGGTCGCCAGCCTGCTGATGCTGGTGGCCGTCTGGGAGGCGATCGCGGCGATCTACGGGCCACTGGTGCTGCCCGATCCGCGCTCGGCGTTCCAGACGCTGCATGCACTGGTCACGAGCGGCGCAGCCTGGCCGGAGCTCGAAGCCACCGCGCGCCGCGCGCTGGCGGGCTTCGCACTGTCGGTGATCGCAGGCAGCGTGCTCGGGCTGGCCGCAGGCGTGTCGATGACCGCTTCGGCGATGTCGCGGCCGGTGGTCACCGTGCTGATGGGCACCCCGCCGATCGCATGGCTGGTGCTGGCGATGCTGTGGTTCGGCGCGAGTGACGGCACACCGGTGTTCACCGTGTTCGTCGCCAGCTTCCCGATCGTGTTCGTCGGCGCGCTGCAGGGAACGCGCACGCTCGACAACCAGCTCAGGACGATGGCGGAGTCGTTCCGGCTTCCACGACGCATGATGTTCTTCGACGTCTACCTGCCGCACGTGGTCTCCTACCTGTTCCCCGCCTGGATCGCCGCGCTCGGCATGTCGTGGAAAGTGGTGGTGATGGCCGAGCTGCTGTCCACGCAGGATGGCGTGGGCGCCGCGCTCGCGGTGTCGCGCTCGCAGCTCGACACCGCGGCCACGATGGCCTGGATCTCGGCGGTGGTCGGGCTGCTGCTGGCAGTCGAGTACCTGCTGCTCGAACCGGTCAAGCGCGAAGTCGAGCGCTGGCGCGAGCCCCACGCCGCTTCGGAGGTCGACCAGTGAGCGCACCGGCCCTGCGGGTGAGGAAACTGCACCACGCGTTCGCGCGCCACGAAGTGCTCGACGGCGTCGACCTCGACCTCGAGGCCGGGCAGATCGTGGCGCTGGTGGGCCCCTCCGGCTGCGGCAAGACCACGTTGCTGCACCTGTGCGCCGGCCTGCTGCACGTGCGCGAAGGCTCGATCGACAACGGCTTCTCCAGCCAGGCCTTCATGTTCCAGCAGCCGCGCCTGCTGCCGTGGAAGACGGCGCTCGACAACATCGCGCTGGGCCTTGCCGCGGTGGGCATGGCGCGCGCCGAGCGCGAGCGCCGCGCGCACGAGCTCGCCCTGCGCCTCGGGCTGTCGGCGGTCGATCTCGACCGCTTCCCGCACCAGCTCTCGGGCGGCATGCAGAGCCGCGTGTCGCTCGCGCGCGCGCTGGTGCTCGAACCGCAGCTGCTGCTGCTCGACGAACCGTTCTCCGCGCTCGACGTCGGGCTGCGCGAGGAGCTCTACCGGCTGTTGCTGGCGCACCTGGCGGCGCGCCGCATGGGCGTGCTGATGATCACGCACGACCTGATGGAAGCGGTGCGGCTCTCCGACGAGATCCTGGTGATGGCGCCGCGCCCGGGCCGCGTCGTGGGGCGCTTCACGCTCGCTCTCGCGCCCGGGCGGCGCGACGAAGCCTGGATCCACCGCAACACCGCGCGACTGATGCAGCAGGCGGTGGTGCGCGCGAGTTTCGGCCTGCCCGCGCGCTCGGCCGACGCGCCCGGGCCCGGCATCGAAGAGCTGGCCGAACTCGTGCCGGCCCGGCCGATGGCTGCGATCGTCCCCCTCGGACGCACCGCGGGCCGATGCTGAGCGAGGCCCGCATGCGCGCGAGCGAAGGCATCCTCGGGCGCCTGGCCGCGCATCCGCTGTTCAGCTGTACCTTGCGGCCGATGTTCCTCGCCACGGCCGGCTTTGCGTCGATCGGACTCGCGCTCTGGTCGGCCTTCCTCGCGTTCGGGTTCGTGGTGCCCGCGGTCCCCGGTGGCCCGATCGCCTGGCACGCGCACGAGATGGTGTTCGGCTTCGGGCTGGCCGCGGTTGCGGGCTTCGTGGCGACCTCGGTGCCGGAATTCACCGGCACGCCGGCCTTCGGGCCGCGGGTGGCGATCGCGATCGCTGCCGGCTGGCTCGCTGCCCGTGCAGCGTTCTGGGCATCGGGCCTGCTCGGCCCATGGCCGGCCGCCGTACTCGAAACCGCGTTCGCCGCGTCGCTGCCTGCGCTGGTCGGGAGCCGCCTGATGGCCGATCCGGAGCGCCGCCACACCGGTTTTTTCTGGGGCCTGCTCGCGATCGCCGCGATCGCCGCCGGCTACCATCTGGACGTGCTGCGCGGCGTCGATCCGCTGCGCTGGGCCTACGCGGGAATCGGCGCGATGATGGTGCTGATCGTCGTCGCGATGAGCCGCGTGTCGATGCGCATCGTCAACGATGCGCTCGACGAACGGCGCGCGCTGTCCGACCCCGATGCGCCCGAATACCGCGCCCGGCCGCCGCGGCGCAACTTCGCGATCTTCGCGATCGCGCTGCACACGACGGTGGAGTTCGTCGCCCCGCAGTCTCCGGTGGCCGCCTGGACCGCGCTCGCCGCCGCGGCCGCGGTGCTGAACCTGCTCAACGACTGGCACGTGGGCCGCGCGTTGCTCACGCGGCTGACCTCGATGCTGTACGCGGTCTACTGGCTGATGGCGCTCGGCTATGCCGCCATCGGCACCGCACTGATGACCGGCGCGTTCGGCACGAGTGCCGGACGCCACCTGCTCGCCGCGGGCGCGATGGGGCTGTCGATCTACGCGGTGCTGAGCATCGCCGGGCGCATCCACGGGGGGCATCCACTCGACCGACGCGCCTGGGTGCCGACGGGTGCGGCACTGGTGGTCGTCGCGGCGCTGGCGCGAGCCGGCGCCGGTCTGCCCGGCCTGCCGGCAGGCGCGCTGCTGCAGGTGGCGGGGGTGGCCTGGGTCGCGGCGTTCGGCCTGTACTTCACGCAGATGGCGCCGGTGCTCGCGCGCGCGCGCACCGACGGCGGCAGCGGCTGCGAAGAGTGGATCGCGCCGGCATCCCCGAACCCCGGCCCGACGTCGGGCGGATAGACAGCGGCAAGACGATCAGCCGCGCCCGGCGGCAGGCGCGTCGGGACCCGCGCCGGCGCGGGCCTGCGCAAGAATGCGCACCGCCTCGTCGTCCTCCACCTGCGGAAACTCGCGATAGAACTGCGAGACCGCGTGAAAGGACGGCGGCGCCGACAGGCAGACCACTTCGTCCGCATGGGGCCGCACGCGCTCGAGCGCCGAGGGCGCCGCCACCGGCACGGCGCAGATCAGCCGCTCGGGCTTGCGCGCGCGCGTGGCGTGCAGCGCGGCAACCATCGTCGAGCCGGTCGCAAGTCCGTCGTCGAGGACGATGACCACGCGCCCGGCCGGATCGATCGCCGGCCGGCCGGCGCGATACCGTTCGCGCCGGCCGCGCAGGAGTTCGAGCTGCGAATGCCTCTCGTGCTCCAGCCATTGCGGATCGGCCGACTGCGGATCGATTCCGGGTGTCCAGTGCATTTCGCCGTTCTCGTCGATCGCCGCCAGCGCGAACTCGGGCTGCCAGCGCGCGCCGATCTTGCGAACCAGCACCACGTCGAGCTCGCCCCCGAGCGCTTCGGCGAGCACCCTGCCCATCGGCAGCGCGCCGCGCGGGATCGCCAGCACCAGCGGATTCCGGCCACGCCATGCGTCGAGCGCTGCGGCGAGCTGGTGCGCAGCGTCTTCACGATTCCTGAACATGCTCTCTCTCCCGGCGCTTGATGTGAATGCCGAATTGCGGCTCGTACGGCGGCACGTGCACGTCGACGATCTGCAGCGGCGCGACTTCGAGGATCACGCCGGCCACGTCGGCCTTCAGCGGAAGCCGCGCGCAGCGCCGGTCGACCAGCACCGCGGTGCGGATCTCGGCGGCTCCGCGCTCGGCGAGCCAGCGCAGCGCGCGCAGCAGCGAGTGTCCCTCGTAGAGCACGTCGTCGACCAGCAGCACGGTGCGGCCGGCCAGATCGGGCGCCTGCCCGGCGCTCTCGCGCAGCCGCGTCTCGGGATGCAGCAGCGTGAGGTCGTCGCCGTAGCGCTTGATGTCGAGGTCGAGCCGCGCGATGCGTGCACCGCGCGATGCCTCGTGCAGATGCGCGCACAGACGATCGGCCAGCGGCGCGCCGCGCCGCAGGATGCCGACCACGGTCAGCCGCGCCGGATCGGGCACCAGCGCCTGCACTTCGCGCGCCATGCGCGCGACCACCTCGTCGAGTTCGTCGGCGCGGTACAAGACCTGTTCCTCCAATCGATCGCTCCTGTCGTGTCGCCGGGCATCCACGGCCCTCCCGGCCTCGTGGCCTGCCCTCGTAGTCTGGCGCGTCGCGCCGCGATGCGGCTGATCCGGGTCAAGCTCACTGGCCCGCGCTGCCGCGATGCCGGCTCGCATCGGGCGCCGACACGATCGAGCCGCGATTGCCCCAGGCATTGCGCACGAACGACAGGATCGCGGCGAGATCGGCATCGTCGAGCACCTGCGTGAACGGCGGCATGCCGAACGGACGCGGATTCGCGGCGGTGGCCGGCGCAAAGCCGCCGTGCGCGACGATTCGCACCAGGTTCACCGGCGGATCCATCGTCACCGCGCGGTTTCCGGCGAGCGCCGGGTAAGCACGCGGCACTCCCTCGCCTTCGTCGCCGTGGCACTGCGCGCAATGCGTGTCGTAGCCGCGCGCGCCGCGCGCCAGCCACGCGGCGTCGCGCTCGGTCGCCCCGGCCGGCGGTCGGCCCGGCGAATCGGCCGGCAGCGCCTTCAGGAACACCGCGATCGCGCGCAGATCGGCTTCGTTCAGGTGCTGCGTGCCGTGCGCGACGACCTCGGCCATCGGCCCGGCGACACCGGCGCGCCCGGTCGCGCCGGTGCGCAGCAGGTCGACGATCTCCCCGAGCGGCCAGTCGGCGACGCTGGCCTGGCGCGCATCGTGCAGCGACGGCGCATACCAGCCCTGCTGCGGCATCCGTTCGCCGTCGAAGCGGGCGGAATCGCGCGCGGCACCGAAAGCGTTGCGCGCGCCGTGGCAGGCCGCGCAGTGCGCGAGCCCGTTCACCAGGTAGGCGCCACGGTTCCACTCGGCGCCACGCGCCGGATCGGCGACGAACGGCGCCGGGCGAAAGAACAGCCAGCGCCAGGCTTCGAGCACGATCTGGCGGTCATAGGGAAAACGCAGCGCGTGCGGACGAACGGCGCGACGCACCGCTGGCAGACTGCGCAGGAACGCGAACAGCGCGTCGGAATCCTCGCGCGTCACGCGGGTGAACTGCGGATACGGAAACGCGGGGTACAGCGCCCGCCCGTCCTTCGAGCGCCCGTCGTGCATCGCGCGCCAGAAATCGTCGGCGCTCCAGCGCCCGAGGCCGGTCTCGTCGTCGGGCGTGAGATTCGACGCGTAGACGGTGCCGAACGGCGTGTCCACGCCGCGTCCGCCCGCGTATGGCGCCGCGCCGCGCTCGGTGTGGCAGCCAGCGCAATTGCCGGCGCGCGCCAGGTAAGCGCCACGGCTGACCTGGGGATCGCCCGTCGGCAGCGCTGCGGCCGAAAGCGCGTTGGCGCCGACGCTGCCGCAGCGCATCGGCAGCCGCACCCCGGCTCTGGCCTGCGGCACCGGACCCGACGGCACCGGCTGTGCCGCGAGCCAGCCGGTGATCGCAGCGACGTCTTCGGGCCGCAGGCGGCGCGCGACCTGCGCCATGCAGTCGGGCTCGGCGGCGTGGCGCAGGCCGTCGCGCCAGGCACCGAGCTGCGCGTTGAGATAGTCGCTCGACAGGCCCAGCAGGCCCGGAATCGCGGGCGCCGCACCGGTGAGCGCACGTCCGTGGCATTCGGCGCAGGCCGGCAGTTCGCGCGCAGCGTCGCCCTCGAGCACGAGCGCCCGCCCGCGCGCCAGCATCGACTGCGGCAGGCGCGGCGCCTGCGGCGCCGGATGCGGCAGGTCGAGCCCGGCGAAGTGGTCGGCGATCTCGCGCAGGTAGTCGTCGCCCAGGTTGGCGAGCAGGCCGGCCATGGCCGGATATGCGCGCCGCCCGTCGCGGAAGCTGCGCAGTTGCTCGAACAGGTAGCCGGCGGGCTTGCCGGCGATGCGCGGGAAGTAGCCCTCGCGCGTCGCCCGGCCCTGGGCGCCGTGACAGGCCGAACAGGCGAGCATGCGCTGCGCGATGCTGTCCTCGAACGGTGCCCTGGCATCGACCGTGTCCGCCTGCCGCACCCGCGAGGGCGCCGGCGTCTGTCCCTGCACCGTGTGCGCCCAGACCGTCAACGCCGCTGCCGCGACGCCGAGCCTCAGCAGCCTGCGCACGCCGGCTGCCCTGTCGTCCTGGCGCCACATCCGATCGCGGCCGCCGCGCGGCGCAACACGCCACGGTATAGTCTTTCGCGCGCATCGCGACCGCGACGCGCGCACGCCACGGGAGACATCATGTCCAGGTTCGTTGCTGCTGCCTGCCTGTCGCTGTTCGTCACCGCGGCGTTCGCCGCCGGCCCCACCTGCACCGATCGTGCCGACGAGAAGAAGCTGCATGGTGCTGCGCGCACGAGTTTCATCAAGAAGTGCGAGAAAGACGCCGCGCCCGCGTGCGAAGCCGCAGCTGCCGAGAAGAAGCTGCGCGGCGCGGCGAAGACCAGCTTCGTCAACGCGCGCCGCCGATCAGGCGAAAGTGATCGCCTGGCGGCGCGCCGGCGACTCCAGGTGCGGCACGTTGTTGAAGCTGAGCAACCGCAGCGTGCCGCCCGAGCCCGCGATCAGTTCGCAGAAGCCGCTGTTGCGGCACTGAAGGTTCAGCTCGATCGCGGTGCGCGCGGGCGCACCGGCAATGTCGGCGAGCGCGCGCCCGATCGCGCCTCCCGAACTCACCACCAGCACCAGGTCGTCGCGGGAGGTGTCGCGCACCGCCTCGTCGAGACCGGCGCGCACCCGCTCGCCGAACGCCTGCCAGCTCTCGGGCACGCCGGCGAGGCGGTCTTCCGACCACGCCTGCATCGCCGTCCTGAACGTGCGCCAATAGTCGCGGCCGCGTAGAGCGCTTCCCCGTGGTACTCGTCGAGCCCCGCGTGGGTGAGCACTCCGCTGGCATCGGCGCCCATCGCCGCCAGCACCTCGCGCGCCGTGTCCTGCTGGCGGGCGAGCGTTCCCGCCATCACGCGCGCGAATCGCAGCCCGCGCTCGGCGAAATAGCCGCCGAGCCAGCGCGCCTGCTGGCGCCCCAGTTCGGACAGGCGATCGTAGTGCTGCGCTCCGAACGAAGCCTGCGCATGGCGGACCAGGTAGACGAGCGGCATCGGACTCCGGGAAAGGGTCATTGCGGCCGATTCGCCATTATCGCCGACCGCACGACTTACACTTGCGACCATCGAACCGACGGAGGAACGCCATGCGGGTGCAGGTCGCGATCATCGGTGCCGGGCCGTCGGGCCTGCTGCTGGGCCAGTTGCTGCATCGCGCCGGCATCGACGCGATCATCCTGGAGCGCAAGAGCGGCGACTACGTGCTCGGCCGCATCCGCGCCGGCGTGCTCGAACAGGGAGCGGTCGACCTGCTCGACGAGGCCGGCGTGGGCCAGCGGCTGCACGCCGAGGGGCTGGTGCACGGCGGCCTCGAACTGTGCTTCGACGGTGAGCGCCACCGCATCGACATGGCCGGGCTCACCGGCGGCAAGCACGTCACCGTCTACGGCCAGACCGAGGTCACGCGCGACCTGATGGACGCGCGCGCGGCCGCCGGCGCCACCACCGTCTACGAAGCCGAGGACGTGAGCATCCACGGCTTCGACACCGACTCGCCGCTCGTGCGCTACCGCAAGAACGGCGTGGACCACGAGATCGCCTGCGACTTCATCGCCGGCTGCGACGGCTTTCACGGCGTGTGCCGCGAGAGCCTGCCGGCGAACGCGGTGAAGCACTACGAGCGTGTCTATCCGTTCGGCTGGCTGGGCATCCTCGCCGACGTGCCGCCCGTCTCGCACGAACTGATCTACGTGAACCACCCGCGCGGCTTCGCGCTGTGCAGCATGCGCTCGCGCACCCGCAGCCGTTACTACGTCCAGGTGCCGCTCGACGAGAGGATCGAAAACTGGCCCGACGAGCGCTTCTGGGAAGAGCTGAAGCGCCGCCTCGACACGCAGGCCGCCGCGACGATCGTCACCGGGCCGTCGATCGAGAAGAGCATCGCGCCGCTGCGCAGCTACGTCGCCGAGCCGATGCGCTTCGGCCGCCTGCTGCTGGCGGGTGACGCCGCGCACATCGTGCCGCCCACCGGCGCCAAGGGGCTGAACCTCGCCGCGAGCGACGTGCGCTACCTTTCACGCGCGCTGATCGACCACTATCGCAGCGGCTCGATGAAGGAGATCGACGCCTATTCCGGCAAGTGCCTGCGGCGCGTCTGGAAGGCGGTGCGCTTCTCCTGGTGGATGACCTCGATGCTGCACCGCTTCCCCGACACCGGCGAGTTCGGCCAGAAGATCCAGGAGACCGAACTGGCCTACCTGGTCGGCTCGGAAGCCGCCTCCACTTCGCTGGCCGAGAACTACGTCGGCCTGCCGTTCGAAGACTGAAGAGCGTTCAGCTGCGCTGGCGCGCCGCGCGCCGCGGCGGCTGCGGCGCGCTCACGACCAGCACGTCGCAACGGACCTCGCCGAGCACGTGCAGCGTCACGCTGCCGAGCAGCAGGTCTTCCATGACCGATTCGCCGTGCTTGCCGATCACGATCAGGTCGGCCTGCGATTCGCGCGCCGCCTCGACGATGACGCGCGGCGCATAGCCGTGCTCGATCCGGCGATGCACGCGCGTCGGCTCGAGGCCCGACGCGGCGACGAGGCTGGCCAGGCGCTCGACCGCCTGCGCGCGTGCCTGCTGCCTCGAGTGGTGGATCTCGGCGATGGTCACTCCGGCCGAGCGCAGCTTGCCCTCGAACGGAAGCTCGAACGCATGCAGCAGTTCGATCCGTGCGGTGGGGGCGATCGAGGCCGCCTGCGCCAGCACCTGCGGCGCGTGCGCGGAAAAATCCACCGGCGCGAGCACTCGCCGGTAGCGCCTCGCCGGCGAGCGCCGCACCACCAGCATCGGCCCGCGCCGTTTGCGCAGCAACCGTTCGCCGGTGGTGCCGATCGCGAAGTCGCGCACCGGGTGCTGGCCGCGCGCGCCGATCACCAGAAGGTCGATCTGCATCGCGCGCTCGATCACGGTGTCGAGGAGCGCCCCGACCGCAACCTCGCCGATCACGCGCGACCCCGAACCTGCCTCCATCGACGTGACGAGGGCGGCCATCGAGCGCCGTGCCTCCTCGAGCAGCCCCAGCCGCGATGCATCGGACAGGCCGATCCATTGCTGCAGCGCGCCCATCCACGGTGCCTCGACCACGTGCAGCAGCCGCAGCGGATCGATGCGGTGCTCGTCCGCCAGCGCGAGCGCGCGCGACGCGGCCTTCGCGGCGCTGCGCGAGAAATCGGTGGCGACCAGCATCGAGCCCGGCGCCTGCGCCCGACCCTTCGCGGCGCGGCGATGCGCGGTGTTCGTCATGCGGCGCCTTCTCCGTGGAACGAGGCGATCCGCTCGTCGCGCTCGTGATCGATCAGTTCCACCAGCGCGGCGCCCGGCAGACCGGCGCGCGCCAGCGCCAGCGCCGCCAGTTGCAGCGCCGATTCGAGCGCCTCGGGGATCACCGCATCGGCGCCCGCCTCGCGCAGCGCCAGCGCATGGCGCTCGTCGCGCGCACGCGCGAGGATCGGCAACCGGGGCCACTCGCGCCGGATCGCCTGCACCGCACGCAGGGTTGCCGGGCCCTGATCCATCGTGAGCACGATCGCGCAGGCATCGTCGAGCCCCAGCCGCCGCAGCAACTCGCCGCGGCTCGCATCGCCCACGAACACCGGCAGGCCTTGCGCGTGAAAGCTGCTCACGAGGCGCGCATCGGGATCGACCGCGACGTAGGCGATCCCCTGCGAGTCGAACAACTGGCCGAGCAGCTGCCCGACGCGCCCGTACCCGGCCACGACCACGTGCCCCGACAGGCCGGGGAGCACCGGTTCGGCGCTGGGTGGGGGTGGCGCCACGCGCTGCACCCGCCTGCCGAGCCGCCGGCCGGCCTCGGCCACCAGCGGCGCGGCAAACATCGACAGGCCGACCACCAGCAGCAGGAAGCGCCCGGCGCGCTCCTCGAGCAGCCCGAGCGACATCGCGGTGCCGAACACGATGAACGCGAATTCGCCGCCCTGCCCCAGAAGCAGCCCCGCCTCGATCGCCCTGCCCGGTGGCAACCCGCCGATCCGCGTCACCAGCGCGACCACGATTGCCTTCAGAGCGAACAACCCCGCCACCGCACCGAGCAGCAGCGCCGGCGCACGCAGGATCTCGAGCGGATCGATCGACATGCCGACCGACAGGAAGAAGAGCCCCATCAGCAGGCCGCGAAACGGATCGATCGTGACCTCGACCTCGTGGCGGAATTCGGTTTCGGCCAGCAGCAAGCCGGCGAGCAGCGCGCCCAGCGCCATCGACAGCCCGGCCAGCCAGGTGAGCGACGCGATGCCCAGCGTGCTGAGCAGCGTGAGCGCCATGAAGGTGTCGGCCTGCCGGCTCGCCGCCATGCGCCGGAACAACGGCCGGATCGCCATGCGCCCCAGCAGGTAGATCAGGACGATCGCTGCCGCCGCCTTGCCGATCGCCAGTGCCATCGACGCGCCCACCGACGCGTCGTCGTGCCGGGCGAGCAACCCGACCAGGATCAGGACCGGGACCACCGCGAGGTCCTGCAGCAGCAGGATCGCGAAGCTGGCCTGGCCGAGCGGCGTGCCGAGTTCGCGGCGCGACGACAGCAACTGCATCACCACGGCGGTCGAGGAGAACGACAGGGCCAGGCCGGCGACCAGCGCCGCCTGCGGCGCGCTGGCGAAAGCCGCGGCGACCAGCCCGATCACCGCGGCGCTCGCGAGCACCTGGGCGCTGCCGGCCGCGAACACCCAGCGCCGCATCGCCCACAGTCTCTCGGCCGACAACTCGAGGCCGATCATGAACATCAGGAACATCACGCCGATCCCGGCCAGCACCGACACCGCGTCGAGCGTGGGAAACACCAGCCAGCCGAGCAGCGGCACGTCGGCCGCCAGCCGCCCGAGTCCGAACGGGCCAACGAGCATGCCCACCGCGAGAAAGCCGAGCACGCTGTTCACGCGGTAACGCTGCAGCAGCGGCACCAGCACGCCGGCCAGCCCGAGAAACAGCAGTGTCTCGCGAAGATGCGGAATCGCGTTCGCTTCTTCCATGGGGTTCAGGCGGCGGCTCGTCGCGGCTGGCAGCACGGCGGGAGCGCCTCGTGGCGGCGCGAGCGGCCCGGAAACGGGAATTGCGCCGCCGCTGGCGCTCGCGGCAGCGAGCCGGCGGGGCGGCGGCCCGCACCGCCCGCCCGGATGCGCAGGCTCCTATTCGGCCCCAGCGCCAGCCCCGGAGTCGCGCTCGGCTACCGCGTTGGCCATCGCGTTGGCCGTCGAGACGCGCCGCTTGTCTTCGCCGCGCATGCGGATTGCGTGCTCTTCGAGTTGCCGCCGGGCGGCGAAGAAGGCGTCGCGCAACGCGACGTTGACGTCCTCGTGGTGGGCGTGATTGGCAACGATGTTGCTGCCCGGTACCGAGACGTCGATCGAAACGATGAAATGCTCTCCTTGCTGCTTGTGCTGGTGAGGCTTGTCGATCACGACGCGGCAGCCGGTGACGTTGGGGTGAAACTGTTCGAGCTTGGCGGTCTTGTCGCGAATCAGCGTCTCCAGCGCCGGCGAGGTATCCATGCCGCGGAAGTTGATCTGCAGCGGTGTACGCATGTGGCTCCTTCGTCTCAGGGAATGCCCGGCTGCGGGCCGGGCGCCGGTAAGCTCCATTGTGCCGGATCGGTCCGGTTCAGTGCTCGTCGGTTCGCGTACGTTCGTCGTCGGCCAGCTGGCCGGTGTCCGGGTCGACCCAGTCGGGCACGCCCAGCAGCTCGCCGGCATCGCGCAGGTCGTCGGCGCCGGCCTCGTCGGCCGCCTCGTCATCGGCCAGCTGCATGTCGGCCGCCGCTTCGAACATCGTCTGGAACGGCCCGTATTCGCGGCCATCGACGTCGTCCTGCCAGTAGAAGCCGTCAGGCCGCTCGATGATCCGCGTGTGGTCGAAATCGGCCGACGTGGTGGGGATTTTCTGCGTCATGCCTTCCCTCCGTCTCGGGCAGCCGCGACCGCCTCCTCGATCGTGGACAGGTGGCGGGTCTCGGCCAGTGCAAACTGCAGGGCCCGGATGCGCACTGCCTCGCTGGGCGAGGTGGCCGCGATGCGCTCGAAGATGGCCCGCATCCCGCGCTCGTTGACTCGCGCGATCTCGAGCGCGTCTTCGAGCGGCATGCCTGCAACCGGTCGCGCCGGCCGCATCGGCAGCGCCCAGGCGACCTGCTCGGCCAGTATCGTCCCCACTTCGAGATCGGGCAAGTCGCGTTCGATGCGCGCCGCCTGCTCGCTCTCGAGCACGGCGAGGCGCGAGAACAGCCGCGTCACCTGCGGCACCTGCGTGACCGAGGGTTCCCTGGCCAGCCGACGATAGCCCGCAGCAGCCTCGCGCCGCATTGCCAGAGCCCTGGCGAGCAGGTCGCGAAGCGACACGACGTCAGGAACAACGGAATCCATCGGGGTATCGTGCCCCGGGGTTCGCGTCGCCGACTTGATGCCGGTCAATCGGGGTTCAGCCCCTCACTGCCGCGCGGCCGCGGGCTTGCGCGACGACGGAAATCGAGTACGCCGGTCGTCAGCGCGGTTCCGAAAAGGATGGTGGCGGTGCCCAGCAGCATGCCGGCCGTGATTGCCTCCCCCAGGAACAACGCGCCCCAGAACATGCCGAACACCGGAACCAGTAAAGTGACTGCGATCGCGCGGGCAGCGCCGACGCGCGCGATCAGCCGGAAAAAGAGCACGTACGCGAGGCCGGTGGCGAACACCCCGAGCAACATCGTGCTCGTCCACGCCCGGGCGTCGGGCGGCGTTTGCGGCCAGCGGATGATCGCGAACGGCAGGAGCATCATCGTCGCGAACAACTGGCTGCCTGCCGCGCCGGTCAACGGGCCCACGTCCGCGAGGTGCTTCCTCGCGGCAACGGCGGAAAAACCGTACAGCGCGGTCGCGAGCAGCGCGGCCAGCAGCGGCCAGGGCGACTCCCCGGCGACGACTCCGTGCCGGCTCAGCACCAGAACGAGTACGCCGGCGAAACCGATCAGCAGGCCGGCGACGCGCAGGCGGCCGAGCCGCTCGCCGATCCAGAGGAAAGCCACGATCGCGCCCCAGAACGGCGAGGTCGCGTTCAGGATCGCGGTGAAGCCCGCGCTCAGCGACTGCATCGCGTAGCCCAGCAGCGCGAACGGCAGCGCCGAATTCACCAGTCCGATCCAGGCAATCGGGGCGGCGTTCGCTCGCAACTCGGCCGCGCCGGCCCCGCGCAGCGCGAATGGCAACAACACCGCCGCCGCGATGCCGGTGCGCAGGCTCATCAGCGGAAAAGCGCCGAATTGCGGCGCGGCCACGCGCATGAACATGAACGACGCGCCCCACAGCGCGGCGAGCAGCACCAGATCGGCGAGGTCGCGGCGCCTCATCGCTCAGCGCACCGCCTCGTGGCGCAGCAGCGCGCGCTTGCGCTCGATGCCGCCGGTGTAGCCGGTGAGCGAGCCGTCGCTGCCGACGACACGGTGGCAGGGCACGATGATCGATACCGGGTTGCGCCCGATGGCGGCGCCCGCGGCGCGCACGCCGCGCGGCGAGCCGGCGGCACGCGCCACTTGCGCGTAGCTGCGCGTCTGGCCGTACGGAATTTCGAGCAACTGCGCCCAGACGCGGCGCTGGAAATCGGTACCCTCGAGTCCGAGCGGCAGATCGAAGACAGTGCGTCGCCCCGCCTCGTACTCGGCGACCTGACGGCGCGTGGCCGCGAGCACCGGCCAGTCGTCGTCGCGCACCGCGCTTTCGCCCCCCGGCGCATCGAGCTCGGGCTGGTCTTTCTGGCCGACGAAATACAGCCCTGCGAGCCGCCCGTCGCGGGCAATCGCGAGCAATTCGCCGAAACGCGATTCGAACTGCGCATAGCGGGTCTTCATGTGTTCGCTCCCATCGACGCCCAGAGATCCATTACCACGTAGGCCCGCCAGGGCTGCCACTGGCGGGCCCGCTCGCGGGCCTGCGCCGGCGTGCGCGCATCGAGCGCCCTGAGCACCGCGAGATCGCCGGCCGGGAACGCATCGGGCCAGCACAGCGCACGCATCGCGATGTACTGTGCGGTCCAGTCGCCGATGCCGGGAATCGACCGCAATGCTGCCATCGTCTCGTCGACCGGCGCGCGCGGCTCGAGCGCGAGGCGCCCTTCGGCAAGCGCACGCGCGAGCGTCCGGATCGCTTCGGCGCGCCGACCCTGGATGCCCAGCCCGGCGATCGCGGCAACCTCCAGTCCCGCGACCGTCTGCGGCGTCGGGAACAGCCGCGCGAGACCGGCTGGCGCCGCGCCGTCGAGCGGATCGCCATAGCGCTCCGCAAGCCTGGCGATGACGGTGCGGGCGGCCTTCACGCTGACCTGCTGGCCGACGATGCCGCGCACCGCGAGTTCGAAGCCGTCGAAGGATCCGATCAGGCGCATCGGCGCGCTGCCGGGCGGGTGCGCCGGCAGCACGCGCTGCAACTGCGCCGGCTCGCAATCGAGATCGAAGAGGTCGCGCACGCGCTGCAGCACCGGAGGAATCGCCGGCGCGAGCGACGCCGACAGTTCCACTTCGAGCAGCGCGCGCGACGGCAGCGGGCGCACCGCGAGCCAGCCGCGCAATTCCTGCGCACCCGCCTGCCAGCGCACCGTGCGGCAGTATGCGTCGCCGCCGGCGAACTCGACGCGCTCGACTGCGCGTGCCGCGAGGAACGTGAGTGAACGCTTCCAGTCGCAAGGCGGCCGGTAGGCGAGCCGGAAACGCATCGTCGCCGCCGGTCGCGCACCGGCGTGCGAGCGCAACTGCGTCGGGCTGAGCCGATAGCGCTCGCGAAACGCCGCATTGAAGCGGCGCAGGCTCCCGAAACCCGAGGCAGCGGCGATCTCGGTGGCCGGCAGCGCGGTGTCGGTGAGCAGCCGCTTGGCGAGCAGCAGGCGCTGCGTCTGCGCATATTCGAGCGCAGTCACGCCGAACTCTGCCTTGAAGACGCGGCGCAAATGCCGCGAACTGGTGCCCACGCGGGCCGCCACTGCCTCGACGCCGGCGCGATCGAGTCCGCCCGCCTCGATCAGCCGCGCCGCCGCCTGCGCGAGGCGCGATCCGGCATCGATGCCGGCGCGGCCCGGCGCCAGTTCCGGGCGACACCGCAGACACGGACGGAATCCGTGGCTCTCGGCCTGCGCCGCGCTGGAGAAAAAGCGGCAGTTGCCGGGTTTCGGCGTGCGCACGCGGCACACGGGCCGGCAATAGACGCCGGTCGAGCGCACGCCGACGTACAGGCGCCCGTCGAAGCGCGCGTCGTGCGCGAGAAGGGCTGCGTAGCAGGCATCTGGATCGAGGAGCATGGACCGATTATGCGCCGCGGCCCGGCTCGTCGCTCGCCGTTTTCGGACACGGACTTCGTGCCCTGTGCGAGGCACGGGAGCGTGCGCGCGGCCGGCTTCAATACTCGAGCAGCAGGTCGTGCGCCGCGACCGTTTCGCCCGGCCTCACGTGCACAGCGCGCACCGTGCCGTCGCGCTCGGCACGGATCTGCGTCTCCATTTTCATCGCCTCGATCGACACCAGCGGGTCGCCGGGGCGCACCGATTGTCCGGCCTTCACTGCCACGGTGACGACCATGCCCGGCATCGGCGCGGGAACGTGCGCCGCATTGCCCGACTCGGCCTGCATGCGCCTGGGCGCGCGCGCCGCACCCGCCTTCTCGATGCGCATCGTGCGCGGCTGGCCGTTGAGTTCGAAGAACACGCGCACCAGTCCCTCCTCCTCGGCCGGCGCCATCCCCTGCATGCTCACGATCAGCGTCTTGCCGCGATCGATCTCGATCGCGATCTCCTCGCGCTCGCGCATTCCGTAGAAGAAAGTCTGCGTCGGCAGCAGGCTCACGTCGCCGTATTGCCTGCGATGCTCCGCATATTCGCGGAACACCTTCGGATACATCAGCCAGGAAGCCAGGTCGTCGTCGCCGATGCGATGGCCGGCCGCCTTGCCGGCGTCCTGGCGCGCCTGCTCCAGGTCGACCGGCGCGAGCCGGTCACCGGGGCGGTATGGCGCCGGCGGCTCGGCGAGCAGCGGATGCGCGCTGTCGCACCCGAGCACCTTGCGCGACAGCGCCTGCGGGAAACCATCGGGCGGGAAGCCCAGTTCGCCGCGAAACAGCGACACCACGCTCTCGGGAAACGCGATCTGGCGCGCCGGATCGTGCACGTCGTCGGCCGACAGGTCGTTGGCCACCATGAACA
Source organism: Burkholderiales bacterium (assembly GCA_003577305.1). Lineage (GTDB taxonomy): Bacteria > Pseudomonadota > Gammaproteobacteria > Burkholderiales > Burkholderiaceae_E > Zeimonas. The sequence goes on from QEVL01000018.1 coordinate 43,098, forward strand.
GCGCCATGTCGCCGACGACTTTCGAAGTGGGCGTGACCTTCACGATGTCGCCGAACAGGCGGTTCACTTCGGCGTAGGCCTGTGCCACTTCCGGCCAGCGCTGCTCGAGCCCGAGCGCGCGCGCCTGCTCGCGCAGGTTCGTGTACTGCCCGCCCGGCATCTCGTGCCGGTAGACATCGGCAGTGCCGGCGCGGATGTCGGACTCGAACGGCGCATAGAGCCGCCGCGCGCCCTCCCAGTAATGGGAGATCTGCTGCATTGCGGTGCGGTCGACGCCGGTGTCGCGCTCGCCGCCCTCGAGAGCGGCCACGATCGCTCCCAGGTTCGGCTGCGAGGTGAGTCCGCTCATCGCATCCATTGCGCCATCGACCGCGTCGGCGCCCCCGTCGATCGCCGCGAGCACCGAAGCCGCTGCCGCGCCGCTTGTGTCGTGCGTGTGGAAATGCACCGGCAAGCCGGTCTCCTCGCGCAATGCGCGCACCAGTTCGCGCGCCGCGCGCGGCCGGCACACGCCCGCCATGTCCTTGACGCCGATCAGGTGCACACCCGCACGCTGCAACTGGCGCGCGGTCTCGAGGTAGTAGCGCAGCCCGTACTTCGGGCGCGACGCGTCGAAGAGGTCGCCCGTGTAACAGATCGCGCCTTCGCACAGCGCCCCCGATTCGAGCACCGCGTCGATCGACACGCGCATGTTCCCGACCCAGTTCAGCGAGTCGAACACCCGAAACAGGTCGATGCCGCCGGCGGCCGCGCGCGTGACGAACCAGCGCACCACGTTGTCGCTGTAATTCGTGTAGCCGACCGCGTTGCTGCCGCGCAGCAGCATCTGCAGCATGATATTCGGCACCGCCTCGCGCAGCCGCGCGAGCCGCTCCCAGGGGTCTTCCTTCAGGAAACGCAGCGCGACGTCGAAAGTCGCTCCGCCCCAGCATTCGAGCGACAGGAGCTGCGGCAGCATCCGCGCGTAATACGGGGCAATGCGCAGCATCTCGACGGTGCGCATCCGCGTCGCGAACAATGACTGGTGCGCATCTCGCATCGTGGTGTCGGTGAGCAGCACGCGCTGCTGCGCGCGCATCCATTCGGCAAAGCGCTGCGGACCGAGTTCGCGCAACCGCTGGCGCGTGCCCGCGGGCGGCGGCGCAGCGAGGTCGACCGGCGCCGCAGCGCTCGCGCGCGCCGCTTCGGCCGCACCCGCTGCGTCGCCGCGGCGGTGGCGCGGCAACGCCAGCGGCTGATGCGACGACTCGGGCCGCGCACGCCCCTTCATGTCGGGATGGCCGTTCACCGTCACTTCGCCGATGTAGCGCAGCAGCCGCGTCGCCCGGTCGCGTCGCTTCGGGAAACGGAACAGCTCGGGCGTCGTGTCGATGAAGCGCGTGGTCACCCGGCCGGCCGCGAAGTCCGGGTGGTTGATCACGTTCTCCACGAACTGCAGGTTGGTTGCAAGCCCGCGGATCCGGAATTCGCGCAGCCCGCGGTCCATCCGCCGGATCGCCTCCCCGGCGCTCGGTGCCCAGGCAGTCACCTTCACCAGCAACGAGTCGTAATACGGCGTGATCAGCGCCCCGGCGTAAGCGGTGCCGCCGTCCAGTCGCAGGCCGAAACCGGCGGCGCTGCGATAGGCGGTGATGCGTCCGTAATCGGGAGTAAAGTTGTTCTCCGGATCTTCGGTGGTGATCCGGCACTGCAGCGCGTGGCCGTTCAGCCGGATCTCTTCCTGGCGCGGCACCGGGCAATCGGCGTCGCCGATGCGCGCACCCTCGCTGATGCGCAATTGCGCCTTGACGATGTCGATGCCGGTCACCTGCTCGGTCACCGTGTGCTCGACCTGGATGCGCGGGTTGACCTCGATGAAGTAGAAGCGCCCGGTGTCGGCGTCCATCAGGAACTCGATCGTCCCGGCGTGCGTGTAATCCACCTGCCGCGCCAGCCGCAACGCCGCCTCGCACAGTTCCGAGCGGCGCTCGTCGTCGAGGTACGGCGCCGGCGCGCGCTCGACCACTTTCTGGTTGCGCCGCTGCACCGAGCAATCGCGCTCGAACAGGTGCACCAGGTTGCCGTGGCGGTCGCCGATCACCTGGACTTCGACGTGGCGCGCGTTGCGCACCAGTTTCTCGAGATAGACCTCGTCGTTGCCGAAAGCGGCCGCGGCTTCGCGCCGGGCGGCCGGCAATTGCGCTTCGAGGTCGGCGTGGGATTCGATCACCCGCATCCCGCGGCCGCCCCCGCCCCAGCTCGCCTTGAGCATCAGCGGATAGCCGATTCCGGCCGCCAGCCGCAGCGCCTCGGCGGGATCGGCGGGCAACGGGCCGGTGGCCGGCATCACCGGCACCGAGGCCGCGACCGCCGCCGCCCGGGCCGAAATCTTGTTGCCCAGCGTAGTCATCGCTTCCGGCGTCGGCCCGACGAAGACGATGCCGACGGCCGCGCAGGCGCGCGCGAAATCAGGGTTCTCCGACAGGAACCCGTAACCCGGATGGATCGCGTCGACTTTCGCGCACCGGGCGATGCGGATGATGTCGTCGATGTCCAGGTACGCCTGCAGCGGCTTGCGCCCTTCGCCGACCAGGTAGCTCTCGTCGGCCTTGAAGCGGTGCAGCGCGAAGCGGTCTTCGTGCGAATAGATGGCGACCGTGCGCATGCCGAGTTCGGCGGCGGCGCGCATCACGCGAATCGCGATTTCGGAGCGGTTCGCGACGAGAACCGACTGGATGCGTGGCATTTGCGGACTTCGGGAATCGATGAATGCGGGTGCGCACCGCCGGAACCACCCTTGCCGCAGCGCCGGCAATCATGGTCGACCGCGGTTGCGGCCATGCAACACTACGCGCGGATTCCGGAACCCGCAAATGCCGCGCCATCCCGCGGGGCCATCCGGGGCGGCCCGCACACCAGAGCTGCGCCGTGTTGTCCGCTCGCCACCCGCGAGCGCGGATCCAGTGCAGTTCCTGCTGATTCACCCGCCTCCAGCAGGTACGATGCTGGCTGCGATGCGCCGCCGGCGCAAGCCTGCGACGACGTTCGATGATTTCCTACCCGCGACGCCTGCCCATCCGCCTGCTCCGTGTGCTCCTCGGCCTCTCGATCAGCGGCCTGCTGGCCGCTTGCGGCGGCGGCGGTGGCAGCGACCCGCCGGACGGCGACAGGGAGTGCTGCTTCGTCTACGAATCGAGCTGGTTCGTTCCGGCGGTCCAGCAACCCGGGCCCGATCCGTCGCTGGGCAGGCAGTGGCATCTGCTCAATCTCGGGCAGACCGGCGGCACCCCGGGCGAAGACCTGAGTCTGCCCTGGGTGACCAGCGGCTCATGGGTGCCGGGCTTCCGGGGCGAAGAGGTGCGCGTGGCGATCGTCGACGACGCGGTCGAGGTGGTCCATCCCGACCTCACGCCGAACTTCGACGCCGGCAAGCCGGAGTCGTACTTCAACTATCGCGTTCCGGGCCAACTGCCGCTGCCGTACTACTTCGACGAGGACCACGGAACCTCGGTGGCGGGCATCGCACTCGCCCGCGACGACAACACGCTCTTCGGTGCCGGGGTTGCGCCGCGCGCGTCGCTCGGCGTCTACAACGCGCTGGCGCGCAATCTCGACGCCGACATCGCCGACGCGCTGCGCCGCGATCCGAAAGTCACCGGCGTCTACAACAACAGCTGGGGCTCGCCGGACAACGGCGTGCTCAATCCGGCCGAAGCGGGTTTCGTCGCCGCGATCACTGCTGGCGTCGAGGGCACGAAGAGCGTCGAAGCGGGCCGCAACGGCAAGGGCTCGATCTACGTGTTTCCCGCAGGCAACGGCGGCTGCTACCTGCAGCACGCCGACGGCTCCTGCGCGATGTCCGAGAACTCGAATTACGACGGCTACGTGAACAAGCGCGGCGTGATCGCGGTCTGCGCCGTCGACGACACGGGCCGCGCACCCTATTACGCGGAACCCGGCGCCAACATCCTGGTCTGCGGCCGTTCGGGCAATACACGCGTGGGCATCACGACACTCGTGCCGCAGGGCGCCGAGCGCACCGACTTCAACGGAACCTCGGCCAGCGCACCGATGGTGTCGGGCATCGTCGCGCTGATCCTGAAGGAAAGACCCGAGCTGAGCTGGCGCGACGTGCGCCTGATCCTGGCGAAGTCGGCGCGACAGAACGATCCCGGCGATCCGGGCTGGACGAGCGGCTTCGGCCTGCACTTCAATCCGAAATACGGCTTCGGAGCGGCCGACGCGGCTGCAGCCGTGGCGCTGGCGAAAACCTGGACATCGATCGACAATGGCAGTCCGGTCATGAAGAGCTGCACCGTCGATCGATCCTTCGTGCCGGCCCGCGGCATTCCCGACGACCCGGCCACGCCGGTGACCGACAGCATCGGCATCGATGCGAGCAGCTGCATGACGGACATCACGCGCGTCGAGTTCGTCGAGGTGCGTTTCAGGGCCACCCACAGCTATGCCGGTGACCTGCGCATCGAACTGATCAGTCCGGCCGGCCAGGTGAGCCTGCTGGCGAACGAACGCGTCTGCAACCTCGACAACGACGCGGTCGCCGACAGCTGCGGCAACTACGACGATCCGGGCCTGCCGCCCTCGGGCTGGCAATTCGGATCGGTGCGCCATCTCGAAGAACCCGCGGCAGGCACCTGGACCTTGCGGGTCACCGACGCACAAGCAGGCGACGAAGGCCGCTGGAGCTCCTGGGGTCTTACCGTCTGGGGACGACAGGAACCGTGATGCGATCCGCAATCGTGACGCTGGCGGGCCTGGCCTTTGCCGCCTGGTCGCTCGCCGGTGAACCGGGGCGCCCATTGCCGAAAAAACCGGGCCCGGTGCCGGCGGACAAGGCGGCAGCCGCGGCGATCGGCAAGCCGGCCAATGCATCGGCCGGGCACTACTGGTACGAGAACGGCCAGAGGAAGGCCCTGCGGATCGACCCCGCCTGGGTCGCCGATTTCTCCTCGCCCGGCAGACCCGAACGGGGCAGGCCGCGCACGCCGCTGAAACGCTTCATCGGCGGCGAGAAGGCGCTCGAGACGCTGCCTGGCGGGGCATCACCGGTGTTCCGCGACGCCAACGGCGCCGCGCGCGCACTGGGCGGCGGTGTCATCGTGCGGCTGCGCGCAGCCGACCTGCCCCACGCACGCGCGCGCCTGGCCGACGCCGGCCTGGTGCCGGTGCGGCCGCTCGACCCCGAAGGTCGCACCTGGCTGGTCGATTCGCCGCCGGGGCTGCCGTCGCTGGCACTCGCCAACCAGCTGCACGAGAGCGGCAGGTTCGAAGCGGCCAGCCCGAACTGGTGGCGGCCCCGCGCACTGAAGTAGCGACGCGCCGCAAGCTGCGCAACCTCGTCCCGGAACCCGCGAATGCTCCCCAGCGTCGAGTGGCCCTACGTCGAGACCCTGCTGCGGCTGTCGCTGGGGCTCTCGCTCGGGCTGCTGATCGGACTCGAACGCGAGCGCAGCGCGAAGGAAGCGGGCCTGCGCACTTTCGCGTTCATCGCCGTGATGGGCACGCTCGGCGGGCTCATGGGCGATGCATTCGCGCTCGTGTCGCTGGGGCTCACCGCACTGCTGACGGTCTACCTGAACGTGCGGACCCTGATGGAGCGCGAGGGCGCGGAACTGACCACCTCGGCGGCGATGCTGCTCACCTGCCTGGCCGGCATCCTGTGCGGGCTCGGGCACCGGCTGACTCCGGCCGCGATCATCGTCTCGACCACCGCATTGCTGGCGTGGAAGCGTCCGCTGTCCGGTTTCACCCGGGGGCTGACCGAAGCCGAGGTGCGCTCGGCGATCGTGCTGGCGATTCTCGCGATCGTGATCTATCCCGCCTTGCCCGAGGGCAGCGTGGGCCCGATGTCACTCATCGAGCCGCGGGCCGCCTGGATCACGGTGCTGCTCATCGCCGGGATCGGCTTCATCAACTACATTCTCTGGAAACTCTACGGCAGCCGCGGCGCCGACATCGCCGGCTTCCTCGGAGGCCTGGTGAACAGCAGCGTGACCGTGAGCGAACTCGCTTCGCGCGCGGCCAGCGCGCGCCCCGAAATGGTCCACGGGGCCTACCGGGGCGTCATTCTCGCCACTGCGGCGATGCTCACGCGCAACATCGTGCTGCTCGGAATCCTGGCGCCCAGCGCCCTCTTCTACTGCCTCGGCGCGTTCGCGCCGATGCTGCTGTGCTGCCTGCTGCTGCTCAGGCTGAATCGCCGATTCGAGCTGTCCCGCAGCGAAGACCCGTCGGCCGCCCTCGAGCTGCCGTTCTCGCTCACCGTGGCGCTCAAGTACGGGCTGCTGTTCCTGCTGCTCACCGTGGTCAGTTCGCTCACGCTCAATCTCCTTGGCGAGGCCGCCTTCTATGCGGTGAGTTTCGTCGGAGGACTGCTCTCGAGCGCCAGTGCGGTGGCATCGGCTGCCGCGCTGGTGGCGCAGCAAACCATCGACCCCTGGCAGGGCGCCATTGGCGCGCTGCTCGCTTCGCTGGCGAGCGTGGTGATCAACGTGCCGTTCATGATGCGGGCGCGCAATCCGCAACTGACGCGCCGGCTCGCGATCGCGATGACCGCCATCACTGCCTGCGGCATCGCGGGAATGCTCGCCTGGGCGCTCGCGGGGCGAGCGTAGCGTGAGCCGCCTCTAAGGCCCGGGCTCCAGCGGCACCTCGACCCGGCGCGTCACCCCGCTCGGACCCGGAAAGTCGCCGAGAATCGCCCGCGCGAGCAGCGGCAGCACTTCGGCAGGCGTCGACGATTCGAGCCCGTCGCTGACCGCGGTGCCTTCGTAGACGCGCCGCGGCGGCCGCGCCGCGAGGTCTTCGATCTCGACGCGCAGCCGGTATTCGTACCAGGCACGCATGTATTCCATCGGGTAATAGCCCGGCCCCCACCACGGCCACGGTCCGCCCATGCCCACGCCGCCGCGCGATCCCCAGGTACCCCACCAGAAATACGGCTGCACTACCGGATAGGGCTCGACGAGGCGGCCCAGCTGCCGCATGACGCGATAGTCGAACGAGACCGAAAACCGCGGATCGGCCGCTTCGCGAAAGCCGGCGCGGGCCAGTTCGGCGCGCATCACGCGCTCCCAGGCAGCGTGTTCCAGGCTGTCGCGCTGCGCGGCGCTGCGCACGAATCGATACGTGCGCGGCGCATCGGCCGGCCATTCGTGGAAAGCGGTGAGCTGCCCGCGCAGCGGCGTCGCGCAACCGGCCAGCAGCACCGCCAGTCCGGTCACGATGCCGGCCAGCCAGCGGCGCGCCGGCCCGGGGCGGAGAGCGCCGCCCGAACGCTTACAATCGTCCATCACCTGCCTGTTGCCACTCATGCGTACCGACCAGCCCGTCACCATCCGACGCGCCGACTATACGCCGCCCGCCTTCCTGGTGGACGACGTGCGGCTCGAGTTCGATCTCGATCACGACGATACCCTGGTGCGCGCCGCGCTGCATCTGCGGCGCAACCCGGCGCACCGCGGCGTCGAGGGCGAACCAGCGCCGCTGGTACTGGACGGCGAACAGCTTTCGCTGGTCGAGCTGCGCATCGACGGCAGGCCACTGGCCCCGCACGAATTCGCGATCGACGGCGACACGCTGTCGATACCTGCGGCGCCCGAGCGCTTCGAGCTGTCGACCGTGTCACGCATCGTGCCTGCCGCGAACACCTCGCTGAGCGGTCTTTATGTCTCGAACGGCAATTTCTTCACCCAGTGCGAAGCCGAGGGTTTCCGCCGCATCACCTGGTTTCCCGACCGCCCCGACGTGATGGCCCGCTATACGGTGACGCTGCGCGCGCCGCGCGAGCGCTGCCCGGTGCTGCTGTCGAACGGCAATCTGGTCGCCAGCGGCGACTGCGAGGCGATCGGCGCCGACGGCGCCGATCGCCGCGGCTGGCACTGGGCCACCTGGGAAGATCCGTTCCCGAAGCCCAGCTACCTGTTCGCAGTGGTCGCTGGCAGGCTGGTGGCCACCGAACGCCGCTTGCGCACGCGCTCGGGGCGCGAAGTGCTGCTGCAGGTCTGGGTCGAGCCGGGCAACGAAGATCGCACCGATCACGCGATGCAGTCGCTGGTGCGCGCGATCCGCTGGGACGAAGAGCGCTTCGGCCTCGAGCTCGATCTCGACCGCTTCATGATCGTCGCGGTGGGCGACTTCAACATGGGGGCGATGGAGAACAAGGGGCTGAACATCTTCAACACGAAGTACGTGTTCGCCAATCCGCGCATCGCCACCGACCAGGATTTCGCCGCGATCGAGTCGGTGGTCGGCCACGAGTACTTCCACAACTGGACCGGCAACCGCGTGACCTGCCGCGACTGGTTCCAGCTCACACTGAAAGAAGGCCTCACCGTCTTTCGCGACCAGGAATTCTCGGCCGACATGCTGGCCGCGCGCAGCGCGACGCCCGAAGCGGCGGCGAGCGCGCGCGCTGTCAAGCGCATCGAGGACGTGCGCGTGCTGCGCGCGGCGCAGTTCCCCGAAGACGCCGGCCCGATGGCGCACCCGATCCGGCCCGACAGCTACCAGGAGATCAACAACTTCTACACCGTCACGGTCTACGAGAAAGGCGCCGAGGTGATCCGCATGCTGCAGACGCTGGTCGGCCGCGACGGCTTCCGCCGCGGCATGGACCTCTATTTCGAGCGGCACGACGGCCATGCAGTCACCTGCGACGACTTCGTCGCCGCGATCGCCGACGCCAACGCAGTCGCGCTCGGGCAGTTCGGGCGCTGGTACTCGCAGGCCGGCACGCCGCGGTTGCGCGCCAGTGGCCGGTACGACGCGCAGGCACGCCGCTACCTGCTCTCGATCGAGCAGTCCTGCCCCCCCTCGCCCGGGCAGCCGGAGAAGGCGCCGTTTCACATCCCGCTCGCGCTCGGGCTGGTCGGGCCCGACGGCCGCGACTGCGAATTGCGCATTTCCGAAGAGCGCGACGGCGCGCTGCGGCCGGTCGCAGCGCCCGCCGAGGCCGGCGCGCACGGGCACACCGTGGTGCTCGACGTCACCGAACCGCGCCACGTGTTCGTCTTCGAAGGCATCGGCGCCACGCCGGTTCCCTCGCTCGCGCGCAACTTCTCGGCGCCGGTGCTGATCGAGTTCGACCACGACGACGCGCAGCTCGCCTTCCTCGCCGCGCACGACAGCGATCCGTTCAACCGCTGGGAGGCCGCGCAGCGGCTGGCAAGCGACGCGGTGCTCGCGATCGTCGGCGGCGCCGATGCGATGCGCCGCAGTGTGCCGCTGGCCGAGGTGCTCGGACGGCTGCTCGAAGACGAATCGCTCGACCCGGCATTTCGCGACCAGCTGTTCGTGCTGCCCTCCGAGGGATTCATCGCGGAACAGCTCGCCGTGATCGATCCGGTGGCGCTGCGCGGCGCGCGCAACGCGCTGCGCCGCAGCGTCGCAACGGCACTCGCCGAACGCTGGGCGCCCGCCTGGGCGAAGCTGCGCGACCCGCGCCCCTGGTCGCCCGAGCCGGCCGCCGCCGGACGGCGCGCGCTGAAGAACACGGTGCTCTCCTGGTGGGTCGAGACGCAGGCGCCCGAGGCGATCGCCGCGGCCGCTGCACAGTTCGGGCACGCCGACAACATGACCGATCGCGCCGGCGCACTGCACGCACTGCTGCGCACCGCTGCGCCCGAGCGCGAGGCGGCGCTCGCGAGCTTCGGACTCGACTTCGCCGACGAGCCGCTGGTGCTCGACAAGTGGTTCGCGATGCAGGCGACGATGCACCGTCACCCCGGAGATCCTCCGGTGCTGGGGCGGGTGCGCGCGCTGCTCGGGCACCCCGCCTTCTCCATTCGCAACCCGAACCGGGTGCGCGCGCTGGTGGGCAGCTTCTGCAACGGCAACCTCGCCGAGTTCCACGCCGCCGACGGTTCGGGCTACGCGTTCTGGCGCGAGCAGGTACTGGCGATCGACGCGATCAACCCGCAGGTGGCCGCGCGGCTGGCGCGCGCACTCGACCGCTGGCGCAAGTTCACGCCCGAGCGGCAGCTGGCAATGCGCGCGGCGCTCGAAGAGGTGGCTGCGCACGAGCCGCTGTCGGCCGATCTGCGCGAGATCGTCGGCAAGGCGCTCGGGTCCTGAGTTTCGGGCAACAGGAGAACCCCCATGGCATCCCGGATCAGTCTCACGCAGTACCTGGTGGAGAAGCAGCGCGAGAAGGGGCTCATTCCCGCGGAGTTGCGCCTGCTGCTGGAGGTGGTCGCGCGGGCCTGCAAGCGCATCGGCTATGCGGTCTCGCGCGGCGCGATCGACGGCGTGCTCGGCGAGGCCGGCTCGTCGAACGTGCAGGGCGAGGTGCAGAAGAAACTCGACGTGATCGCCAACGAAGCGCTGCTCGAAGCCAACGAATGGGGCGGCAACCTCGCCGCGATGGCCTCCGAGGAGATGGACCACCCGTACACGATCCCGCACCGTTATCCCAAAGGCGAATTCCTGCTGCTGTTCGATCCGCTCGACGGCTCGTCGAACATCGACGTCAACGTCTCGATCGGCACGATCTTCTCGGTGCTGCGGCTTCCAGAAGGCGTGAAGGAGCCGGGCGAGGAGCACTTCCTGCAACCCGGCACGAAGCAGGTCGCCGCGGGCTATGCAGTCTACGGACCCTCGACGCTGCTGGTGCTCACCGTGGGCGACGGCGTGGCCTGTTTCACGCTCGACAAGGAGATCGGCAGCTGGTGGCTCACGGTCGAGCGCATGCAGGTGCCCCGGCAGACGCGCGAATTCGCGATCAACGCGTCGAACGCACGCCACTGGCAGCCGCCGGTGAAGCGCTACGTCGACGAACTGCTCGCCGGCCGCGCGGGCCCGCGTGGCACCGACTTCAACATGCGCTGGGTCGCCTCGATGGTCGCCGACGTGCACCGCATCCTGTGCCGCGGCGGCATCTTCATGTACCCGCGCGACGATCGCGAACCCGGCAAGCCCGGCAAGCTGCGGCTGCTCTACGAGGCCAACCCGATGTCGTTCCTGATCGAGCAGGCCGGTGGCGCCGCCACCAACGGCCACCAGCGGATCATGGAGATCGTGCCGACGAAGCTGCACGAGCGCGTCGCGGTGTTCCTCGGCTCGAAGGACGAAGTCGAGCGCGTCACGAGCTACCACCGCGAGGTCAGTCGATAGGTCTCCAGACGCGCTTGAGTGCAGGGTCGTCCTCGTCGGTCTCGATGCGAAAGCCGAGCGCGCGCATCAGGCCGATCATCGGTGCATTGATCGCGAGCACGTAGCCGTCGATGCGCTTCAGGCCCTTGTCGCGCGCCGCGTCGACGATCGACAGCATCAGCGTCGTGCCCAGCCCCTGTCCGTGGAAGCGGTCGGCGATCGCGATCGCGAACTCGCAGGTCTCGCGGTCGGGGTTGAGCAGGTAGCGCACCACGCCGATGATGGTCTCGTCGCCGTCCTCGGCCTGCGGATCGCCGGGGGCGATCGTGGCCACCAGCGCCAGTTCGCGGTCGTAGTCGATCTGCGTGTAGCGCGCGAGCATCTGTGGCGTGAGTTCGGTGAGCGTCGAGATGAAGCGGAAGTAGCGCGACTGCTCCGAGAGTCCGCGCACGAAGCGCTGCAGCCGCGTGCCGTCCTCGGCGCGGATCGGCCGGATCGTGTACCAGCGCCCGTCGCGCAGCGCGCGCTCGCCCACCATGTGGGCCGGGTAGGGCATGATCGCCATGTGCCCGTGGCGCGCGCCGGCCGCCGCCTGTCCGGGCAGCCAGGTGCGCGGCGTCTCGCGATCGATCACGACCCGGCCGTCGACCGCCACCACATCGCCGCCCTCGGCGATGATCGGGTTGATGTCCATCTCGGCGATCTGCGGCAGTTCGCACACCATTTCGGACACGCGCACCAGCAACCGCACCAGCGCCTCGACGTCGATCGGCGGCGCGCCGCGGAATTCGCCCAGCGTCTGCGCGACACGGGTGCGCGCGATCATGCTGCGCGCGAGAAAACCGTTCAGCGGCGGCAACTCGAGCGTGGTGTCGCGCACCACCTCCACCCGCGTGCCGCCGGTGCCGAAAGCGATCACCGGACCGAAGAGCCGGTCGCGGAACACGCCCACGTAGAGCTCGCGCCCGTGGCGCCCCGACTTCATCGCCTGCAGCGTCACGCCGTCGAGCCGCGCGTCGGGCCGCGCCGCGCGCACTGCATCGATGATCGCGACGTACTGGCTCCTCGCTTCCCCGGCATTGCGCACGTTCAGCACCACGCCGCCGACGTCGCTCTTGTGCGCCACGTCGGCCGAGCTGATCTTCATCGCCACCGGAAAACCGATCTGCGCGGCAAGCGTCGCCGCCTCCTCCGCGTCGCGCGCCAGTACGGTGCGGTTCACCGGCACGCGGAAGGCCTCGAGCAACGCCTTCGACTCCAGCTCGGTCAGCGACTCGCGTCCGGCGGCCAGCGCCTCGTCGATCACGCGGCGCGCCGCGTCGAGGTCGGGCGGAGTCATCGCCGACAACGAGGTGGGCACCTGCTGCGAGAGCAGCTGGTTCTGGTAGTAGGTGACGACGGTCGAGAACGCGTCTACCGCCGCCTCCGGGGTGCGAAACACCGGCACGCCGGCCGCGTCCAGGCGAGCGCGCAACGCGCGTGCGGAGCTGTCGCCCAGCCAGCAGGCGAACAGCGGCTTGACCAGCGTGCGCGCAATCGTCGCGACGCGATCGGTGATCGCCTCGGCCGGCACGCCGGCGTACGGAGTCATCATCGCCAGCATCGCGTCGCACTCGGGGTCGTAGGCGATCGATTCGATCGCCGCCGCGTACGCGTCGGCGCCGGCTGCCATGCCCAGGTTCAGCGGGTTCACGATCTCCACGCCCGGCAGCGCATCGCCGAGCCGGCGGGCGGTCGGCGGCGTGAACGGCGCCAGGCGTATGCCCTGGAAGAAGGCCTGGTCGGCCGCCAGCACCGCCGGGCCGTTGCCGTTGGAGATCACCGCGAGCCGCTTGCCGATCGGCCAGTTGCGCGACGCGAGATAGCGCACCGCGGTGAACAGTTGCGTGAACAGGCGCACCTGCACGACGCCCGCGCGGCGCAGCGCCGCGGTGTAGACGGCGTCACCGGCCACGATCGCGCCTGAATGCGTGCGCGCGCCGGGCCGGGCGGCGTGGTCGCGCCCTCCCTTGAGCACGACCACCGGCTTCACCGTGGCCAGCGCGCGCAACGCGCTCATGAAGCTGCGCGAATCGCGCACCGCCTCGAGATAGACGACCACCGCGCGGGTCGCCGGGTCGCTCGCGAGGAAGTCGAGCACCTGCGCGACATCGACGTCGACCTCGGCGCCGAGCGAAACGGCCAGCGAGAAGCCGATCGCGCTGTCTCCCGCCCAGTCGAGCACGGCAGCGTTGAGCACCCCCGACTGCGACACAAGCGCAACGTTGCCCGCGGGCGGCATCGCGCCCATGCGACCGGCGTTCAGTCGGCGCGGCGGCCGCACGAACCCCATGGTCGCCGGCCCGAGCAGCCGGATGCGCGCCTTGCGGGCGATCGCTGCGAGCTCGCGCGAGCGTTCGGGCGTCGCGTGCGGCGACAGCAGCACCGCGCAGCGCACGCGCAATGCGGCGGCCGTTCGCAGCGCCTGCTCCTCGCGCTCGGCGCCGACCGCGATCAGCGCGAGGTCGCAGCACGGCGGCACGTCTTCGGCGCCCTCTGCACTCTTGACGCCCTCTGCACCCCCGGCACTGCGAATGCCGCCGGAGCCCGCGCCGGCCGGGGCCTCGCCGAGCACCACGCGCCGCGCCTGCACTTTCGCCTCGTCCAGCTGTCGCGCCAGTTCGCCGATCCAGCCGGGCAGCTCGCCCGGCTCGACCAGCAGCACCACGGTGGCGGGGTCGAAGAGTGCGGCCAGCTCGTGCAGGTGCTGCATCGCCGGGCCCGCGCGTCAGTCGAGGTCGAGCAAGGCCCGCAGGTGCAGTTCGACGGCGCGCGCCAGCGAGGGCACGTGGTAGCCACCTTCGAGCGCGGAGACGATCCGGCCCTCGCACATCTCGTCGGCGAAACGGACGATCTCGCGACTCACCCACGCGTAGTCTTCGTCGCGCCAGCCGAGGTGGCTCATGTCGTCCTCGCGGTGCGCGTCGAAGCCGGCGGACACGAACAGCATCTGCGGCCGGAACTCGCGCAGCGCCGGCAGCCAGCGTTCGGTCACCGCCGCGCGCAGCGCCGCGCCGTCGCTGTAGGGGGGCAGCCCGACGTTGCACATGTTGGCGCCGCGCGCCTCTTCACCGTTGAACGGATAGAGCTGCGTCTGGAACGTCGAGACCATCAGCACCTGCTCGTCGCCGGCCAGGATCTCCTCGCTGCCGTTGCCGTGGTGCACGTCGAAATCGATCAGCGCCACGCGCTCCATGCCCAGCGCCGCGGTGGCGTGGCGGATGCCGACCGCCACGTTGTTGAAGAAGCAGAAGCCCATCGCCCGGTCGCTGGTGGCATGGTGGCCCGGCGGTCGCACCGCGCAGAAAGCGCGCCGGTAGTCGCCGCGCGCCACGACTTCGGTGGCCAGTACCAGTGCGCCCGCGGCGTGCAGCGCCGCGGTCCAGGTGTGCGGATTCATCGCGGTATCGGGATCGACGCTCACGTAGCCCTCGGACGGCGCGGCCGCCTTCAACTCGTAGTACAGGCGCATGTCGTGCGCCCGGTCGAGTTGCTCGAAAGTGGCCTCGGGCGCCTCGAGCGTGTCCATCAGGTCGAGAACCCCGCGCAGGAGCAGCCGATCGGAAATCGCTGTCAGCCGCTCCGGGCATTCCGGGTGATGCGAGCCCATCTCGTGGCGCATGAAGCTCGGATGGGTGATGTAGGCGACGTTCACGCTCGGCTCCTCCACTTGCACTGTAACGCAGCCGGCCGATCCCCACCGAACCCGAAGGCGACGCTCGCGCATTCGGGACGCGAAACCCGGCGCCGGCGATCCTGGTCGTGGCGCGCTGTCGCGCGGCAACTACGCTCGCCCCCCGCCGGTCGGAGGATCGGCCGGAACTGCGGTGGATGAGCGCGCGCCGCGGCCGAGCGAAGCCTCTGCTCCGGCGGGATCCGCGGATCCCGCCGGCCACAGGGCGCGAGCCGGAAACGGCGAGCGCCCTTTTTTCCGTCTGCACGCCACGAGTGCGATCATCCGTTCCATGCCCGACCCGACACTGCGGCGCGAACACCCCACCCTCGCACAGGAATGCGGGCTCGGGCGACCGCGCCCGCCGATGCTCGGCTGGCCTGCGGACGCGCACCTCGCGGTCGCCGCACTCGCGGCACTGCCGGTGTGGGTGGTGCTGGGGATCGCGTTCGGCGAGCGGATCGCGGCGCCCGCCCACTGGATCGGCTGGCTCTCGCTGATCGTGATCCAGCCTGCGATCGAGGAGCTGGTGTTCCGCGGCGTGCTGCAGGGGCAGTTGCTCAGGCTCACCGGCGGGCGCCGGCTCGGCCCGTTGACGCTGGCCAACCTGCTCACGACGATCGGATTCGCGGCGATGCACCTGATCGCCCAGCCGCCTGGCTGGGCGCTGGCGGTGGCCGCGCCTTCGCTGGTGTTCGGGCACCTGCGCGAGCGCTTCGGCAGCGTCTGGCCCGCGATCGCGATGCACGCTTTCTACAACGCGGGATTCGGCCTGGCGGCCGGGCTGGCGCGGAGCTGAGGAGGCGCTGGAGCGGGCGAAGGGAACAGCACCCACAACCCAACCGGTTGATCAACAAAGAATTTCTTGGGGTCAGCTCCCCAAGAAGGCCTCTATTCTGGACTCAAAAATCCAAGTCGGTCAACGTGACGGACCAGATAAGTCCACCCAGAGCCGGAGACGGCTGCCAACAGCCAATGTACCTGGACCGATGCAGATCAAGGAGCGTGCGCATCACCTTGCGGTTGGAACAACTCCCGGGCTCGCTGCACGAACCGCTTCGTCGGTTCCGAGGGCTCGCTCTGCCGGCGCAGCAGGTAGGTCGTCAGCGTGGGCGTGATGCCCGCCAGCGGGCGTATCGCAATGTCGGGCCGCTGCCAAGTCTGCACCTGTGCGCCGATGGCAAAGCCGATACCATAACCGGCTCCCACCAGCGTGAGCATCACGCCAAGGCTCGTCACGTGGTCGGCCACCTTGGGCGTTATGGCTGCGCCGTCGAGCAGTGCCTGAATCTGGTCATGGCAGCCTGACGCCGCATCCGGGTGACACAGCACCAGCGGAAACTTCAAGGCGTCTTCCAACTTGACCTGTGCATACGCGAGCAGCGGATGGCGTGTCGGCACGATCACCGATAGCGGATCGCTCCAGGCAGGCTCGGCGCTCAGCCCTCCGTTGACCGCATCCGACAGGGCGAAGCCGACATCCAGCAGGTCGTCGTGCAGGCCCTTGAGCTGCCGCGAGAACGGCAGCTCAAAGACCCGAATCCCCAATTCAGGTTCTTCCTCGCGGCTGCGCGCCAGTAATGAGGCGATGCGTGGCTGGGCAAGGCTGTCGCAGATGGCGATGCGCAAATAGCTCTGGTAGCCCTGCGCTGCAGCCTTGGTAGCTTGAACCGCTTGGTCCACGGTTGCCAACACGCGCCGAGCTTCGCCCAGCAGCACTTGGCCGGCCCAAGTCAGCCGCGTCTGCCGGGCACTGCGGTCGAACAATGAGACGCCCAGCAGACGTTCGAGGTCGCGCATTGCCCGCGATACGGGAGATTGCTCGATGCCGAGGCGGTCGGCCGCACGGGCGAGATGCAGCTCTTCTGCGACAGCGACGAAATAGCGGAGCAATCTAAGTGTCAAGCGACATCCAGAACTGACGCCCCGACGACATCGAGTGCTGCCCCGCGGTTGATGATCAGTTGATCGTCGATGTCGTTAGCGCGCTGGCCTGTTGAACCAGGCCAGCGCGCCGTTCGTGCGCAGCCGGTAGCTGGCGCCGCGGATCGTGACGACGTGGCTGTGATGCAGCAGTCGATCGGGATCGCGGTAGCGATGTCGGCATCCTCGAACACGTCCCCCACTCGGTCACCGGGCGGTTGCCGGTCACCAGCATCCAGCCCCGCCGTTAGCAACGGCTCACGAGCTGGAAGAACAAGTGCGATGGACTGCAAGGTGACGGCTTCACCCTCGAGGACCGGCGGCACTTCGACTCCGGTGATCGCTCGAAGGCTCACTTCCTGCGCCTGCACAAGCGCCTGTGCCTGCACAGCCCGGCCTCGGCCGCGAGGCGCTCGTCGCGCGCGAGGTCGCGGGCGGTTCGCGCGACAGCCAGCGCCCACCATCGCATGCACACTTCGCCCGCAAGCATCAGAAGCGACAGCGAGCGTTGCGCATGCACCTGTTCCTACAGACTTCGCGCTTCGGCGTGACGTGCCGCCCGCTGCCCCGGCAACCCATAGCGGAACGCCCAGCTCCATTTCCCGTTTCTGCGCGCCCTCGTCGCAATGGAAGCGGTCCGCCTGCGCCGAAAGACTCGCCGCGAGCTCACCGGGCGTGAGACAGTCGGGCAGGTCGATGCTAGCGAGCGCTTCGTCTTGGCGCACTTCAAGGGTCGAAGCGAGCAGGTTACGCAACCAAGCCTGCTCGATCGCGCCGGCAAGCGACTGCGCGCGAGCGCCCGGGGACCAAGCCACCAGCGAGAGCGTCAGCTCCAGGTTCGTTGCCGCCATTCGTGGAAATCGCATGGCGCGATGTTGGCCACGGGCAGCCGACAACGGCCTGACCGCAGTATTACATCTTCGTAATCACGCGCCGAACCCGTGCAGCAGGCTGCACAATTGGCTGCAATCGGGGAATCGGACCTGAGGGAGGAAATGGTGAAGATCCTCATCGTCGAGGACGAACGAAAGACGGGCGACTATCTGCGGCAGGGACTCAGTGAAGCCGGATTCGTAGCGGACTTGGCCCGCGACGGCATCGACGGTGCGCATCTGGCGACGCAAAACGACTACGACCTCGTTGTGCTCGACGTGATGCTGCCCGGAATGGACGGCTGGGAGGTGCTCAGGCGCATCCGCGCGCAGGGCCGGTCAATGCCCGTACTGTTTCTCACCGCCCGCGACCAGGTGGACGATCGCGTCAAAGGCCTGGAACTCGGCGCTGACGATTACCTCGTCAAGCCCTTCGCATTTTCAGAATTGCTTGCGCGCGTGCGGACGCTGCTGCGACGCGGGCTCGGGCGCGAGCAACAGCGATTGCAGGTCGCCGATCTCGAGCTCGACCTGCTGCGGCGCAGAGTGGTTCGAGCGGGCAAGCGTATCGATCTCACCGCGAAGGAATTCGCGCTGCTCGAGCTGCTGCTGCGCCGTCAGGGCGAAGTCCTGCCGCGCTCGCTCATCGCCTCGCAGGTCTGGGACATGAACTTCGACAGCGACACGAACGTGATCGAGGTGGCGGTACGCCGCCTGCGTGCGAAGGTCGACGACGACTTCGAGCCGAAGCTGATCCACACTGTGCGTGGCACGGGCTACGTGATCGAGGCGCCGGAGCAAACCTGATGCGAAAACGGCGATCGATCACGTTCCTGCTCACGCTGTATTTCTCGATCGCTTCGACCGCGGTTCTCCTCTTCGGAGGCTACTTCGTCGGGCGGCTGGTCGACGCACACCTGATGGAGCAGGACCAGGCCGTGCTCGAAGGAAAACTGGAGCTCGTGCGCAACGTGCTCTCGAAGGTGCGCACCGAAAGCGAGCTCGTCGCAGTGCACGACAAATTGGCCGAAGCGCTCGTCGGGCACCACGACCTGTTCGTTGCTGTCGTCGCGCCTGATGGCAGGAGGCTCTACAGGTCCGAAGGCTTCGGGCTCGCAAACGGGCCAGCGTGGTCGGTTCCGTCGGCCGATGCACCGCAGGCCGCCGAAGCGAGTATGCGAGAGCACGAAGGCCGACTGTTTCGCTTCATCTCGATGACCGCGGACACCGGAATCGAGGGCGCGCAGCCGGCGGGGATCGTCGTCGCACTCGACATCGATTTCCATCGCCAGTTCATGACCGACTTCCGCAACAGCCTGTGGGTGAGTGTCGCGGTTGGCATCGCGCTGTCCGCGCTGCTGGGCTGGTTCTCGGCGCGTCGGGGCCTCGCGCCCGCGCGCAAGGCGCTGAATCTGATGCAGCGCGTCTCCGCCGATCGGCTCGGCGAGCGCTTGCCGCCTGAATCGATGCCATCGGAGCTCGCTCCGCTCGCCGCGGCCTTCAACGACATGCTGGCGCGGCTCGAGGATTCGTTCCGGCGCCTGTCGGACTTCTCGTCGGATCTCGCACACGAGCTGCGCACGCCGGTCAGCAACCTGATGACGCAGACGCAGGTTGCACTCGCCCGTGCGCGCACCGCCGACGAATACCGCGAGATCCTGTACTCGAACCTTGAGGAGTACGAACGGCTCTCGCAGATGACCTCCGACATGCTGTTCCTGGCCAAAGCCGACAACGGATTGATTACCACGCGAACCGAGAGCGTCGATCTGGCTTCTGAGGTCGAGCGCCTGTTTGCGTTCTACGAGGCGCTGGCCGAGGAGCGCGGCGTGCGGCTCGTACTCACCGGCGAGGGACGCGCACGCGCCGACCGCGACATGCTGCGGCGCGCGGTGAGCAACCTGTTATCGAACGCGATCCGGCACACCCCCCGCGACGGGGAGATTCGCGTGACGGTCGGCGCAGGTCGTGCCGGGCAGACCGAGTTGAGCGTCGAGAACCCCGGGCTGCCGATCGCGCCCGAACACCTGCCCCGGCTGTTCGACCGCTTCTATCGGGTCGATGCCTCGCGCCGGAAGGAGGGCGAGGGAGCGGGCCTCGGCCTCGCAATCGCGAAATCGATCGTCGAGGCCCACGGCGGATCGATCTCGGCGTCCAGCATGGAAGGGACGTTCCGCTTCGCGTTCACCGTGCCCGCCGCCTGAGCGCATGGAGCGCCCGAACTTCGTCAGCGCAGTCGAGACCCGATCTGCCGCGCCCGTTGAATCGGAAACAGGCGCGGAGCATAGTATTCGCCTCACCAGACCGAGGGCGTCCGCGCAGCGGGATCATTGCGCGCTTCGAACCACGGTGCAGCTACTCTGTCGACGAAGCCGCACTGCCGTTCGACGCGCTCGAGAGCATAGGAGAGGCGGATCGTGAACATTGCATTGATCGGCGCAAGCGGTTATGTCGGTTCGGCGCTGCGAAACGAGGCCCTGGCGCGCGGTCACAAGGTCACGGCCCTCGTTTCCCAGCCCGTCAAGCTCAAAGCGCAGGACAATCTCAGCGTGGTCAAGGCCGACGTGCTCGACGAGGCAGCGCTGGCCGGCTTGCTGCGAGGTCACGGCGCTGTCCTGAGCGCGTTCAGCGGGCAGGCGCAAGCCGACGTTCTCGGCTACTACCTGCGCGGCTTCCGCTCGATCATCGCCGCGGTGAAGAACTCCGGTGTGCCACGCCTGCTGATGGTGGGCGGTGCGGGCAGCCTCGAAGCGGCGCCAGGCGTGCTGGTGATCGACACGCCGCAGTTCCCGGAGGCGTGGAAGGCGACCGCCGAGGGCGCGCGGCAAGCGCTGGAGTTGCTGAGGCAGGAGCGCACGCTCGACTGGACCATGCTCAGTCCCTCGGCGATGCTCGAACCAGACAAGCGGACCGGTCAGTTCCGACTCGGCGACGACCGACTACTGGTAGACGCGAACGGCGAGAGTCGCATCTCGCTGGAGGACTACGCGGTGGCGATGATCGACGAACTCGAGAAGCCGGCACATTCGCGACGGCGTTTCACGGTCGGGTACTGAGCTTCAGCGTCCGCGCGCTGCCCGCTCGCGCTCTTCGTGGCGCCGCTGCACGTCCGCGGGCCACGTCGAACGAATGTACGCGAGCACGGCACGGATCTCGGGGTCGGAAAGCGTGCCACCGAACGCCGGCATATCGCTCTCGTAGCCCGCGGGCGCGTATTTTTCGACACCGTCCTTCACGATCCCGAACAGCACATCCGACGGATGGTGCCAGGTATGACCGGTCGCGTCGTGCGGCGGCGCCGGCATGCGCCCCGAAGGCAGGCGCTTCATCCAGTCGGGCTGGCCTTCGAGATTCGCGCCGTGGCAACTCGCGCAGTACCGGTCGTACAGCGTACGGCCCTGCCCAAGAACGGCAGCATCGTTCGTCTCGATCCACTTCCCCCGCGGCGAAAGCGCGATCTGTTGCCATCCCAGCGCCACGCTCGCCGCGATCGCGAGTGCGGCGAGCGAAATCCAGATCCAACGCGTCATTCCGTTCCTCAAGTGCGAGCGTTCCTCAGGCGCAACGCGTTCGATACCACGGAGACCGAGCTCAGGCTCATCGCCAATGCCGCGATCAACGGCGAGAGCAGCAAGCCGAACGCCGGGTAGAGAACGCCGGCGGCGATCGGAACGCCGAGCGCGTTGTAGATCAGCGCGAAGCCGAGGTTCTCCCGCATGTTGCGCACCGTCTGCGTGGAGATTCGGCGCGCACGCGCGATCGCGCGAAGGTCGCCCTTGACCAGGGTAACGTGTCCCGCATTCATCGCGACGTCGGTTCCGGTGCCCATTGCGATGCCGATGTCGGCTCGCGCGAGTGCGGGTGCATCGTTGATCCCGTCGCCCGCCATCGCCACGCGGCGTCCTTCGGCCTGCAGCCGCTCGACGAGCGCGACCTTGTCGGCCGGCTTCACTTCGCCGATCACCTCGTCGATGCCCAGCTTCTCGCCGACCGCGCGTGCGGTGGTCCAGCCGTCGCCGGTCGCCATTACGATCCGCAGACCCGCGTGCTTCAGGGCTCGCATGGCCTCCGGCGTCGTCTGCTTGATCGGATCGGAGACGGCGAGCAGTCCCACCGCCTGCCCGTCCACCGCCAGATACATGACGCTCGCGCCCTGCGCGCGCAGCTTCTCGGCTTCGCCGGTCAGTGCACCGTATTGCACGCCCTCGTCGTCCATCAGAGCGGTGTTGCCGAGCGCGATCCGGCGGCCTTCGACCGTTCCGCGCACGCCGATCCCGCTCGCCGACTCGAAGCCCTCGGCGGCGACGAGGGCAAGCCCGCGGCGCCTCGCCTCGTCGACGATCGCATGCGCCAGCGGATGCTCGGACCCCTGGTCGAGGCTTGCTGCAATCCGCAGCACTTCCGTGTCGTCCCAGCCTGTAGCGGCAACGGCGCGATCGAACGCAGGCTTGCCTTCGGTGAGCGTGCCGGTCTTGTCGACCACGATGGTGTCGATCGTGCGGAAGGACTCGATCGCCGCGGCATCGCGAAAGAGGATTCCCTGCGTCGCGGCCTTGCCGGTGGCGACCATGATCGACATCGGCGTCGCCAGCCCCAGCGCGCAGGGGCAGGCGATGATCAGCACGGCGAGCGCATTGAGCGTCGCGAACACCCAGCTCGGCTGCGGACCGAAGAAGCCCCAGACCAGGAACGTGAGGACCGCGATCGTCAGCACGGCGAGCACGAACCAGCCGGCGACGACGTCGGCCAGGCGCTGCATCGGCGCGCGCGAGCGCTGTGCCTGCGCGACCATCGCGACGATCTGCGAGAGCATCGTTTCGGATCCGATGCGTTCGGCCTGCATCACCAGGGCGCCGCTCGTGTTTATGGTCGCGCCGACGACCTTGTCACCGGGACGCTTCCCCACTGGAATCGGCTCGCCGGTGAGCATCGACTCGTCGATCGAGCTCTCGCCCTCGAGGACGACGCCATCGACCGGCACCTTCTCGCCGGGCCGGATGCGCAACCGGTCGCCGACGTGCACATGGTTGAGCGGGATGTCGGCTTCGGTGCCGTCGTTGTTGAGCCGACGAGCCGTTTTCGGTGCAAGACCGAGCAGCGACTTCAGCGCAGCGGAGGTCTGGCCGCGCGCCTTCAGTTCGAGCATCTGCCCGAGCAATGTGAGCGAGACGATCACCGCGGCCGCTTCGAAGTACACCCCTACGCGACCGTGCGCCATGAACGAGTCGGGAAACCATTGCGGCGCGATCGTCGCAGCGACGCTGTAGAGGAACGCTGCGCCCACGCCGATTCCGATCAGCGTCCACATGTTCGGGCTCGCATTGCGAATCGACTGCACGCAGCGCACGAAGAACGGCCATCCGGCCCAGAGAACGATCGGGATCGACAGCACGAGCTCGACCCACGACTGCGTCGCCGGCGACATCCATCCGAAACGGTGTCCGAACATCGCCAGCGTTGTCACGATCACGGTGAGCGGAAGCGTCCACCAGAACCGGCGCGAGAAATCGCGCAGCTCCGGGTTCTCCTCGTCCTCGAGACCGGGAAGGAGCGGTTCGAGCGCCATTCCGCAGATCGGGCAGTTGCCGGGGGCATTGCGCCGGATCTCGGGATGCATCGGGCAGGTGTAGATCGTCTCGCCGGCGGTAGTCGCAGCGGGGAGTGCAGTGCCGGGTTCGGCGTGTTGCGTGTGCGCGGCGCGCGTCGTCGGCCCGTGGGCATGACCGTGTGCGGCGTGGTGCGCGTGTTCGCCGTGATCGTGACCGATGCGTGCGCCAGAGGGGCTGCCGTGGCCACCCGGCGCGCCATGCGGGGCGGCTGGTTCGTGCGGCTTCCGAGCATCGGCCATGTAGTCGCTCCCTTTCGCTGTACGATCTTTCCGAATTACGCTCACTCCACCTGCACTTTGCCGACCATTCCCGCCTCGAAGTGCCCGGGTACGAGGCAGGCGAAGTCGACCGTTCCCGGCCGCTCGAACTGCCAGACCACGGCGCCGATCTGACGGGGCGCCAGCGTGATCGAGTTTGGCTCCTCGTGCTTCATCTCGGGCATGCGGCGCATCATTTCGGCATGCTCGCGAAGCTCGTCCATCGAGCCGATCACGAACTCGTGCGGGACCTTGCCGGTGTTCTTCAGGAAGAAGCGTACGGTCTCGCCCGCTTTCACGGTGATCCGGTCGGGCGTGAAACGCATTGTGTCGTTCATTGTCATGTCGATGACCCGGTTGACTTTCGCGGGATCCCCGGGCTGCCCGTTCACCGCAGCATGCGGGTGATCCTGCGCCGCATCGCCGGCGTGCATTCGGTGTTCGGAGTGCTGGTGTTGCCCCAGAGCGCGCTGCCCGCGCTGCTGCGACTGCTGGCCCTGGCGATCGTGCTGCCCGCGCTCCGACTGCTGCCCCTCGTGCTGTCCATGCTGCATGTGCTGCATCGGCTGCCCAGGTTGCAGGTGTTGCCCGTGACCTCCGGAATGCTGCCCGGCCGCGAACGCGGCAGCGGACATGACCATTGCAGGCGCCGCCGCAGCAACGAGGGAGAAGAGAAGACTTCTATTTGTCATCGTCCTGTGTCTGGAGTAGGGAATCGAAATGTGGTCGCCATTCAGAACCAGAAGCGAACCCCGGCGACCAGACGCGTGTCGCTGCCCCGTCCGCCGGCCTCACGCAAGAGATCTTTCGTCTCGCCGTACCTGCTCACCCATTCGACGCCGATGTACGGCGCGAACTGGCGCGTGATCTCGTAGCGCAGCCGCAGCCCGGCAGCGACATCCGAAAGGCCGCTGCCGATCCCGCGATCCGGGTCGCTCTTTCCGTATGCGTTGAGCTCGATGCGAGGCTGCAGGATCAGGCGTTGCGTGATCAGCAGTTCGTACTCGGCTTCGAAGCGCAGTGCGGTTCGTCCGCCGGCTCCCAGATAGGCGGCCGCGTCGAGTTCGAACCAGTACGGCGCAAGGCCCTGAATACCTACGGCGAGCCACTCGCGGTTCGGTCCTTCGCCGCTGTCGTAGCGAATGCCGAGCTGCGCATCCCAATAGGCTGCGAGTGCGTGGCCCCAAAGCAGTTCCGTGCGCGCGTGCTCCAGTTCGCCGCGCGATCGCTCGCCCTCGGCCTTCACGACCAGCCGGTCGTAGCTCGTGCCGAACCAGGCCTGCGCGTCAACGGCTGTGGCGTTGTCGTCCTCGCCATAGCTGCGCTCGAGCCGGTTCACCAGCAGCGCGCTGTAACGGTGCTCGTCGCCCAATCGCAGGCGCAAGCCGGGCTCCAGCGAGTACTTCCCTGAGCCGCGCACGAAACCATCGGAGTAGGCGTGCGGATCGCGTGCGTCCGGCGGCGGGGAGCCGCCCTGCATCTGCATCTCGCCATGGTTTATTGCCGGCTGTTCTCCGGTCGCGGGCGCAGGCGCGACCGAGGGAGGATCGGAAGCCGTCGGCGCGGCCTCCGACGGAGGCGACGCGCGCTCCGACGGGGTCGTTGCGGCGCCATGGTGCGTTCCATGATCGGCTGCCCCAGCGGGAGCGCCCTGCGCGAACACGCTCCCGGACAGGACCAGCACGGTCGCCGTTGCGGCGAGCAGAGTGGTTTTGTTCGTCATTGTTCTGTTTCCGATCTCGACTCAGGCCACGACGACTTCGCGGAACATTCCCATGTCCATGTGAAACGACAGATGGCAATGCCAGGCCCAGCGACCGAGGGCGTCAGCGGTCACGAGGAAGCTGATTCGTTGTGCGGACTGAACCGGGATGGTGTGCCGGCGCACCTGAAAACGGCCGTCCGGCGACTCGAGTTCGCTCCACATCCCGTGCATGTGCATCGGGTGCGTCATCATCGTGTCGTTGTGCAGGATGACGCGTAGCCGCTCGCCGTAGCGGAAGCGAACCGGCGTGGATCGGCCGAACTCCAGTCCGTCGAACGACCAGGTGTAGCGCTCCATGTTCCCGGTGAGGTGCAGCTCGACCTCGCGTTCCGGTCCCCTCGGATCGATCGGCCCGCCGATCGTGTGTAGGTCGGCCAGCGTCAGGACGCGCCGGCCGGTGTCGCGCAGCCCGACACCCGGGTCGTCGAGGTTCGTCCGCGGCATATCGACGCGCATGTCGGTGCTCGCACCGTACTCGGTGCTCGCGTGGTGCACCGCGGCCGAGGCCGGCGCTCGCGAATCGGTTCCGTGTGCGCCGTGGCTCATCGCGTTGCCTCGGTGCATCGCTGCGCCCTGGTCCATCGAGGCGCCATGGTTGCCGTGCTGCGTGTCCGCGGCCATGCCCGAGTCGTGGTCCATGCCGCCCATCATGTCGGCCATCGTCAGCCACTGCACCGGATCGAGCGCAGGCACCGGTGCAACGAGCCCCGGGCGGGATGCGAGCGTTCCGCGCGCATAGCCGGTTCGATCCATCGCCTGCGCGAAGATCGTATGAGCGTCCTGCGAGGGCTCGACGAGAACATCGTAGGTTTCACCGGGTCCGAAGCGAAACTCGTCGACGGTGACCGGCTCGACATCGACTCCATCGGCCTGGACGACGGTCAGTTTCAGTCCCGGAATGCGCACGTCGTAGAACGTGTTCGCCGCGCCGTTGATGAAGCGCAGGCGCACGCGTTCGCCGGGTCGGAACAAGGCGGTCCAGTTGCCCGCGGGCGTAATGCCGTTGATCAGGTAGGTGAGCGCGTAGGTGGACAGATCGGCCAGATCGGTCGGATTCATCCGCATCTCGTTCCACATCTGCCGCTTGTCCAGGGCTGCACGCATCCCCTCGTGGGATACGTCGCGAAGGAAATCGACGACCGTGGGCTGGTTGAAGTTGTAGACGTCGCTCTGGACCTTGAGTTTCGCGAGCACGCGCATCGGATCCTCGTCGGTCCAGTCCGACAGCTGCACGACGTAGTCACGGTTCGCGCGGATCCGTTCGCCATCCGCCGGCTCGATGACGATCGCGCCGTACATGCCGGTCTGCTCCTGCATCCCGGAGTGCGAGTGGTACCAGTAGGTGCCGCCTTGCTGAACGCGGAACCGATACATGAAGGTCTCACCGGGCGCGATGCCTGGAAAGCTGATACCGGGCACTCCGTCCATTCGAAAAGGCAGCAGGATTCCGTGCCAGTGGATCGAGGTTGCTTGCGTGAGTCGGTTCGTGACACGAATCGTGATGGTGTCGCCCTCGCGCCAATACAACGTCGGCGCCGGAATCGAACCATTGATCGTGGTGGCGACGCGCGCAGTGCCGGTGAAGTTCACCGGCGATTCGGCAATGACGAGCTCGAACTCGGTCCCTCGTAGCACGGGTGCGGATCCCGTGGCTGCATTGCCGTTTTGCGACCATGCCCGGTCCGCAAGAGAAGCTGCGGACCCGAGGAGGACGCCACTCGCAGCAAGGCCTTGTACGAAACGGCGACGCGAAGCGATCGGCAACGCAAGCGCCGATCCAACAGGTGGAAAGGAATGTCTCTTCATTTGGGCGAGCTCCATCCAAAGGCGGGAACGACGCGTCGCAGCCGCGGAGCGTCGCCCGCGTCTGAACGCAACATTCTGCGGCGCGCTACCCGTCGCGAAGATGGCGAGCGGATTACAGGCGCGTAACCTCCCGGTCATCGCCGCGACGCGGCCTCGGGGAACTCGCGAGGCCGCTTCATGCCGCTTCCGGTGGTTCGAGCACATACCCCATTCCGCGCACGGTGTAGATCAGCTTCGGCTCGAAGTCATCGTCGATCTTCGCGCGCAGCCGGCGCACCGCGACTTCGATCACGTTGGTGTCGCTGTCGAAGTTCATGTCCCACACCTGCGAGGCGATCAGCGAGCGCGGCAGCACCTCGCCCTGACGGCGCAGCAACAGCTCGAGCAGCGCGAACTCCTTGGCCGTGAGGTCGATGCGTCTGCCCGCACGGGTTGCTCTGCGGCGAAGCAAGTCGAGCTCGAGATCAGCGACGTGCAAGCGCTCCGGCTCGCGTGTGGTGCCCCTGCGCAATAGCGTGCGCACGCGGGCGAGCAGTTCGGAGAATGCGAACGGCTTGACCAGGTAGTCGTCGGCTCCGAGCTCGAGTCCCTTGACCCGGTCATCGACCTGGTCGCGCGCGGTCAGAAACAGCACCGGCATCGTCTTGCCAGCCGCCCGCACACGGCGCAGGACTTCCCACCCGTCGACCGCGGGAAGCATTACATCGAGCACCAGCAGATCGTAGTCGGCGTGCAGCGCGTGATGCACGCCATCGGTTCCCGTTCGAGCCAGATCCGTCACGAATCCGGCTTCGATCAAGCCCTGACTCAGGTAATCGCCCGTCTTGCGCTCATCCTCGACGATCAGGATCTTCATCGACAGTCTCTGTTCCAGTCGGTTTGCATGCGTTCCTGCATGCACATGCGCCGATTGTGCATGCGGCAAGTTGCGCGCAGCCGACAATTACAAAGATGTAATCGGCGAGTCAGGGCCCTGTCGAAATCGGGATCGCACCATGGCGCCCATGAAAAGAGCCCGACGCGCCTGCCTGAACCTTGCGATCACCGCTTCTCTTGCCCTCGGCATTACAGCTGTTCGTGCTCAGGGGCTTTCCGACGCGTTCGAGCGGGCATGGGCGCGATATCCGCTCGCGTCCAGCCTGGAGGCGCGCGATGCCGAGGCGCGCGCGCGCGCCGAGGTCGCCGCCGGAATGACTCCCGGTCCGGCGGCCGTTTCGTTGTCGGCGCTGAGCGATCGGTTGAACCGAAACCGGGGTGCAGAGAAGTGGGAAATCGAGGTCGGGGTGCCGTTATGGCTACCGGGTCAGCAAGCAGCCCGGCAGGCGCATGCCCGCAGCGCCGTCGCGGACGTCAACGCGCAAGAGGCTGCGCTACGGCTGCTGGTCGCGCGTGATGTGCGTGCGACCTGGTGGGCACTGGCGGCGGCGCGCAACGCGCGCGATCTCGCGTTGCGTCGAGTCACTACGGCACGCACGTTGGAGTCGGATGTACTGCGCCGCTTCGAGGCAGGCGAGCTGGCACGCACGGATGCAAATCTTGCGCGCAACGAGCGCTTGGCGGCCGAGGCCGAAGCGGTCGACGCGCAGACCGCCGTGCTGGGTGCCGAAGCGAAATACCGGACATTGACCGGCATTGAACCGCCGAGCGTGCTCACCGCTGAAAACCGGGCGCCGGGAGCAGCGTCGTTGCTGAATCATCCCGAACGCCACGCGGCGGCCACGGCCGCGGACCTGGCCCGCGCGGCGCTGCTGGTCGCCACCAGGTCCGATCGAGAGGCGCCGAAATTGGCGGTGCGCATGGAGCGCGACCGCGGCGACGGCGCAGAGCCGTTCTCCAATGCAATCGGCTTGAAGGTGACGATCCCCTTTTCCTCCGGTGCGCAAGTGCGACAGCAGACCGCCGCCGCACTGGCCGACGCTTCGAGGGCCGACGCTGCACTGGCGTTGACCGATGCCAGGCTCGCCATCGAAGTCGAGCGTGCGCGTGCGGCGCTCGAAGCTGCGGAACGGCAGCTCGCAACCGCTCAGCGCCGGCGCGAACTCACGGCGGAAAACCTGCAATTGATCGAGCGTTCGTTCGCGCTCGGTGAAAGCGATCTGACCACGCTGCTGCGCGTGCGAGCCACCGCGCTGGAGGCAGAGGCCCTCGTCGCCCGCCAGCTCGTGGCGAGCGACGCGGCCCGCTCGCAGCTGTATCAAGCCCTTGGAGTGCTGCCATGAAACGGATTGCCCCATTCCTGATCTCGATCGCGCTGGCGCTGCCCGCCTGGGCTCACGAAGGCGAGGACCACGGCGCGCCCGAGCCGACGGCTGCTGCCGCGGAAGCCGCTCCGCGTGCGGCGAGTGTTACCGAGACGTTCGGCGTGCTCGTAGCCGCACGCCACGGCGGGTTGACCCTCTATCTGGATCGTGCCGAAACGAACGAGCCGGTGACGGGCGCCCGGATCGAAGTGGAAAGCGGCGCATTGAGAACCAATGCCCAACCGGTGGAGCCCGGCGTGTACGGAATCGAGACGGAGCACTTCACGCGGTCGGGGAAATATCCGATGACGATCGCGGTCGAGACCGAGGACGCGGCGGACCTGATGAGCGTCACACTCGAGGTGCCTGATCAGACTGTGGCGGCGATGCCGTCCTCGACTCGCCCGATTTCATGGGACCACGCCGCCCTGTGGGGCGCCTCCGGCGCGCTGCTCTTTGCCGGGGTGGGGTTGGTTGCCGTGCGCCGCAGAACCCGGAAACCCGGAATCGATGGAGCCAAGCCATGACCTCGCCCTATCTCGCCGCGTTTTTCGCTGGGGCAATTGCTCTCGCAGCTACGTCTGTCGCAGCTCACGGCGATGAAGACCACGGGCAGCCAGCCGCGACTTCCGCTGTCGCGGACAAGACCACGAGCGCTGCCGTGGGTATGGACGACGGTGTCGCGGCACGACGCGAAGCCGATGGAAGTCTCTTCGTGCCCAAACCGGTCCAGTATCGGCTCGGCCTGCGCACACGCCTGATGAAGTCGGAAGCGCTCGCCGTTACCGTGCAACTCAGCGGAAAGGTCGTCGCCGATCCGAACGCCGGCGGACGTGTCCAGACGAGCCAGGCCGGACGCATCGAAGCGGGTGCAAAGGGCCTGCCCGTGCTCGGGCAACGTGTGAAGAAAGGCGAAGTGCTGGCGTGGGTGCAGCCGACGATCGGCAACATCGAACGTAGCGGCCAGCAGGCGGAAGTTGCCACGCTCGATGCGCAGCTCGAGATCGCGAGAAGCCAGGTCGCACGGTACGAGCAGCTCGATGGCACGATTCCGCGCAAGGACATCGAAGCCGCCCGGGTCGAACTGAAATCGCTGCAGGCGCGCCGGGCCGCCGTGGCCACCGGGTTGCACGCGCGCGAGCCGCTGCGAGCGCCGGTATCGGGTGTGGTGAGCGCGACCGCTGCGGTGGCGGGACAGATCGTGGAGTCACGAGAAGTCCTCTTCGAGATCGTCGATCCGGCGCACCTGGCGGTCGAGGCACTCGCTTACGACCCGGTGCTCGTCGATGGCGTCGAAGAAGGCAGTGCAACGCTAGCCGGAAGAACGATCGCGCTGCAATTCGTCGGCGCCGGCCGGCAGTTGCGCGGGCAGGCGCTGCCGTTGCTTTTCCGGGCTCGATCCGCCGAGATCCCGTTGGCGATCGGACAGCCGCTGCAGGTAATCGCCCGCACCGACGCCACCGTAACGGGGATCGCGATCCCGCAGGAGGCGCTGGTGCGCAACCGGGCGGGCGAGGTCATCGTCTGGGTCCATTCCGGTCCCGAGCAGTTCACTCCCCGGCGAGTCGAGTCCGAGCAGCTGGACGCGCAAACCGTCGCCGTGACCTCCGGGGTTGCCACCGGCGACCGGGTCGTCGTTTCGGGCGCCAGCCTGCTCGCACAGGTGCGCTGACGTGTTCGAATTCCTCGTCAACACCAGTCTGAAGCAGCGGCTGATCGTTCTGGCGGTCTCGCTGCTGCTCGTCGTCTACGGCGCGATCACGCTGCGCCAGATGCCGGTCGACGTGTTCCCCGACCTGAACAAGCCGACCGTCACGCTGATGACCGAGGCGGGCGGCATGGCGCCCGAAGAGGTCGAGCAGCTCGTCACGTTCCCCATCGAGTCGAGCATGAACGGCATGCCGGGCGTCACCCGCGTGCGCTCGGTCTCCGGCATCGGGCTGTCGATCGTCTATGTCGAGTTTGAGTGGGGTTCGGACATCTACCGGAATCGACAGCAGATCACCGAACGCCTGAACCTGGTTCGCGAACAGTTGCCGCCGGATGTCGTTCCGCAGCTGGGGCCGATCTCCTCGATCATGGGCGAGATCCTGTTGATCGCTCTGCCGGCAGACCCCGATAAGGTCAGCCCGATGCAGGTGCGCGAATACGCCGACTGGGTCGTGCGGCCGCGTCTGCTCACCATCCCGGGTATCGCGCAGGTCATTGCCATCGGCGGCGAGGTGCGTCAGTACCGCGTCGAGCTCCGACCGGACCAGTTGCAGGCGCTCGGTGTGCCACGCGAGCGGGTCGATGCCGCGTTGAAGGATTTCGGCGCCAATACCAGTGGCGGATTCCTCGAGGCGCAGGGGCGCGAGTACCTGATCCGCCAGATCGGGCGTACCTCGCGTATCGAGGATCTCCAGAACATCGTCGTTTCGGTGACGAACGGCCAGCGCGTTCTGCTCAACCAGGTGGCGACGGTCAGCATCGCCCCGGCGATCAAGCGCGGCGATGCCGGCTACAACGGCAAGCCGGCCGTGATCCTCTCGGTGCAGAAGCAGCCATCCGCCGACAGCGTGACGCTCACGCGGGAAGTCGAACGCGCCATGGCTGATCTGGCGAAGGCTCGTCCCGCTGGAGTCGATGCGCCGCAGTTCCTGTTCCGGCAGGCCGACTTCATCGAGCGGTCGGTCGGCAACGTCGAGGAGGCGCTGCGTGACGGGGCGATTCTGGTCGCGGTGATCCTTTTCCTCTTCCTCCTGAACGTACGCACGACACTGATTTCGCTCACGGCGATTCCCGTCTCGCTGCTCGCGACCGCGCTCGTCTTCCGCTACTTCGGACTGTCGATCAACACGATGACGCTGGGCGGTCTGGCGATCGCGATCGGCGAACTGGTCGACGATGCCGTGGTCGGCGTGGAGAACGTGCTGCGCCGGCTGCGGCTGAACCGGGCACTGGAGCATCCTCGCCCGGTCGCCGAGGTGATCGCCAAGGCGACACTCGAGGTGCGTTCCGCGATCGTCTACGCGACGATCATCATCGTGCTCGTGTTCGTGCCGCTGTTCGTCCTGCCCGGGATCGAGGGCCGGTTGTTCACGCCGCTGGGTGTCGCCTACATCGTATCGATTCTCGCGAGCATGATCGTCTCGGTCACGCTGACACCCGTGATGGCGTACTACCTCTTGCCGGGGATGAAGCAGCTCGGGCACGGCGACAGCCCACTGGTGAAGGTGCTCAAACGGTGGGACGCGAAGCTGCTGAACTGGTCGTTCGGACACAGCCGAAGCCTGCTGGGTGCCGCATTGGTTGTCGTCCTCGTCGCGGGCGCCGCCATTCCGCTGTTTCCGCGCTCGTTCCTGCCGCCGTTCAACGAAGGAACGCTCACGGTGAGCCTGCTGCTCGAGCCGGGCACGTCGCTGGGCGAATCGAACCGGATCGGGGCGCTGGCCGAACAACTGGTCATGAAGGTGCCGGAAGTGACGCAGGTCGGCCGCCGAACCGGCCGTGCGGAGCTCGACGAGCATGCCGAGGGGGTGCACTCCACCGAAATGGATGTCGACCTCGAGACGTCCGAACGAGGTCGGGAAGCGGTGATCAACGACATCCGCAGTCGCCTGGTCAGCTTGCCCGTCGTGAGCAATGTCGGGCAGCCCATTTCGCACCGACTCGATCACCTGCTATCGGGCGTTCGCGCGCAGATCGCCTTGAAGGTGTACGGCGACGATCTCGACACGCTGCGCGGATTGGCCGAGGACTTACGTGGACGGCTTGCGCAAGTTCCGGGCGTTACCGACCTTCAGATCGAAAAGCAGGTCCGGATTCCGCAGACGAAGATCCGTATCGACTACGACGAAGCGGCGCGATACGGCGTCGCGCCCGGCGCGCTGCTGCGCGGCCTGGAGCAGATGGTCGGCGGCGAACGTATCACGCAGATCATCGAGGGCAACCGCCGCTTCGACCTCGTGGCTCGATTGCCGGAGAGCGGACGCGGAATGCACGCTCTTTCCAACCTGCTGATCGAAACGCCCGATGGCCATGTTCCGCTTTCCAAACTGGCCGACGTAGAGGACAGCGACGGCCCGAACCAGGTGAGCCGCGAGAACGCGCGACGACGCATCGTCGTGTCGGCGAACACCGACGGCGGCGACATGGCGGGCATCATCCGTTCGATCCGCTCCGAACTGGCTGCCAGGCCGATGCCAGATGGCTACTTCACGGCGCTGGAGGGACAGTTCCAGGCGCAGGAGCAGGCGTCGCGCCTGATCGCGCTGCTGGCGCTCGTGTCGCTGTCGATGATCTTTCTGGTGTTGTACAGCCGGTACCGTTCGACGGCCCTGACTCTCATCATCATGGGCAACATCCCGCTGGCACTGGTGGGTAGCGTGATCGCCTTGTGGATTTCCGGCCAGCCCTTGTCGATCGCCGCGCTGGTCGGGTTCATCACGCTGACCGGCATCGCCACGCGCAACGGCATTTTGAAGATCTCGCACTACATCAACCTTTGCGCGTTCGAAGGCGAGCGTTTCGGCCAGGCGATGATCGTGCGTGGGTCGCTCGAACGACTGACGCCGGTGCTGATGACGGCACTGGTGGCGGCATTCGCCCTGGTGCCGCTGCTGCTCTCGGCCGACGCCCCGGGCAAGGAAGTGCTTCACCCCGTGGCCGTGGTCATCTTCGGCGGGCTCGTCAGCTCGACGCTGCTCGACACCGTGCTCACGCCGATGATGTTCTGGCGATGGGGTGAAAAGCCGCTGCAAAGGCTTCTCGAGACACGCAGCACCGAAAACTACTGATTCGTTCAATGAAGGAGTGCATATGAAACCTTTCTGGCTGGGCGCCGCGCTCACGGTAGCGGTCGCCTTCTCGGCGCCTTCTGCTTTCGCGCATGACGACGCGTACCTGGACACGCAGAAGGCCCCCAATGGCGGTCAGTTGCGCATGGCGGGGCCGCTGCACTACGAACTCGTCACTCAGAAGAATGCTGTCGCTTCAGCCGACAGCCCGGTCGTCGTGTATGTCACCGATCACGCGGGCACGCCGGTCTCGACCAAGGGCGCAACGGGAACCGCGACGATCCTCGCCGGCAAGACGCGCAGTACCGCACCGCTTGCGCCCGACGGCGACAACCGCATGAAAGGCCTCGCACGCTACGTTCACGCCCCGGGCATGAAAGTCGTAGTTTCGATCACCTTGCCGGGCACTGCTCCGGAGCAGGCGCGCTTTACGCCGGGGTTGGTCGCGCAGGACGGGCACATGGATGGAGCTCACTAGCGCTGACAGCAGGGCACTCACCGAGCATTTGACGGGGTCGACATCAGAACGGATACCAATTGAAGAGCGAAATGAAGAGCGTGAATGTCGAGGTGAGAGGGCTGTTCGAGAAGCTCGATCACCTCGGCGTGGAAAAACGCGTCGGTGCACTGCCCGGCGTGTATCACGCCCATGCCAATCCCGCCTCGGGAAGCGTGACGGTGCACTACGACGCTGCGATGATCTCCGAGCCGCAGTTGCGCGAGGCCGTGCGCGAGTGCGGCTATCACTGCCGCGGCGAGGTGCAGCCCGATCACGTCTGCCGAGTGGCCGAGCCGGACATGCACGCCGCTCATGCGAAGCACGCCGCCCAACCCGGCGCCATGGACGAGATGGCGCACGACATGGGCCACGGCGCCGGGATGGACATGGCGGGAATGGTGCGCGACATGCGCAACCGCTTCCTCGTCTGCCTGTTCTTCAGCGCGCTCTTGTTCCTCTGGGCGCCGATGGGTTTGCCGCTGCCCACGCCGCCGGTGCCGTTCGGCCTGGAGCTCGACCACTGGCTGTTCGTGCTCGCGAGCGGCGCCGTCCTCTGGCCGTCGTTGCCTTTCTTCGTCGCCGCCTGGCGTGCCTTGCGCAACGGCGTCCTCAACATGGCCGTGCTCGTCGTGCTGTCGGTCGGCACCGGCTATCTCTTCAGCGTAGCGGCGACCTTCCTGTTCGAAGGCGTGCAGTTCTACGAAGCAGTGTCGGTGCTGCTCGTGTTCATCCTGCTCGGCCACTGGCTGGAGATGAGGGCTCGGGCAGGCGCGAACGACGCGATCCGCGCGCTGCTGGATCTTGCGCCTCCGATGGCGAACGTGCTGCGCGACGGCAAGGAACTGCAGGTGCCGACGGCCAATGTGCTGGCAGGGGACATCGTGATCGTGCGTCCTGGCGACCGGATTCCCGTCGACGGAGTGGTAACCGAGGGAGAAACGCAGGTCGACGAGTCGATGCTCACCGGTGAATCGATGCCGGTGAAGAAGGTGGTCGGCGCCAACGTTGCCGCGGCCACCATCAACAAGAGCGGGGCGTTTCGCTTTCGCGCGACGAAGGTGGGTGCCGACACGGCGCTCGCTCAGATCGTGAAGCTGGTGCAGGAGGCGCAGAACTCGAAGGCGCCGGCGCAGCTTCTCGCCGATCGGGCCTCGCAATGGCTGGTGCTCATCGCCATCGTGATCGGCCTTGCCACGTTCGCGGTCTGGTTCTGGCTGATCGGGCAGACGCTGCTGTTTGCGGTAACGCTCACGATCACCGTGTTCGTCATCGCCTGCCCCGACGCGCTCGGGCTTGCGACCCCGATGGCGATCATGATCGGCACCGGCCGCGGCGCGCAGAACGGCATCCTGATCAAGAACGCCGCGGCGCTCGAGAACGCAACGCATCTGGACGTCGTGATCTTCGACAAGACCGGGACGTTGACACTCGGCAAGCCCGAAGTGGTGGAAGTGGCGGCCGCGCCAGGACGAAGCGAAGCCGATGTGCTTACTCTCGCAGCCGGCATGGAGCAGCACTCGGAGCACCCGCTCGCCCACGCGATCCTCGAGAGGTCCAAAGGAATGCAGGCCCTGCCCGCGGAGGGATTCACCAACATCGACGGAATGGGCGCTCGCGCACGTTCCGAAGGCGAGCCGGCGCTGGTCGGTAACCGCCGGTTGATGGACGCGGAGCGCGTCGATCTGGCCGGGATGGAGGCCACGGCGGAGCGGATGGCCGGCGGGGGACGCACGGTGGTGCACGTGGCGCGGGGCGGCAAGCTGTGGGGGCTGATCGCGATTGCGGATGCGGTTCGACCCACTTCCGCAGCGGCGGTCGCGGCGCTGAAGAAACGCGGCGTCGACGTCGCCATGCTGACCGGCGACAACCGTGCCACGGCTGAGCGAATCGGACGCGAGCTGGGCGTCACCATGGTGCTCGCCGAAGTCCTACCCGGTCAGAAGGCCGACCAAGTGAAAGCGCTCCAGGCGCAGGGAAAGAAAGTCGGCATGGTCGGCGATGGCATCAACGATGCGCCGGCGCTCACGCAGGCCGACGTCGGATTCGCGATCGGCGCGGGTACCGATGTGGCGATGGAGAGCGCCGACGTGGTGCTGATGAGAAGCGATCCGTTCGACGTGGTCGCCGCCGTGGGCCTGTCGCGCGTCACCCTGCGCAAGATGCACCAGAACCTGTGGTGGGCGGTGGGTTACAACGTCATCGCCTTTCCCTTCGCCGCGGGCGTCTTCTACCCGCTGACGATCAGCCCGGAGATGGCGGCGCTTGCGATGTCCGGCAGCTCGCTGATCGTCGCGGCCAATGCGCTGCTGCTCAAGCGTGCGAACGTGGAGGGGCTGAAGTAAGGCCCGGGATCAGGTGCTGTTCTACTGGGATCGCGGTGATGCAACGCGATCAAACCGGTATACCGGCACTCTTGGCTCTCCGCTGGACCATCAGGCGGCCTTCCCCTCGAACAGCGTCTCGATCAGCGGGCATTCCGGCCGCGTGCCGTCCGCACATCGGACGACGACGTCCTTCAGCACTCGCTCCATGCGCTTCAGGTCGGCGATCTTCGCACGCACCTCGGCGAGATGAGCCGCGGCGAGATCCCGCGCCTCGGCACAGGGCTGGTCACTCTCATCGACGAGACGCAAGAGCGCGCGGACCTCGTCGAGGCAGAAGCCCAGCTCGCGCGCCCGCAGGACGAAGCGAAGCCGCCGCTCATGATTGGCGTCGTAGCGACGATAGCCGGCGGTCGTGCGCGGCGGCGCGGGCAGCAGCCCGACCTTCTCGTAATAGCGCACAGTTTCGAGATTGCAGCCTGTTCGCCGGGCGAGCTCGGCCCGCTGAAGGCCCTTCATATCGGAACCGTCGGACATTGCGAACTTCCCGCTTGACTCTGTAATCGCTACAGACTTCAAAGTACCGTGCAATAAGGGTTTCAGCAAGGAAGGCAAGGTCCGACATGGATGCATCGCGACAGGGAACGGCAGAAATCTTGTCGACCGCAGGGAACGTGATGACCTCGGCGCGTGACGAGAGCGGTCGGCAGCGCCTGGTCGCCCTCGGCGGCATACTCGGCGCGCTCGCGGCCTCGTCGTGCTGCGTCGTGCCGCTCGTCCTGTTCAGCCTCGGCGTCGGTGGCGCCTGGGTCGGCAATCTGACGGCGCTCGCGCCGTATAAACCATTGTTCGTCGCTGCAACCACTGGCGTCCTCGGATACGGCTTCTACCTCGTCTACTGGAAGCCGCGGAGAGCCTGCGCCAACGGTGCCGCCTGCGCAACGCTCGTCCCCAGCCGCCTCGTCCGGACCGCACTCTGGATCGCGACGGTGCTCGTTGCAGCCGCCTTCGCGTTCGATTACGTCGCCCCGCTGTTGCTGCCCGTTTGATGTCGAAGGAACTCCCATGAAGAAGCGCTCGAGCACCATTGCCCTGATCGTCTCGATGATGACGACTCCCGCCGCGTTTGCCGCGGAACGTATCGTGACCTTCGGCGTCGACAACATGACCTGCGCCTCGTGCAGGCGTCGCGAACGTGACTGTCTCCTTCGAGTCGAAGACCGCAACAGTGACGTTCGACGACGCGAAGACGAACCCCGGTGCGATCGCGGCCGCGAGCAGCAGTGCCGGCTTCCCTGCCCACGAGAGGTTGCAGGGTAGTTGAGATGAACGACGCACCACGCACCTGCGATCTCGCCGTGATCGGCGCCGGCTCGGCCGGCTTCTCAGCCTCGATCACGGCCGCCGATCAGGGCGCACAGGTCGTGCTCATCGGCAGCGGCACCATCGGCGGCACTTGCGTCAATATCGGCTGCGTACCGTCGAAGACCCTGATCCGCGCCGCCGAGACGCTTCACAACGCTCGCGTGACAGCGCGCTTCGCCGGCATCACGGCCAAGGCCAAACTGACCGACTGGCGCAGAACCGTTCAGCAGAAGGACGAGCTCGTTTCCGCACTGCGCCAGGCCAGGTACATCGATCTGCTGTCGGCCTACAACGGGATCACCTATCGCGAAGGTTTGGCACGCCTCGTCGAAGGCGGTGTCGAGGTGGACGGCACGAGCATTCCCGCTGCGAAGATCATCATCGCAACCGGTGCGCGACCGGCGGTCCCTGCGATCCCGGGGATCGAGACCGTACCGTACCTCACGAGCACGACGGCGCTGGACCTCCAGGAGCTGCCGCGCTCGCTGCTCGTCATCGGCGGCG
>QEVL01000019.1 GCA_003577305.1 Burkholderiales bacterium
CGCGGGAGCGAAGCGGAGACCGCACGCGCGCAGCGCGAGTCGGCCCCTGTCTGAGGGAGCGAAGCGACCGAGTTGGGGCCGACGGTGCGGGCTCCGCGCAAGCGACCAAGCGTTTCCGTAGGACAGCGCGTCCGCGTCCGACACCGGGCGCACGGCCCCCAAGGGCGCCTACGGCCCACCGCTCGGGCGCCGCACGCAACCCAACGCAATCGCGATCACCCCTCGACCGGCCAGTCGCGGATGTACGCCTTCAGCATCCGGTTCTCGAAGCTCTGCTCCTCGAGCACCGCCTTGGCCACGTCGTGAAACGAAATCACGCCGAGCAGCACCGTGCCGTCCATCACCGGCAGGTAGCGCTGGCGCGTCTCGAGCATCACCCGGCGCAGCTCGTTCACGTCCATCTCGGGGGAGACGACGAACGGGTCGGCGTTCATCACGTCGCGCACCACGATCTCGGCGACCGGTGGCGTGGGACCCGCGCGGTGCTCGAGC
Source organism: Burkholderiales bacterium (assembly GCA_003577305.1). Taxonomy (GTDB): domain Bacteria; phylum Pseudomonadota; class Gammaproteobacteria; order Burkholderiales; family Burkholderiaceae_E; genus Zeimonas. The sequence continues at coordinate 493 of QEVL01000019.1, forward strand.
TGGCGGCGTGCGAGCACGCGCACGATCTCGCGGAACGTGAGCATGCCGGCGAGTCGTCCGCGATCCATGACGACGAGCGAGCCGACGTCGTGATCGGCCATCGTGATCACGCAGTCGGACAGCATCGTTTCCGGGTTCACCGTGAACAGCGTGCTGCCCTTCACCCGAAGCACTTCGCTGACCTGCATGTCTCCTCCAGTGCATCCGTTGCTGCCCCCGTCGGCCAGGATGCCCCGATCGATGCTATCGCAACGCGGCGCCCCGGGACAAGAGCGCCCCGGGCGGGCTTCAGCGCCGCTCGAGCAGGCGCGCGATGTGGCTCGCGAGCGCGTCTTCGGTGTACGGCTTCGTGAGGAAGACGTCGACACCCGCATCGAGTGCGAGCTGCCGGTGCTTCTCGGAGGAGCGCGAGGTGATCATGACGACCGGAACCGAGCGGGTCGCCGGCTTCTCGCGCAGCGCGCGCACCAGTTCCACGCCGTTCATCCGCGGCATTTCGAGGTCAGCCAGCACCAGCGCGGGCACGCGGCGCGCCACGCATTCGAGCGCCTCGATGCCGTCGGCGGCGCTGTCGGCCTGGAAGCCCAGGTCGCGAACGAAGTTCTCCATCGTGCGGCGCACGCTCACCGAATCGTCGACGACCAGGCACACCGGCAGTGCGCGCCGTGCCGCCTCGAGCGCCGGCGCCGCACGTGCGCCTTCGCGCGCAGCCAGCAGCACGGGCAGATCGACCACCGGTGCGACGGCGCCGTCGCCCAGCACCGCGGCCCCTTCGATCCCGGGAATCGGCGGCAGGAACGCGGCCAGCGGGCGCACCACGACGTTGCGCGTCTGCCCGGGTTCGGCGACCAGCACCGCGACCCGCTCGCCGCCGGGCAGGCGCACCTGCAGCACCGCGGGCGCTGCGGGCTGCGCGCCGGGCGGTGGCGCGAACGCATCCTCGGGCAGCCCGAGTGCATCTTCGAGCCGCACCAGTCGCATCGGGCCCGAGGTGCCCATGAAGCGCCGCGTCCCGTCCGCGTCGTCGACGAAGCGCTCGGGACTCAGCACCTGCTCGACCTCGCGCACCGCCAGCGCCAGCACGTGCGAGTCCGAGCGCACCACGATGACCGGCAACGCGGCCATGCGCACCGGCACGCGCAGGCGCACGCGCATGCCCTCGCCCGGCGTCGACGAGATGTCGACCGTGCCGCGCTGTTCGCGCACTGCCTGGTTCACGACGTCCAGGCCGATGCCGCGGCCCGAGAGCTGCGTTGCACGTGCGCGCGTGGAGAAGCCGGGCAGCAGAACGAAGCGCGCCAGCGTCGCGTCGTCGCAGCGCTCCCCCGCGTCGAGCAGGCCGAGCGCGACCGCGCGATCGCGCACCGCGTGCAGATCGAGCCCGCGGCCGTCGTCGCTGCAATCGATCACCAGGTCGGCGCCCTCGCGGGCGAAGCCGAGCACGATGCTGCCGGCGGGCGGCTTGCCCAACGCCTGCCGCTGCAGCGGCGACTCGATGCCGTGATCGATCGCGTTGCGCAGCAGGTGCGCCACCGGTTCGACCAGCGCCTGCAGCAACTGTGTGTCGATCTCGGTGGATTCGCCCTCGACCTGAAGGCTCGCCTCGTGGCCGCTCGCGCGCACCGCCTGCCGCACGGTGCGCCGCCAGCGCGGCAGCACCATGTCCACGCGCACCGTGCGCGTCTGCAGCGCCGCCTCGCGCAGTTCGACCTGCACGCGCTCGAGCTGCGACAGCGAGTCGCGCAGCGCCGCCACCGTGCCTCCGAGCGTCTGTTCGATCAGCCGCCCGTCCGCGCCCGACTCGGCGATGCGGCGCGACACCATGTGCAGGTCGTCGTATTCGTCGAGTTCGAGCGCGTCGAAGTGCGCACTCTCGCGCGCGCGGCGCTCGCCCAGCGCGGTGCCGCGCACGTCGACCAGTCGTTCCAGTTCTCCGGCGAGATCCTGCAGCTGGTCGGTGCCCATCCGCAACGTGGCGCGCATCCGGTCGACCTCGAGCGCCTGCTCCTGCGCCTGCGACAGCAGGATCGCCGCCTCGTTGGCGCTGGCCAGCAGGCGTTCGATCAGCGAGGCCGGCACCCTCAGCCATTCGTCGGCGCCCGCCCCCGGCTCGGGCGGCGGTGAAACCGGCTCGGCGGGTTCGGCAGCCGGCTCGATGACCGGTTCGACGACCGGCTCGACGGGTTCGGCGGCCGGTTCGACGACCGGTTCGACGATCGGCGCGGCCTGCTCGGCCCCGATCACCGGCGGGACGGGCGCCCGCCAGGCGTCGGGTTGCTGCAGCAGGCGGTTGGTCCAGTCGCGCACCGACCGCAGCACCTCGAGCGGCTGTCGCGGCGGCGCTCCGAGCCCGGCCACCGACTCGCTCATCTCGGCAACGCAATCGGCGGCGTCGGCCAGGACCCCGGCCAGCTCGGGCGAAAGCGCAGCGTCGGCCGGCGCCAACAGCTGCAGCAGGTCTTCGAGCTGGTGCGTGAGCAACGCGATGCCGCGCACGCCCACGGTGTTCGCGGACCCCTTCAGCGTGTGCGCGATGCGCTGCGCCGATGCGATCGCCTCGGCCGAACCCGCGCCGACGCGCTCGATGCACGCGGAGAGCTCCGCCGACAGCGCCGGCAGTTCGCGCAGCAGGTTCTCGACCACGCCGCGGTCGGCGTCGAACGGGATCTCGAGCGACAGTTCGCTCTCGTCGACCGCCTCTTCGGCGGCAGCGACGCGCCGTGTGCCGACCGTGGCGAGCGTGTCGAAACGGTGCCGGGCCGCGGCGATCGCCTCCGGCGCTGCCGGCCGCGGCCAGGCCGGGTCTTCGAGCAGGGCAAGCGCGCCGGCGGTCGCCTGCGGCGAGGGCGCGCCGAACAAGCGTGCCCAGGCAGGCCCGAGCTGCGCGAGCAGCTCGCGATGCCGTGCGGCGAACCGCGGGGGTTCGCGCGCGAGCGTCAGCAGGTTGGCGCCGAGCCCTTCGAGCACCGCGGCAACCGGCTCCAGGCCGATGAAGCCCACCGCGTTCGCGAAACGCTCCACCGCATCGGCGGCGGCCTCCAGCGCATCGGCGAGTTGGGCCTCGTGCTGCCCGGCCGGCGTGGCGGGATCAGCTTCGGCGAGCGCTGCGGCGAACTCCTCGTCGAGTTGCCCGGCCGCCTCGGCGAGCATCTCCAGTTCGTCCGCACCGACCTCCAGCGCGGCGGGCTGCATCGCTGCCAGCGTCGCGGCCGCGATCCGCTCGGCGTCCTGGCGCAGCCGCGCGGAGATCGGCCCGAGCAGATCGGCGCTCACGCGCGCGGCCATTCCCGGCCAGTCGCGCAGCCGCTCGATCAGGCTGCCGGCTTCCGACGCAGGCAGTTGCCCGCTGCAGAAAGCGATTGCGTCCGACACCCAGCCCTCGGCCGATGCGAGTTCCAGCGCGCCGTCCTCGGGACGCACCGGGCCGAGCAGGTGCGCACGCAGCAGCCCCACCGCGTGACCGAGCCCGACCAGTTCGAGTTCCAGTGCGGCGCGGGCGAGCCGCCCGAGCGCGTCGGCAAGCCCGGTGCGCCAGCTTGCGACGGCCGCTGCTGCGCCGGCAGCCTCCTGCGGCGCGTGTCCGACCACTTCGGCGTCGGTCGCGTGAATCAGCGGCTCGAGAAGGCCGACCGCCGCCGCATCCAGCGCATCGAGCCGGGCGTCGCCCTGCGCGGCCGCGCGCCGGGCCGGATCGTCCGGATGCGGGGTCGGGTTCGGAGTCGGGCTCACCGCTTCGCTCCGGCACTCACGGCCTGGAGGTTCTGAAGACGCTGACTTCCTCGACGAGCGAGCGCGCGTATTCGACCAGGCGGCGCGTCTCGATCGACTGCGCCCGCAACTGCCGGGCGGTCTCCGCGCTCGCCTCGCGGATCACGTCGGCGCGCGCCTGCAGCGCCGAGCTGACCCGCGCCTGTTCCTCGGAAGTGGCCGCGATCTCGCGCACATTCTCGACCAGCGATTCGGTCTCCTGTCGCGTGCGCCGCATCGCCTGTCCGGCATCGTCGGCCATCCGGCTGATCTGCACGACCTGCGCAATCGCCTCGTTCATCGCGCGCACCGTCTCGTGCGTGCCTGTCTGGATCGCGTTGACCAGCCGCGAGATCCGCGTCGCCGACTCGCGCGCCGACTCCGAGAGCCGCTTCACCTCGTCGGCGACCACCGCGAAGCTGCGCCCCGCCTCTCCGGCGCTCGCCGCCTGCATCGAGGCATTGAGCGCGAGAATGCCGGTGCGCTGCGCAATCGCCTGGATGATGCCGACCACCTGGCCGATCTCCTGCGAGCGCTCGCCCAGCTGCTTGATGCGCTTGCCGGTCTCGCGGATCAGCTCGCGCGACTGCGCAATGCCCTGCAGCGTGGCGCCGACCACGCGCACCGCCTCGCCGGTTTCGACGCCGGCGCGCACCGCCGACTCGTTCACCTGGCGCGCGCGATCGGCGACGGCGACGAGCGCCTGCGCGGCGCGCGCCAGTTCGGCCGCCGCCAGCCCGACTTCGCGCTGCTCGCGCGCCGCCGCCTGGATCGCGAGATCCGACTGGCCGCGCACCGCGAACGTGGCCTGCGCCACGTCGCCCGAGAGCGCAGCCACGTTGCTCAGCACGCGCGCGGTCTCCTCGGTGAGCAGGTTCAGCGCATCGGCGATCGCGCCGGTGACGTTCTCGGTGACCGGCACGCGGATCGACAGGTCCTTCGTCGAGGCGATCGTGCCCACGGCCTGCATGATCGCGATGACCGAGTCGTTCAGGTCTTCGCTCTCCCGGATTGCGCGGTTCAGGCCCGCGACGCGATCGTCGAGCAACCGGTCGAGCGCGTCGGCCAGCCCCGCGAACTCGTCGCGCCCGGGCCAGCGCACGCGTGCGTCGAGATCGCCGTCGGCCAGCGCCTCGAGCGTGGCCTGGATGCGCTCGATCGGCTCGCTTGCCGAGCGGGCCAGCCGCCGGCCGTAGACGAAGCCGCCGAGTGCCAGCAGCGCGGCCAGCCCCATCACCACCACGACGATGCCGATCGCCTGGCCTGGTGCCAGCACTTCGCGCGCGATCAGCCACGCGAGCACGGCGGCGATCGTCGCCACTGCCAGCGGAACCGCCGCCAGCACGGTGATGCCGCGGCGCAATTGCTGCGCGAACGAGCGCGAGGCCATCGTTGCGTTCAACTCCGCACCAGCACCTCGAACAGGCGCTCGGGATCGACTTCGTAGAGGGCTTCGCCGACCTCGGCCGACGCGCGGGGCTCGGGCGCGGCGACATCGAGCGCCGCGGCAAAGGCGCAATCGGGGCGTGTGCCGCGCACCGGATGCCATTGGCCGTCGGCAAGCGCACGCGGCGGACCGTCAACCAAGAGCGCGGCGGCCTGCGGCGGCCTGCCCACCACCAGCACGTCGTGGCGATCGATCGCCACCGCCCCCGGGGGCCGGGGCGACGCGTCGAGCACGACCAGCGGCTGGCCGCGCAACTGCATCAGGCCCGCCACGCGCATCGGGGCGAGCGGCAGCGGGTAGAGCGTCGCGTCGGCGACGAACTCCAGCGGCGTGCCGGCGGGCAGCGCGACGCTCACGCCACCGAGCCGCGCGGCGAAGCGCGTCGCCGACGGCGGCGCGGCATCCGACTCGTCGAAGGCGGGCGAGCTCATCGAAGCGCGAACCTCAGCGCATCGAGCACCTGCGCATCGCTGAAGGGCTTGCCGATCAGCGCCTTGCCGCCCTGCATGCGCGCCCAGACCTGGTCGGCCCGCTGGCACTTGGTGGAGACGAAGACCACCGGAATCGAGCGCGTGAGCGGATCGACCGCGAGCTTGCGGCAAGTCTGGTAGCCGTCCATGTCCGGCATCACGATGTCGAGGAAAATGATCGACGGCCGCTCGGCGCGGGCTTTCTCGAGCGCCTCGGCAGCACTGCCGGCGGTGCTCACGCGCCAGCCGGCATCGGTGAGGATCGTTGTCATCCGCGCGCGCGCGCTGGCCTGGTCGTCGACCACCAGCGCGGTGCGGGCGCACTCGTGCGCCTTCGGCTCCGGTGCGCGCATCGCCGCGGTCATTGTCCCGCCGAACGGGAAGTGCGGCCGGCGGCCGCGTCGTCGCGGGCCGGCGCCGCTGCGCCCTGCGATGCGCCACGCGCCTGCTGCGGATCGGGGCTCAGCCGGATCAGGCCACCCAGGTCGTCGATGGCCAGCGAGCGGCGCAGGTGTTTCACGACGGCCGCTTCCAGCTGACGCAGCGGCACCGGCTTCACGAGGTAGCTGCTGCAACCGGCGAGCGCGCCGCGCGCAAGGTCGAACGGCGAGGAACGGCTGGTGAGGATGATGACCGGCAACCCGCGATGGCGCCGCCGGATCTGCCGGGTGAGCTTGTAGCCGTCCATCTCCGGCATCACGACGTCGACCAGCGCGAGGTCGTAGTGATGCTCGTCGAGCCGCTCGAGCGCCTGCGCGGCGCTGGCCACCGCGTCGCATTCGATGCGCATCCGGGCGAACGCCAGCGACAGCTGCTTGCGCACCGTCGGACTGTCGTCGACCACCAGCACGCGGAGTCGCGGCGCGGATGCCTCCCCGTTCAGCGGGAACGCGAGCAGGTTCGAGGCCGGCCGGGATGCGGCTGCGGCATCGGGCGCAGCCTGCGGCGTCGGTGCGGGGGGCGCAGCCTGCGGCCCCTGCGCGGGCGCGGCCTGCGGCCCCTGTACAGCCGGGGCCGGCGCGGCGCCGCGTGCAGCCGCTGCGGCGGTGGCCGAATCGTCCGGCCCTGCGGGCGCGGCTGGCGCTGCCGCAGCCGGTGCGGCGGCGAGCATCGCCGCCTCGCGCGCGCTGTCGCCCTCGCGCGACAGACGCGCGGCCTCGCGCAGGAAATCGCGCGTCTGCGGGCTGCCGGCCGCGCCGCCCTGCCCCGGCACCACCGGCGGCGCTGCGCGCAAACCCGCGCGCAACTCCGGTGCCTGCGCCGTGGGCGCGAGCAGTTCCATCTCGACCACCCGGTTCAGGATCGGCAGCAACTGCAGCGTCAGGCGATCGATCGAGAGCGCGTGGCGCGCACTGCCCGTGGCCCCGCGCGCCACAGCGTGGACCACCGGCACCCGCCGGTCGAGCGCGCCCAGCCAGTCGAGCGCCCGCACTCCGTCGGGACTGGCCGGATCGACGATCAGGATGTCCAGGCGATCGGACACCAGCACCGGCTCGAACACGAACTCGAAGCGGTTGTACTGGCTGTGCTTGAACACGATCTCGATCAGCCGTACGTCGCGCGGATCGAGACCGGCCGCGGCCACGCGATAGACCGGTCTGCTTGGCATGGACGATTCGTTCAGTCGTCTTGGCGTGGTTCGTCGACACGCATTGTCGCTTGAGATGCGCCCGAACCCAAGTCGCCCCCGCACGGCTGTCCCGCGCCGACCACGCGCGGACCGACGACCGGCGCCGGCCTTCGCGCCGGCGGCACGCCGAATCGTCTCCGGCGGCACCGGTTCGCGCCCGCAGCGCCGCGTTCGCCCGTGCTAGGATCGAACCAGCCCCCGCGAGGCCCGCGGCCGGCCGCCATCCTTCGTCACCGGGACAGCACCGATGAGCCAGCGCGACTACTACGCATTCGACACGCTGTCGCTTCACGCCGGTGCCGTGCCCGATCGCGAAACCGGCGCCCGCGCCACCCCGATCTACCTGTCGACCGCCTTCGTGTTCCGCGATTCGGATCACGCTGCCTCGCTGTTCGACATGGAGCAGTCCGGGCACGTCTATTCGCGCATCAGCAATCCCACGGTGGCGGTGCTCGAAGAGCGCATCGCCGCGCTCGAGGCCGGCGTGGGCGCGATCGCCACCGCCAGCGGACAGGCGGCGCTGCACCTGGCAATCGCCACGCTGGCCGGCGCCGGCTCGCACATCGTCGCGTCGCGCGCGCTCTACGGCGGCTCGCACAACCTGCTCGACTTCACGCTGCGCCGTTTCGGCATCCAGACCACTTTCGTCGATCCGCGCAGCCCCGATGCCTGGCGCGAAGCGCTGCGTCCGGAAACCCGCCTGCTGTTCGGCGAGACACTCGGCAACCCGGGGCTCGACGTGCTCGACATTCCGGTGGTGGCCGAGATCGCGCACGCCCACCGCGTGCCGCTGCTGGTCGACTCCACTTTCACCACTCCGTATCTCGTGCGCCCGGGCGAACTCGGCGCCGACCTCGTCTGCCATTCGGCGACCAAGTTCCTGTGCGGGCACGGCACCGTCGTCGGGGGGCTGCTGGTGGACACCGGCCGTTTCGACTGGGACGCCTCCGGGCGCTTTCCCGAACTCACCGAGCCCTACGCGGGCTTTCACGGCATGGTCTTCAGCGAGGAGTCGACCGTGGCGCCGTTCCTGCTGCGCGCGCGCCGTGAAGGGCTGCGCGACTTCGGCGCCTGCCTGAGCCCGGTGAACGCGTTCGAGATCCTGCAGGGCATCGAGACGCTGCCGCTGCGCATGGCACGCCACGTCTGCAACGCCGAGCGCGTGGCGCACTTCCTCGCCGCGCACCCGATGGTGACACGCGTGGCCTATCCCGCGCTGCCGCAGCACCCCGACCACGCGCTCGCGCGCCGGCTCATGCCGCGCGGCTGCGGGGCGGTGATCGGCTTCGAGCTGAAGGGCGATCGCGCGGCCGGCGCCCGCTTCGTCGAGGCACTGCGGCTGTTCTCGCACCTGGCCAACGTCGGCGACGCACGCTCGCTGGTCATTCATCCGGCCTCGACCACGCACTTCCGGATGGACGAACGCGCACTGGCGGCCGCCGGCATCGGCGAAGGCACGCTGCGGCTGTCGATCGGGCTGGAAGATCCCGACGACCTGGTCGCCGACCTCGAAACGGCCTTCAAGGCAGCTGCGCGCGCGCCGAAGGCCTGAGAGCCCGATCCCGCGCCGACCGATCCGCTCCCGACCAACCGACCCGCCGCCCGTCATGCTCGTCGACGTCAACACCATTCCCGCCTGGGCCTACACCGGCGGACGCCCTTTCGACGCGACGCGCCCGGTCGTCGTCTTCGTGCACGGCGCGCAGAACGACCACAGCGTCTGGGCACTGCAGTCGCGTTACTTCGCCCACCACGGCTTTGCGGTGCTGGCGGTCGACCTGCCGGGGCACGGCCGCAGCGCCGGGCCGGCGCTCGAGTCGATCGAGGCGCTCGCCGACTGGCTGCTCGCGCTGCTCGATGCCGCGGGCGTGGCGCGCGCCGCGCTGGTCGGCCACAGCATGGGTTCGCTGATCGCGCTCGAGGCGGCGGCGCGCGCGCCGCAGCGCATCGAGCGCATCGCACTGGTCGGCACCGCGTTTCCGATGAAAGTGTCCGACGCGCTGCTCGCAGCGGCGCGCGACGACGAACCGCGTGCGTTCGACATGATCAACTACTGGTCGCATTCCACGATCAACGCGCGCCCGGGCTCGCCTGCCCCCGGCTTCTCGGTGTTCGTGCAGAACCGCCGCCTGATGGAACGACAGCGCCCCGGCGTGCTGAGCACCGATTTCGAGGCCTGCAACGCCTATGCCGGCGGGTTCGCCGCTGCCGATGCTCTCGCCTGCCCGGCGCTGTTCGTGCTGGGCCAGCGCGATTCGATGACTCCGGTGCGCGCGGCGCGGGCGCTGCTCGAGCGCTGCCGTGCCAGCGCAGCGGCCACCGGACTGCCGGTGCCCGAACTGGTCGAGATCGCCGACTGCGGCCACGCGATCATGAGCGAGCGGCCCGACGCGCTGCTCGCGGCGCTGCGCGGCTTTCTCGGCGCCGCAGTGCCGGCCGCGAGCCGCTGAGCGCGCCTGCGCCGGCGCGTCGCTGCACCGCCCCCCGGCGCGCTGCACGCGGCGCGTGAGCCACGTTCTCAGCACTGCGCGTCGGCGATCAGCGGCTGGTCGAGAAAGGCCGCCGGGAACGCGGCCCCGGTGTCCGGCGCCGGTCGCCCTTCCTGCCAGATCGCTTCGAACAGCGCGCGCGGCGTCATCGTACGCGGGTCGTCAGCCCAGGCCCAGCGCTCGGCCCAGATCGATTCCGCGTCGGGACGCGCAGCCGACCAGCGTCGCGCAAGCTGCGGCGCGAGCCGCCCGCGCCGGGTCGCCGCCGCGTCGCCTCCGCCGATCAGGTCGCCGAGCGAGACGAAGCGCGTGACGTAGCCCAGTTGCGCCAGCAGCAGTGCCGCCTGACCGGCGCGTTCCGGATCGTGGTCGAGCAGTGGTGCGAGCCCCCTGACCGGCAAGGCACCGTGGCGCTCGCCGCCCAGCGTGCGGCACATCGCCCGCAGCACGCCGTGGACGTCGTCGAAACGCTCGGCCGGGCTGCGCGAGAGGTGCGGCTCGCCGGGCTGGTCCCAGAACCGCAGGTTCGCCGCCAGCAGCGCACCCGCGAGCAGCGCCATCCACCACAGCGCGAGCCAGAGCAGGAACACCGGCAGCGCCGAGAAGGCGCCATAGACCACGGTGTAGGTGGACAGTCGCGCCACGTACCAGCCCAGCAGCGCGCGCAACAGTTCGAACAGCACCGCCGCGAGCAGCGCGCCGGCGAAGCCCTCGCGCCAGCGCACCAGTGCGCTCGGCAGCAAGCGGTAGAGCAGCGTCAGCCCGCCGACCGTCGTGATCCAGGGCAGCGCCACGAACCAGGCCCCGCGCACTTCGCGCAGTTCGGCACCGCGCAGCCACGCGCTCGCCACCATGCCGTACCCGGCGATGTAGGCGCCCAGCAGCAGCGGTCCGAGCGTGAGCAGCACCCAGTAGAGTGTCAGCCGGTTGGCCAGCGGCCGCGGCCGGTCCGCGCCCCAGATGCGGTTGAGCGTGCGCTCGACCGTCACCAGCGCGGTGAAGGCGGTCAGCAGGAACGCGGCAGTCCCGATCAGCGACAGTTCGTTCGCCTTCGCAGCAAACTGGTTCAGGTAGCCGATGACGGTCTCGCTGATCGCAGGCGGAAACAGGTTCGTCAACAGGAACTTCTGCAGCGCGTCGCGCAGCCGGCCGAACGCCGGCGAGGCGGTGGTCACCGCGAAGACGATCGAGAACATCGGCACGATCGCCAGCAGCGAGAGAAAGGCGAGGCTGCCGGCGGCCTGCGGCAGCTGAAGCTGGCGCGCCTGGCGCGTCATCGCGCGCGCCAGGCGCAACAGCGACTGCCCCAGCGGCCGCGCAGGCGCAGTCGCGGCGTCTTCGGTGCTCTCGCGAGAATCGGGAATCATCATCGACGCTATCTATAATCGGCAGCCATGTCGCTCTCCACCCTGCGCCGCATCGTCGCCGGCGCGTTCGTCGCGCTGATCGTGCTCGGCCTGGCATGGGAGCTCTGGCTCGCGCCGTTGCGCCCGGGCGGATCGGCATTGTCGCTGAAGGTGCTTCCGCTGGCCGCCGCGCTGCCCTGGCTGCAGCGCGGCCGGGTGCGCACCTACCAGTGGTGGTCGATGCTCGTGCTCGGATATTTCGCGGAAGGCCTGGTGCGCGCAACCTCCGAGCGCGGCCCGGCCGTGCTGCTGGCGAGCGTCGAGACCGCGCTCGCCGTGCTCGCGTTCACTGCAATTCTGCTGTACGTGCGCGCTGCGCGCCGCCCGATGCACGCAGTGCCTGCAGCGCCAGATCGAGCGTACGCGGCCCCTCGGTCGCCAGCAGCGCCGGATCGCTGAGCGTGCGGCGCCAGCTGCGCGCTCCGGGCAGGCCGTTGAACAGGCCGAGCATCGGCCGCAGCACCGCACGCACCGGCTCGCCTGCCGTCACCTCGCGCATGAGGTAGGGGCGCATCGCCTCGATCGTCTCCTCGCGATCCGCCCGCGGCCCGCGTTCCCCGAAATAGCGCTCGTCGACCTGCGCGAGCATCCACGGGTTCTCGCAGGCCTCGCGCCCGATCATCACGCCATCGACCCGCGCCAGCTGCGCGAGCGCCACAGCGTGGTCGCGCAGCCCGCCGTTCAGCACGATCGTCAGCGCAGGGAAGTCGCGCTTCAGCCGCGCCACCGTCTCGTAACGCAGCGGCGGCACGGTGCGGTTTTCCCGCGGGCTCAAGCCCTTCAGCCAGGCATTGCGCGCGTGCACGAGGAACACTTCGCAGCCGGCCAGCGACAGCGTGCCGACGAAATCGCGCACGAAGCCGTAGTCCTCCACCCGGTCGAGGCCGATGCGGTGCTTCACCGTGACCGGAATCGAGACCGCATCGCGCATCGCGCGCACGCAGTCGGCCACCAGTGCCGGCTCGGCCATCAGGCAGGCGCCGAACGCGCCGCGCTGCACCCGCTCGCTCGGGCAGCCGCAGTTCAGGTTGATCTCGTCGTAGCCGGCGCGCTCGCCGATACGCGCCGCCTGCGCCAGTTCGTGCGGCTCGCTGCCGCCGAGCTGCAGCGCCACCGGATGCTGCGTCCCGTCGAATCGCAGCAGCCGCTCGCGCGGCCCGAACAGCAGCGCGCCGGTCGCGACCATCTCGGTGTACAGCCGCGCGCGGCGGCTCAGCAGTCGATGAAAGTGGCGGCAATGCCGATCGGTGAGATCGAGCATCGGGGCCACGCAGAAGCGGTGGGGGCTCATGACGAACGGCGAGCGTGCGCGCGGATCGTGCGCGGCGAGGGTGCCCGGCGAAGCTGCGGAGCGAGCACCCGGATTATGCCTGCGGCCGTGAGGAATCCCGGCAATATCGCGTATCCTTGCCCCTCCGAGCAAGCCCCGATAGGCCTTTTGGCCGACGGCGCGCGATCGATGCGGGCGGCTGCTTGACGCGCGATCGCCGCAGCCAGTAAAACGATCGTCCCGAAACGCTCGCTCGACGGAGAACGGCCATGGCGGTCTGCGTGCTGATCATCGACGACCATCCGCTGATGCGCGATGCGGTGCGCATGACGATGGACGCGGTTGCCCCGGGCAGCCGCATCGACCTCGCCGCGAGCTTCGCCGAGGCGCGGCGGCTGCTGGCGCTGAACAGCGCCTACGACTTCACGCTGCTCGACCTCAACCTGCCCGACAGCGCCGGCTTCGAGGCACTGAAGGCACTGCGTGCGCAGTATCCCCAGCTGCCCACGGTGGTGCTCTCGGCCGAAGTCGATCGCGAAACCATCCTGCGCTGCCTCGACCTCGGTGCGGCCGGCTACATCCCGAAGACCTATCACGCCGACGTGATCACGCATGCGCTTCGCCTGGTCACCTCGGGGCACGTCTACGTGCCGCGCGAGGCGCTCGAGCCGCGCCGCGACGCCAACGAGCCGATCCGCCCGAGGGTCGTCGGCAGCGATCCGCGCGGGCTGGGGCTCACCGATCGGCAGTGCGACGTGCTGCGCCTCATCCTGCGCGGCCTGCCCAACAAGCTGATCTGCCGCCAGCTCGACCTCGCCGAAGGCACGGTGAAGGTTCACGTGAGCGCGGTGCTGCGCGCGCTGGGCGTGCGCAACCGCACGCAGGCAGTCATCGCGGCGAGCCGGCTCGGCCTGCGCATGAGCGACTGATCCGGCGATGAGCGAATCGATCCACGTCGTCTGCCCGCACTGCGACAAGACCAACCGGCTGCCCGCCTCCCGGGCCGGCCAGCGCCCCGATTGCGGCGCCTGCGGTCGCCCGCTGTTCCCGGGCAAACCGCTGGAGATCGGCGAAGCCCGCTTCGACGAATACCTGCGCCGCACCGATCTCCCGGTCGTCGTCGATTTCTGGGCCGCCTGGTGCGGCCCGTGCCGGATGATGGCGCCGCAGTTCGAGCAGGCCGCCCAGCGGCTGGCCGGGCGCGTGCAATTCCTGAAAGTCGACACCGACGCGAACCCGGCGTTGAGCCAGCGCTACGCGATCCGCAGCATTCCGACGATCGCATTGTTCCATGGCGGACGCGAAGTGCGCCGCAGCGCCGGCGCGATGAGCGCGGCGCAGATCGAGGCCTGGATCGGTGCGTAGCGCACACCCCCCGAAGGCATGATGCATCCCGACGAATCCGACAGGACATCGATCACCGACGACGAACGCCTGCTGCAGGTCGTCGTCCTGCCCCCGCCCGAAGACCTGATCCGCTTCTTCCCCATCCAGGGAACGCGCGTCGAGCGCCTGGTCGCCGACTGCCGTGGCGCGGTGCGGCGCATCGTGCACGGCGACGACGACCGTCTGCTGGTAGTGATCGGTCCGTGCTCGATCCACGATCCGCGCGCCGCGCTCGACTACGCGCAACGTCTGGCCGCCGAGCGCCGGCGTTTTCGCGACACGCTCGAGATCGTGATGCGCGTGTACTTCGAGAAGCCGCGCACCACCGTGGGCTGGAAGGGGCTGATCAACGACCCCTATCTCGACGAGAGCTGCCGCATCAGCGAGGGCCTGCGCATCGCGCGCTCGCTGCTGATCGACATCGCGCGGCTCGGCGTGCCCGCCGGCAGCGAACTGCTCGACACCACGTCACCCCAGTACCTGGCCGACCTCATCGCCTGGGGCGCGATCGGCGCGCGCACCACCGAAAGCCAGGTGCACCGCGAACTGGCCTCGGGCACCTCGTCGCCGATCGGTTTCAAGAACGGCACCGACGGCAACGTGCGCGTGGCGATCGACGCGATCGTCGCCGCGCGCAATCCGCACAATTTCCTCGGCATCCACAAGAACGGCCGCGTCGCGATGATCCGCACCGGGGGCAATCCCGACTGTCACCTGATCCTGCGCGGCGGACGCGAACCGAACTACGACAGCGCGAGCGTCGCGGCCGCGTGCGCCGAGCTGAAGCAAAGCGGCTGCGCACCAGCGGTGATGATCGACTGCTCGCACGCCAACAGCGCCAGGCAGCCGCAGCGCCAGGTCGAGGTCGCCGCCGACATCGCCGCGCAAATGGCGGGCGGCAACGCCAGCATCATCGGCGTGATGGTCGAGAGCCACCTGCTCGGTGGCCGGCAGGCGTTCACCCCGGGCAGCGACGATCCTTCGGCGCTCGTCTACGGCCAGAGCATCACCGACGGCTGCCTCGGCTGGGACGACTCGGTGCGCGTGCTCGAGATGCTCGACCGGGCGGTCGCGGAGCGGCGCGAGCGCGTCTCGGCCGCCGGCCTGCGCAGCTGCCGCTGAGCCGGCCCGCGGCCGGCACCCGAAGCCTGCAGATCGTCATGGGAATCCATAAAGCCATATTTTTTTGGGAGAGCTGGGGATTGCGCTGATCGGGCGCGGGCCTGCCACGGCCAATGCGCTGCACGGCGCGGTCTACGCCGGCCGCACCGGCTCGAAAGTGCTGCTGGTGTTCGGCGAGTGCGCGATGCTCGACGAGAACCCGAACCGCCCGGGCCGTGCTCGCCGAAGCAGTGCACGCGGCGCGACGCGGCACCGCGGCGGCACTGCTGCTGCCGCTGGACGTGCAGCGCGCCGCGATCGACCCGGCCGGCGTTGCCGAGCCGCCGGCGCAGGCACAGGCGCCGTCGCGCGCCCCCGCGGCGCGCGTGCAGGCGATCGCCGCCGCCGCATCGATGCTCTCGCACAGTCGCAGGCCGCTCTTCGTCGCCGGGCTGGGTGCACACCATGCCGGCGCGAAAGAGGCGATCGAAGCGCTGGCCGCGCACACCGGAGGCGTCCACGCCACGACGCTCGAGGCCAGGGACATGTTTCGCGGCAACCCGTGGAACCTCGGCATCATCGGCTCGTTCTCGCACTCGGCGGCCCGGCAGCTGATCGACCAGGCCGACTGCGTGGTGGTGTTCGGCGCGAGCTTCAACCAGCGCACGACCAGCGGCGGCGAAGCGCTGCCGCACGCCGCACCCGTGATCCACGTCGATCTCGTGCGCAGCCACATCGGGCGCTGGGGTCCGGCCGACCTCGCGGTGGTCGGCGACGCGCGCGAGGTCGCGCAGCAACTGGCCGCGGCGCTGCCCGCACGCCCCGCGGCCGACAAGCCCTTTCACGCCGATGCGGTACGCCGCAAGCTGGCCGGTTTCGAGATGGCCGGCGAGTTCCGCCCCGAGCACACGGTCCGCACCGTCGATCCGCGCGCGCTCGCGCTCGAACTCGACCGCCTGCTGCCCGCCACGCGCAACCTGGTCTACGACTCGGGCAATTTCCTGCAGATCCTGCCCTACCTGGGCACGCCCGGCCCCGGGCACATCAAGCACACGAGCGACTTCTTCTCGGTGGGCATGGGCTTCGGGACCGCGCTGGGTTTCGCCCGGGCGCGTCCGGACGACGCCACGGTACTCGTCATCGGCGACGGCGCTTCGCGATGACGCGGAACGAACTCGACACCGCGGCGCGCGAGGACATCCCGCTGATCGTGGTCGTGATGAACGACTGCGCCTACGGCGCCGAGCGGCACTACCTCGAACTCGAGCACATGCCGATCGCCCGGGCGGTCTTTCCCGACGTCGACTACGCGCCCGTGGCCGAGGCCTTCGGTTTTCGCACCGCCACCATTCGCTCGCTCGAAGACCTGCGCCGCGCCGCGCCGCTGCTGCAGTCGCCCGACGGGCCGGTGCTGCTCGACTGCAAGATCAACGCCGCGATCGCCGCGCCCTTCACGCCGGAGATGGCCGCGCATCAGAATGCCGACGAACGCCTGATGCACAAGTACGGCATCGACGAGGCGCAGCTCACGGCCAACCGTGCGGCGATCCGTGAACGCGCCGCGGCCCTCGGGGTCGTCATCGACACCGGCCACGGCAGCCGCGTCTGGAACACCTTCGACGCACACCGGCTGCTGCACTGGGCCGGTCTGCAGGACGCCGAAGCGGCATTGAGGTTGAAGCGGGCGCTGCTCCGTGCCTACTTCACCGACAACGATAACGTCGCCGACCACGGTGTGCTGATACGCGCTGCCACCGATGCGAAGCTCGACGTCGGCGAAGCGCGCCGGATACTCGAAAGCGACCAATACGCCGACGAAGTGCGTGCACAGGAACGACACTTCCAGCAGGCGGGCATCCACTCGGTGCCCGCCACCATCATCGAGAACGGCTACCTGATCGCGGGCGGACAACCGCCGGATGCGTTCGAACAGGCGCTGCGCAAAGTCGCGCTGGCGCAGCGCCCGATCGACACCCGCTGACGAATCCCGTGCCGGTGCAGCCGCGGGTTACGAGCGCGCGGCCAGCCGCAGCGACAATACCTCTGCGCCCAGCCACAGCGTGGCGACGATCATCGCCGCGCCGCCGAGGAAGACCAGCGCCGGCGGCACCCCGAAGAGCGCGTGCAGCACGATGCCGATCGGCATCAGCAGCCCGGCGAGCGCGAGCCACGAGATCCAGCGTGCCCGCGACGCAGGAATCGGCAGTGCGAGCAGCGCAAGCCCGACCGCAACGTTGATCAGGCCGAAGAGCCCGCCGTGCGCATGCGCCATGCGGCTCTCGAAGTGCATTCCGCTCGCGTACTGCGCGATCCACTCCTCCTTCTGCGGCGCGATGTCGTGCATGTAGCCGAGGAAGAAGCCCACGGTCATGAACAGGCCGAGGAACAGGAAACCCCAGCCGACGTTCTTTCTTCCTTCCATGGATGCCTCCGTGAAACGGGTAACGTATGCAATTCCCCGGATCTCCGCTGCACCGTTCATGAGACCAGGTTCTGCGCGGCTCGCTCGGTGCATGCAAACGTACTACCATTCGACGTGTCCCGGCGTGGAGACCCCTATGGCGCAGTTCGACCGCATCAGCCAACAACCCGACGTGATGGGTGGCAAGGCATGCATCCGCGGTATGCGGGTCACTGTAGGCATGATCGTCGGCCAGATCGGCGCAGGTCACAGCATCCAGGAGATACTCGCCGATTATCCCTACCTCGAGCGCGAGGACATCTTGCAGGCATTGCGATACGCTGCGTGGCGAGCAGAGGAGCGTGAAGTCGTATTGGCCAGCGAATGAGGGTGCGCGTCGACATGAATCTGTCGCCCCGCTGGATGGGCCTGCTGGTCGGTGCATCCATCGAGGCGGTGCACTGGTCGACGGTCGGTCCGGGCGATGCACCAGATTCGCAGATCATGGCCTTCGCCAAGGCGAACGGCTATGTGGTGCTCACGCACGATCTGGATTTCAGCGCGATTCTGGCGGCCACACACGGTGACAAGCCCAGCGTGGCACAGATTCGCTCCGAAGACATCGATCCGGACGTCATCGGCAAGCCGGTGATCGCCGCCTTGCAGCAACTGTCCACGGAGCTGGATGACGGCGCGCTGATCACGATTGAGCCCAGCCGCACTCGACTGCGAGTGCTTCCCTTGCGTCGCGGCTGACGATCGGCACCCGTCGGGAAACGAGAGGAGACTGACCTCAAACGAAGAGGTCGCGGCGTACTTGGCAGGCGCGCTTGCCAGGTGATCGAGCGTGTGGATGTTTCCCGACACTCACCCTTGCTGGGCAAGTGGCGTCCCGTAGGGGATTCGAACCCCTGTTACAACCGTGAAAGGGTCGTGTCCTAGGCCTCTAGACGAACGGGACTCGTCGTAATTCTTGCAGCTTGTTCTTTGGTGGAGGTAAGCGGGATCGAACCGCTGACCTCTTGCATGCCATGCAAGCGCTCTCCCAGCTGAGCTATACCCCCGAAGAGCCCGCGATTGTAAGGCACGACCGCTGCGGTGCGCAAGTCGGATGGCGTCGCGTGCTAGACTCGATCGCACCGGCCATCGCATCGCGCGCGGCGCTGCCGCGGCGGCGCGAGCCCTCCTCCCCCCAGCTTTTCCGGACCGCACCGATGACCGCCAGGATCCTCGACGGCGCAGCACTCGCCAAGTCCATCCGCGCCGAAGTGGCGCAACGCGCCGCCGCGCTGGCCGCACGCGACCGCCCCGCGGGGCTCGCGGTGATTCTCGTCGGCGAAGACCCCGCCTCGTCGGTCTACGTGCGCAACAAGGTGAAAGACTGCGAGGAGTCGGGCATCCGCTCCACGCTCGACCGCATGCCGGCCGACACCACGCAGGCCGCGCTGCTCGCGCGCATCGCCGCGCTGAACGCCGACCCGGCGATCCACGGCATCCTGGTGCAGCTGCCGCTGCCGCCGCAGATCGATGCGCACGCGGTGATCGAGGCGATCTCGCCCGCCAAGGACGTCGACGGCTTTCACGTCGCGAGCGCCGGCGCGCTGATGACCGGCCAGCCGGGCTTCAGGCCCTGCACGCCGTACGGCGTGATGAAGATGCTCGAACACGCCGGGGCCACGTTGCGCGGCGCCGAAGCCGTCGTCGTGGGGCGCAGCAACATCGTCGGTAAGCCGCAGGCGATGCTGCTCTTGCAAGCCGACGCCACCGTCACCATCTGCCACAGCAGGACGCGCGATCTCGCCGCCCACACGCGTCGCGCCGACGTGCTCGTGGCGGCGGTGGGCCGCACGAAGATGATCACCGGCGACATGATCAAGCCCGGCGCGATCGTGATCGACGTCGGCATGAACCGCGACGAGGCTGGCAAGCTGTGCGGCGACGTCGATTTCGACAGTGCGCGCGAGGTGGCCGGCTGGATCACGCCGGTGCCCGGCGGCGTGGGCCCGATGACCCGCGCGATGCTGCTGGTGAACACGATCGAGGCGGCCGAGCGCGCGGCCCGATGAGCGACGCCGCAAGCCGCACGGCCGGCGCGCGACGAACCGACTGATCGAACCGATGGATCAACGCCCGACGATGCAAGCTCCCGCTCCCACTCCTGCTCCCGCTTCCGCCGCTGCCGCTTCCGCTCCCTCGGCCCCGGCGGCCTCCACCGCCAATCCGCTGCTCGACTTCTCCGGGTTGCCGCGCTTTGCGGAGTTCGAGCCCGGGCAGGTGGCGCCCGCGGTCGACGCGCTGCTCGCCGAGGCCCGCGCCACGCTCGCCGCGGTCACCGACCCGGCCACGCCGACCACCTGGGACGCGTTCGTCGAGCCGCTCGAAGACGCTACCGAGCGCCTGGGGCGCGCCTGGGGCATGGTCGGGCACCTGAACGGCGTGGCCGACACGCCGGCGCTGCGCGAGGCCTACAACGCCAACCTGCCGAAGGTCACGCAGTTCTTCACCGAGCTGTCGCAGCACGAGGCGCTGTTCGCGAAATACAAGGCGTTCGCGGCCTCGACGCAGTACGCGCAGCTGCCGGCGGTGCGCAAGCGCATCGTCGATCACGCGCTGCGCGACTTCCGGCTGGGCGGCGCCGAGCTGAAGTCGCCCGCGCGCGAGCGCTTCGCCGAGCTGCAGGAGCGGCAGGCGGCGCTCGCGCAGAAGTTCTCCGAGAACGTGCTCGACGCGACCAACGCGTTCACGCTGCTGGTCACCGACAGGTCCGACCTCGCCGGCCTGCACGCCGACACGATCGAGGCCGCGCGCGAGGCCGCGCAGAAAGACGGCGAGGCCGGCTGGAAGTTCACGCTGCAGTTTCCCTCCTACCTGCCGGTGATGCAGTACGCGGTGCACCGGCCGCTGCGCGAGCGTATGTACCGCGCCTACACGACCCGTGCCTCGCACGAGGCGCTCGCCCCCGAAGGCGAGGCGGGCGCAGCGCTCGACAACGCACCGATCATCGACGAGCTGCTCGCGCTGCGCCACGAAGAAGCCGCTCTCCTCGGCTACGCGAACTTCGCCGAAGTCTCGCTGGTGCCGAAGATGGCCGAATCGCCCGCGCAGGTGATCGCCTTCCTGCGCGATCTCGCGCAGCGCGCGCGCCCGTTCGCCGAGCGCGACCTGGCCGAGCTGCGTCATTTCGCCGCGGCCGAACTGGCGCTGCCCGACCCGCAGGCCTGGGATCTCGCCTTCGCCAGCGAGCGGCTGAAGGAGGCGCGCTACGCGTTCTCCGACCAGGAGGTCAAGCAGTACTTCCAGCTGCCGCGCGTGCTCGACGGCCTGTTCGGGCTGATCGAGCGGCTGTATTCGGTGCGCATCCTGCCCGACGAGGCGCCGGTCTGGCATCCGGACGTGCGCTTCTACCGCGTCGAGCGCAACGGCCAGCTGATCGGCCAGTTCTACACCGACCTGTACGCGCGCGCCTCCAAGAGGCCGGGCGCCTGGATGGACGACGCGCGCTCGCGCCGGCGTCGCCACGGCTCGGTGCAGACGCCCATCGCCTACCTGGTCTGCAACTTCCAGCCGCCGGTGGGCGCCCGCCCGGCGCTGCTCACGCACGACGACGTCACCACGCTGTTCCACGAATCCGGTCACGGCCTGCATCACCTGCTCACCCGGGCCGATGACCTCGCGGTCTCGGGCATTTCGGGCGTGGAGTGGGACGCGGTCGAACTGCCCAGCCAGTTCATGGAGAACTTCTGCTGGGAGTGGGAGATCGTCGCCTCGATGAGCGCGCACGTCGACACCGGCAAGCCGCTGCCGCGAGAGCTCTTCGACCGGATGCTCGCCGCGAAGAACTTCCAGAGCGGCATGGCCATGCTGCGCCAGATCGAGTTCGCGCTGTTCGACATGCGCCTGCACGCGGAGTTCGCGCCCGGCGGCGCACGCAGCGTGCAGGATCTCCTCGACGAAGTGCGGCGCGAAGTCGCGGTGGTCATCCCGCCCGCCTGGAACCGCTTCCAGAACAGCTTCTCGCACATCTTCGCCGGCGGCTACTCGGCCGGCTACTACAGCTACAAGTGGGCCGAAGTGCTGTCGGCCGACGCCTACGCAGTCTTCGAAGAGGCGATGGCACTGCCCGACGCCTCGGCTCGCGTGGCCGAAACCGGGCGGCGTTTCCTCGAAGAGATCCTGTCGGTGGGCGGCAGCCGACCGGCCATCGACTCGTTTCGCGCGTTCAGAGGACGGGACCCGGAACTGGATGCCCTGCTTCGCCATAATGGGATGGTCGAGGCATCCGCTCCGGAACCGTCCAATGCCTAGCCAACATCCAGCAGCCCCTCTGCGCGCGGCCCTCGGCGTCGCGCTCGCCGCCAGCGCACTCGCCGCGGCGCTTGCCGCGCCCGCCGCGCATGCGCAATACAAGTGGATCGACGCCAACGGCCGCGTGAACTACGGCGACCGTCCGCCGGCATCCGACAGCCGGCGGGTGATGCAAGCCCCGCCCGGAGTGCATTCGTCCGCGGCACCGGCTGCCGGTGACCACCGCCTGCCTTATGCGCTGCGCTCGGCCACCAGCCGCTACCCGGTCGTGCTCTACAGCACACCCGACTGCGCGCCCTGCGATCTGGGCCGCAGCCACCTCACGCAGCGCGGCGTGCCGTTCACCGAGAAGGTGGTCCAGACCGCCGCCGACCTGCGCGCGTTCAATGCGCTGCAACTCGGCGCCACGCAGTTTCCGGTGCTCACGGTCGGCAGCGACCGGATGGCCGGCTTCGAGGCAAGCATGTGGAACCGCATGCTCGACGCCGCCGCGTATCCGCGCTCGTCGATGTTGCCGCCGAGCCAGGTCGCGCGCACGCTCGAGCCGATGAGCCCTGCGGAGCAGACACCGTCCGCGGCCGGCGACGAAACGGGCCGTCCGCAGGTGGCGCAGACCGCGCGATCGGCGCAGGCTGG
Source organism: Burkholderiales bacterium (assembly GCA_003577305.1). Lineage (GTDB taxonomy): Bacteria > Pseudomonadota > Gammaproteobacteria > Burkholderiales > Burkholderiaceae_E > Zeimonas. The sequence goes on from QEVL01000019.1 coordinate 22,781, forward strand.
CGGCAGCGGGCTGATTCCGGCGCAACAGCCGGACTTCCGCAACCCGATCCGCTTCTGAACGCGCGGGTGCCCGCGCGCCGCCCAGGGCGCGCGCCGGCACCCCGGCTCGCCTGCGCGTTCAGTCGCGGCGCAGCTTCGAGACCCAGTGCTCCATCAGCTTGCCGGCCGCCTCGCGGCCGCCGAGCCCGAACGACAGCGCCACCGCAACCGCCACGGCACCGAGCGTAAGCCCGAAAGCCAGGTTGACGATCGAGTCGGCAATGCCCATCGCTCGCAGCCCCATCGCGAGCACCAGCCCGATGATCAGCGCGCGCACCAGACTGCCCAGCCACTGCGCGTCATGATGCTGGCTACGCCCGACCGCAGCACCGAGCAGGTTGGCCAGCCACAGTCCGACCAGGAGGATAGCGATGCCCAGCAGCACGTCGCCACTGAACACGATGAAACCGCCGATCAGTTCACTGAGCTGCACGAACTGCAAGCGATTGGCGGCTTCGGCAGCCGCCAGCAACATCGCGAAGAACACGAGAAGCCGACCCACCAGATGCGACAGGCGCAGCTCACCCAGCATCGGCTGCAATCCGAGCCGCTCGCCGAGCCGGTCGGCCCCAGCGCCTTCGAGCACGTTCGACACCAGCCCTGCCACGAAGCGCGCGACGTACCAGGTGAGCCCGAGAATCAGCGCGGCGGCAGTCAACTCGGGCAGCGCGGCGATGAATCGGGTGAGCATGTGCCTGGCCGGCTCCGACACGGCTTCGAGGCGCAGCGCATCGAGTGCCGAGATCAGCGCCGGCACGAAGATGACGAAGAAAACGATCATCCCCGCCAGACCGGGCAGATCCGCCGCATCGTCGAGCCCGGCGCTGCGCGCCAGCGACTGCACCCGCGTAGCCACCAGCAGGTTGGTGACGATACCGCGCACGATCTTCGCGACGTAGTAGCCGACCACTACGATGACCCCGGCCGCAAACAGGTTCGGCAGGAAGCCGAGCAGCCTGTCGACCAGGTTCTGCACCGGACCCAGCAGTCCCTGCAGGCCGAGCGCACCCAGCACCATCGGCAGGAACAGCAGCAGCACGACCCAGTACCCGACGTGCCCGATGCTGTCGCTGATCGGCCGCATGCCGGCCTCGGCGCTGAGCCGCTCGTCGATGGTCGTGCGATCGAGCAGTCGAGCGAGTCCGGTGCGCACCAGCAGCGCAAGCAGCCAGCCGGCGATCGCCAGCACCAGCGCAGCCACCACCTGCGGCAGGTAGCCGACCACGTCGCCGATCATCGACGCGAACGGTGCCGAGACCATCTCGAGGTTCAGGCTGTTGAAGACCGCGACCAGCGCAACCAGCAGGATGAACCAGAACACCAGCCGCGACACCACGCGCTCTGCATCGAGCGTCTGACCGAACGCCGGCGCGAGCCGGCGATTGACCTGTGCCATCGACATGACACGATGCACCGCAGCGGCTGCGATCAACGCGGCGATCCAGCCCAATAGCAACAACGCGACCGCACCGACGACCGAAAGCAGTTGCGCGCCCAGAGCGTCTTTCAGCGCGGCAGTGAACACTCCTCCCTGCATGCCTCCTCTCCTCCGGGAATTGACGATCGTTCGAGTCTAACAGCGCTTCGCGCGTCCATGGCCCATTGCACCTTCCATGCGCGTGCACGCTCCGGATTCATCGGGTGGCGGATCCGGTACGATCGTGGCATGAAACTCGCCACCTGGAACGTCAATTCACTGAAGGTCCGCCTGCCGCACGTGATCCACTGGCTGCGCGAGAACGCGGTCGACGTGCTGTGCCTGCAGGAGACCAAGCTGCGCGACGAGCACTTCCCGCATTCGGCGCTCGCCGCACTGGGCTACGAATCGGCGTTCGCCGGGCAGCCGACCTACAACGGCGTGGCGATCCTCGCACGGCGCGACACGGTGGGTGCTCCGTCGGCGGTCGCCGTCGGCAACCCGCTGTTCCCCGACGAGCAGAAGCGCCTGATCAGCGCCGACCTCGGCGGCCTGCGCGTGGTGAACGCCTATTTTCCGAATGGCCAGGCCGTGGGCAGCGACAAGTACGACTACAAGCTGCGCTGGATCGACGCGCTCGCCGACTGGCTGGCGGTGCCTGCGGCGCTGCCGGTGGTGCTGGTGGGCGACTTCAACATCGCCCCGGAAGATCGCGACGTGCACGATCCGAAGGCCTGGGAAGGCCAGGTGCTGTGCTCGGCCGCCGAACGCGAACGCTTCGCCCGGCTGATCGGGCTGGGCTTCGTCGACGCGTTCCGGCTCTTCGAGCAGCCGCCGAAAACCTACAGCTGGTGGGACTACCGCCAGCTGTCGTTCCGCCGAAACGCCGGGCTGCGCATCGATCACATCCTGGTGCACCGGGCGCTCGCAGCGTCGGTGCGCGGCTGCCGCATCGACCGCGAGCCGCGCAAGCGCGAGCAGCCCTCCGACCACGCGCCGGTGATCGCGGAGATCGACCTGGTCGCGTAGCGGCCGACGCCGGCGTGCCGGTCGGCTCAGTCGCGGATCGTGTCGAGCTCGCGGCGGATCGACGCGATGTTGCCCTCGGAGCGGCCGATGTCGTCCTTGAGCCGCTGCACGCGGTCGAGGTATTTCTGGTAATTGCGCTCGTCGCCCAGGCGATCGGGCTCGCCGTCCTTGTAGACCGCCTTCAGCTCGGCCAGCCGCGTCTCTTCCTTGCGCAGTTCGTCCTCGAGAATGCGCCGGCGCTCCAGATCGCGCTCGCGCTGCGTGTTCGCATCGACCTTCGGGAAAGCGTTCGCGCCGCCGGGCCGTGCGGCCGCGGCCCCGGCCTGCGCAGGGGCGGTGCCGGCGGCCGGGCGTGCCCCCGCCGGCAACTTCGGCGCCGGAATCGTGGTGAGCGGTGCGAGATCGATCGCGCGGCAATTGCGTCCGTTCGGCGTGCCCTGGTAGACGGGCACCCCGCTCTCGGACTCACAGCGATAGACCTCGGCGGCGGCCGGCGCGGCCAGGCCGATGGCCACGGCCGCCAGCGAGGCGGCGCGAACCAGCGTGACGGTGCGAAGCGATCTCATGCTGAGGCCGGAGAGAGTCGAACTGGAAGCGGTCGGGCCGGGAACTCCGCGGCCAGTGTAAGGCAGCCCGGATGGCGAGACAAACCCGACGGACGGCCGACCGACCTGCGGGGCGTGCAGCCCGACCTGCGCCCCGCTCCGGGCGTGCCGCGCGCGCGCATCAGAGGCTGTAGTACATGTCGAACTCGACCGGATGCGTGGTCATGCGCAGCCGCGTGACCTCCTCCATCTTCAGCTCGATGTACGCATCGATCAGGTCGTTGCTGAACACTCCGCCGCGCGTGAGGAACTCGCGGTCCTTGTCCAGGTACCCGAGCGCCTCGTCGAGCGAGGCGCAGACGGTCGGGATGCTCGCCGCCTCTTCGGGCGGCAGGTCGTACAGGTTCTTGTCGGCCGCTTCGCCGGGGTCGATCTTGTTCTGCACGCCGTCCAGGCCCGCCATCATCAGTGCGGCGAACAGCAGGTAGGGATTGGCGCTCGGGTCGGGAAAACGCGCCTCGATGCGCCGTCCCTTCGGATTGGTCGCGTACGGAATGCGGATCGACGCGGAGCGGTTGCGCGCCGAGTAGGCGAGCTTCACCGGCGCCTCGAAGCCGGGCACCAGCCGCTTGTACGAGTTGGTGCCCGGGTTGGCGATCGCGTTGAGCGCGCGCGCGTGCCGGATCACGCCGCCGATGTAGTGCAGCGCGAAATCGGACAGCCCGGCGTACTTGTCGCCTGCGAACAGGTTCTCGCCGTCCTTCCAGATCGACTGGTGCACGTGCATGCCCGAGCCGTTGTCGCCGACGATCGGCTTGGGCATGAAAGTGGCGGTCTTGCCGTAGCTGTGCGCGACGTTGTGGATCACGTACTTCATCGTCTGCAGCCAGTCGGCACGCTGCACCAGCGTCGAGAACTTCGTGCCGATCTCGTTCTGCCCGGCTCCGCCCACCTCGTGGTGATGCACTTCCACCGGAATGCCCATCTGCTCGAGGATCAGGCACATCTCCGAACGCATGTCCTGGAACGAATCGACCGGCGGCACCGGGAAATAGCCGCCCTTCACCGGCGGCCGGTGCGCCAGGTTGCCGCCCTCGATTTCCCTGCCGGTCGACCACGAAGCCTCTTCGGAAGTGATCTTCACGAAGCAGCCCGACATGTCGACGCTCCAGGTGACCGAGTCGAAGATGAAGAACTCGGGCTCCGGGCCGAACCAGGCGGTGTCGCCGAGGCCGGTGGACTTCAGGTAGGCCTCGGCGCGCCGCGCGAGCGAACGCGGATCGCGCGAGTAGCCCGTGCCGTCGGCCGGTTCGACGACGTCGCAGGTGACGATCAGCGTCGGCTCCTCGCGAAACGGATCCATGTTCGCGGTGGCCGGATCGGGCATCAGCAGCATGTCCGAGGCCTCGATGCCCTTCCATCCGGCGATCGACGAACCGTCGAAGGGGTGGCCCGACGTGATCCGGTCCTCGTCGAAGATCTTCGCCGGCAGCGAAACGTGCTGCTCCTTGCCGCGGGTGTCGGTGAAGCGCAGATCGACGAACTTCACTTCGTTGTCGGCGATCATCTTCATCACGTCTTTGACGGTGGCCATGCTGGCGTTCTCCTGGTCTCGGGGGTCTCGTGTTGCGGGGCGGCAGCGCGCTGCGTCGCCTCTTTCGACATCATCGCACCATCGTCGAAGCCACCGCGATGGCGCGCCCGCGGCTGCGCTGCACGCACCGGCGCACGCACCGGTGCGCGCGCGGCTGCGCCCGGTGCGAGCCCATCAGGCAGCCGCCGTCGGCTCGCCCGCCGACGGCTCGTCGGGCCAGCGGAAGGCCGCGAAACGCTCGCGCAGCCGCGCCTTCCAGAACTTGCCGGTCGAGGTGCGCGGCACCGCGTCGATGAACTCGAAAGCGTCGGGCAGCTGCCAGCGGGCGAACTTCGGCGCGATGAACGCGCGCAGTTCGTCGGCGCTCACGGCGGCGCCGGGCCGCAGCGCCACGCAGGCGAGGGGCCGCTCGCCCCACTTCGGATGCGCGATCGCGATCACCGCCGCTTCGGCCACCGCCGGATGCGCCATGATCGCGTTCTCCAGGTCGACCGAGCTGATCCACTCCCCGCCCGACTTGATCAGGTCTTTCGTGCGGTCGGCAATGCGGATGTAGCCGCTGGGGTCGATCGCCGCCACGTCGCCGGTGCGCAGCCAGCCGTCGGCGGTGAACTTGTCGGCCCCCGGCGGCTCGGCGTGGTACGAGCCGGTGATGAAGGGCCCGCGCACCTGCAGCTCGCCCACGTCGGTCCCGTTCCAGGCGCACGGGCCCGCGTCGCCCATGATGCGCACCTCCACCAGCGGCACCGGTACCCCGGCCATCGCCTTGCGTGCGAACCACTGGTCTTCGTCCAGGCGAGCGCGCAGTTCGGGTTTCTCGAAGAACAGCGACCCCATCGGCGAGGTCTCGGTCATGCCCCAGCCCTGCGCGAGCCGGATGCCGTGCCGCTCGAACTGGCGGATCAGCGCTTCGGGCACCGCCGCGCCGCCGACCATGCTGCGCATCCCCGCCGGCAGCCGCCAGCGCTGCGGCTGGGCCTCGTAGGCCTGGATCAGCGCCAGCCAGATCGTCGGCACGCCGAGCGTGAGCGTGGGCGGCTCCTGCTGCATCAGGTCGAGCAGATCCTCGGGGTGCAGGTGCGGGCCCGGAAAGACCAGCTTCGCTCCGAGCATCACCGCCGCGTACGGAATGCCCCAGGAATTCGCGTGGAACATCGGCGTGACCGGAATCACCACGTCGCGCGAGGACAGCGCCACGTAGTCGGGCAGCGCGCAATTGAGCGAATGCAGCACGGTCGAGCGGTGCGAGTACACCACTCCCTTCGGCCGGCCGGTGGTGCCCGAGGTGTAGCACATCGCCACCGGGTCGTTCTCGTCGTGCGGCACGTAGTCGAAGCCGGCGGGCGCCTGCGCGAGCAGCACCTCGTAGTCGTCGAACGCCGGTTCGCCGTCGTGCGGATCACCGATGCTGGTCTGCACCGCGGCACCGGAGAACGGAAACACGATCACCCGCTCGAAGCGATGCTGGGCGGCGAACTGCCGGTACAGCGGCAGCAGGATGTCGTCGACCACCAGGAAGCGGTCGCGCGCGTGGTGCGCGATCCAGCCGATGTCGTCGGGCGCCAGGCGCAGGTTCAGCGTGTGCATGACGCCACCGGCGGCCGGGATGCCGAAATAGCATTCGAGGTGCGCGTGATGGTTCCAGCACAGCGTGGCGACGCGGTCGCCCTTGCGCAGGCCGAGCTTCTTCAGCGCTGCCGCCAGCGCCCGCGTGCGCCGGTACCAGTCGGCATAGCGATACCGGTGCAGCGACTTGTCGGGCAGCCGCGAGACGATCTCCGACTCGGCGAACAACTGGCCCGCGTGCTCCATCAGCCGGTTCAGCGACAGCGGCACCGGCATCATCGTGGTCTTGACCGAATGCATCGTCCCTCTCTCCATTCAACGCCGGTCGTCGTTCTTCAGGAACAGCCCCAGCAGATCGTTCAGGAAGCGCAGCCCCAGCGGCGTGGCGCGAATCCGGGTCGGATCGGCTTCGAGCAGGCCGCGCTCGACCGCCCTCGCGCGTTCGCGCCCGATCGCCGCCACCGACTGGCCGGTGCGTTCGGAAAACCATGCCGCCGGTACCCCTTCGGTGAGCCGCAGGGCGTTCAGCATGAACTCGAACGGCAGTTCGTCGCAACTCACGATGCGCTCTTCCCCGATCGCCGAGGCGGCGAGCGCCGCATCGACGTAGCGCTCGGGCTGGCGCACTCGTGCCTCGCGCACGATGCGGTCGTGAAACGTCAGCTTGCCGTGCGCGCCCGCGCCGATGCCGAGGTAGTCGCCGAACTCCCAGTAGTTCAGGTTGTGGCGGCAGCGCGCACCCGGTCGCGCCCACGCCGACACCTCGTAGCGCTCGAAACCGGCCGCCCCGAGCGTGTCGCCGGCCAGCGCCAGCATGTCGGCCGACAGGTCGTCGTCGGGCAGCGGCGGCGGCCGTTTCGCGAACGCCGTGGCGGGCTCGATCGTCAGGTGGTACAGCGACAGGTGCGGCGGCCCGAACGCCAGCGCGCTGGCGAGGTCGTCGCGCAGCCCCTGCAGCGTCTGGCCCGGAAGCGCGTACATCAGGTCGATGTTGAAACTGGCGAAGCTGCGCGCCGCCTCCTCGATTGCCGCGCGCGCCTGGCGCGCGTCGTGCACGCGCCCGAGCGCGCGCAGCGCGTCGTCGCTGAAGCTCTGCACGCCGATCGACAGCCGGGTCACGCCGGCCTGCGCATAGGCGGCGAAGCGCTGCGCCTCGAACGTGCCCGGATTCGCCTCCATCGTCACTTCCGCGCCGGGCGCAACGCGCAGCCGCGCACGGATCGTCGCGAGCAGCCGCTCGATCGCGTCCGGCGAGAACAGGCTCGGCGTGCCTCCGCCGATGAACACGGTCGAGACGCTGCGGCCCCGGACGTTCGGCAGCGAGGCCTCGAGATCGGCCTGCAGCGCATCGAGATAGCGTGCCTCGGGCAGTTCGCGCAGGCTCCCGCGCCAGGCGTGCGAATTGAAGTCGCAATACGGGCACTTGCTCAGGCACCAGGGCAGGTGCACGTAGAGCGACAGCGGCAGGGCGACGTTTTCAGGCATCGACCAGTCGATCGCGCCGCAGCCGCTCGACGAGCAGCCGCAGCGCCTGTCCGCGGTGGCCGAGCAGGTTCTTGCGCTGCGGGTCGAGCTCGGCAGCGGTGCAGCCCAGCTCGGGCAGCAGGAAGTGCGGGTCGTAGCCGAAGCCGCCGCTGCCGCGCGGCGTGTCGATCACCTCGCCGTACCAGCTCGCATCGGCGATGAGCGGCTGCGGATCGTCGGCCGCGCGCAGCAGCACGAGCACGCAGTAGTAGTGCGCGGCGCGCTCGGCGCAGCCCGCCAGATCGGCGACGAGCTGCGCGTTGTTGGCCGCGTCGGTGTCGAGCGCCGCCGCACTGGTGCCCGCGCTGGTGCCCGAGCTGGCGCGCGCGCTGCGCGCCGCCCAGCGCGCCGACATCACGCCCGGACGCCCGCCGAGCGCGTCCACGCACAGCCCGGAATCGTCGGCGAGCGCCGGCAGGCCCGTGAGACTGCTCGCGTGCCGCGCCTTGGCGAGCGCGTTCTCCACGAAGGTGGCGAACGGCTCTTCGGCTTCGGGCACGCCGAACGCCGACTGCGGTTCGAGCGCCAGCCCCAGCGGTGCCAGCAGCGCGGCGAGCTCGCGCAGCTTGCCCGCGTTGTTCGAGGCCAGCACCACGCGCCGCAGCCGCTCAGCCACGGAGCGCGGCCCGCTGTGCGTCGATCAGGCGCCGGATGCCTTCGGCCGCGAGATCGACCAGCCGGTCCAGCTGCTCGCGGGTGAACGGCTCGCCTTCGGCGGTGCCCTGCACTTCGACGAAGCCGCCGGTGCCGGTCATCACCACGTTCAGGTCTGTCTCGCAGGCGGAGTCTTCGGCGTAGTCCAGGTCGAGCACCGCGGTGCCCTGGTAGAGCCCGACCGAGACCGCCGCGACGAAGTCGCGCACCGGCGTGCGCTCGATCGCGCCCGAGGCGAGCAGTCCGGTCACCGCGTCGTGGGCCGCGACGAACGCGCCGGTGATTGCAGCGGTGCGCGTGCCGCCGTCGGCCTGCAGCACGTCGCAGTCGAGCGTGATCGTGCGCTCGCCGAGCCGCTCGAGTTCGAACACGGCGCGCAGGCTGCGCCCGATCAGGCGCTGGATTTCCTGGGTGCGCCCGCTCTGCCGGCCGCGCGCCGCCTCGCGCTCGATGCGCGTGTGCGTCGAGCGCGGCAGCATGCCGTACTCGGCAGTGAGCCAGCCGCGTCCGGCGCCGCGCAGGAACGCCGGCACCTTCTCCTCGACACTGGCGGTGCACAGCACGCGCGTGTCGCCGAACTCGACCAGCACCGATCCTTCGGCTTGGCGCGTGAAACCGCGGGTGATGCGCACCGCGCGCAGCGCATCGGGCGCTCGGCCGCTCGGACGGATCGACATCGCTGGCTGCATCCTCAATGGCCGCCCGTGCGCGAAATCGCCTCGCGGATCTCCTCGATCGTGCGTTCGATCTCGTCTTCGGTCAGCGCGTCGCCGGCCGCGGTCTCGTCGATCGAGCCGACCGCGATCGTGGTGGTGATCGCGCCATCGGGCACCTCGTCGGACGAGAGCGCCGGCACGTTCGCGCCGGCCTCCCAGGTCATTGCCAGCGCGGTCGCGTTGTCGGCCAGCGATCCCGCGTGCCCGACCGCCTGCGCGACGAGACGCGGCACCCCGGTGAGCACCGACTCGGCCGTCAGCGGCTCGAGCAGATCGCTCTCGGGCAGTGCCGACCACACGCCGTCGCTGCACAGCATCAGCGTGTCGCCCGGCCGCAGCGCCACGTCGCCGCCCTGCTCGATGGTGGGCTCGAACGGCGAACCCAGGCAGTTCAGCACCTTGTTGCGCTCGGGGTGCGTGGCCCGGTCGCACTCGTCGATCATGCCCAGGTCGATCAGGTTCTGCACCTTCGAGTGATCGCGGGTTCGCATCGCCACCTGGCCGCCGCGCACCAGGTAGAGCCGCGAGTCGCCGGCGTGCGCCCACCAGGCTCGCCCGTGCTGCACCACGCATCCGACGATCGTCGTGCGCGGCGACTCGGGCAGGCGATGCATGTCCTGGTAGCGCAGGATCTCGCGATGCGCACGCCGCAGCGCGCGGTCGAGGAAAGCCGGCGGATCGGCCAGCACCGGACGCGCCTCCTCCTGGAAAACGGAAGCCGCCACCTGCAGCGCCAGGTGCGCGGCGACCTCGCCGCGCGCGTGCCCGCCCATGCCGTCGGCGACCAGCATCAGCAGGCTGTCGCGCGTGTAGCAGTAGCCCATGCGGTCCTGGTTCGACGCCCGCGCGCCGATCAGGCTGTCCTGGTAGATCGAGAAGCGCATCGGATCTCCGCGGCGCGCGTCGCTCAGCCGGGAAGCGTCAGGTTTTCGTCGTCGCGCCGCCGGATGCCGGCACGCAACGCGAGCGTGTCGAACCAGCGCGCCGCGGGCTTCGGCTTGCCGGGCGGCTCGGCGGGCACCTCGATGAGCCGCAGCGCGCGCTGCAGCGCGAAGACGCTTTGCGGGCGCTCGAGCGGATCGAGCTTCAGGCACCACGAGACCAGGTCGAGCAGCGCGCGCGAATAGTGCTCGGCCAGCGCGTCGATCGCGCGCGGCAGCTTGTCTTCCAGTTCGCGCTGGTCGGCCGGCTGGGGCGGCTGCCCGGACATGCAGCCGAGCATGCTCGCGCCGAGGCCGTAGACGTCGGTCCAGGGGCCCAGCCGCTGCGTGCGCCGGTAGAGCTCGGGCGCGGCAAAGCCCGGCGTGTACATCGGGAACAGCTTCTGCGGCTGCGCGTCGAGCGTGCGCCGCGCCGCGCCGAAGTCGAGCAGCAGCGGCGTGCCGTCGAGCCGCAGGTAGATGTTGGCCGGCTTCAGGTCGAGATGCAGCAGCCGGTTGGCGTGCACCTCGCGCAGCCCGTTCATCACCAGGTTGAAGACCCGCAGCACGTGCCGCTCGGGCAGCACCGCCTTGTCGGCCTGGCGCCCGCGATGGCGCAGCACGAGTTCCTGAAGGCTGCGCCCGCGCTCCCAGGCCATCACCATGTAGACCGTGTCGTTGGCGCGGAAGAAGTTGACCACCCGCACCACGTTGGGATGGAAAATGCGCGCGAGCGCGCGACCTTCCTCGAAGAAGCAGCGCAACCCGTTGCGGAAAGTGGCCTCGCTCGCTGTCGCGATCTCGGGCGCCAGCTGGCCGGGGCCGCGCTTGACCAGCGCGCTGGGCAGGTATTCCTTGATTGCGAACTTCTCGCCGGCTGCATCCTCGGCGAGGTAGACGATCGAGAATCCTCCGCTCGAGATCTTCCTTACAATGCGGTATTCGCCGAGTTCGTGCCCTTCGGGCAGCGGCGCGTTCGTCTGGGTGCCCATCGCGTCGGAGTATCCGGCCTAGGGCGTGTTCACACTACGATCGTCCCCGCGCCGGGGCCTGCCGGACCGCCAAACGAGGCGCCGGCGACGCGCGTGGCGGTGCCACGCAAGGAGCCGGCAACGAACGCTTTGCGCCTCGATTGCGCGCTTTTTTCGGACTCACGCGGGGACGATCGTAGTGTGAACACGCCCTAGCCTTCGATAGTCGATCCGTACGCATTCTAAAGACTTCCCGTCCCCGATCACCGATCTTGAGCCAACGATCCGCCGAGCGGCACCCCCTACAGAGCATGACCGGCTATGCGTTGGCCACGCGCGACGCTCCGGCCGGACAGGTGAGCGTCGAGCTTCGCAGCGTCAACTCGCGCTTTCTCGACCTCGCCTTGCGCATTCCCGACGAGCTGCGGTTGGTCGAACCGGCCTTGCGCGAGCTGATTGCCGCCCGCGTGCAGCGCGGCAAGGTCGAATGCCGGGTCGGATTGCGCCCGCTCGCCCGCAGCGAAACCGGGCCGCAGCCCGACGCGCGCGTACTCGCGCAATTCGCCGCGCTGGCCCGGCGCATCACCGAGGCGCTGCCCGAGGCGTCGCCGCCTTCGGTGACCGAGATCCTGCGCTGGCCAGGAGTGCTCGGCGAACCCGCCAGCGCCGAGGCGCTCGCCCCCGAGGTGCTGGCCGCAGCGCGCGCCGCACTCGACGAGTTCGTCGCCAGCCGCGCGCGCGAGGGCGAAAAACTCGCCACCTTCCTGCGCGAGCGCGCGCTGGCCATCTGCGCGATCATCGAGCCACTGCGCCAGCGCAGCCCCGAGCTGCTCGCCGCGTGGCAGGCGCGGCTCGTCGAGCGGCTGCGCGGCGCGCTCGAACAGACCGAAGCCGCGGTGCCGCCCGAGGAGACCATGGCGCGCGTGCGCCAGGAAGTCACCGCCTACGGCTTGCGCATCGACGTCGCCGAAGAACTCTCGCGACTCCAGGCCCACGTCGACGAACTGCGGCGCATCCTCGATGCCGGCAGCCCGGCGGGCAAGCGACTCGACTTCCTGATGCAGGAGTTCAACCGGGAGGCCAATACGCTCGGCTCGAAAGCCGCCGCGATCGATCTCACCGGCGCCTCGATCGAACTGAAGGTCCTGATCGAGCAGATGCGCGAGCAGGTGCAGAACATCGAGTAGCTTTCGCAACGGCCGCAGACCGCGGGATGCGCTGGTCCTCGCGGATCGGGTCGTGCACGCGTTTGTGATCCGGGTCGAAACACATTATCATATTGGTGATAAAGCACCAACGAAGGGCTCGCATGAACCGCCTCACCATCACCCTGTCCGAGGCCCGCTACAAGGCGCTGAAGGAAGCGGCCGTGCAGCGCGACAAGACCATCGGCCAGCTCATCGACGAGAGCCTGGAGTTCTACGGCATCAAGTCGCGCGAAGACGCGCGTGACCTGGTGCGCCGCGCCCGTGCTCGCAGCAGGCTGCCGGAAGATCAGGCCCTGGCAGTGGCGCAGGAGCATGTGCGGGCGGTGCGGCGCAAGGCGTGAGCCGGCGGGCCGTCGTCATCGACACGAACGTGCTGGTTGCCGGGTTGCTCACCGGCGATCCGGCGTCGCCCGTCGCGCGTATCCTCGACGGCATGCTGTCGGCAGCCTTCCCCTTCGTGGTGTCCGAGGCATTGCTGGCCGAGTACCGCGAGGTTCTCGTCCGCCCCGGCTTGCGCAAGCGACACGGCCTCACGACGACGGAAGTCGACACCCTGCTCACCGACATTGCCCAGCACGCGATCGTGCTGGCGCCTGGCGCAGGCTCGCCGGCGCCCGACCCCGGCGGTCAACTGCTCTGGGACCTCCTCGCGTCGAGGACCGATCTCGTGCTGGTCACGGGCGACCAGACCCTGCTCGATGACGCGCCGATGCAGCCACGCGTGCTCTCGCCTCGCAATTTCCTCGACAAGTGACCCCATGAGCGACCACCAAGCCCGCGCCGGCAGCCTGTTCGTCGTTACCGCCCCGTCGGGCGCCGGCAAGACCTCGCTGCTGCGTGCCCTGCTCGCCGACGCGCCGCTGATGCAGTTGTCGGTCTCGTTCACCACGCGTGCGCCACGCCCCGGCGAGATCGACGGCCGCGACTACTTCTTCGTCGACCGGCCCGAGTTCGAGCGGCGCCGCGAGGCCGGCGAGTTCCTCGAATGGGCCCAGGTGCACGGCAATCTCTACGCCACCTCGCGCACCTGGATCGAAGGCCGCATCGAGGCTGGCGTCGACATCGTGCTCGAAATCGACTGGCAGGGCGCCACGCAGGTGCAGCGCCTGTTTCCCGACGCGATCGGCGTGTTCATCGTGCCGCCTTCGATCGACACGCTGCGCGAGCGGCTCATGCAGCGCGGCCAGGACAGCGCCGAGGTGATCGAGCAGCGCGTGGCGGCTGCGCAGGCCGAATTGAGGCAGGCCCATCGCTTTCAATATGTTATTATTAATCAAGACTTTGCGAGTGCGCTCGCCGATCTCCGCACGATCGTCCAGGCGGCGCACTTGCGATTCGCGAAACAGCAGGCCCGGCATTCGGCCACCTTCGCCGCGCTGGGCATCACCAAGCGAAAACAGGTGTGACATGGCCCGCATCACCGTCGAAGACTGCCTGAAGCACATTCCCAACCGGTTCGAGCTCACACTCGCGGCCACCTACCGGGCGCGCATGCTCGCGCAAGGACACACGCCGAAGGTCGAGTCGAAAGACAAGCCGACGGTCACCGCGCTGCGCGAAATCGCCGCCGGCAAGGTCGGCGTCGAGATGTTGCGGCGCGTACCCACCTGAAGGAGCCGGCGGCTGGTCCGGTCGCGGTCGCCGCGAGCATGGCCTCCCGGCACACGCCTCCCGTCGAAACACCCGCCAGGCGCGGGCGCCGTCACTCCTCGGCCGCCAACACGCAGCAGCCCCGGGCGCGGACTCCGGCAGCCTCCGCGACTCGCACTGCGCCGATCGCCGAAACGCCCGTTGCGGCCCCCGCGCTGGCCGACGCCGGGTTCGTCGCGGTTGCCGACGAACGACAGGTAGTCTCGCTCGCGGGCCTAACCCGCAAGGCCTCCGTCTACCTGTCCGACACCGACCTCGAACGCATCCGCGAGGCCTGGCGCTTCTCCGACGAGGCGCACCTCGGGCAGTTCCGCTCCAGCGGCGAACCCTACATCTCGCACCCGATCGCGGTCGCCGAGATCCTCGCGGGCTGGAAGCTCGATGCCGATTCGCTGATGGCGGCGCTGCTGCACGACGTGATCGAAGACACCACGGTCGCCAAGCAGATCCTGATCGAGCGCTTCGGCCCGCACGTGGCCGAGCTCGTCGACGGCCTGTCCAAGCTCGAGCGTGTCGAGTTCGCCTCGAAGGAGCAGCAGCAGGCCGAGAGCTTCCGCAAGATGCTGCTGGCGATGGCGCGCGACGTGCGCGTCATCCTGATCAAGCTCGCCGACCGGCTGCACAACATGCAGACGCTCGACGCGGTGCCCGCCGACAAGCAGCGCCGCATCGCGCGCGAGACCATCGAGATCTACGCGCCGATCGCCAGCCGGCTCGGCCTGCACGAACTGTTCCGCGAACTGGTCGACCTGTCGTTCAAGTACCTGCACCCGTGGCGGCACCGCACGCTGCAGAGGGCGGTGCAGGCCGCGCGCGGCAACCGCCGCGAAGTCATCGGCAAGATCCTCGAGGCGGTGCAGAAGACGCTGCCCGAGGCCGGCGTCAACGCCGAGGTGTTCGGTCGCGAGAAGACGCTGTACGCGATCTACTGCAAGATGCGCGACAAGAAGCTGTCGTTCTCGCAGGTGCTCGACATCTACGGCTTTCGCGTGCTGGTCGACACGGTGCCGCAGTGCTATCTCGCGCTGGGCGCGCTGCACGCCGCCTACAAGCCGGTGCCTGGCCGCTTCAAGGACTACATCGCGATTCCGAAGATCAACGGCTACCAGTCGCTGCACACCACGCTGGTCGGGCCCTTCGGCACGCCGGTCGAATTCCAGATCCGCACCCGCGAGATGCAGCGCGTGGCGCAGGCCGGCGTGGCCGCGCACTGGCTCTACAAGGCCGAGAAGGAGAGCTTCACCGACCTGCAGAAGCGCACCCACGAGTGGCTGCAGTCGCTGCTCGACATCCAGAGCCAGACCGGCGACTCGCTCGAGTTCATCGAGCACGTGAAGGTCGACCTGTTCCCCGACGCGGTCTACGTCTTCACCCCGCGCGGCCAGATCCGCGCGATGCCGCGCGGCGCCACCATCATCGATTTCGCCTACAGCGTGCACACCGACATCGGCGACCAGGCGGTGTCGGCGCGAGTGAACCAGCGCCAGGTGCCGCTGCGCACCGAGTTGCAGAACGGCGACGTGGTCGAGGTGTTCACCGACCCGCACTCCCACGCCAACCCGAACTGGCTGAGCTTCGTGCGCACCGGCAAGGCGCGCGCCGGCATCCGCCAGTGCCTGAAGACGCTCAAGTACAAGGAGTCGGTCGAACTCGGGCGCCGCCTGCTCGAACAGGCACTGGGCGCGCTGCGCATCGACGCGGCTTCGCTCGACGCGGCGATGATCGACCGCGGCGCGCGCGACGCGGGCGCCCGGAGCGTCGAGGAGCTCTACGCCGACATCGGCCTGGGCAAGCGCCTGGCGCCCGTCATCGCGCGCACCATCGCGCTGCAGTTCACCGGCAAGCCCACCGGCGCCACGCTGATCCTGCCGCGCCCGGCGCCGATGCAGATCAGCGGCACCGAAGGCGCGGCGGTTACCTATTCGCCGTGCTGCCACCCGTTGCCGGGCGACGAGATCATCGGTCACCTGCGCGGCGGCCACGGCCTGTTCGTGCATCGCGCCGACTGCAAGGTGGCGCACCGCCAGCGCGCGAAAGACGCCGAGCGCTGGATCGACGTCGACTGGGCCGACGACATCGCCGGGCAGTTCCGCACCGGCATCGAGGTGCAGGTGCGCAACGACCGCGGCGTGCTCGGCAAGGTGGCCGCCGAGATCGCCGCGAGCGAGGCCAACATCGTGCACGTGGCGATGGACGAGGAGCCCGCCGAGTCGGCCGTGCTGCGCTTCGCGATCCAGGTGCGCGACCGCGTGCACCTGGCGCAGGTGATGCGCAACCTGCGCCGCCTCGCCGAAGTGGTGCGGATCAGCCGCAGTAGCTGATCGCGAGCACCTCCAGCTCGTCGGCGCCCGCCGGCGTGCGCAGCGTCACCACGTCGCCCTCGCGCGCCCCGAGCAGCGCGCGCGCCACCGGCGAGATCCAGCTCACGCAGCCGTTGGCGGGATCCACCTCGTCGATGCCAACGATGCGCACCGTCTCCTCGCGCTCGCCGTTGCGCAGGTAGCTGACGGTGGCGCCGAAGAACACCTGCTCGCAGCCTTGCTGCAGCGCCGGCTCGACCACCTCGGCAGCATCGAGCCGGCGCGTGAGGAAGCGGATGCGCCGGTCGATCTCGCGCAGCCGCTTCTTGCCGTAGATGTAGTCGCCGTTCTCGGAACGATCGCCGTTCGAGGCCGCCCACGAGACGACGCGCACCACCTCCGGCCGCTCGACGTCGATCAGCCCGAGCAGCTCGGCCTTCAGCCGCTCGTAGCCCGCGCGCGTGATGTAGTTGCGCCCGCCCGCCGCCGGCAGCGCCTGCGCCGCGAGGTCGGCCTCGTCAATCTCGTCGGACTCGCCGGCCGCGTCGTCTTTCACGAATGCCTTGCTCATCGCCCCCTGTTTCCGTGACGCAGTTCCTTGGACCGCAGCGCCCCACGCATGATCATCGGGCCATGCCCGACGTCGGGTTCGTGCCGTGCGAGGTGTCCGTCATGACTGACCATCGACTGCTCCGCCGCTACCAGGCCATCGTGCGCAATGCCGACGAACTGCTCGACGAACTCGGCGACGGCGCGGTGACCGCCGACCCGGCGCCGGCGGAAGCCATCGCACTGCTCGACGAACTGAGCGCCTCGCTCGAGCCGAGCGTGCGGATGATGGCCGACACCGCGCCCGACCCCGGCGAAGTGCTCCGGCAGC
Organism: Burkholderiales bacterium; assembly: GCA_003577305.1. Classification (GTDB taxonomy): domain Bacteria; phylum Pseudomonadota; class Gammaproteobacteria; order Burkholderiales; family Burkholderiaceae_E; genus Zeimonas. Next base: position 39,794 of record QEVL01000019.1, read on the forward strand.
TTGCCGGCTGGGTGCACTGAACCGCGTCCGCCCGAACCGCGCGCCGGCGCGGGCCGCGCGCCGCCCGCTTCAGCTTCCGGCAACAGCCATCTCGTCGATCAGCACCGAACCGGTGCGCTTGGTGCCGCGGGTGATCTCGTCGGCGCCGATCGCCACGATGCCGCGGAACATCTCGCGCAGGTTGCCCGCAATCGTGATCTCCTCCACCGGATGGCGGATTCGCCCGCCCTCGACCCAGTAGCCGCTCGCGCCGCGCGAATAGTCGCCGGTCACGTAGTTCACGCCGTGGCCCATCAGGTCGGTGACCAGCAGCCCGGTGCCCAGTTTCGCGAGCATGTTCTCGAACGAGTCGCCGCGGCGCGTCGCGCGGCTCGCGAACCACAGGTTGTGCGAACCGCCCGCGTTGCCGGTGCTCTTCATGCCCAGCTTGCGCGCCGAGTAGGTCGACAGGAAGTAGCCCTTCAGTTCGCCTGCCTCGACCACCTTGCGCCGGCGCGTGGCCACGCCCTCGCTGTCGAACGGTCTGCTGCCCGACTCGCCGGGCCGATGCGGATCCTCGACCACGTCGACGTGCTCCGGAAACAGCGCCTGCCCGAGCGCATCGACCAGGAAGCTCGCCTTGCGATACAAGGCGCCGCCGCTTGCGGCCTGCACGAAATGACCGAGCAGCCCGCAGGCCAGCGGCGCCTCGAACAGCACCGGCACGCGCCGCGTGGACAGCCGCCGCGCGCCCAGCCGCGCCAGCGCGCGCTCGGCCGCGTAGCGCCCGAGTGCCTGCGGGTCGGCCAGCCGCGCCGGATTGCAGTGCGACGAATACCAGTCGTCGCGCTGCATCTCGCCGCGGCGCCGCGCGATCGGCGCACAGGCGATCGAGTGGCGGCTGAAGCGATAACCGCCCGTGAAGCCCAGCGTGTTGGCCGCGATGAAGTGGCCGTGACTCACCGTGACCGACGCGCCCTCCGAGTTCGTGATCAACGGCGAGGTGTCGAAGGCCGCGCGCTCGGCGCGCCGCGCGATCTCCACCGCCTCGTCGACCGTGATCGGCCACTGGTGAAAGACCTTCGGGTCGGGCTGCGAGGCGGCGAGCGTGTCGACGTCGGGCAACCCGGCGCAGGGATCTTCGGCGGTGAAGCGCGCAATCTGCCAGGCGGCGCTCACCGTCTCGCGCAGCGCCGCGGGCGAGAAATCGGTGGAACTCGCGTGCCCCTTGCGCCGGCCCGAATAGACGGTGACGCCGAATCCCTTGTCGCGATTCTGCTCGATCGTCTCGATGCGTCCCTTGCGCACGTTCACCGACAGGCCGCTGTTCTCCGAGACGTCGACCGCGGCGTCGCTCGCGCCGAACTCGCGCGCGATGGCGAGTGCCGTCCGGGCGATCTCGCGCAAGCGCGCCTGGTCGTATTCGAACATCGTTTCGCGGGCCTCGGTGGACGGGAGCGAAGTATCATAGCAGCGCCGTTCCGCCTCCCACGCCATGCGCGCCCGAACCCGAGACCCGCAACCCGCCGAAGGACCCAGCAAGTCGCAGCGCAAGCGCGAGATGCTCGCGCTGCAGGCGCTCGGCGAGAGCCTGCTGCCGCTGGCCGACGAGCGCCTCGATCATCTGCCGCTCACGCCCGAACTGATCGACGCAGTGCGCACCGCGCGCGCGATCCGCGCCCACGAAGGCCGGCGGCGCCAGTTGCAGTACATCGGGCGGCTGATGCGCGAGATCGACGCCGACGCATTGCGCGCCGCGCTGTCCGACGAAACGCGCCAGCACAGGATGGCCACCGCGGTGATGCACGCCGCCGAGCGCTGGCGCGAGCGCATCCTGGCCGACGATCGCGCGCTCGGCGACTGGTTCGCCCAATACCCCGACACCCGCGAGAGCCTGGAACCCCTGGTGCCGCGCGCGCGCGGCGAACTGGCCGCCGGCGGCCCGGGGTACGCGTTTCGCGAACTCTTTCGCAAGATCCGCGACCGCCTCGGCTGACCCTGGCCCCACGACGAGAACCGCCGCCATGAGCAACCCCGCCCGCCCGATCCGCATCGGACTCGTCTCGATCAGCGACCGGGCCTCGCAAGGCGTCTACGCCGACCAGGGCGTGCCAGGGTTGCAGGAGTGGCTCGCCGGCGCCCTGCTCACGCCCTGGGAACCGGTGCTGCGCCTGATCCCCGACGAGCGCGCGCAGATCGAGCGCACGCTCGTCGAACTGGTCGACCGCGAAGGCTGCAGCCTGGTGCTCACCACCGGCGGCACCGGCCCCGCCCGGCGCGACGTCACCCCCGATGCCACGCTGGCGATCGGCGATCGCGAGATGCCCGGTTTCGGCGAGCAGATGCGCCAGATCAGCCTGAACTTCGTACCCACCGCGATCCTGTCGCGCCAGGTTGCCGTGGTGCGCGGCCGCGCGCTGATCGTCAACCTGCCCGGCCAGCCCAAGTCGATCCGCGAGACGCTCGAAGGCCTGAAAGACGCCGACGGCCGCCAGAAAGTGCACGGCATCTTCGCGGCGATCCCCTATTGCCTCGACCTGATCGGCGCGCCGTACGTCGAGACGAACGAAGCCGTCTGCAAGGCGTTCCGCCCGAAGTCGGCCCAGCGACCGCCTGCCTCCTCCTGACGCCGCACGCGCAGCGGCGGCCTCGCAGCGGCGGCCTCACAGCGGCGCCTTCGGAGCGGGGGGGCGCGGGGGCTTGGGCGCATGGCGAGGGGTTAGCCCGGGGCATCGCGTGCGATGGCTGCGCCCCGGCTTCGCCGGGGTTCCGGCGCCTACCTCGCAAATCGGCACCCGCGTCGTACGCGCTTCGCGCGGACGAGCGGGTCCCGCCGATTTGCTTTCGGTAGCGCGCCGCTTGCCAACGCACGCGATGCCCCGGGCTAACCCCTCGCCATGCGCCCAAGCCCCCGCGCCCCCCCTCCGCTCCGAAGGCGCCGCTGTGAGGCCGCCGCTGCGAGACTGTCGCTGTGAGGCCGTCGCTGTAAAACCGTCGGGCGTCATCCAGGCGCGCCGGCGCTGAGAGCGGCCCCAGGGCGCCACGCGGGGCAAGCGCAACGGGCGCGTGCCGGCGGTTGCCCGCAATTGGCGGCGGGCAACGGGCGCGTGCCGGCGGTTGCCCGCAATTGGCGGCGGGGGCCGGGCGCGAGGGGGTGCGCGTTTGCGGGCAATTGGCGAGCGGCGTGCTGCCGAAAGCAAATCGGCGGGACCCGCTCGTCCGCGCGCAGCGCGTACGACGCGGGTGCCGATCTGCGAGGCAGACGCCGGAAGCCCCGCGAAGCGGGGCCGAAGCCTCTTGCCCGCAAACGCGCACCCCCTCGCGCCCGGCCCCCGCCGCCAATTGCGGGCAACCGCCGGCACGCGCCCGTTGCGCTTGCCCCGCGTGGCGCCCTGGCTCAGCGCCGGCGCGCCTGGATGACGCCGCTCACATCCCGGACTGCGGCGAGCGTGCGGGCCAGCTGTCCGGCGTCGGGCACTTCGACGGTGAACCGCATGCTCGCCACCTGCGCGCGCGACAGCGTCTGCACCGCGATCACGTTCAGCCGGTCGCGCGCGAACACCTCCGTGATGTCGCGCAGCAGGCCCGGACGGTCGCTGGCGCGCACCTCGACCTCGGCCGGGAAGCGCCGCGTGCGCCCGTCGGAACCGCCGGACAGCGCATCTTTACCCCAGGCGGTCTCGATCACCCGCTCGGGCGCACGATCGGCCATGCGCGCGAAGGTCGTGCAGTTCTCGCGGTGCACCGACACGCCGTGCCCCCTGGTGACGAAGCCCACGATCGCATCCGGCGGCACCGGTCTGCAACAGCGCGCCAGCTGGGTCATCAGCGAATCGATGCCGACCACCAGCACGCCATCGCCGCGGCCGCTCGCCTCGCGCGCGCGCCGGCGCGGCGCGACGACCGGAAGCTGCTCGGCCGCCGGGGCCGGCGCGCCCGTGGCGGCGGCGGCCGGCCCGCGCACCGCTTCCTCGAGCTGACGCACGCCGATCTCGTCGCGTGCCACCGCGAGGAACAGCGGCCCCGCCGCTTCGAACCCCAGCCGTCGCGCCAGCTCCTCGAACGCGAGCGCGGTGCGCCCCTCGCGCTGCAACACCCGCTCGACCCGCTCGCGGCCCGCGGCGGTGTCGCGTTCGAGCTCGAGCGCGTTGAACCACTGGCGCACCTTGTTGCGCGTGCGCGGGCTGCGCACGTAGCCGAGCTGCGGATTGAGCCAGTCGCGCGACGGCCCCTCGTGCCCCGTTTCCTTCGCTGCGACGATCTCCACCGTCTGGCCGCTTTGCAACGCGGTGTTCAGCGGCACCATGTGCCCGTCGACCCGTGCGCCGCGGCAGCGATGTCCGAGGCTGGTGTGCACGTGGTAGGCGAAGTCGATCGGCGTGGCGCCCGCCGGCAGCTCGATCACTCGCGCCTGCGGCGTGAGCACGTAGATGCGCTCCTCGAGCGCGGGTTGCGCCGCCGGCCCGGCCGCCTGCGCGCTGCCCAACGCCTGTCCGACTTCGCGCTGCCAGGCGAGCAGCTGGCGCATCCAGGCGATCTGCTCCTCGTGCCCCGCCCCGGCGGCACGCGCACCGCGCGCGCTCGCCCCCGACCCGCCCTCCTTGTAGCGCCAGTGCGAGGCGACGCCGTACTCGGCAAAGCGGTGCATCTCGCGGGTGCGGATCTGCACCTCCAGCGGCCGATCGTCGTCGGCCAGCACCACGGTGTGCAGCGATCGATAGCCGTTGGGCTTGGGCCGCGCGATGTAGTCGTCGAATTCGTGCGGCACCTGCGTCCAGATGGCGTGGACGATGCCCAGAGCGGTGTAGCACTGCGCGACCGTGTCGACGATCACCCGCAGTCCGCGCAGGTCGCTGATCTCGTCGAGCGCACGCTGTTTGCTGCGCATCTTGTTGTAGATGCTGTACAGGTGCTTGGGCCGGCCGCTCACTTCGGCGCGCACCCCCGCCGCGGCGAGCTCGGTGCGCAGCCGCCGCATCGCCGACTCGACGAAAGCCTCGCGCGCGGCGCGGCGCTCCTCGAGCCGGCGCGCGAGCTCGCGATAGGTGTCCGGGTCGAGGAACCGGAATGCGAGATCCTCGAGTTCCCACTTCAATTGCCACAGGCCGAGACGGTTGGCCAGCGGCGCCAGGATCTCGAGCGTCTCGCGCGCGATCGCCGGGTCGGGCGGGTGGCGTTGCGCCGCGTGATGGCGCAGCGTGTGCAGCCGCGAGGCCAGCCGCAGCAGCACCACGCGGATGTCGGCCGCCATCGCGAGCAACATCCGGCGCAGCGTCTCGGCCTGTCCGTCGGCAGCCGCGCCCGCAATCGAATGCAGCTCGCGCAGCCGCTGGATCTGCCGCATGCTCTCGACCAGTCGCGCGACTTCGTCGCCGAAGTGCGCAGCAACGTCGCGCAGCAGCAGCCGATCGGCCGGAGAGATCAGTGCCGCAGCCGTGAGCACTGCAGTATCGACGCCGAGTTCGCGCAGGATCCCGATCGTCGCCCGGGCGTGGTCGACGTAACGCTCGCCGCTGCGGCCGGTCGCGTCGCCCGCGCGCTCCTGCATCCAGGCGAGCGCGCGCTGCACCACATCTTCATCTGTGGCACCCGGCTGCACCCCCGCTGCGTCGACGACGGCTGGTCGCGTACCCATCCGTGTTGCCCCGCGCTTGATCGATTCGCTGCCTGCATCCGATTATAGGCAGGCGCACGCCACCACCCGAAGGAACCAGGATTGTCGCTGCTGCGAAAACTGCTGGGCCTCGCCCGGCCCGAACCGATCGACCCCGAATTGTGGCGACGCATCACTGCCGACCTGCCGTTCCTCGGCCATCTTGACGAGGCGGAACTCGAAATGCTCGAGAGCCAGTGCGCGGCCTTCCTCGGCGCCAAGCAGTTCAGCGGCGCTGCCGGCTTCGTGGTCGACGACGAGGTGCGCGTGGCGATCGCGGTACAGGCCTGCCTGCCCGCATTGCACCTCGGCCTCTCGGGTTACCGCGATTTCGTCGAGATCGTCGTCTATCCCGATCGCTTCGTCGCGCCGCGCAAGCAGGTCGACGACGCCGGCGTGGTCCACGAATACGACGACGAACTGGCCGGTGAAGCGATGCAGGGCGGTCCCGTGGTGCTGTCCTGGCCCGACGCCGACCCGGCCGGCGGCCACGTCGGCTACAACGTGGTGATCCACGAATTCGTCCACAAGCTCGACATGCTCGGCGGCCCGCCCGACGGCGCACCGCCGATGCTCGCCGGGATGCGCGAGCGCTGGGCGCACATCATGTCCGACGCCTATGAAGACTTCTGCAAAAGGGTCGAGCGCATCGAAGCAGCGATTCCGCGCCACGTCGATCCCGAATCGCCGGCCGCCGACGCCTGGTACGAGCGCCTGCCGCTCGACCCTTACGCGGCCAGCGACCCCGGCGAGTTCTTCGCAGTGACCGCCGAGGCTTTCTTCACCGCGCCGCGGGCGCTCGTGCGCGCCTACCCGGCGGTGTATGCGCTGTTTCGCGACTATTTTTGCCAGGACCCGCTGACGGGCCGAATTCCGGAGACAGGGGTCTGACGGGCGCCAGGGTCGCGCCGATCCCGCTTCATGGCACGCCGTAGCATCGACCCCGACGCACGCCTACGTGCACGCCCCCGGTACCGAGAACGTGCGCTCCGCGCCGATTCCCAGCCAGCCGCTGTCGGCGCGGCTGCGGCTGCCGTCGTTGTCCACGCTCGCGGCCACCGGGCCGCCGCTGGCGACCGGTACCGTCGGTACGGTCGGTACAGGCGAGCCGGGCGGGTCGGGCGACCGGGCCGATGCGGGAGGCGCAGGCGGCACCGAGGGCACCGAGCCGCCGGTGCTCGCCACGGCTGGCCCCGCCGCGCCCCCGAAAACCGGCGATTCCCTGCGGTGCGGCGTCTTCGCGCTTTGCCGGGCCGGGCTTTGCATGCGGATCGTCGCGGCCGTGCGCACCGGCCAGCGCGGCACCGGGTTGCCGGTCGCGTCGGGCGCCAGGTAGAACGGGCAGGTCCAGGCGCGCGGCGCACCGATCGGAGCGGGCACGCCGAGGTCGACCGTGCCGAGTTGCCGCCCCGACGGCGCCGCGCAGCCGTCGACGATGCGCATCAGCCACACCGCGAGGCGGCCGACGAGCGGCACGTTCATCGGCACGCCGTAGCGCAACTCGAGCTTCAGCAGGTTGGCGTCGTTCAGGGTCTGCAATGATCGGGCACCGATCGGTTCGTCGCCGCGCATGCCTGCAGCACCGCCGGCCGGCTGGCGCAACGAGGCCCACTGCAGGCTGTCGTTGGGAATCTCCACCAGGCTCGCCACCGGATACCCGGCCGCATCGCGCGCCGGCTCGCCCCAGTCGCCGAAGCTCTCCACCGTGGGTGCGAGCTGGCGCCACGCGATCCAGCCCGCGGCGATGGCCTGCCTCAGTTGCGCGTTCGATTCCGCGACCGCGGCCGCCCACGGTCGGTTCGCGTCGACGCCGAACCAGAACGGCATCAGCCCGCGCGCGAGTCCGCTCTCGATCGCGTCGGGGCGCGCCTGCGCCACGCTGCCGGCGCGTGCGCCCTCGAGCAGCGCGTATTCGAGCGCAGTGCGCGCATGAAAGAGCAGCGCCCACTGCAGCGCACCGAGACCGAGCAGCAGGACGACCGGAATCGCGACCAGCGTCTCGACGAAGGCCGTGCCGCGCGCGGCGAACCGCGCCCTCGTACGCGCTTGCCGCAGCCACTGCGCCCGACCTGCACCGTTCATGGCCGCGGCGCTCCGCGTATGTAGTCGACCCGCGGCAGCTCGGACTCCGCCTCACTGCGCGGCGGCGCCTCTCGCGAACGCGTGCGCAAGGGCGCTCGCGGCGCAGGTGCCGAGGCTTTCGACGCGGGCGCAGCGGCGCCCGATGCGGCAGCCGCGGCGTCGTGCAACGCGGTGCGTTCGCCGGGCGGCGCGAATGCCTCCAGTCGCTGCCGGGCCGCAGCCACCGCCGCCGACAGCGGCTCGCGCGGGCCTGCCGCCGCCGCGGGCGGCCCCATGCGCTCGAGCGTGCGCAGCGTCTGTTGCGCCAGTTCGAGGTTGATCATCGCGAGGTTGTAGAGCGCCTTGGCGCGCAAGGCCGGGTCTATGCCCTCGCCCGCACTGCGCGCCGCCGCGCGCCGGTATGCGCCCAATGCCTTGAACCAGTCGCGACGCTGCTGGTGCAGGTTGCCCAGGCGCAACCACGCGAGCGCGTGATCGGGTTCCATCGCCACGACCTGCTCGAAGGCGGCGAGCGCCGCGTCGCTGCGGCGGGCACGGTAGGCAGCCTCGCCCTCGGCCAGCAATCGTGCGAGATCCGCGCGGCTCGCCGCGGCGTCGCCCGCCGGGCTGGAGCGTGGCGCATCGACGACATCGACCCATGCATCGGGCATCGGGGTCGCATCGATCACCTGCGTGGTGCACGCCCCGAGCACGGCCGCAGCCGTCGCGGCAGCGATCAACAGGCCGCGCCTCGGGCGTGCTGTCGCAAGATGCGGGCGGATGGCGAGCTTCATCGATTCCCTCCCTGTCGACGATCGGCGGCGAGCGGCAGCGTCGGCGCCGCTCTCGACCATTCGAGCCGCGTGCCTGCGCGCAGCCCGATGCGCGCCGCCTCGCCGGCGCGCAGTTCGAGCACTCTGCGTGCGCCCGGGCCGACGCGCACGCGCCGCGGCGGCACCGCCGCCTCGATGCGCTGCACGACCATGCAGGCCGAGACGAAAACGAGATCGAGCGCCTCGGGCACGCCGAAGGTGTGCACCGCCGAACAGGGCTCGATCCACAGCCCGTGGCCGCTTTCGGGCGCAGCCCGGCCGATCAGGCCGCGCAGTCGCGCGGCGAAGCTGCAGGCGCGCGTCACGCGGATTCGCGCACGCCGACCGTCACTGCATGCGAAGTGCAGTTCGTGCAGCAGCGTTGCGCCGCGCCTCACAGCACGCCCTCGCGCAGCAACTGGTGCACCACCGGAAAGAGCAGAATGGCGAAAGTGCCCGGAAAGATGCACAGCACCAGCGGAAACAGCATCTTCACCGGCGCCTCCATCGCGAGCCGCTCGGCGCGCAGGAAGCGCTCGGTGCGCCGCTGCTCGGCCTGTGCGCGCAGGATCGGCGCGAGGCTCGCACCCTGTCGCTCCGCAGCCAGCAGCGCCGCCACCACGTTCGAGATCGCCGGCAACGCGAGCCGCGCAGCGAGCGCATGCAGCGCCTCGTGACGCGGCTGGCCGGCACGCACGTCGCGCAGCACGCGCTGCCATTCGTCGCGCAATGGGCCGGGCGGCCCGTGCTGCGCGGCCTGCCCGAGTGCGGAACCCAGGTTCAGCCCGGCCTCAACCGCCAGCGTGATCAGGTCGAGGTCGTGCGGCAGTTGCCTGAGAATCGCGTGGCGGCGGCGCGCGGCGCGCTCGCGCAGCGCAATGCGCGGCAGCATCGCCCCGAGCAGTGCGACCGGAACGCCGAGCCAGACGGGAAGCGCACCGCCCGCCCAGCCGATCAACATCAGGAAACCCGCTGCCGCTGCAGCCACCACTTGCGCGGCGATCAGTTCCTCGGCAGCGAGCGTGCGATCGAGCCCTGCGCGGGCCAGCAGTTCGCGCAGCCGTTCGCGCTGCAGCGCGCTCATCAGGTTGTCGGCCACCGGGGCGAGCCGGCGCACCAGCGGCCAGGCGGGTCGCCACAGCGGCGGCAGCGCCGCTGCGGAAGCGAGCGGGCGCGGCAGCGGCCGGCTCCAGGCGCTCGCCAGTGCCGCGAGCAGCGCCACGACCGCGACGAAAATCGCGGCCAGCGACAACAGCAGCCAGCCGTTCATACGTCGATCGCCACGATGCGGCGAATCATCGCCACGCCCGCCGCCTGCAGTGCAAGCACGGTGGCCGACACCACCCAGCCCTGCCAGGTGTCGACGAGCGCACGCATCGCCACCGGCTCCACCAGGAACAGCAGCACCGCGAGCACCCCCGGAAGCGCTCCCATCACCCAGGCCTGCAGGCGGCCTTGCGCGGTGAGCGCGCGGATCTTGCCCTCGATCGCGAGCTTGCGGCGCATCGCCTCGGCGAGCGATTCGAGCGTGGCGGCCATGCTGCCGCCCGACTCGGCGCCGATGCGCAGCGCCGACGCGAACAGCGTCGTCTCCTCGATCGGCATGCGCCGGGCCAGGCCGGCCAGCGCTTCGCCCAGCCCCACGCCGAGCCGCTGCTCGCGCAACAGCAGCCCGATCTCCTGGCGCGCCGGCAATTCGATCTCGGCGGTGGCCTGCGCGAGCGCCTGCCCCAGGCCGCTGCCGGCGCGCAGCCCGCCCGCCACCAGCATCAACAGGTCGGGCATCTGCTGCCGAAACGCCTCGATCCGCCGCTTGCGCAGCCGGCGCAGCAGCACTGACGGCATCGCACCGGCGGCGAGCGCCACCGCGAGCGCCACCTGCCAGTGCCCGCTCAGCACCCAGGCCGCAAGCGTTGCCGCGGCGGCCGCCAGGTGCTGCAGCACGAAGAGGCGCGCGGTGTCGACGAACAGGAACGACTCGCGCATGCGCACGCCCACCGCGCGCTCGAAGCGCTCGCGATGGCGCCGCGCGAATCGGCTCCCGAGCAGCGTGCCCAGCCCGAGCAGCGCCGCCGCGCCCGCGAACACCGCAAAGAGCACCGGCCACAGGCCGATCGCCGAAGCCGCGTTCATTTCGCCTCTCCGAAGATCGACAGGTCGCACTCGACGCCTTCGTCGCGCAGCGCCTCGTAGAACTGCGGCGGATTGCCGCAACCGGTGAAGCGCCCGCCTGCGCCGCCCGCCGAAGCGCGCCGCTCGAAGCGAAACAGCGGCTGCATCAGCACGCGCTGGCCTTCGAGGCCGGTGAACTCGACGATCTCCACCACCCGCCGGCGCCCGTCGGCAAGCCGGGCCTGGTGCACCACGATGTCGATCGCGGCGGCCACCTGTTCGCGGATTGCCAGCACCGGCATCTCCACGTCGGCCATCAGCACCATGGTTTCGAGGCGCGAGACCACGTCGCGCGGGCTGTTCGCGTGCACCGTGGTGAGCGATCCGTCGTGCCCGGTGTTCATCGCCTGCAGCATGTCGATCGCCTCACCGCCGCGGCACTCGCCGACCACGATCCGGTCCGGACGCATGCGCAGCGCATTGCGCACCAGGTCGCGGATCGTCACCTGCCCGCGACCCTCGGCGTTGGCCGGCCGCGCTTCGAGGCTCACGCGGTGCGCGTGCGCGAGACGCAATTCGGCGGCGTCTTCGATCGTGACCACGCGCTCGCCGGGCGGAATCAGGTTCGACAGCAGGTTCAGCAGCGTGGTCTTGCCCGAGCCGGTGCCGCCCGAAACGACGATGTTGCGGCGCGTGCGCACGCACACCGCGAGAAAGTCGAGCATCGGCTGCGACAGCGACCCGATCTCGACCAGGTCCGCAGGCTCGTAGAGCCGACGGTTGAAGCGGCGGATCGTGATCGACGGCCCGCGGATCGCCAGCGGCGCGATCACCGCGTTCACGCGCGAGCCGTCGGGCAGGCGCGCATCGACCATCGGCGAACCCTCGTCCACCCGCCGCCCGATCGGCGTGACGATCCGGTCGATCGCCGCGCGCACCGCGTCTTCGCCGGTGAACGCGGTGGGGGCGCGCTCGAGCCGGCCGTCGCGCTCGACGTAGATCTCGTCGGGCGCATTGACCATGATCTCGGTGATCGTGTCGTCGCGCAGCAGCGGCTCGAGCGGCCCGAGGCCCACCGCTTCGTCGAGCACCTCGCCGATCAGCCGCTCGCGATCGATGCGGTGCTCAGCTGCCGGATGTCCTGCCGACGCAGATCGATCGCCGCGAGCAGGCGCCGGTGCAGCAACAGTCGCCATTCCAGGTCTGCGCTCGCGCCTTCGCGGGCACGGGCGTCGGGCCGCATGTCGGGTGGCGCAGCGGGCGGCGCAGCGGGTGGCGCAGCGGGTGGCACATTCCGCGGCGCATCGGCTTTTGGATCGCGGCCTCGCTCGAGACCGGCATCGATCGGCAGGTCGGCGCGTGCGCCGCCGGCCTGCGGATGCACCCGCAACCTGTATCCCGCGATCGCGATCTCGTCGTCCGCGGCCAGCGGCGCGTATTCGACGATGCGCTCGCCGTTCGACCAGCTTGAAGCCGCGATCGATGCGGTGGATCTCGGCGTGCAGGCGCGCCACGCGCCAGCCCGCGAGCCGCACCTCGCTGTCGGTCTGCCGCCCGATGCGGCTCGGAAAGCGCGCCAGCCGCAGTTCCCTGGGCACATCACCCTGGGCTTCGACGATGAGCGTCAACATGCCAGAAACTCCTCATTCGGCCATCCGGATCTGCTCGCGCGCCTGCTCCAGCTGCTGCGCGCTGCGCTCGACCATCTCCCGCTGCGCCGGGCTCGCCGGCGTGACGAACCGAGGCGTGATGAACACCACCAGGTCGGTCTTGCGATCGCGAAACTCGCGCGAGCGAAACAGCGCCCCGAGAATCGGCAGCGCGCCCAGCCCCGGCACGCGATCGATCGACCTCGACGACTCGTCGCTGAGCAGCCCCGCGATCACCAGCGTCTCGTTCTCGCGCAGGTTCACCTCGGTTTCGGCGCGGCGTTTCAGCAGGCCCGGCACGTCCTGAACCTGGATCTCGAAGTTGATCGCCGAAATCTCGGTGGCGATCTTCGCGGCGATGACGCCCGACTCGCTCGCCACCGGGCTCACGTCGAACTTCACGCCGTATTCCTTGAAGCCCACCGAGACCGTGCCCAGCCCGCTTGCGAAGGGCACCGGCAACTCGCCGCCGGCGACGAAGCGCGCCGAGCCGCCGCTGCGGCACGACAGGCGCGGCTCGGCGAGCACGACCGCGTCGCCGTTTTGCACCAGCAGGTTGATCACCGACGAGATCGAGCCGGCCAGGCCGAGCATCGTGGCAAACGGCGCCACGCGCGTGCGCGTCGCGAGCCCGGCCTCGGCGGCGGCGCCGCCGGGCTGGAAGGCGCGGCTGCGGTGCAGGTCGCCCAGGATGCCGAAGCTCGGCCCCTGCATGCTGCCGTTCCAGCGCACGCCGATGTCTTCGAGCAGGTCGCGGCGGATCTCGAGCATGCGCACGTCCATCTCGATCATCCGTTCGAGCCCCACCCGGCTGATCAGGTTCACCACCTGCGGATAGCGCCGTGCGATCTCGGTGAGCCGGGTGGCCTCTTCTTCCGACAGTTCGCTGCCTTCGAGCACCACCTTGTCGCCGACGATGCGCGCACGCACGCGACTCGACTCGCCGAGCATCGCGCGGATCTCGTCGAGCAGCCGGTTCGCGTCGGCGGGCACCACGCTGATCGCGAAACTGGTCTCCGTGCCGTCCTTGCCCCAGAGGTGCAGCGTGCTCTGCCCGGCCGCCTCGGGGATCACCAGCACCTGCCCGCCATCGAGCGCAGTGGCCTGGATCACCTTGCCGTTGCCCACCGCGACCCGCTTCAGCTCGCCCGCGCGGATCAGGTGAACCTGGCCCACGTACAACTCGATCGGGATCGGCGGCAGGGTTGCGGAGACCGAAGAGGCCGCGGCGCCGCCCGGGCTGCCGGCCAGGCACCAAAACGCCACCGCGATCGCGCCGGCGCACCGGATCGAAGACATGTTCATTCGGGCTTCACCTGTGTGGCAGCCCCCGCAGCGGGAGCGAAACGATGCAGCGACCACGGCGCGGCAGTGTCTTTCGCCAACGCCGCCTCGGTCGCCTCCGTGGCCGGGACGCGCATCGCCACCAGCGTGCCGCGGCCGCCGACGTACAGTTCCGGGCCCGGCGCGGAGGCCCGCGCCGGTGCCGGCAACTCGGGCCGGGCGATGCCCAGCAGCGCGTTGAGGTCGAGCGCCCGCGCCCCCAGCGGCTGGCGGTCGTCGGGGTGCCGGAGCATCGCGGTGAGCTTTCCGGTGCGCTGCGCGACGATCAGTTGCTGCGCCTGCTCGGGCGAGACTTCCACCGTGATCGCGGTGAAGTGGCGCGTCGCGCCGCCCTCGTCGGCGCTGGCGCGCACCTGCCGCCCGGTGGCGAGCACCGCAAGGTCTTGCATCAGCGTGGCGGTGACTTCCTGTGCGGGCGGCTGTCCCGCCGCAACCGGCGGGCGCACCGAGAACAGCAGGTCGATGCGATCGCCGGGCTGCAGCATTCCCGAGACCGAGTTCACCTCGTCGACCAGGATCGACATAGCGCGAATGCCCTGGCGGATGCGACTCGAGAAGCTGCCCGCGTCGGCGCCGCGTATTGCGCCCATGAGCAGCGGCTCGCCGCTGCGCATCGGCTGCTCGAGCCGCGCTCCGACGAATTGCTCGAAGCGCTCGGGGCGAATCGCGCTGCCCGGAAGGAACTCCGCCGGCACCTCGCGCAGCGCCATGTTCTCGGGTGCGACCAGTTCGCCTCGATCGAGGTCGCGCCGCGCAACCACCACCTCGACGGTCGCCTGCTTCGGCAGCAGCCTCGCTCTCTCGATTTCGAGCCGCTCGGCAATGTAGCCGCGCGCACCGAACGCCGCGAGCGCGCCGAAGGCCAGCGCGAGCGCGAACAGCAGCAGGCTTCGATGGCGCAGCCCGAACGACCAGGCGCGCCGCAACGGATCAGTGGCGAGGTTCACGAGGTTCATGGCAGCGAGATCGCGTGAGTGAAACGTTCGTAGCGATCGCCGAACGCCTCGAAGAGGAGCTCGAGCGGGCTGTGCGGGCCGGCGGTGAGTGCCAGCACGAAGAGCATCAGGACGACCAGGTACTCGACCAGCGACTGGCCGCGCATCGACCGGCCGGAGACCGGCCGCCACACGATCGACCACTGGTGCTGCCTCCGGGTTCTCATGGCTGCTCCCTTCATGGCTGCTCCTTCATTGCGCGGCGCGCACGTGGTACAGCACGACGCCGGTGCCCTGCGCTTGCGCATGCAGCGTGACCAGCAGTTCTGCGCCCGGCGCCCGGAAGAAGCGCGCGCGGTCGTTGCGCGAGCCGAGTTCGCGCGCGGCGCCGGGCGCGCGCATCGGCACGAAGCCGCTGCGGCGCAGGTGCAGTTCGATGCGCCGCTCGGCCTCGTCGATCGAGTGCGGCAGGCTGCCGATCAGCGTGTCGGTCGTGCGCGCGCCGCCTGCGGCGGCATCGTGCGAACCGAGCTGACGCACTACCTTCGCGTCGGCGGGCAGCAGGCGCGCACTGCCCACCGCATCGACCGCGCGGCGATCGCGCTCGCGCCACCGCGTGAGCAGCCCCTCGGCACCGCCGCGCAGCGACGCGCGCAACTGCAGCGTCTCGTAGCCGCGCTCGGTTCGCCGCGACAGCACCCTCCAGGCGCCGCTGTCGGCACGCAGCACCACCGCGCCGTCGCGGCTGCGCCAGCGCCGCTCCACGCGCGCCAGCGCCTCGACGGGATCGAGCCGGCTCGCGACTTCGCTCACTTGCACGGCGTGCCCCGCCAGCTCGCCCGCCGGAACCACCACGCGGCGCGCATCGAGCCCGGGCAACGCGTCGTCCGCATCGGTGGCAGCGTCGTGCGCGCCCGAAGCGAGGGCCGCCGCGCCTGCGGCTGCGAGCGGCACCGCCAGCATCCACGCTGCCGCGCGCGGCGTGCTGCGTTCGCGTCGAAGACCGGCCCGCTTCATGGCGCGATCCGGTCGGCCGGCACCAGGTCGACGTCGACGTGGTGCGGCGTGAACGCGCCTGCACTCGGTTCGAGCCCGGCGAGATCCATCAATTCGAGCGTCCAGCGGGTGAGCTGGTAGCCCACCGCGATCTGCGCCTGGTGAACCGGATCGAGCCGGCTGCCCTGCTCCACCCGCGCCTCGACGCGGCCCGGATCGCCGCCGTAAGGGCCCGACGCATTCCAGGCATCGGTGAGCACCGCGGTGCGCGCCTGCATCGACAGCGGCAGCGAGTCGAGCCGCGCGAGCCGCTCGTTGCCCGCCTCGCCGGGCGAGACGCGCAGCTTCACGCGCGCCTCCACCAGGCCGCCGCTGATCGACAGCCCGA
This sequence comes from Burkholderiales bacterium, assembly GCA_003577305.1. GTDB lineage: Bacteria > Pseudomonadota > Gammaproteobacteria > Burkholderiales > Burkholderiaceae_E > Zeimonas. Next base: position 55,723 of record QEVL01000019.1, read on the forward strand.
AGCGCGCCGGCCCGGCCAGCCGGTCGAGCAGCGCCGCCGCGCCCGAGGCGGCGCGCCCGATCGCGGTGGAGCGGCCGGCGTCGAACGGCGGCGAGGACAGCGCGACGTCGACGTCGGTGAAGCGTTCGAGCAGCGGCTGGCCGCGCCGGTCGACCCACAGCGGATTGCGCTCGTGCGTCGGGGCGGAGTCTCCGAGGACGTCGTTGCTCAGGATCTCGCGATCGATTCGGCCGAAGTGGCGGCGCCGCACTTCTTCGGCGAGTGCCGCCTGCGATGCGCCATTCGCGCACGCGCCCGGTCGCACGGTGCACTCGAAAGCGAGCGTGCGCGACGCCGCGATCGTCGCCTGTTGCATCGACTGATACTTGCCCAGCAGGATCGCGAGCAGCGCCAGCGGCACCAGCACGAGCGCGGCGACGAAGGTCTCGACCAGCGCCTGGCCGCGCTGGCGACGGGCTTCAGTGCACATAGGCCATTGCCGCTGCGCGCTGCGCCGCCGTAGGTTCGGCCAGGCGCACCTGCCAGTACGGGTTGTAGAGGCTCGCATACTCGATGCGCTCCGGGGCGCCGGGCGGGCGGCGAAAATAGACCTCGCCGACCGACATCGCCCAGACGCGGTTGCCCGCGAATTTCTCGAACAGGCGCAGCCGGCCGGTGCCCACGTTCAGCGTGTTGGCGGTGCGCGCGCGCTCGGCTTCGGCGCGGGCGAGCACCACCACCTGCGTGACCGGAAAGCGCCGGTCGGCCAGCGCGGCGTAGTCGAGTTCGCGCACCCGCTCGATGCCGCTGTAGCGCTCGAAGCCCGGGTAGCCCGACCCGGACATCTCGACCGAGGCGAAGAGCGTGGCCACCGCGTTGTCGAGCGTGTCTCCCGGATTGCCGGTCACCATGTTCATGGGCGCGTGGTCGGTGGCCTCGGCCGCGCCCCAGCCCACCGGCAGCCATTCGCGCTGCCGGCAACCCGAGGACAGGAAGCCGCGGCGGCGATAGTCGTGAATCGACCCGGTGTCGACTGCCTGCCAGCGCTCGAGATCGGGCGACATTTCGGTGCCGCCGCGCTTGCGCCACCGACGGAACCAGCGATCGACGTTGCTCGTGGTGCCGAAGCACGACGAGGGCAACAGCAGCAGCCGCAAGTCGTCGCTTCGCGGCCCCTTCACGAAGCGATCGAGCGAGTCGTTCACCACGGCCTGCAGCCGGCGGCGCTCGTCGTCGCTCGCATGGCGGCGCGTGAAGCGGTTGAAGGCGCCCGAGTCGCCGAGCGCGAAGGCGAAGAAACCCGGGTCGTTCGCGCGCACCACTTCGTTGGCCACCGCGCCCAGCCCGAAGGTGTCGGCCGCCAGTTGCAGCGCTTCCTGGCTGCGCTGCAGCAGCGTCTTGTAGCCGAGATCGGGGGCGGCGCGCGCCTCGATCTCGTCGGCGGCAGTGCGCTCGGTGAGCTCGCGCGCGGTCGTCGCCACCGAGGCGGCCGCCGACAATACCGGCGCGACCGCCGGCCACGCAGTGGCGAGCACCTGCGCGTTAGTCGTGAAGTGCTCGAAATACTTCGCCCACGAAGCGAGCGTGACCGCCTGCGCGACCGCCACTTCCTGGGCCACGATCGCTCGATTGGAGTACGCGTGAAAATTCAGCACCCGGGCGCGCCAGAGTGCTGCGCTGTAGGCCGCCGCGTCGGCGGCGTTGTTCAGGCGCTGCTTCGTTGCCGACACCTGGCCCGTGCCGAACATGAAGAACAGCCCGAGCAGGCCGGCGAACATCAGCACCAGCGCGAGCACCAGCGCCTGGCCGCGCTGCGCGCGCCTTGAACGAAGCGGGTTCATCGCCGTGGCTCCGCGTGTCGGGGCTGTGTTGCCGGGCTGTCGCCGGTCTACCGTCGGGCTGCTGGTCGACTGCTGGCGCGCCGCGTGCGTCAGCGATTGCCAGCGTCGTAGTTGTCGAGCCCCTTGCGCGTGTTCGCGTTGGTCGACGCGGTGTTCGCATTGGTCTGCGCGTTGCCGATCGCAGTGGAAGCCGTCTGCCCCGACACCTCGAGCGCCAGGCCCGCGGTCTGGTTGCGGATCGTCTGCCCGAACAGCGTGTAGACGCCGATCGCGGCCACCGCGATCAGCGCCACCACGATGATGTACTCGGTCATCCCCTGGCCTGCCTGGCGGCGGGCCGAGCGCGGCAAGGCGCCGCGGGTGCGGGCGTTCATGGAAAGAGAGAGGTCTGGGTTCATGTCGATCTCCTGTGCAAGTGTCGAGAGGCGCACGGAGATTTATAGGCGCGAGCGCGCGCCGCGAACATTCGACGCAGTGCCTAGTCGATCGGCCGATCCGTTATCCACCTGTAGGCCGACCGATCGCATCCGCAATCAGGCGAACGCTCGCGCGATGGCGCAAGCGACGGCGCCTCGATCACGAACGGGTTCTCCGGCCTGATGCTCGAATGCGCTGCGGAGAAATCCTTCACGATGCGCTGGGCATCCGCATCGCGCCCGACGAACAGCAAGGCTCCGGCCAACCGCGCAGCCGCGGACGGCATGCCATCGCCCCCCAGCAGCGTGGGCAGCAGTTCGGAAGAATCGCGCACCATCGCCAGCGCGATTTCCGCCTCGCGCGGATGCTCGATGAAGAAACTCGGCCCGACCAGACACAGCGCATCGGCCACCGGCCAGACCTGCAGGCCACTTCGCTCGACGCGCGATCGCGGCACCCGCTTCGTGTCCTGGTACAGAAGCAGCGAGGTACCGAACGGCAGCGAGAGCGTCTTGGCGCCCGTCTGCCTGGCTACCGCGACGACCTGGCGCGGCACCGCCGTGTTGCCGGTGTGCAGCAGCAGCGAGGCCTCCGGGTTCAGGCAGTAGCGCTTGCCGAAGCGCTTGGCCAGGTAGCCGGAGAGGAACGCCCAGAACGATGCATACCAGGCGGTCGAGTCGCCTCGATCCTCGGCCGGATCGGCACAGATGTACCAACCCTTCATGACCTGTCTCAGAAAGCCGGTCGCAAGCAGCGCCGTCCTGTGATCGTCGCTCTAGCTGCCCGCCGCGCAACTCCCGCACGTCCGGCGGTGCGTCATGCCGCGCGCCGAACCAACAAAAAAGGCCGGCTTGATGCCGGCCTTTCCGCTTCGGCAAGCAAGCCGCCTCGCGGCGGCCCGCCCTCGCCGATCGTCGACGCTCAGGCAGCCTTCTTCCTGGCGCCGCCTTCCTTGCCTTCGAAGAACTGCGCGTCCTCCGTCGAGCCCTTCAGCGCCGCAGTGGAGGCTTCGCGCTCCACCGTGGTGGTGACCGCGTCGAAGTAGCCGGTGCCCACCTCGCGCTGGTGCTTCACCGCAGTGAAGCCGCGCTCGGCCGCAGCGAACTCGGCTTCCTGCAGTTCGACGAACGCGCTCATGTTCGTGCGCGCATAGCCGTGCGCCAGGTTGAACATGCTGTAGTTCAGCGCGTGGAAACCGGCCAGCGTGATGAACTGGAACTTGTAGCCCATCGCGCCCAGCTCGTGCTGGAACTTCGCGATCGTGCCTTCGTCGAGGTTCTTCTTCCAGTTGAACGACGGCGAGCAGTTGTAAGCGAGCATCTTGCCCGGGAACTGCTTGTGGATCGCATCGGCGAACGCACGGGCGAACTTCAGGTCGGGCGTGCCGGTCTCGCACCAGATGAGATCGGCATACGGCGCATAGGCCAGGCCGCGCGAGATCGCCTGCTCGAGGCCGTTCTTCGCGCGGAAGAAGCCCTCGACGGTGCGCTCGCCGGTGAGGAACGGCTTGTCGTTCTCGTCGACGTCGGAGGTGACCAGGTCGGCCGCCTCGGCGTCGGTGCGCGCGAGCAGAATGGTGGGCACGCCGCAGACGTCGGCGGCCAGCCGCGCGGCCACCAGTTTCGAGACCGCCTCGCGCGTGGGCACCAGCACCTTGCCGCCCATGTGGCCGCACTTCTTCACCGACGCGAGCTGGTCTTCGAAGTGCACGCCCGAGGCGCCCGCGTCGATCATCGACTTCATCAGCTCGAACGCGTTGAGCACGCCGCCGAAACCCGCTTCGGCGTCGGCCACGATCGGCGCGAAGAAGTCGACGTAGCCGGGTTCTCCCGGATTCCTGCCTTCCATCCACTGGATCTGGTCGGCACGGGTGAGCGTGTTGTTGATGCGACGGACCACCGCCGGCACCGAGTTCGCCGGATACAGCGACTGGTCGGGATACATCTCGCCGGCCAGGTTCGCATCGCCCGCGACCTGCCAGCCCGACAGGTAGATCGCCTTCAATCCGGCCTTGACCTGCTGCATCGCCTGGTTGCCGGTGAGCGCGCCCAGCGAGTTCACGAACGGCTCTTCGTTCAGCAGCCTCCAGAGCTTCTCAGAACCCCGCCTGGCCAGCGTGTGCTCGACCTGCAGCGAGCCGCGCAGGCGCACGACGTCCTCGGCGGTGTAACCGCGCTTGATGCCGCGCCAGCGCGGGCTTTCGGACCATTCCTTCTGCAGCTTCTGCGCTTCGAGTTCACGGGATGACATGGAGAGGCTCCTTGAGCGTCGTGTGTTGGAAAACAGTGTGCGCGCGCCGCGGACCGGACCGCCCGCGCGCATGCATGCCCGTCAGATTACCGAAAACGTGCCGCGCCGCAACAGCGAATTTCGAGAAATGCCACCAATTCTTTTCGATCGCTGCATCAGACAGTTACGGAATAATTGTCACAACATGGAATATTCGTTGCCGCAATGAAAAAAACTGATGGTGCGTTGCGGTGCGTCAATTTCTTATCGTGGGAAGATATTTTCTGCGGCAAAAAACCCGCCGGCATCACGCGCGAACCGCGATGATTGACATTCTTCCGCTCATGAATGAACATTCATTCAGTCAATTGGCTCGACCAGCGGGCTCGAGCGTCTCCCGCTCCGCAAGGAAGGAACCTCTCGATGAAGCTCAACGACAGCATCGCGATCGTCACCGGCGCCGCCTCGGGCATCGGTCTGGCCACTGCGCAGGGGTTGGCGCAGGCCGGCGCTACCGTGGTGCTCGGCGACATCGCCGACGACAAGGGCGAGCAGGCCGCGGCCGCAATCCGCGCCGACGGGCGTCGCGCCGATTACCTGCGCTGCGACGTCACCGACGCGACCTCGGTGACCGCGTTTCGCGATGCGGTGCTCGCGCGTCACGGGCGGGTCGACGTCGTGGCCAACGTCGCCGGCTGGGGCAAGATCCAGCCGTTCCTCGAAAACGACGACGCGTTCATCGACCGCGTGATCGAACTGAACTTCATGGGCACGGTGCGCGTGGTGCGCGCCTTCCTGCCCGGAATGGTCGAGCGCAAGCGCGGCAAGATCGTCAACGTGTCGAGCGACGCGGGGCGCGTCGGCAGCACCGGCGAAACGGTGTACTCGGGCGCCAAGGGCGGCGTGATCGCGTTCACCAAGGGGCTCGCGCGCGAGATGGCACGGCACAACATCACCGCCAATTGCGTCTGCCCCGGCCCCACCGACACGCCACTGCTGCAGGCGGTTCCCGAGAAGCACCGCGAAGCGTTCCTGCGCGCGATTCCGATGCGCCGCTTCGCGCAACCTTCGGACATCGCCGACGCGGTGACCTTCTTCGCCAGTTCGCGCTCGGACTACATCACCGGGCAAGTCCTCAGTGTCAGCGGCGGGCTGAGCATGGTAGGTTGACGCGCCGCTACAGACGATCACAATCAACGGGCCGCAGATAACGAACGGATTCACAGAGGAGACACCGATGACCAACGCATCACGACGCAGCGCGCTCCAGGCGGGCGCGGCACTGGGCCTCGGCCTGGCCGGCCTTCCCCGCGTCGCCACTGCGCAGGAGCCGATCAAGCTGCGCATGTCGCACTTCCTGTCGCCGATGGCGCCGGCGCAGACGAAGCTGTTCCAGCCCTGGGCCGACCGCGTCGAAAAAGACTCCGGCGGGCGCATCAAGTGCGAGATCTATCCGGCGATGCAGCTCGGCGGCAAGCCGCCGCAACTCTACGACCAGGTGCGCACCGGCGTGGCCGACGTCATCTGGACCGTGCCCGGCTACACGCCGGGGCGCTTCCCGCTCTCGGCCGTCTTCGAGTTGCCCTTCGTCGTGGGTTCCAGCGCGCTGGCCACCGCCCAGGCGATCTGGGAGTTCTACAAGGCGCACCTGCGCGACGAGTACAAGGACGTGCACCCGTTGCTGCTGCATTGCCACGCGCCCGGGCTCGTCCACATGAAAGACAAGCTGGTCACCCGCATGGAAGACCTGCACGGCAAGAAGCTGCGCCTTCCGACCAAGCCGGTGGGCGACGCGCTCAAGCTGATGGGCGCGATCCCGGTGGGCATGCCCCTGCCCGAGGCCTATGAAGCGCTGTCGCGCGGCGTGGCCGACGGCGTCACGGTGCCCTGGGAAGTGATGAAGCCGCAGCGGCTGAACGAACTGGTGAAGTTCCACACCGTCACGGGTCTCTACACGAACGTGTTCCTGATGGCGATGAACAAGGCCAAATACGACAGCCTGCCGCCCGACCTGAAGGCGGTCATCGACAAGAACTCGGGCGACAACTTCATCAAGGAGATCGGCAAGGCCTGGGACGACGCCGAACTGCCCGGCCTCGAGCAGGCGAAGGAGATGGGGCACACGATCGCCACGCTCGCGCCCGAGGAGAAGGCGCGCTGGAAGAAGACCACGCAGCCGGTGGTCGACGCGTGGATTGCCGGCACCCCGAACGGCAAGGCGCTTCACGACGAAGCGGTGTCGCTGATCGCGAAGTACGACAAATGAGCGAGGGCGGCAGCCGCGCCGGCGACGCCGGTGCGGCGGCCCGTCCCGGGCTCGAACGCGCGCTCGAGCGCGCGTGCACCTGGCTGGCGGTGGGCGGCGGCGTGGTGCTGCTCGCTTTCACCGCGGTCTCGGTCGGCAGCATCCTGAGCCGCACTTTCCTCGGCTCGCCCCTGGTGGGCGACTTCGAACTCACCGAGCGCGGCACCGCGATCGCGGTGTTCGCGATGCTGCCCTACTGCCACCTGCGAGGCGGCAACGTGGTGGTCGACATGTTCGTCGACATGTTTCCGGCGGCGGTGCGGCGTGCGCTGGCGGTGCTCGGCGAAGTGCTGTTCGCGATCGTCGCGGCACTGATGACCTGGCGGCTCGCGCTCGGCGGCATCAACCAGTACGACTTCAACGACATGTCGATGATGCTGCTGATCCCCACCTGGTGGATGTTCGTGCCGATCGTCGCGTCGATGGCGCTGCTCACCCTGGTGTGCGTGGCGCGCGCAGCCCGCGGCGGCGGGGAGTTCCGATGAGCGGGATGGCCATCTCGCTGACGATGTTCGGCGTGCTGATCGGATTGCTGATGATCGGCGTCAACGTCGGCCTGTCGCTGCTGCTGGTGGGCGGCATCGGCTACATCTGGGTGTCGGGCCTGGAGCCGATGCTCAACTACATGAACTCGGCGCCCTACTTCCAGACGGCCGCCTATTCGCTGTCGGTGATTCCGCTGTTCGTGCTGATGGGGTCGTTCGCCACCGCTTCGGGGCTGTCCACCGGCATCTTCAACGCCGCGGCCGCCTGGCTCGGCCACCGCCGCGGCGGCGTGGCGATGGCGGCGATCGGCGCCTGCGCCGCATTCGGCTCGATCTGCGGCTCGTCGCTGGCCACCGCGGCCACGATGGCGCACGTGTCGTTGCCCGAGATGAAGCGGCTGAAGTATTCCGGCCGCCTCGCCACGGGGTCGCTGGCGGCCGGCGGCACGCTGGGCATCCTGATCCCGCCCTCGGTGGTGCTGGTGATCTACGCGATCCTCACCGAGCAGTCGATCGGCAAGCTGTTCATCGCGGCGATGGTGCCGGGCGTGCTCGCCGCGCTCGGCTACATGATCGCGATCGCGATCCTGGTGCGCTTCGATCCCGAAGCGGGCCCGGCCGGACCGAAGGCCACCTTCGCGCAGAAGACGAAGACGCTGCTCGAGCTGATGCCGGTGATCATCGTCTTCGTGGTGATGATGGGCGGCATGTACGGCGGCTTCTTCACGCCCACCGAAGGCGCGGCGGTCGGCGCGGCAGCCACCGGGGTGATCGCGTACGTGCGCGGCGGCATGCGCATGAAGGGGCTGATCGAGTGCCTGCTCGGCACCGCGAAGATCACCGGGATGATCTTCCTCATCCTGATCGGCGCCGACCTGTTCAACGCGTTCCTCGCGATCACGCAGATGCCCACGCAGGCGGCCACCGCGATCGCCAACAGCGGCTATGCCCCGATGACGGTGCTCGCGCTGATCCTGCTGATGTACCTGGCGCTCGGCTGCGTGATGGACTCGATGTCGATGATCCTGATCACGATCCCGGTGCTGTTCCCGATCGTGATGAAACTCGACTTCGGGCTCACGCCCGAATACACCGCGATCTGGTTCGGCATCCTGGTGCTGATCACGGTCGAGGTCGGCCTGATAACGCCGCCGTTCGGGCTGAACGTGTTCGTGATCAATTCGCTCGCGCCCGAAGTGCCGATGTCCGAATCGTTTCGCGGCGTCATGCCGTTCCTGCTCAGCGACTTCGTCCGGGTGCTGATCCTGATCGCCTTTCCGCTGATCACGGTGGGCGTGCTGCAGATACTCGGTTAGGGCGCAGCGCCCGGGTCGTCTTCGAGCATCTGCGCGCTGGTGGTCTCGGGCAGCGACTCCACGTCGCGCAGCCTGCGCTCGATCGCCCGCGTGCGCACCGCGGCCGAGCCCAGCGTGGTGCTCGCGCGGTCGATCTGCTCCTTGGTCTTCGCGAGCACGTCGCCGAACTTGCCGAACTCGGTCTTGACGGCCCCGAGCAGCTGCCAGACCTCGCTCGAGCGCTTCTCCACCGCGAGCGTGCGAAACCCCATCTGCAGGCTCGAGAGGATCGCCGCCAGCGTGCTCGGGCCCGCGACCACCACACGCCAGCTGCGCTGCAGGTCGTCCATCAGGCCCGGGCGGCGCACCACCTCGGCGTACAGGCCCTCGGTGGGCAGGAACATCAGTGCGAAATCGGTGGTGTCGGGCGGCGAAACGTACTTCGTGCGGATCGTCTTCGCCTCGAGCCGCAGGCGCTGCTCGAGCTGGCGCGCGGCCGCTTCCGCGGCCACCGGATCGGCGTTCTCCTGCGCGATCACCAGCCGCTCGTAGTCCTCGCGCGGGAACTTCGCGTCGATCGGCAGCCACACCGGCGCATCGTCGCCGCGCCCGGGCAAGCGGATCGCGAACTCGACGCGCTCGTTCGAGCCGGGCACCGGCGCGACGTTGGCCGCGTATTGCTCGGGCACCAGCAGTTGCTCGAGCAGCGAAGCGAGCTGCACCTCGCCCCAGGTACCGCGCGTCTTCACGTTGCTCAGCACGCGCTTGAGGTCGCCCACGTCGGAGGCCAGCGCCTGCATTTCGCCCAGGCCCTTGTGCACCTGCTCGAGGCGGTCGGACACCTGCTTGAACGACGCACCCAGGCGCTGCTCGAGCGTGGCGTGCAGTTTCTCGTCGACCGTGCGGCGCATCTCCTCGAGCTTCGCGGCGTTGTCGCCCTGCAGCTCGCGCAGCCGTCGCTCGAGCGTCTCGCGCAACGCCTCGAGCCGCTGCTCGGTGCCCTCGCGCAGCGCGTTCAGGCGCTGCTCGTTGCTCTCGCGCAGCGCACCGAGCCGCTGCTCGTTGGCCTCGGTGAGCTTGGTGAGCTGCAGCGCGAAGGCGTCGATCTGGTTGTTCTGCACCCCCGCAATGGTGCCCATCTGGTGCGTCAGGTTGCGGCCCAGCTCGGCCAGCGAGGCACTGAGCTCGAGCCGGTTCTCGCGCGCCTGCGAGGCGGTTTCCTCGCGCAGTTCGCGCTGCTGCTGCAGCTGCGCCTGGTTCAGCCGGGCCAGCTCGTCGAGCGCCGGCGCCGGGTCGGGGGCGCGCCGCAGCGCGAGCGCCACCAGCAGCAGCACCGCCACCGCGGCGAGCACCACGCTTGCGATCGACAGGACATCGTTCACGGACAAGGTCGGCACTTTCGTTCAGGCTTTCCGCAAAACACGATATCCGCGAGCATACTTGGGAGCCGGCCGGCTCCAAAACGCGGAATTTCCGTCAGGAGGCTCTCATGAGAATTCCCGCACTTGCGCCGCTCGCGCTGCTTGCCGCAGCGCTGGCCGCATCGCCCGCCCTGGCCGCCGCCGATGCCCAGGCGGCGGCAGGCGAGTCCACCGTGTTCCGCTGCGCAACCAGCGACGGCCGGATCGTCTTCTCCGACGAGCCTTGCACCGGCGCGAGCCGCGTGCAGGTCTGGAAGCCGAAAGTCGTCGCCTCGGGCATCGAACGCTCCCGCGAGCCGGCCGGCGCACCAGCGCCGGCGCGCGCGGCCGAAGCCCCGCGCCACGATCCGTTCGTCGACTGCCAGCGGCGCGGCGGCCACTACGATCTCGCCTCGCGCATCTGCCGGCTGCCCGACGACGCAACACGGCAGATGTTCGACGCGCAGTAGCCGCGGCCGGGCTGAGCCCGGCACCCGGGCATCGAGCGAACTGCGGCTGCCCGAGCCTCAGGCGTCGCGCAGCGTCGCCAGGGGCGGTACGCGCAGCACGCTGCGCAGGCTCAGCCAACCGGCGAGCAGCGCGAGCGCCGCGCCGATCGCGGCGCCGGCGGCCAGCACCCACCAGCGCGGCTCGTAGTCGAAGCGGAACACCTGTTCCGCCAGGATCCAGCCGATCGCGATCGAGCCGGCGGCTGCCAGCACGCCGGCAAGCGCGCCGCCGAGCGCGAGCTCGATCAGCTGCGCCGAAGCCAGCTGCCGCCCCGAAGCGCCCAGCGCGCGCATCAGGCCCGCTTCGCGCACCCGTTCGTCGCGCGAACTGGCGAGCGCGCCCCAGAGCACCGCCACACCGGCGGCCAGCGCGAGCACGAACAGCACCTGCACCGCGTGGATCACCTGGTCGAGCATCGACTGCACCTGCCGCAGCAGGTTGCCGGTGTCGAACACGGTGAGGTTCGGAAAGCGCCGCACCAGTTCGCGATCGAGACCCGGCGAAGTCCCGGGCTGGTGATACGCGGTGATCATCGTCTGCGGGCGCCCGGCCAGCGCCGCCGGCGACAGGATCATGAAGAAGTTCACTTTCATCGAGTCCCAGGCCACCTTGCGCACGCTGGTCAGGCGCACGCTGACGATCTCGCCGGCCACGTCGAAGCCCAGTTCGTCGCCCAGCGCGAGCCCGAGCGTCTTCATGATGCCCTGCTCGGCCGATACCTCGTGCGAACCGGGCGCGAACCAGCGCCCCTCGGCGATCGTGTTGTGCGCCGGCAGTTCGTCGCCATACGAGAGGTTGAACTCGCGATCGACCAGCCGCTGCGCCCGATCGCCGTCGAAGTCTTCCGGGCGCACCGGGCGGCCGTTCACCGTGACCAGCCGGCCGCGCACCATCGGATAGAGATCGGGCGCGCGCACGCCAGCCGCCTCGAGTGCGGCGCGCACCTGCGCGGTCTGGCCGGGCTGGATGTTGACGACGAACCGGTCCGGTGCATCGGGCGGGCTGGCGCGTCGCCATCCCTCGATCAGGTCGGTGCGCGTCACCGTGAGCAGCAACAGCGCCATCAGCCCCACCGACAGCGCCACGGTCTGCGTCACCGTCATCGCCTGGCGCCGCGACCACGACGCGAAGGCCAGCCGCAGCGCCGGGCTGCCGGCGACGACACCCGCGTGGCGCAGCGGCTCGAGCACGCGGATCGCCGCGAATGCCGCCAGCACGAAGACCAGCGCGCCCACCGCGAAGCCGCCGATCGACACCAGCGCGAGCCGGGGGTCGCGTGCGAACCAGAACAGCAATCCGCAAAACGCCGCGCTCGCCAGTCCCACCGCAAGCCAGGCCGATGCCGGCGCCGCACCGACATCGCGGCGCAGCACGCGCAGCGGCGGCACTCCCGCCAGCCGCAGGAAGGGCCAGGCGCCGAACCCCCCCATCAGCACCAGCGCGACCACCAGCGCCTGCAGCGCAGGCAGCCCGCCCGCGGCCGGCAGCGGCACTTCGAGCAGCGGCGCGATCGCCGCGACCAGCCCGAAGTGCACCGCCCAGCCGAGCGCCACGCCGAGCAGCGCACCCGCCAGCGCCACCCACAGCAGCTCCAGGCCCAGCAGGCCGAGCAGGCGGCGCTGCCCCAGCCCCATCGCCTTCATCACCGCGCACCCGTCGAGGTGGCGCTCGGCAAAGCGTCGCGCAGCCAGCCCGATCGCCACCGCGGCGATCAGCGCCGTCAGCAGCGCCACCAGCGACAGGAACTGGCTGGCCCGGTCGAGCGTGGCGCGCAGTTCGGGGCGGCCGCTGTCGAGCGACTCGATGCGCTGCCCGGGCCCGAGACGCGACTGCGCCCACTGCGCGAACCCCGTTACCGCGCTTGCGTCGCCGGCGAGCATCAGCTGCCAGCGCACCCGGCTCGCGGGCTGCACCAGTCGCGTGGCCGGTAGGTCGTCGAGCGAGAACATCGCCCGTGGCGCGAAATTCACGAAGCCGGTGCCGCGATCGGGCTCCAGCACGATCAGATTCGTGACGCGAAAGCTCGCATCGCCGAACGCCACCGTGCCGCCGTGCGCGACGCCCAGCGCCTGCGCCAGTTGCGGATCGAGCCAGACTTCGCCGCGCGCCGGCCCGCCCGCGGCCGGCAGGTCGGGCGCGGACTGCGCATCGGCCGCGCGCGCCGCATCGTCTCCCGGGCCCGTGGTGCCGGGCGCGATCTGCCTGACGCGCACGCGTCCGCGCAGCGGGTAGCCGTCGCTCACCGCCTTCACCGATGCGAGCTGCGGCAGTCCGCCCGCCATCGCCATGCTCGGAAACACCACGGTGCGCGCCACCCGCAAGCCGCGGCGCGCGGCCTCGGCCGCGAGCGCCTCGTCGGGCGGCGCGTCCGAGCCGATCACCAGGTCGGCGCCCAGCAGTTGCGCAGCCTCCTGCTCGAGCGCGCCGCGCATGCGGTCGACGAAAAAACCGACGCTCGCGATCGCGCCCACAGCGACCACCAGCGCGGCGAGCAGCAGGCGCAATTCGCCCGCGCGCCAGTCGCGCCGCGTGAGCCGCAGCGAAAGCAGCAGATCGTGCATCGGGGGGATCAGAGCCTGAAGGGACTGAAATCGGTCTCCCGATCGTACCAGTCCTCCTGCTCGGCCCTCTTCAGGAAACCGATCACCTTGTAGGTCACCGGCGTGAACACCACTTCGACCAGCGTCTTGGCGATCCACTGCGAGAGCATCAGCTGCGGCACGAGTTCGTTCGGAATGATGCCGCTGTTCCAGAAGGCGAGCGGATAGAAGAGCGCCGAGTCGATCCCCTCGCCGACGATCGTCGAGCCGATCGTGCGCGCCCACAGGTGCCGGCCCTCGGTCATCAGCTTCATTCGCGCCAGGACGAACGAGTTGGCGAACTCGCCGCAGAAATAGGCAACCAGCGAACCCAGCACGATCCGCCAGGTATTGCCGAACGCCACCTGGTAGGCCTGCTGGTGCGGCCAGTCGGGCGCGGGCGGCAGCTGCAGCACCGCCCAGGCCATCAGCGCGGCGAAGCTCATCGCACCGAAGCCCGCCCAGATCACGCGGCGCGTCTTCGCGTAGCCGTAAACCTCGGTGAGGATGTCGCCGAAGATGTAGGTGAGCGGAAAGAACAGCACGGCTGCGCCGAAAGTGACGGTGCCCGCCAGCGGCAACTGCATCTGCACCGCCTTGGCCGGGCCGAGCAGGTTCGAGCAGATGAAGACGGTGACGAAGCCCGCCATCAGCAGCTCGTAATAGCGGTAGCTGCGCTGCGGCGCAGACCGTGGCGCCGCGCCGCGGGACCGAGGTTTTTTAGTCATGGTTGAGCCTCGAACATGAAGCGCAAAGCATAGCGGATTGCTACCATCGGCCCAGCTCACGGAGAACGAGATGACCGACCGCCACTTCCGCCTCGAAATCGCCGACCGCGTCGCACGCCTGACGCTCGACCAGCCCGCACGGATGAACGCGATGAGCCCGTCGTTCTGGCGCGAGCTCGATGCGATCCTCGACACGCTGCAGCGCGAGGCACCGGCGCGTGCGCTGGTGCTCGACGCCAGCGGCAAGCACTTCTGCGCGGGCATGGCGCTCGAGGCCTTCGGCTCGGCGATCGCGCCCGACGAGTCGAGCGCAGCCAGCCGCGCCAACATCGCGCCGCTGCTCGCCGGAATGCAGCGCACGTTCGACCGGCTGGCCGAGCTTCGCATGCCGGTGCTGGCCGCGATCCAGGGCGCGTGCATCGGCGGAGGCCTCGACCTCGTCTGCACCGCCGACATGCGCTACTGCACGCGCGATGCGTTCTTCTGCGTGCAGGAGATCAACATCGGCATGGCGGCCGACCTCGGCACGCTGCAGCGGCTGCCGAGGCTGATTCCCGAGGGCATGGCCCGCGAGCTCGCCTACACCGGCCGGCGGCTGCCGGCCGAGCGTGCGCTGTCACTGGGCCTGGTCAACGAGGTGTTCGACGACACCGACGCGATGCTCGCCGGCGTGATGCAGATCGCGCGCGAGATCGGCTCGAAACCGCCGGTGGCGATCTGGGCGACCAAGCAGGCAATCGACTACGCGCGCGACCACTCGGTCGCCGACGGGCTGCGCCAGATGGGCTGGCTGCAATCGGGCCTGTGGGACACCGCCGCAGTGGCCGAGGCGATCCGCGCGCGCGCCGAAAAGCGCGAGCCGGTGTTCGCCGACCTCGCGCCGCTGCGCCACTTCACCGACGCCTGAGCCGGCGCGCCTCACTCGCGCGGCAGGATCACCACCTTGCCCTTCACGCGCCGCTCCATCACGTCGCGCAAGGCCTGCGCGGCCTGCGCGAGCGGATAAGTTCGCGTGATCGGCGGGCGCACCTTCTTCGACTGGTACAGCTCGAAAAGTTCCTGCAGATGCTCGCGGGTGCGCTTCGGGTCGCGCTGCACGAACGCGCCCCAGAAGGCGCCCACCAGCGACGCCGTCTTGAGCAGCGGCAGGTTCAGCGGCAGCTTCGGGATCTCTCCGGCGGCGAAACCGATCACCAGGTGGCGGCCTTCCCAGGCGATCGAGCGGAACGCCTGCTCGGTGTAGGGCCCGCCCACCGGGTCGTAGATCACGTCCGGGCCCTTGCCGCCGGTGAGCGCCGCGATGCGCTCGCGCAGGTCTTCGCGGGCGTAATCGATCGTCTCGTCGGCGCCGTGCTCGCGGCACAGCGCGAGCTTCTCCTCGCTCGAGGCCGCCGCGATCACCCGCGCGCCCATCGCCTTGCCGATTTCCACCGCCGCGATGCCCACGCCGCCCGCGGCACCCAGCACCAGCAGCGTCTCGCCGGGCGCGAGCTTCGCGCGATCCTTCAGCGCGAACAGGCTGGTGCCGTACGCCAGCACGTAGGCCGACGCGGTCGGGAAGTCCATCCCGTCGGGAATCGGCATCACCCGCGCCGCATCGGCCACCAGCTCCTGCGCGTAGCCGCCATACGGCACGTTCGCGATCACGCGATCGCCCGGCTTCCAGGGCTTCACACCCTCGCCCACCGCGCGCACGATGCCGGCGACTTCGGCCCCCGGCGAGAACGGCAACGGCGGCTGCAACTGGTATTTCTTCTGGATGATCAGCGAGTCGGGGAAGTTGACGCCGGCCGCATGCACCTCGATCAGCACCTGTCCGGCGCCTGGCACCGGCGTGGGTACCTCCTCGATCACCAGCGACTCGGGCGGCCCCCATGCCTTGCACAACACGGCTTTCATGCGATCGCTCCCCGCGAAAACGGCGGAACCGGCGCGATCCCGGCCCCGCATCGAACCAAGGAACCGATCTTACGGCCTGCGCCGGTCCGCAGCGCCCCTGCCAGCTCTGCGACATCGTCCGCCGGCAGGGCCGCCCGGGCCCTTCGCCGGGCAGCAACGCGCCGTTGCGATGGCGACATGGGAACCCGGAAGTTAACGTGACTTATTATGAATACATCATATCATGTTGTTTTTATTTCTAGATATCACTTCTTATGCAGCATGATGTCCCAGGTCGATACCGAAAGCAGGTGACCACCGGAGCCGGCTATACTCGGAACCCTCGGAAGCGTGGCCGAGCGGTTTAAGGCACTGGTCTTGAAAACCAGCGACGGGGCGACCCGTCCGTGAGTTCGAATCTCACCGCTTCCGCCAGAAGCGAGCGGTCAAAGCCAGCGCAACCAATTGTTGCGTTTTCGTGCGTGAAATGCATTCCACGCGCGGAAACGCAACAATTGGTTGCGGGCGTGGTGCGGCCTTGAAGCGCGGCCATCTGAACCTGCGGGGCAGCGGCCGCGGCGTCTGGTACGAAGCGAAATGACAGCGAGGCGGACCAGGCACCAGCGTCGAACCTCGGCGCCATCGTCATCTTGGGCGCAATCGGGTGGAGAAATCGGCGGTCGATGCCTCTGACGCGGCGATGAGAAACTGATAAGTTACTCGAATAATATCATATAAGTTTTTGTTTTATATCACATTTCAGACCTGCGTGAAGGCTGGCCAGGGCCACGCCCCCGAGAACAGCCGCTCCAGCCAGAACACGGCGATCTGCGTTTTCACGTCGCTGAGCCGCCCGGCCCGCAGTTCGTCCATCAGCCACCCGAGCGTGACGATCTCGATCTCGAGGAACTCGCCGTCGTCGAGCGCCTGCCCGGTGTGCACCAGGTCGCGGCACAGGAACAGGTCGATCGCCTCGTCGGAGAAGCCGATCGCGGTGTGCAGGCGCGTGAGGAACGCCCATTCGTTCGCCCGGTAGCCGGTTTCCTCGACCAGCTCGCGCCGCGCGGTCTGCAGCGCACTTTCGCCCGGGTCGAGCTTGCCGGCGGGCACCTCGACGAATACCTCGCCGATCGGATATCGGAACTGCCGCTCGATCAGGATGCGCCCGTCGGGGAAGATCGGCACCATGGCGGCCGCTCCCGGATGCACGACGAACTCGCGGCCGCTCGTCCGCCCGTCGGGCAGGCGCACGCGGTCGCGGCGCACTTCGAGAAAGCCGCCCTTGAAGACGACCTCGGAGTCGATCCGGGTCTCGCGCAGGTCTTTCGCCACGGCGGTTCGGCGCCTTACGTCGCCAGCGCCAGCCGGACCGCCTCGATACAGGCCGCCATCAGCGGCCCCGGAATGATGCCCAGCCAGAGCACCAGCGCGCCGTTGACCGCCATCGTCGCGTGCGCGCCGTCGGCGCGCACGATCGGGGCCAGGTCGGCGGGCGGATCGAAGTACATCACCTTGACCACCCGCAGGTAGTAGAACGCACCGATCAGCGAGAAGAGCACCGCGACCACCGCCAGCCAGACGTGGCCGACGTCGATCACGGCCTTGAGCACCGCGAGCTTCGCATAGAAGCCCACGAACGGCGGAATGCCCGCGAACGAGAACATCATGACCAGCATCGCCAGCGCCATCCACGGGCGGCGCTGGTTCAACCCCTTCAGGTCGGCGATCTCGTCGGCCTCGAAGCCGCTGCGCGCGAGCAGCAGCACCAGCCCGAAAGCGCCCAGCGTGGTGAGTACATAAGTGATCATGTAGAAGAGCGCCGAGCCGTACGCGTAGTCGGCGGTGGCCATGTCGCCGTCGACCACGCCGGCGAGCAGCCCGAGCAGCACGAAGCCGATGTGCGACATCGTGGAATAGGCCAGCATGCGCTTGAAGTTCGTCTGCGCGATCGCGGCGATGTTGCCGATCGCGAGCGAAGCCACCGACAGCACGATCAGCATCTGCTGCCAGTCGGCGGCCACGCCGACGAGCGCCTCGACCAGCAGCCGGAATGCGATCGCGAACGCGGCGAGCTTGGGTGCCGCCGCCACCAGCAGCGTGGCCGACGTGGGCGAGCCGTGATAGACGTCGGGCAGCCACATGTGAAACGGCACCGCGCCCAGCTTGAACGCGAGGCCGGCCACCACGAACACCACGCCGAAAGCGAAGACGGTGCGGTTCAGTTGCCCGCCGGTGAACGCCTCGGCGATGCGCCCGTGCTCCAGCGTGCCTGCCGCCCCGTAGATCATCGACATCCCGTAGAGCAGGAACCCCGAGGCGAGCGCGCCCAGCACGAAGTACTTGATCGCCGCCTCGCCGGGCAGCACGCTGTCGCGGCGCATGGCCACCAGCGCATAGAGCGACAGCGACAGCAGTTCGAGCCCGAGGTAGACGATCAGCAGGTTGTTGGCCGAGATCATCACCATCTGACCGAGCAGCGAGAACAGCGCCAGCACGTGGAACTCGCCGCGATCGAGCCCGCGCTCGCGCACGTACTGTCCGCCGTAGACGAGCGTGGCACCCACCGCCACGCAGGCGCACAGCTTGAGCAGGTGCGACAGCCCGTCGGCCACGTACATGTTCGAGAACGCGTACCGGGTGGGCGTGCCCACCTGCCACAGCGTGATGACGAACGGCGCCACGATCGCCAGCAACGCCAGCACCGAGGACGGCATGCGCCGGTGCGCCGGCACCAGCGCGTCGACGAGCAGCACCACGCACACGCCGAGCAGCAGCGCGATCTCGGGCAGCGCGGCGAGCAGGTTCAGGGATTCGAATTTCATCGTTCTTTACTCGAGCTTCGAGGCCGCGACGTGCTCGAGCAGCGCCTTCGCCGACGCCTCGGTCATGTCGGTGATCGGCTTCGGATAGATGCCCATGCCGAGCACCAGCAGCGCCATCGCGACCAGCATCCAGAACTCGCGCCGACCGACGTCGCGCATCCCGGCGACGCGCTCGTTGGCCACCGCGCCGAAGATCACCCGCTTGTACATCCACAATGAGTAGGCCGCGCCCCAGATCAGCGTGCTCGCTGCCGCCAGCGCCACCCAGAAGTTGAACTGCACCGCGCCCAGGATGACGAAGAACTCGCCGACGAAGCCCGAGGTGCCCGGCAACCCCGAGTTGGCCATCGCGAACAGCATGAACAGCGCCGCGAACTTCGGCATCGTGTTCACCACGCCGCCGTAGTCGGCGATTCTCCGCGAGTGCAGCCGGTCGTAGAGCACGCCGATGCACAGGAACATCGCGCCCGAGACGAAGCCGTGCGAGAGCATCTGCACGATCGCGCCCTGCATCCCCATCTGGTTGAACATGAAGAAGCCGAGCGTGACGAAGCCCATGTGCGCCACCGACGAATAGGCCACCAGCTTCTTCATGTCAGCCTGCACCAGCGCGACCAGCCCCACGTAGACCACCGCGACGAGCGACAGCGCGATCACCAGTCCCGCCAGTTCGTGGCTGGCGTCGGGGGCGATCGGCAGCGAGAAACGCACGAAACCGTAGGCGCCCAGTTTCAGCATCACCGCGGCCAGCACCACCGAGCCGCCGGTGGGTGCCTCGACGTGCGCGTCGGGCAGCCAGGTGTGCACCGGCCACATCGGCACCTTGACCGCGAACGCGGCCATGAACGCCAGGAAGATCAGCACCTGCTCGGACAGCGACAGCGGCAGCGCGTGCCAGTCGAGGATCGCGAACGAGCCAGACTTCATGTACAGGTAGATGATCGCCACCAGCGTGAGCAGCGAGCCGAGCAGCGTGTACAGGAAGAACTTGAAGGCCGCGTAGACGCGGTTCGGGCCGCCCCAGACGCCGATGATGATGTACATCGGAATCAGCGTGGCCTCGAAGAACACGTAGAAGAGCAGCCCGTCGAGCGCCGAAAACACGCCCACCATCAGCCCCGAGAGGATCAGGAAGGCGGCCATGTACTGCGCGACCTTGTCCTCGATCACTTCCCAGCCCGCGACCACGACGAACACGGTGATGATCGCGGTGAGCAGCACGAACCACACCGACAGTCCGTCGACACCCAGGTGGTAGTGCGCCGACAGCGCGTCGATCCAGTTCGTGCGCTCGACGAACTGCATCGCCGCCGACGCGCGCTCGAACTCGGTGAACAGCGGCACCGTGACCAGCAGGCCGGCGATCGCGCCCGCCAGCGCCATGCCGCGCACCAGCCCGGGGTTGCGGTCGTTGCCCAGCATCAGCAGCGCCACGCCGAACACGATCGGAACCCAGATGGCCGCGCTGAGGATCGGAAGGGAACTCATGTTCTCGGTCGTCTATTTCGCGTTTCAGCGCCGCACCAGCGGCAGCACGACGAACAGCAGCAGCAGCGCCACGCCGACGATCATCGTGATCGCGTAGCTGTTCAGCCGCCCGGTCTGCGCCAGGCGCAGCACGCCGGCGAACCAGCCGACGAGCCGCGCGCTGCCGTCGATCGCCACGCCGTCGATCAGCGCCTGGTCGCCCCCTTTCCACAGGCCGCGCCCGATCAGGCGCGCGCCGCCGGCGAACACCACTTCGTTGATCCGGTCGAGGTAGTACTTGTTGTCGAGCAGCCGGTAGATCGGGGCGAAGCGCCGTGCGATCGCCTCGGGCAGCCGCGGGTTCAGCATGTAGCAGTAGTACGCCGAGGCCACGCCGGCCAGCGCGAGCCAGAACGCCGGCGTGGCCAGCGAGTGCAGGCCCATCGCCCACCAGCCGTGGAATTCGCCGGCGAGTGCAGCCACCGCCGGGTGCCGTTCGACCGACGCGATGACGCCCTCGAAGAAGTCGCCGAAGAGCATCGGACCCACCGTGTACAGGCCGATCAGCACCGACGGAATCGCCAGCAGCACCAGCGGAATCGTGACCACCGCCGGCGACTCGTGCGGCTTGTCGCCCGCGGCGAGACCGTGGCCATGCCCGCCCTCGACGTCGTCGTGCGCGTGGCCCGCCCTGCCCCAGCGCTCCTCGCCGTGGAACACGAGGAAGTACATGCGGAACGAATAGAACGCGGTGACGAACACGCCGGCCTGCACCGCCCACCAGGCCAAGCTCGCGCCCGGCACGTTGGCGTGGCGCGCCGCCTCGATGATCAGGTCCTTCGAGTAGAAGCCCGAGAAGAACGGCGTGCCGATCAGCGCCAGCGAGCCGGCCAGCGCGGTGAGCCAGGTGATCGGCATGTACTTGCGCAGCCCGCCCATGTTGCGGATGTCCTGGTCGTGGTGCATGCCGATGATCACCGAGCCGGCGGCCAGGAACAGCAGCGCCTTGAAGAACGCGTGCGTCATCAGGTGGAAGATCGCCACGCCGTAGGCCGAGGCGCCCAGCGCCACCGTCATGTAGCCGAGCTGCGAGAGCGTGGAATACGCGATCACCCGCTTGATGTCGTTCTGCACGATGCCCAGGAAGCCCATGAAGAGCGCGGTGATCGCGCCGATCGTGATGATCAGGCCGAGCGCGGTGTCCGACAGCTCGAACAGCGGCGACATCCGCGCCACCATGAAGATGCCGGCGGTGACCATCGTGGCCGCGTGGATCAGCGCCGAGATCGGCGTCGGGCCTTCCATCGAATCGGGCAGCCAGACGTGCAGCGGAAACTGCGCCGACTTGCCCATCGCACCGATGAACAGGCAGATACAGGCCAGCGTGAGCACCGACCACTGCGTGCCCGGGATCAGTTCGACCGTGCGATCGGCGAGCGCGGGCGCCGCCGCGAAGGCCTGCGCATAGTCGAGCGAGCCCAGGTGGGCCAGCACCAGCCCGATGCCCAGCACGAAGCCGAAGTCGCCCACGCGGTTCACGAGGAACGCCTTCAGGTTCGCGTGGATCGCCGTGGGGCGCGTGTACCAGAACCCGATCAGCAGGTACGACACCAGGCCCACCGCTTCCCAGCCGAAGAACAGCTGCATGAAGTTGTTGGCCATCACCAGCATCATCATCGAGAAGGTGAACAGCGAGATGTACGAGAAGAAGCGCTGGTAGCCGGGATCGTCGGCCATGTAGCCGATCGTGTAGACGTGCACCATGAGCGACACCGAGGTGACGACGCACATCATCGTGGCGGTGAGCGCATCGACCAGGAAGCCGACCTCGACGTTCACGCCGCCGATCGTCGCCCACGAATACAGGGTGCCGTTGAAGGTGTTGCCCTGCAGCACGTCGGCCAGCGTCCACATCGACGCGAAAAAAGCGATCGCCACGCCGGCGATCGTGACGATGTGCGCGCCGGCGCGGCCGATCGCGCGGCCGAACAGGCCGGCCAGCAGCGCACCGGCCAGCGGGGCGAATGCGGCGAGGAGATAGGCTGTTTTCATGTCGTCGCTCAGCCCTTCAGGCGGTCGAGGTCCTCGACGTCGATCGACTCCACCGTGCGGAACAGCACGACCAGGATCGCCAGGCCGATCGCCGCCTCTGCTGCCGCCACCGTGAGGATGAAGAACACGAACACCTGCCCGGCCGCATCGCCGAGGAAATGCGAGAAGGCGATGAAATTCATGTTCACCGCCAGCAGCATCAGCTCGATCGCCATCAGCACGATGATCACGTTGCGCCGGTTCAGGAAGATGCCGATGACGCTGATCGCGAACAGGATCGCGCCGAGCACCAGGTAGTGGGCGAGCGTGAGGCTCATGACTGGCTCCGGTCGCGCGGCTGCGCGCGCATGCGCACCAGCCGGATGCGGTCTTCGCGCCGCGTGCGCACTGCCTGCACCGGGTCGGTGTAGCGGGCGTCCTTGCGCCGGCGCAGCGTGAGCGCGATCGCCGCGACCATCGCCACCAGCAGCAGCACCGCGGCGATCTCGAACGCGTAGACGTACTCGGTGTAGATCAGCTTGCCCAGCGCCTTGGTGTTGCTGTAGTCGGCCGGCAGCGCCGGCACGTCTGACTGGCGCACCCGAAAGCTGGTCATCAGCACGATCGCCAGCTCGATCACCACGATCACGCCGACGACGAGCGCCACCGGAAGGTTGCGCCAGAAGCCCCGGCGCACCTGGTCGAGGTTGATGTCGAGCATCATCACCACGAACAGGAACAGCACCATCACCGCGCCCACGTAGACGAGCACCAGCGTGATGGCCAGGAACTCGGCCTTCAGCAGCATCCAGATACAGGCCGCGCTGCAGAAAGTGAGCACCAGGAACAGCGCCGAGTGCACCGGATTGCGCGCGGTGATCACACGCAGCGCCGCGAACACGGTCACCGCCGAGAACAGGTAGAAGAGAACGGTCACGGAATCCATGCGGGGCGTCTCTGGATCAGCGATAGCGGGCGTCGGCCTCGCGGTTGGCCGCGATCTCGGCCTCGTAGCGGTCGCCGATCGCGAGCAGCATCTCCTTGGTGAAGTAGAGGTCGCCGCGCTTCTCGCCGTGATATTCGTGGATGTGCGTCTCGACGATCGAGTCGACCGGGCAGCTCTCCTCGCAGAAGCCGCAGAAGATGCACTTGGTGAGGTCGATGTCGTAGCGGGTGGTGCGTCGCGTGTTGTCTTCGCGGCACCCGGATTCGATCGTGATCGCCATCGCCGGGCACACCGCCTCGCACAGCTTGCAGGCGATGCAGCGCTCCTCGCCGTTGGGATAGCGCCTGAGCGCGTGCAGGCCGCGAAAGCGCGGCGACATCGGGGTCTTCTCTTCCGGGTACTGGATGGTGATCTTGCGCGCGAAGAAATACCTGCCGGTGAGCTTGAGGCCCTTCAGCATCTCGCCCAGCATGAAGCTGGAGAAGAATTCCCTGACCGCTTCCATGTTCGCCACCTCCCGACGCGCACCTGCGCGCGTCACTTCCAGATGTTCCACGGCGTCTGCATCCACACCGCCACCAGCACCAGCCAGAACAGCGTGAGCGGAATGAACACTTTCCAGCCCAGCCTCATGATCTGGTCGTAGCGGTAGCGCGGGAAGGTCGCCCGGAACCAGATGAACAGCGACACCACGAAGAAGGTCTTGATGCCGAGCCAGATCCAGCCCGGAATCCAGGTGAGCGGCGCCACGTCGAGCGGCGGATACCAGCCGCCCAGGAACATGATCGAGGCCACTGCCGAGAGCAGGATCATGTTCGCGTATTCGGCGAGGAAGAACACCGCGAAGCCCATGCCCGAGTACTCGACCATGTGGCCCGCGACGATCTCCGACTCGCCTTCGACCACGTCGAACGGATGCCGGTTCGTCTCGGCCACCGACGAGACTACGTAGACCACGAAGACCGGCAGCAGCGGCAGCCAGTTCCAGGAGAGGAAGTTCACCCCGCGCGAGGCGAACCAGCCCTGCCCCTGGCCGAGCACGATGTCGCTCATGTTCAGGCTGCCCGAGACCATCAGCACGACGACCATCGCGAAGCCGATCGCCAGTTCGTAGGAAACCATCTGCGCCGAGGCGCGCATCGCGCCGAGAAACGCATACTTCGAGTTCGACGCCCAGCCGGCGATGATCACGCCGTAGATCTCGAGCGAGGTGATCGCCAGCAGCAGCAGCAGCCCGGCGTTGACGTTGGCCAGCACGAGTTCGGGTCCGAAGGGGATCACCGCCCAGGCGGCCATCGCCGGCATGATCGTCATCACCGGCCCGAGCAGGTAGAGCCCCTTGCTCGCCTGCGAGGGCACGATGATCTCCTTGAACATCAGCTTGAGCGCGTCGGCGATCGGCTGCAGCCACCCCTTCGGACCGACGCGGTTCGGCCCGATGCGCAGGTGCATGTAGCCGAGCATCTTGCGTTCCCAGAACGTGAGGTAGGCCACGCAGGCGAGCAGCGGCACCAGCACCACGACGATCTTGGCCAGGCTCCAGACCACCGGCCAGGCCACGCCCAGCGTGCCCTCGCCCCAGGCGGTCACTCCGTTCAGAAGATTGCCCATCACGCTCAGGCCTTCTCGATCGAGATCGCGCCGAAGGCGCACACCAGGCCGGTCGTGGCCGGCTGCGCCGCGGCCACGCGCAGCACGCCGTCGGCCAGCGCATCGTCGCGCTCGAGCTCCAGCCGCGCCTCGCCCTCCACGCCCCCCAGCGACTGCGCGAGCCGCACCGCATCACCCGGCGCCAGGCCCAGGCGCGCGATCGTCGCGCCGTTGGCGCGCGCGGTGGGCGCGCGCGCGTCGCGTGTCTGCTGCAGGCTCGCCGCACGGCGCACGACCGGGTCGGTCGCGTAGATCGGCACGTCGGCCAGCCGCTCGAGCAGCGCCGCGCCTGCCCCGGCGGCTGCACCCGCTGCGCCAGCGCCTCGCGGCGCAGCCGCCGCAGCGCTTGCCCCGTTCGCCGCCGGCGCCGCATCGGCCAGTGCGTTGTCGAGATGGCCTGCGACGTCGGGCGCGAGCGCCTCGGCGCGCACCGCCTCGGGGCTGTCCTGCTCGAAGCCGCCCAGTCCGAGCAGGTTGCCGAGCACGCGCAGCACTTTCCAGGCCGGCCGGCACTCGCCGGCCGGACGCACCACGCCGTTGAACGACTGCACGCGTCCTTCGCAGTTCACGAAAGTGCCCGCCGTTTCGGTGAACGGCGCGATCGGCAGCAGGCAGTCGGCGTACTCGAGCAGTTCGGCCGACCTGTAGGCGCTCAGCGCGATCACCGATTCGGCCTGCTCCAACGCCGCCCGCGCCGCCGCCGGCAGCGCATGATCGAGCGTGGGTTCGTTGTTGAGCAGCAGGTAGAGGCTGCGCGGCTGCTCGACCATCGCGCGCGCGTCGAGCCCGCCGCCCGACGGCACCGCACGGGCCAGGTAGCCGCCCACCGAGTTGGCCGCCTCGCCGATCTGCCCGAAGCGCGCGCCGGCCGCGGCCGCGATCGCCTGCCCGAGCCGCGCGATGCGCGCGTAGTCGGGATGCTGGACCGCGGCGTTGCCGAGCAGCACGGCGCCGCGCTCGCCCGAGCACAGGCTCGCGGCGATCGCGCGCGCGGTCTCGCCCGGCACGAGCGCGGAAAGATCGATCGACACCGCTCCGGCCAAGGCAGCCGGCGCCTGCTGGCCGCGCGCCTGCAGCACGGCCGCCAGCACTTCGGCAAGCGCCTGCACCCACTGCGACGGCGCGACGATCGCCTTGTGCGCGATCGGCATCAGCAGGTCGTCGTCGGCCGCGTGCACGATCGACACCTGGGCACCGCGCTTGACCGCGCCCCGGATGCGCGCGGCGAACAGCGGGTGGTCCTTGCGCAGGAACGAGCCCACCAGCAGCAGCCGGTCGAGCGCGCCGGCCTCTTCGATCGACATGCCGAGCCAGGGCACCCCGGCGCGCGCGGCCTCGGCGGAGAAGTCGGTCTGGCGCAGCCGGAAATCGACGTTGTCGCAGCCGAGCGCGCGCACGAGCCGGCCCAGCAGGTGAAGCTCCTCGAGCGTGCTGCTGCCCGAGCCGAGCGCGCCCAGCGCCTGAGCGCCGTGCTCGGCGCGCACCGTGCGGATCGCGTGCGCGGCGTAGTCGAGCGCGGTCTTCCAGTCGACCTCGTGCCACTGACCGTTCTGGCGCACCATCGGCGCGAGCAGCCGCTCGTCGCTGTTCAGCCCCTCGTACGACCAGCGGTCGCGGTCGGACAGCCAGCACTCGTTGACCGGTTCGTTCTCGAACGGCACCACCCGCATCACGCGATCGGACTTCACCTGCACGACCAGGTTCGAGCCGAGCGAATCGTGCGCGGAGATCGATTTGCGCCGGGCGAGCTCCCAGGTGCGCGCGCCGAAGCGGAACGGCCGGCTGGTGAGCGCGCCCACCGGGCAGACGTCGATCATGTTGCCCGAGAGCTCGGAGTCGACCGAGCGTCCGACGAAGCTCATGATCTCTGAGTGCTCGCCGCGGTTGGCCATGCCGAGTTCCATGATGCCGCCGATCTCCTGCCCGAAGCGCACGCAGCGGGTGCAGTGGATGCAGCGCATCATCTCGTCGGCCGAAATCAGCGGCCCCATCGACTTGCGCACCACCACCCGCTTGGGCTCGACGAAGCGCGAAGCCGGATACCCGTAACCGACGGAGAGATCCTGCAGCTGGCACTCGCCGCCCTGGTCGCAGACCGGGCAGTCGAGCGGATGGTTGATCAGCAGGAATTCCAGCACGCTTTTCTGGGCGCGAACGGCGGTTTCCGAGTGCGTGTACACCTTCATGCCGTTGGCCACCGGCGTCGCGCAGGCCGGCAGCGGCTTGGGCGCCTTCTCGACCTCGACCAGGCACATGCGGCAGTTCGCGGCGATCGAGAGCTTCTTGTGGTAGCAGAAGTGCGGCACGTAGATGTCGAGCTTGTCCGCCGCGTGCATCAGCATGCTGCCTTCGGGTACCTCGACCTCCCTGCCGTCGATCTCCAGCTTGACCATCTCGTATCCGTCAGTCGTTCGTTTCGGGGGTGCCGGCGCCTACAGGTAGGCCGGCACCGCGCAGGTCTTGTGCTCGACGTGGTACGCGAACTCGTCGCGGTAGTGCTTCAGGAACGCGCGCACCGGCATCGCCGCCGCGTCGCCGAGCGCGCAGATCGTGCGGCCCTGGATGTTGTAGGCGATGCGGTCGAGCTCGTCGAGGTCGCGCATCGTGCCCTTGCCGTTCTCGATGCGCTTGACGATGCGCCACAGCCAGCCGGTGCCCTCGCGGCACGGCGTGCACTGGCCGCACGACTCCTCGAAATAGAAGTACGACAGGCGCATCAGCGACTTGACCGCACAGCGCGTCTCGTCCATCACGATCACCGCGCCCGAGCCGAGCATCGAGCCCGCCCTGGCGATCGAGTCGTAGTCCATGTCGGTGGCCATCATGATGTCGCCCGGCAGCACCGGCATCGACGAGCCGCCCGGAATCACCATCTTCAGCTTGCGCCCGTAGCGCACGCCCCCGGCCAGCTCGAGCAGCTTCGCGAACGGCGTGCCCATCGGGATCTCGTAGTTGCCGGGGCGCTCGACGTCGCCCGACACCGAGAAGATCTTCGTGCCGCCGTTGTTCGGCCGGCCGGTTTCGAGGTATTTCGCGCCGCCGTTGCGGATGATCCAGGGCACCGCGGCGAAGGTCTCGGTGTTGTTGATCGTGGTCGGCTTGCCGTACAGGCCGAAGCTCGCCGGGAACGGCGGCTTGAATCGCGGCTGCCCCTTCTTGCCCTCGATCGACTCGAGCAGCGCGGTCTCCTCGCCGCAGATGTAGGCGCCGAAGCCGTGGTGCGCGTGCAGCTGGAACGAGAAATCGGAACCGAGGATGTTCGGGCCGAGGTAGCCGGCCGCCCGCGCCTCCTCGATCGCCTGCTCGAAGCGCTCGTAGACGTCCCAGATCTCGCCGTGGATGTAGTTGTAGCCGACGCTGATGCCCATCGCGTAGGCAGCGATCGCCATGCCCTCGATGACGATGTGCGGGTTGTAGCGCAGGATGTCGCGGTCCTTGAAGGTGCCCGGCTCGCCCTCGTCGGAGTTGCAGACCAGGTATTTCTGCCCGGGAAACTGCCGCGGCATGAAGCTCCACTTCAGGCCGGTGGGAAAACCCGCGCCGCCGCGCCCGCGCAGCGCCGACGCCTTGACTTCGGCGATCACCTGCTCGGGCGTGAGCCTCTCTTCGAAGATGCGCCGCAACGCCTTGTAGCCGTCGCGCTGCTCGTAGTCCTTCAGGTGCCACCCATCGGGCGAGACCAGTCCGGCGTAGATCTGCGGCTCGATGTGGCGGCCGTGAAAGCAGGTTTCCTGCACGCTCGCGTCGATCGTCAGGTCTTTGGCACCCATCATTTCGCGTCCCGCAGTTCGGCGAGCAGCGCGTCGAGCTTCTGGTTGTCCATGAAGCTGCACATGCGCTTGTTGTTCACCAGCAGCACCGGAGCGTCGCCGCAGGAGCCCAGGCACTCGCTTTCCTTGAGCGTGAACAGCCCGTCGGCGGTGGTCTCGCCGAAGCCGATGCCCAGTTTCTCCTTCAGGTGCTCGGCCGCCTTCGTGCCGTCGCGCAGCGCGCACGGCAGGCAGGTGCACACGGCGATGCTGTACTTGCCCGCCGGGCGCGTGTTGTACATGTTGTAGAAAGTGGCGACCTCGTGCACCGCGATCGGCGGCATGCCGAGGTACGCCGCGACTTCCTCGATGATTTCCTTCGACACCCAGCCGGTTTCGTCCTGCGCAATGGCCAGCGCCGCCATCACCGCCGATTGCCTGTGCTCGGCCGGGTATTTCGCGAGCTCGCGGTCGATGCGCGCGTAGGCATCGTCGCTGAGCAGTCGTTGGGGCTGGGTGACGGCGCTCATGGGTCGGTGCGGAGTCGGGGAGAGTGCGGTTCGGTGCGGGTTGCGGAAGGCTTCAGCGGTCGATCTCGCCGAACACGATGTCGAGCGTGCCCATCAGCGTGGTGACGTCGGCCAGCATGTGGCCGCGGGCGAGTTCGTCCATCGCCTGCAGGTGCGCGAAACCCGGCGCCCTGATCTTCAGCCGGTAGGGCTTGTTCGCGCCGTCGGCCACGAGGTAGATGCCGAACTCGCCCTTCGGGTGCTCCACCGCCGCATAGGCCTCGCCCTCGGGCACGTGCATGCCCTCGCTGAACAGCTTGAAGTGGTGGATCAGTTCTTCCATGCCCGACTTCATGCCGACGCGCGAAGGCGGCGCCACCTTGAAGTTGTCGACGATGACCGGGCCGGGGTTGTTGCGCAGCCACTCGATGCACTGGCGGATGATGCGGTTGCTCTGGCGCATCTCCTCGACGCGCACCAGATAGCGGTCGTAGGAATCGCCGTTGCGGCCCACCGGAATGTCGAAGTCGAGCAGGTCGTAGACCTCGTACGGCTGCGTCTTGCGCAGATCCCACTCGACGCCCGAGCCGCGCAGCATCGGGCCGGTGAAGCCCAGAGACTTCGCGCGATCGGGATCGACCACGCCCACGCCCACCAGCCGCTGCTTCCAGATGCGGTTGTCGGTGAGCAGCGTCTCGTATTCGTCGACGTAGCCCGGAAAGCGGTTGGTGAACGCCTCGATGAAATCGAGCAGCGAACCCTGGCGGTCGCGGTTCAGCTCGTCGATCGCCTGCGCGTTGCGCACCTTCGAGGCGCGGTACTTCGGCATCGAGTCGGGCAGGTCGCGATAGACGCCGCCGGGCCGGTAGTAGGCCGCGTGCATGCGCGCGCCCGAGACCGCCTCGTAGGCATCCATCAGGTCTTCGCGCTCGCGAAACGCGTAGAGGAACACCGCCATTGCGCCAACGTCGAGGCCGTGCGCGCCGATCCAGAGCAGGTGGTTCAGGATGCGCGTGATCTCGTCGAACATCACGCGGATGTACTGCGCGCGCAGCGGCGGCTCGATGCCGAGCAGCTTCTCGATCGCCATCACGTACGCGTGCTCGTTGCACATCATCGACACGTAGTCGAGCCGGTCCATGTAGGGCACGGTCTGCAGGAAAGTGCGCGTCTCGGCGAGCTTCTCGGTGGCCCGGTGCAGCAGCCCGATGTGCGGGTCTGCGCGCTGCACCACCTCGCCGTCGAGCTCGAGCACCAGCCGCAACACCCCGTGCGCCGCCGGATGCTGCGGCCCGAAGTTAAGGGTGTAGTTCTTGATGTCAGCCATGCATGCTTCCCGCGGCAGTCACTTCTGCCCCCTCAGCCCCACGTCCGGCCGCTCCACTCCGTACCGGTCGTCGCGCAGCACCCGCGGCACCACTTCGCGCGGCTCGATCGTGACCGGCTGGTAGATCACCCGCTTCTGCTCCGGGTCGTAGCGCATCTCGACGTAACCGGAGACGGGGAAGTCCTTGCGGAACGGGTGGCCGACGAAGCCGTAGTCGGTGAGGATGCGGCGCAGGTCGCCGTGGCCGTCGAAGACGATGCCGAAGAGGTCGAAGGCCTCGCGCTCGAACCAGTTCGCCACCGGCCAGACGCCGGTCACCGAAGCCATCATCGGCATGTCGTCGTCGGCGCAGAAAGTGCGCACGCGCACCCTCCAGTTGTGGGCAACCGAGAGCAGGTGCATCACCACCGCGAAGCGCTGCCCGCTCCAGGCTCCGTCGCCGTAGTCGCGATAGTCGACGCCGCACAGGTCGATCAGCGTGTCGAAGCGCAGCGCGGGGTCGTCGCGCAGCCGCGCGGCAACCTGCGCGTGCGAGGCGGCGTCGATCACCACGGTGATCTCGCCCAGGCGCTCTACGAGCGAGCGGATCGAGTCGCCCAGCGACGCGCGCAGCGCAGCCTCCAGGGTTTCGAGCCGGGTGGTCGGCGTAGTGTGGGACTGGGGCATCTGAAGCGGTCGGGAACGCGTTCGGGGCGTTAGGGACGGCGGACGTGGCGGGGCCCGTGGGCGGCTAGCGCGCGATCGTGCTGGTGCGGCGGATCTTGGCCTGCAACTGCATGATTCCGTAGATGAGCGCCTCGGCGGTGGGCGGGCAGCCGGGCACGTAGACGTCGACCGGCACGATGCGGTCGCAACCACGCACCACCGAGTACGAGTAGTGGTAGTAGCCGCCGCCGTTGGCGCACGAACCCATGGAGATCACCCAGCGCGGCTCGGCCATCTGGTCGTAGACCTTGCGCAGCGCCGGCGCCATCTTGTTGCACAGCGTGCCGGCGACGATCATCACGTCGGACTGCCGCGGGCTCGGGCGATAGAACACGCCCATGCGATCGAGGTCGTAGCGCGATGCGCTGGCGTGCATCATCTCGACCGCGCAGCAGGCCAGGCCGAAGGTGACCGGCCACATCGAACCCGTGCGCGACCAGTTCACCAGCTTGTCGAGCTGGGTCGTGACGAAACCCTCGCTCAGTAGTCCTTCGATCGCCATCGCGCTGCTCCGAACACTCTTTCGAGAGGCGCGCAAGACTGGGTCATTCCCAGTCGAGCGCCCCTTTCATCCATTCGTACACGAACCCGACGACGAGAATCGTCAGGAAGATCATCATCGAGACGAAACCGAAGAACCCGATCGCGTCGAGCGACACCGCCCACGGGAACAGGAACGCGATTTCGAGGTCGAAGAGAATGAACAGGATCGCCACCAGGTAGTAGCGAACGTCGAAGCGCATGCGCGCGTCTTCGAAGGACTCGAAGCCGCATTCGTAGGGGGAGAGCTTTTCGGGATCGGGGCGGCTCGGGCCGAGCAGCTTGCCGATGACCAGGGGACCGACGCCCACCGCGGCACCGACCACGATGAACAACAGGACGGGCAGATAGCTTTCGAGGATCACTTGGTTCGGTACCCGACTCTTCTTCCCACAACCCGCTCGGCCAGAAAAAAGTCCGCCCGGACTTGCGCCCCGAGCGGACTTCCTCACCGGCTCTGCGCGCCCCGCGGCTCGATGCGCCCAGGACCGCTGCGCCCGAACCTCCCGTGTTCCTCCGGTTTCCCCGCCTCGCGACTGCCACGGGCGGATGTCGTTGCTGGTGCCGACGGCGAGACTCGAACTCGCACAGCTTTCGCCACTACCCCCTCAAGATAGCGTGTCTACCAATTTCACCACGTCGGCGGATATTCGTCGTTCCGTCAGCCCGCTATTCTACTTCGGAATATCGCTCGCAGCCCCGTTTTTCGGCGCGGCCTGCCCCGGTGCTTGACCTGCATCAGGCGCGACAGCAGGCGCGGCGGCCGGTGCGCCGGCACCGGCCGGCGCTTCGGCGCCCGCCGACGGAATGTCGGACGGCGCCCTGGGTGCGCCGGCATCGACCGGCGCGGCGGGCGCCCGCTCCATCACGCTGGCGGGCGCCTCCACCGAGCGGTGGCCGAGAAAGGCCAGCGCAAGCGTGGTGATGAAGAACAGCGCGGCCAGTGCCGCGGTGCTGCGGCTCAGGAAGTTGGCCGAGCCGCTGGCGCCGAACAGGCTGCCCGAGGCACCGCCGCCGAACGCCGCGCCCATGTCGGCGCCCTTGCCGTGTTGCAGGAGTACCAGGACGATCACGCCGAAGGCGGCGATCACCTGGACCGTCATCAGCAGGCTGGTCAACCAGTTCATCGAAGCTTCTCCGCGGGCCCGCGCTTCGGCGCGTCGCCCTTCTGTGTGTCAGGCCACCGCCGCCGCGCGGCAGATGGCGAGGAAATCGTCGGCAACCAGCGATGCGCCGCCGATCAGTCCGCCATCGACGTCGGCCATCGCGAACAGGCTCGCCGCGTTGCCCGGCTTGACGCTGCCGCCGTAGAGGATGCGCGTGGCGCCGGCGTGGCCGTACCCGCGCTGCGCGAGTCGCTCGCGCACGAAGCGATGCGCCGCCTGCGCGATCTCGGGCGAAGCGGTGCGCCCGGTGCCGATCGCCCAGACAGGCTCGTAGGCGAGCACCACCCGCCCGGGCGGCAGCGGATGCGCCGGATCGACCAGCGCCGCAGCGATCGCATCGACCTGGCGCCCGAGCACCGCCTCGGTGTGGCCGGACTCGCGCTCTTCGAGCGTCTCGCCGATGCAGGCAATGACGCCCACGCCGCGCGTCATGCACATCGACACCTTTGCCGCGACCTGCTGGTCGGTTTCGCCGGCCAGCTGGCGACGCTCGGAATGACCGACGATCGCCCACTGGCAACCGAGGTCGACCAGCATCGCGGCCGAGACGTCGCCGGTGTAGGCGCCGTTGGGCTGCGTGGAGACGTCTTGTGCGCCCCAGGCGATGCCGGTGTCGCCGAGCCAGGCCGCGGCCTGGCCGAGATACGGGTACGGCGGGCAGACCACGACCTCGACCTGCGACAGCGAGGCGCGCCCGAGATCGGCGCGCAGCGCGGTGAACAGCTGCTCGTTCGAGACGATGTCGCCGTTCATCTTCCAGTTGCCGGCGACGAGCGGCTTGCGGGCGGTCATCGGGTTTCGTCGAAGTCGGGAAAACCCATGATTGTACTGGGGGCCTGCAAAGCGGGTCAATTTCGCCGGCGTGCAACAGCCTCGTGCCGGTTGCGGTCGTCGTCGCCGGTTGCGCCGCGGCCCGCTTCACCGTCGCCGTCGCCGTTCTCGTCGCCGTCGTCCTCGTCGCCGTCGTCGAACTCGTCGGGCCCGCCGACGGCCGCGCCGGCCCGGGCCGCCCGATCGCCCCAGGGGGGCGGTCCGCCGCGGCGCCAGCGCAGGAACCAGAGCACGTAGCCCGAGAAGCCGTAGAGCAGGAACAGCGAGAACAGCACCACCGGCGGATCCGAGGAGACCAGCACGAACACCAGCACGATGCCGATCACGAAAATGAACGGCACGCTCTTCTTCAGGTTGATGTCCTTGAAGCTGTAGAACGGCACGTTCGACACCATCGTGATGCCGGCGTACACGGTCAGCGTGAAGCTCACCCAGGCGAGATCGGCGCCCGTGGCGGTGATCCAGCGGGTCTGGCGCAGGTCGGTGACGATCCAGACGAGCCCCACGACGAGCGCTGCGGCCGCCGGGCTGGGCAGGCCCTGGAAGAAGCGCTTGTCGACCACCCCGATGTTGGTGTTGAAGCGCGCCAGCCGCAGCGCGGCCCCGGCCACGTAGATGAAGGCCGCCAGCCAGCCCCACTTGCCCAGCCCGCGCAGCGACCATTCGTACATGATCAGCGCGGGTGCCGCGCCGAACGAGACCATGTCGGACAGGCTGTCGTATTGCTCGCCGAACGCGCTCTGCGTGTTGGTCATGCGCGCCACGCGTCCGTCGAGGCTGTCGAGCACCATCGCCACGAAGATCGCGATGGCCGCCGCCTCGTAGCTGCCGTTCATGGCCTGGACGATCGCGTAGAAGCCGCAGAACAGCGCTGCGGTGGTGAACGCATTGGGCAGCAGGTAGATCCGCCGCGACCGACGCGGCGCGAGCCCCTCGCGGCGCCCGTCATCCACGCGCGTCACCCTCCCCGGCCTCGGCCAGCTCGGCCAGCACGCTGCTGGCGGCATAGACCTTCTCGCCAATGGCCACGCACGGACGCGCGCCGGGCGGCAGGAAGACGTCGAGGCGCGAGCCGAAGCGGATGAAGCCGAAACGCTGGCCACGCGTCAGCCGCTCGCCGGCCGCCACGTAGCACAGCACGCGCCGCGCCACCAGCCCCGCGACCTGCACGCAGCTGACGAGCGAGCCCTCGGCGGTGCGGATGAGCAGCGCGTTGCGCTCGTTGTGCTCGGACGCCTTGTCGAGGTCGGCGTTGACGAACTTGCCGGGAAAGTAGGTGACGCGCTCGATCGTGCCGTCGACCGGCGCGCGGTTCGAGTGCACGTTGAAGACGTTCATGAAGACCGAGATCTTCAGCGCGTCGCGATCGGCATAGGGATCGCGCGCGTTGGCCACCACGATCACCCGGCCATCGGCCGGCGACAGCACCAGCCGCTCGCCGCCGGGCACCGGCCGCGGCGGATCGCGAAAGAACTGCAGCACGAAGAGCGCCACCAGCCACAACGGCAGCGACCACCAGCCGGCGAACACGGTGAAGGCGAGCGCCACCGCGACGGCCAGCCCGAGAAACGGCCAGCCCTCGCGGGCGATCAGGGGATGCGGATAGCGGGGGTCCATCGCCCCAAGTATACGGGCCGGGCCCCCGCCCGGGCGCTCAGTTGCGCGACTTGTCGACCAGCCTGTTCGCCTTGATCCACGGCATCATCGCGCGCAGTTTCTCGCCCACCTGCTCGATCGGATGCTCGGCGAGCATGCGGCGGCGCGAGAGCAGCGTGGGCGCCCCGGCACGGTTCTCGAGGATGAACTGCTTGGCGTACTCGCCGCTCTGGATGCGCTCGAGCGCGGTCTTCATCGCCTTCTTGGTTTCGGCGGTGACGATCGTGGGGCCCGTGACATACTCGCCGAACTCGGCATTGTTCGAGATCGAGTAGTTCATGTTCGCCAGACCGCCCTCGTAGATCAGGTCGACGATGAGCTTCAGTTCGTGCAGGCACTCGAAGTAGGCCATCTCGGGCGCGTAGCCCGCCTCGACCAGCGTTTCGAAGCCGGCCTTGATCAGGTCGACGGTGCCGCCGCAGAGCACGGTCTGCTCGCCGAACAGGTCGGTCTCGGTCTCTTCGCGGAAGTTGGTCTCGATGATGCCGGCACGCCCGCCGCCGATCGCGCAGGCGTAGGAGAGCGCCAGGTCGCGCGCGATGCCGGAGCGGTCCTGGTGCACCGCCACCAGCATCGGCACGCCGCCGCCCGCCGAGTAGGTGGAGCGCACCGTGTGGCCCGGCGCCTTGGGCGCGATCATCACCACGTCGAGGTCGTCGCGCGCCACCACCTGCCCGTAGTGGATGTTGAAGCCGTGGGCGAAGGCGAGCGTGGCGCCCTTCTTGATGTTCGGCTCGATCTCGTCGCGATACGCTGCGGCGATGTGCTCGTCGGGCATCAGCATCATGACGAAGTCGGCGCCCTTCACCGCATCCCTGATTTCGGCCACCGACAGCTTCGCTTTCTTCACCTTGTCCCACGACGGCCCGCCCTTGCGCACGCCCACGGTGACCTTGCCGCCCGAGTCGTTCAGGTTCTGCGCATGCGCGTGCCCCTGCGAACCGTAGCCGATGATCGCGACCTTGCGGGCCTTGATCAGCTTGATGTCGCAGTCCTTGTCGTAGAAGACTTTCATTCGTTGTTCTCCGGTTCGAATTCAGACCTTGAGCACGCGCTCGCCGCGGGCAATGCCCGAGGCGCCGGTGCGCACGGTTTCGAGGATCGACGCGCGGTCGAGCGCGTCGATGAAGGCGTCGAGCTTGACGCCGTCGCCGGTGAGCTCGATCGTGTAGGTGCGGTCGGTCACGTCGATGATGCGGCCGCGGAAGATGTCGGCCATGCGCTTCATCTCCTCGCGCTCCTTGCCCACCGCCCGCACCTTGATCAGCATCAGCTCGCGCTCGGTATAGGGCGTCTCGATCAGGTCGACCACCTTCACCACGTCGATGAGCCGGTTCAGCTGCTTGGTGATCTGCTCGATCACGTCGTCGGATCCGCGGGTGACGATCGTCATCCGCGACAGCGACCGGTCTTCGGTGGGCGCGACGGTGAGCGTCTCGATGTTGTAGCCGCGGGCCGAAAACAGCCCCACGACCCGCGACAGCGCGCCCGGCTCGTTTTCCATCAGGATCGAAATGATGTGCTTCATGCGCGGCTCCTCACAGGCTTTCCGAGCCGAGCAGCATCTCGGTCAGGCCCTTGCCCCCCTGGACCATCGGCCAGACGTTCTCGGTGGCATCGGTGATGATGTCAAGGAACACCAGCCGGTCGCGATACTTGCCGAATGCGTCGCGCAGCGCGGGCTCGACGTCGGCGGGCTTTTCCACCCGGATGCCGACGTGCCCGTAGGCCTCGGCCAGCGCCACGAAGTCGGGCAGCGCGTCCATGTACGACTCCGAGTAGCGGCTGCCGTACTCGATCTGCTGCCACTGCCGCACCATGCCGAGGTAGCGGTTGTTCAGGTTGACGATCTTCACCGGCAGCCGGTACTGCCTGCAGGTGGAGAGCTCCTGGATGCACATCTGGATCGAGCCCTCGCCGGTGATGCAGGCCACCTGCGCGCCGGGGTTGGCCACCAGCACGCCCATCGCGAACGGCAGCCCCACGCCCATCGTGCCGAGCCCGCCCGAGTTGATCCAGCGCCGCGGCTTGTCGAACGGGTAGTACTGCGCGGCCCACATCTGGTGCTGGCCGACGTCGGAGGTGATGAAGGCGTCGCCGCCGGTGACCTCCCAGAGCTTCTGCACCACCGCCTGCGGCTTGATCAGCGTGTCGCTCGGCCGGTACTTCAGGCACTCGCGCTTGCGCCATTCGCCGATCTGCTGCCACCAGGCCTCGAGCGCCCGCCCGTTGGTCTTCCGCCCGGCGGCGAACGCCTCCTCGAGGAGCCCGATCAGGTCATTGAGCGTCTCGCGCACGTCGCCGACGATCGGCACGTCGACCTTCACCCGCTTGGAGATCGACGACGGGTCGATGTCGACGTGGATGATCTTGTGCGGGCTCTGCGCGAAGTGCTTCGGATTGCCGATCACCCGGTCGTCGAAGCGCGCGCCGATGGCGATCAGCACGTCGCAGTGCTGCATCGCCATGTTCGCCTCGTAGGTGCCGTGCATGCCGGGCATGCCGACGAACTTGCGGTCGCTCGCGCGGTAGCCGCCCAGCCCCATCAACGTGTTGGTGACCGGAAACCCGAGCAGGTCGACGAAGCGGTTCAGTTCGGGCGCCGCATTGGCGAGGATCACGCCCCCGCCGGAGTAGATCATCGGTCGCTCGGCACCCAGGATCAGGTTGAGTGCCTTCTTGATCTGGCCCTGGTGGCCGCGGATGACCGGATTGTACGAGCGCATCGACACCGTCTTCGGGTACTCGAAGCGGCACTTGTTGCGGGTGACGTCTTTCGGAATGTCGACCAGCACCGGCCCGGGCCGCCCGCTGTTGGCGATGTGGAACGCCTTGCGGATCGTGACGGCGAGATCCTTCACGTCCTTCACGAGGAAGTTGTGCTTCACGCACGGCCGCGTGATGCCGACCGTGTCGCACTCCTGGAAGGCGTCTTCGCCGATCGCGTGCGTGGGCACCTGCCCGGTGATGATCACCATCGGCACGGAATCCATGTAGGCGGTGGCGATGCCGGTGACCGCGTTGGTCACTCCCGGCCCGCTGGTGACCAGCGCCACGCCCACTTTCTGCGTCGAGCGCGAATACGCATCGGCGGCGTGCACCGCCGCCTGCTCGTGCCTGACGAGCACGTGCTGGATGCGATCCTGGTTGAAGATCGAGTCGTAGATGTAGAGAACCGCGCCTCCGGGGTAGCCGAAGATGTGCTCGACACCTTCTTCCTGGAGACAGCGAACGACGATATCTGCGCCTGTGAGTTCCATCGAATGAGGTCCTTTCAAGTCCAGGGAGCCCGCCCGCCGGCGCCATGGCGGCCATCGATGCGCGGGTACGCGTCGAAGCGCCACGACGCAGGCCTTGGCACGGGGCCTGCGAGTTTGATCGGATGCGCCCGCTCGCCTCTCGTGAAGGCGCTTGGCGCACACAAAGACGACGCCCCGTCCGCGCTGATTGCCGCAGCCACCAGTGCCGGAAGGGGCGCACGAGGGGTAGACGCGCAGGATACTGCAGCGCAACAGGCAGGGTCAAGGCGCGCTCCCCTCTTCTGCTAGCATGCGCAGCGTCTCCCTCTCGCCCCGCAGACCGCCCGACCCGAATGGCCACCCGGCAGGAATTGTCGGATTTCCTCGCCGCCGCCGAGCGCCGGGCGTTCAAGCAGGCGGTCTACGCGGTGCGCGACCAGGAAGTCGCGCTCGACGTGGTGCAGGACGCGATGCTCAAGCTCGCCACCCGCTACGCCGAACGCCCACCCGAGGAACTGCCGCTGCTGTTCCAGCGGATCCTGCAGAACGCGATCACCGACCACTTCCGGCGCCAGAAGGTGCGCAATCTCTGGACGACGCCGCTGTCGGCGCTGTCGGGCGACGGCGACGAAGAGACGGGCGAGCGCGACATCCTGGAGGCACTGGAGGCCGAACCCGGCAGCTCCGCGGCGACCAACGGCGCCGACCTGCTCGAACGGGCGCAGCTGCTGGCGATCCTGGACGAGGAAATCGGCAAGCTGCCGCGACGTCAACGCGAAGCCTTCCTGTTGCGTTACTGGGAAGATCTCAACGTGGCCGAAACCGCTGAAGCCATGGGATGTTCCGAAGGCAGCGTCAAGACTCACTGCTCCCGGGCCGCCCACGCCCTGGCCGAAGTGCTGCGCGCACGCGGAATTGAACCATGAACAACGAAGAACTCATTGCCCGGCTCGCCCGCGAAGCGCTCGACGAATCGGTCGAGCGCCTGCCGTGGCGCGTCACCCATCGGCTGGCCACTGCCCGCGAGGCGGCGCTGGCGCGCATCCCCGCCGAAGCGCGGGCAGCCGTCCCGACCCTGGCGGTCGCCGGCAACGGCCAGCTGGTCGTCGCGGCCTGCGCCGGCAGCCCGCCACAAGCGCCGAGCCCGCGCGACGGGCGCCGCCATTTCGGGCTGGGGCTGGCGGCAATCGTCGTTCCGGTGCTGGTCGTTGCCGCGGTGCTCTACGCGATTTCCGAGTGGGACAGCCAGTTGCGGGCCGACGACATCGCCGACGTCGACGCTGCGGTGCTGGTCGACGAAGTACCGATTTCGGCCTATGCCGATCGCGGATTCGGCGTGTTCCTGCGCAACGTCAGCCGCGGAGAGCGCGAGTGAGCCGCGAACAGCTGATCGCCGTGGTGCTCGCCGGCCTGTGCGTCGCCCTGATGGCCGTGGTGATGCCGGCTCGCGCCGAAGACGACGCGCCGCCGCCGCGCGCCTCGCTGCTGCCGCTCGTCAGGCCGTTGTGGAGCGAACTCAGTTCGGCCCAGCAGTCGGTGCTCGAGCCGTTCGCGCAGCAGTGGAACGGCTGGTCGGCGCAGGAAAAGCGCATCTGGGTGTCGCTGGCCGACCGGGTGCCACGCATGGCGCCCGCGGCGCGCGAGCGCGCGCACCAGCGCATCCGCGAATGGGCCGCGCTCACGCCCGAGCAGCGACGACTCGCCCGCCAGAACTATCGCCTCGCCAAGCGCCTGCCCCCCGACGAGCGCCAGGCGCAGTGGGAGCGCTATCGCGAACTGACTCCCGAGCAGCGTGCGGTGCTGCGCAACTCCGGCTGGACCAGCAACACCGCCGCGCGCCACGCCGGCGCGC
Source organism: Burkholderiales bacterium (assembly GCA_003577305.1). Classification (GTDB taxonomy): domain Bacteria; phylum Pseudomonadota; class Gammaproteobacteria; order Burkholderiales; family Burkholderiaceae_E; genus Zeimonas. The sequence continues at coordinate 95,859 of QEVL01000019.1, forward strand.
GCACCGGCCTGGCCAAGGAAGCTGCCCAGCCGCTGTCCGACCTCGCGCGCCGCAGCGTCCGGCGCCCGTCCCCGCCGCGGCCATCCGAGTTCTGATGCGCGGGCGCGATCCCGCGGCCGATCCCTGGCGCCGCCTGATGGGCATTGCCTACGAGAGCATCGTCCTGTTCGGTGTGCTCTGGTTCGCCGACTACGCGTTCTCGGCGCTCACGCAGTTCCGCGGCCACCCGGGCCCGCTGCGTACCGCGTTCCAGCTGTTCACGCTGGGCGTGCTCGGGGTCTACTTCACCTGGTTCTGGAGCGCGGGTCGGCGCTCGCTGCCGATGAAGACGCTGGCGCTGCAACTGCAGACCCGCGACGGAGGCCAGGTGAGCGCGGCGCGCGCGTTCGCGCGCTTCGCCGCCGCATCGGTGCTGGCGATCGGCGCGCTGGCCGCTGCCCGGTATCTGCATCCGGCGCTCGCACTGCTGCTGCTCGCGCCCTACGCCTGGACGCTGGTCGACCGCGATCGCCGCGCACTGCACGACCTCATGGCCGGCACGCGGCTGGCGCACGTCGCGGCGCCCGACGCGATGCGTTCGGTCGACGTCTGACGCGCGCTCAGGTCTTCACGCAGTCGACGTAGTAGCGATCGACGCCGTCCTCGCGCTCGGTCACCAGGCCGTGCACGTCGGTTTCGAAGCCGGGAAAGCGCGCGTTGAAGTCACGCGCGAACTTCAGGTACTCGACGATCGGGCGGTTGAAGCGCTCGCCCGGAATCAGCAGCGGAATGCCCGGCGGATACGGCGTGACCAGCATCGTCGTGATCCGCCCTTCGAGCTCGTCGATCGGCACGCGGTCGACCCGCCGGTGCGCCAGGCACTCGAACGCCAGCGAGGGCTTCATCGCGGGCTGCATGCTCGACAGGTACATCTCGGTGGTGACCCGCGCGATGTCGTAGCGACGGTACTGCTCGTGGATCTGCGAGGCGAGGTCGCGCAGCCCCGTGCGCTCGTAGGCCGGATACGCCTGCACGAACTCGGGCATCACGCGCCACAGCGGCTGGTTGGTGTCGTGGTCGCTCTTGAACTGCTGCAATTCGGTGACCAGCGTGTTCCAGCGTCCCTTGGTGATGCCGATCGTGAACATCACGAAGAACGAATAGAGACCGGTCTTCTCGACCACCACCCCGTGCTCGGCGAGGTACTTGGTGACGATCGACGCCGGAATGCCCCAGGGCGCGAAGCGGCCGGTGATGTCGAGCCCGGGCGTCACGATGGTGGCCTTGATCGGGTCGAGCATCGTGAAGTTGGTGACCAGCTTGCCGAAGCCGTGCCACTTGTCGCTCGAACGCAGGAACCAGTTCTCGCGCTTGCCGATGCCGGTCTCGGCGAGGTCTTTCGGCCCCCAGACCCTGAACCACCAATCCTGCCCGAACTCGTCGTCGACCTTGCGCATCGCGCGGCGAAACTCGAGCGACTCGAAGATCGACTCCTCGACCAGCGCGGTGCCCCCGGGCGGCTCCATCATCGCGGCGGCCACGTCGCACGAGGCGATGATCGCGTACTGCGGGCTGGTGGACATGTGCATCAGGAACGCTTCGTTGAAGCGATGCCGGTCGAACTGCCTCCCCTCCGAGTCCTGGATCAGGATCTGCGAAGCCTGCGACAACCCCGCGAGCAGCTTGTGTGTGGACTGCGTCGAGAAGATCATCGCGTCGCGACTGCGCGGTCGGTTCGCGCCGATCGCGTGGAACTCGTGATAGAAGGGATGGAAGGCCGCGTGCGGCAGCCAGGCCTCGTCGAAGTGCAGGTTCGGAATGTAGCTGCCCAGCGTGCGCTTGATCGTCTCCACGTTGTAGATCACGCCGTCGTAGGTCGACTGCGTGATCGTCATCACGCGCGGGCGCGCCGACTTGTCCCTGATCAGCGGGTTCGCGTCGATCTTCTTCTGGATGCTGGCCGGGTCGAACTCCTCGAGCGGAATCGGCCCGATGATGCCGTAGTGATTGCGCGTGGGCTGCAGGAAGATCGGGATCGTTCCCGTCATCGTGATCGCGTGCAGGATCGACTTGTGGCAGTTGCGGTCGACCAGCACCACGTCGTCGTTGCCCACCGTGGCGTGCCAGACGATCTTGTTCGACGTGGACGTGCCGTTGGTCACGAAGAACAGGTGATCGACGTTGAAGATGCGCGCCGCGTTGCGCTCGGAGGCCGCCACCGGCCCGCTGTGGTCGAGCAGCTGGCCCAGCTCGTCGACCGCGTTGCAGACGTCGGCGCGCAGCATGTTCTCGCCGAAGAACTGGTGGAACATCTGCCCCACCGGGCTCTTCAGGAACGCCACGCCGCCCGAGTGCCCCGGGCAGTGC
>QEVL01000020.1 GCA_003577305.1 Burkholderiales bacterium
GCGCGGCCCGGCCCAAGGCCCTGCGCAAGGCCCTGTGCGGCCCCCTGCGCGTGGCGCGCGGCGCGGCGCGGGGCGGTGCCCGATGCGAAGCGGCGAGCGGGCCCATGACGCGTGTCTGGCCGTGCGGCGAAAGGAAAGGGGTCAGTGGCTGCGGATCATCGTGCCGACGCCGTGGTCGGTCATGATCTCGAGCAGCAGGCAGTGGTCGACGCGGCCGTCGACGATGTGCACCGAGTTCACGCCCGCCCTCGCGGCGTCGAGCGCCGACGCGATCTTCGGCAGCATGCCTCCCGAGATCGTGCCGTCGGCGAACAGCTCGTCGATCTCGGTCGCGCTCAGCCCGGTGAGCAGCTTGCCGCTCTTGTCGAGCACGCCCGGCGTGTTGGTGAGCAGCACCAGCTTCTCGGCCTGCAGCACTTCGGCGACCTTGCCGGCGACCACGTCGGCGTTGATGTTGTAGGTCTCGCCTTCCTCGCCCGAGCCGATCGGCGCGATCACCGGAATGAAGCCGTTTGCGGTCAGCGTCCTGATGATGCCCGGATCGATTCTCTCGACCTCGCCGACCTGGCCGATGTCGATTTTCTCTTCCGGCCTGTCCCTCGATGCGATCTTCATGCGCCGCGCGCGGATCAGCCCGCCGTCCTGCCCGGTGAGCCCCACTGCGCGCCCGCCGGCATGGTTGATCAGCTCGACGATCTCCTTGTTGACCTGCCCGGCGAGCACCATCTCGACGATGTCCATCGTCTCGGGGTCGGTCACGCGCATGCCCTGCACGAACTCGCCCTTCTTGCCGACGCGCGCGAGCAGCTGCTCGATCTGCGGGCCGCCACCGTGCACCACCACCGGCTCGAGGCCGACCAGCTTGAGCAGCACCACGTCACGGGCGAAGCTGCGCTTGAGGTGTTCGTCGGTCATCGCGTTGCCGCCGTACTTCACGACGACGAACCTGCCGTGGAAGCGGCGGATGTACGGCATCGCCTCGGCGAGGATCGCGGCCTTGAGCGACGGAGTGACCGCCGCCGGCGTTGCGGTGGGCTGCTGCTCGGCGCTCATGCTGCTCCTCGGGCGAACGGATGGGATCGGCGCGCAATTCTAACCGAGCGCCGCCTGCCGGGCCGAGCTGTGCGAGGCGGCTTTACCCCGCTGCCACTTCGTGCTGAGATCGGCGCTCCGCATGGCAGACCGTCGATGCGCCGATGAATCTCAGGCAGCTCGAATACTTCGTCCACGTCGCCGAACTCGGCAGCTTCAGCAAGGCCGCGCTGGTGCTCGACATCGCGCAGCCCGCGCTCAGCCGCCAGGTGCGCGCGCTCGAGACCGAGTTGCGCGAAACGCTGCTGCTGCGCAACGGCCGCGGCGTGCGCCTCACCGAGGCCGGCAGGCGCCTCTTCGAGCACGGCGTCGGCATCCTGCAGATGGTGTCGCGCGCCCGTGAAGACATGGGCGCGAATCGCGACGAGCCCGTCGGGCGAATCGTGATCGGCCTGCCGCCGAGCATGGGCCGCCAGCTCACGCTGCCACTGATCGACGCGTTCCGCCGGCAGCTGCCGCGCGCGCGCCTGGCGATCGTCGAGGGGCTGTCGGCGCACATCGCCGAATGGATCGTCACCGGACGCGTCGACCTCGGGCTACTGCACAACCCGCAGGCTGCGCCGGCGCTCGAGATCACTCCGCTGCTCGACGAGGCCCTGTGCCTGGTGCAGCCCGCGCCCGGCAGGCGCGCACGCGCACGCAGCCGCACGCAGCGCGGCCCGCTGCCGCTGCGCGAACTGCCCGGCTTTCCGCTCATCGTTCCCGACCGCTCGCACGCGATCCGCAAGCTGATCGAAACCCAGGCGATGCTGGCAGGCATCGAGCTCGACATCGCGTGGGAAGTCGCCAGCGTGCCGTCGATCGTCGACCTGGTCTGTGCCGGCTACGGTCATGCGGTGCTCTCGGCGGGCGCGGTCGCCGCATCGGGCCGCGCCGCGGAACTCGCGGCGCGACCGCTGGTCGAACCGCAGCTGAGCAGCGTGCTGTGCCTGGCCGCCTCGGCCCACAAGCGGCCGACGCCGCTCGCGCACCAGGCGTCGCGACTGCTGCGCGAACTGGTCGAGGCGCTGCCGATGCCGCGGCTTTCCATGCCGAATCGGCATAGCTGATATCGTCCAGCCTTGCTGAATCGGTGGGTACCGCGTGCGAGAATCGCGGATCCGAGACCGGTTCGGGAGCCGATCCATGCAGACCGCCATTCCCTGCCTGTTCATGCGCGGCGGCACCTCGCGAGGCCCGTTCTTCGACGAGGCCGACCTGCCCGCCGACGTCGCGACGCGCGACCGCGTGCTGCTGGCCGTGATGGGTTCGCCCGATCGCCGGCAGATCGACGGCCTGGGCGGCGCGCACCCGCTCACCAGCAAGGTCGGAATCGTCCGGCGCAGCAAGACCCCGGGCGTCGATCTCGACTTCCTGTTCGCGCAGCTGCAGCCCGATCGCGACACGGTGGACACCACCCCGAACTGCGGCAACATGCTCGCGGCGGTGGTGCCGTTCGCGCTGGAGACCGGCCTGGCCGCCCCGCAGGGCGACAGCACCACGCTGCGCGTGCTCACGCTGAACACCGACATGCAGTGCGACATCACGGTGCGCACGCCGATGACGCCTGGCGGGCGCCGCGTCGAGTACTCGGGCGATGCGCGCATCGACGGCGTTCCGGGCACCTCGTCGCCGATCACGATCAACTTCCTCGACACTGCCGGCTCGGTCTGCCCGGGGCTGCTGCCCACCGGCCGCGTTCTCGACCGGATCGAGGTTCCGGGCGTCGGAAGCATCGAGGCGACCTGCATCGACAACGGCATGCCGATGGTGCTGCTGCGCGCCGCCGACGTGGGCCGCACCGGCTACGAGTCGGCCGCCGGGCTCAACGCCGACACCGAACTGAAAGCGCGCATCGAGGCGCTGCGGCTGGTGGCGGGCCCGCTGATGGGGCTGGGCGACGTGACGGCGAAGAACTACCCGAAGATGTGCCTGGTCGCGCCGCCGCGCGCCGGTGGCAGCATCGCCACGCGCTGCTTCATTCCGCACGTCTGCCACGAGGCGATCGGCGTGCTCGCGGCGGTCACGGTGGGCACCGCCTGCGTGCTCGACGGCTCGATCACGCAGGGAGTCGCGAGCGTTGCCGGGGGCACCGTGAAGACCGTCTCGGTCGAGCACCCCAGCGGCGAGTTCAGCGTCGAGCTCGAACTCGACCCGGCCAACCCGCAGAACGTCGTGCGTGCCGCGCTGCTGCGCACCGCGCGGCTGATCATGCGCGGCGAAGTCATGATTCCCGATTCGGTCTGGAGAGGACGGCAACGATGATCATCGACATCCACGGTCACTACACCACTGCCCCGAAGCCGCTCGAAGACTGGCGCAACCGGCAGATCGCGGGCCTGAAAGACCCGTCGGCGGCGCCGAAAGCCTCCGAGCTGAGAATCTCCGACGACGAGGTGCGCGAGTCGATCGAGAAGAACCAGCTCGCGAAAATGAAGGAGCGCGGCAGCGACCTCACCGTGTTCTCGCCGCGCGCGAGCTTCATGGCGCACCACATCGGCAACTTCGAGACCAGCTCGACCTGGGCGGCGATCTGCAACGAGCTGTGCCACCGGGTGAGCCGGCTGTTTCCCGAGAACTTCATCGGCGCGGCGATGCTGCCGCAATCGCCCGGCGTCGATCCCCGCACCTGCATCCCCGAGCTCGAGAAGTGCGTGAAGGAATACGGCTTCGTCGCGATCAACCTGAACCCCGATCCGTCGGGCGGGCACTGGACCTCGCCGCCGCTGTCCGACCGCCACTGGTACCCGATCTACGAGAAGATGGTCGAGCTCGAGATCCCGGCGATGATCCACGTGAGCACCAGCTGCAACGCCTGCTTCCACACCACCGGCGCGCACTACCTGAACGCCGACACCACCGCGTTCATGCAGTGCCTCACCTCCGACCTGTTCCGCGACTTCCCGACGCTGAAGTTCGTGATCCCGCACGGCGGCGGCGCGGTGCCCTATCACTGGGGGCGCTTTCGCGGCCTGGCGCAGGAGCTGAAGAAGCCGCTGCTGAAGGAGCATCTCCTGAACAACGTCTTCTTCGACACCTGCGTCTATCACCAGCCCGGCATCGACCTGCTGGCGAAAGTGATCCCGGTCGACAACATCCTGTTCGCCAGCGAGATGATCGGCGCGGTGCGCGGCATCGATCCCGAAACCGGCCACTACTACGACGACACGAAGCGCTACATCGAGGCTTCGGCGCTCTCGGCCGAAGACCGCCACAAGGTCTACGAGGGCAATGCGCGGCGCGTCTATCCGCGGCTCGACCGGGCGCTGAAGGCGCGTGGCCTCTGAAACGAAGGAGCGACCCATCATGTACAACCTCGGCATCGTCAGACGCAACATCCAGCGCGCCGATCCCGCCGCCGTCGCGAAGCTCGCGCGCTTCGGCGTGGCCACCATCCACGAAGCGATGGGCCGCACCGGGCTGATGAAGCCGTACATGCGCCCGATCTACACCGGCGCGCACCTGTGCGGAACCGCGGTGACGGTGCTGCTGCACCCGGGCGACAACTGGATGATGCACGTCGCCGCCGAGCAGCTGCGCGACGGCGACGTCGTCGTCGCGGCCTGCAGCGCCAACAGCGACGACGGCTTCTTCGGCGACCTGCTGGCCACCTCGTTCCGGGCCCGCGGTGCGCGCGGCCTGGTGATCGACGGCGGCGTACGCGACGTGAAAGACCTCACCGCCATGCAGTTCCCGGTGTTCTCGCGCGCGATCAGCGCCAAGGGCACGATCAAGGCGACGCTCGGCTCGGTCAACGTGCCGGTGGTCTGCGCCGGCGCGATCGTGAACCCGGGCGACGTGGTCGTCGCCGACGACGACGGCGTGGTCGTGGTACCGGCCGCGATGGCACAGCAGGCGGCCGACGCCGCCGAGGCGCGCGAGGCCAACGAGGCCGACAAGCGCGCGAAGCTCGCCGCGGGCGTGCTCGGGCTCGACATGTACAGGATGCGCGAAGCCCTCGAGAAGGCCGGGCTCAAGTACGTCGACTGATCATGGCCATTGCCCCCGATCCCCTGCAGTGGCGCGTCGGCCTCGTCGGCTACGGCGAGGTCGGGCGCATCCTGGCCGAAGACCTGCGCGCGCGCGGGCTCGCCCGCGTGTGCGCCTTCGACCTGAAGCTCGGTGGCGACGCGGCCGGGCCGCTGCGCGAGCACGCGCAGGCGCACGGCGTGACGCTGGCGGCCACGCACGCCGAACTCGCGGCCGGCGCCGACTTCATCGTCTCCGCGGTCACCGCGAGCCAGGCAGTGCCGGTGGCCCAGGCCTGTGCGCCGGCGATTCGCGCCGGCACCTGGTTCCTCGACTTCAACTCCGCCTCGCCGGGCGCCAAGCGGCGCGCCGCGCAACTCGTCGATGCCGCCGGCGGCCGCTACGTCGAGGGCGCGGTGATGACCTCGATTCCGCCCTATCGCATCCGCGTGCCGCTGCTGCTCGGCGGACCGCACGCCGCGGCGCTCGCGCCGCTGGCGGGTGCGCTCGGCTTCGATGCGAAAGTCGCCTCGCCGAAGCTCGGCGTCGCGTCGGCCACCAAGATGTGCCGCAGCGTGATGATCAAGGGGCTCGAGGCGATGGTGATCGAGAGCTTCACCGCCGCGCGCGCGCTGGGCGTCGAAGACGCGGTGCTGGCCTCGCTCGCCGAGACTTTCCCCGGCATCGACTGGGAGAAGCAGGGCAGCTATTTCTTCCAGCGCGTGATCCAGCACGGGCGCCGCCGCGCCGAGGAAGTGCGCGAGGTCGCGCAGACGGTGCGCGAGACCGGACTCGAACCCTGGTCGGCCGCCGGCACCGCCGAGCGCCAGGCCTGGATGGCCGACCTCGCCGACGCGGGCGTCTTCGGCGACAAGGACGCGCCGCGCGGCGACTGGCGCGTCGAGGCCGACCGGATCATCGCCACGCTCGAGACGGCCGGAACGGGCCACGACGGCTGACGACGAGCGCACGAATCCGCCGCGGGAGACGACGATGCAATTCCAGGTGACCCCGGGCTGGCTGCCCTTTCACCCGAACCCGTCGAAGCCGCGCTTCCGGGTGCCGGACGGCGCGGTCGACGCGCACTGCCACGTGTTCGGTCCCGGCGCGCAGTTCCCGTATGCGCCCGAGCGCAAGTACACGCCCTGCGACGCGTCGAAAGACCGGTTGTTCGCGCTGCGCGACCACCTCGGCTTTGCGCGCAACGTGATCGTCCAGGCCACCTGCCACGGCAGCGACAACCGCGCGCTGGTCGATGCGCTGCGCCACTCGGCTGGCCGCGCGCGCGGCGTGGCCACCGTGCGGCGCCACGTCACCGAAGCAGAGCTGCGCGAGATGCACGACGCGGGCGTTCGCGGCGTGCGCTTCAATTTCGTTCGCCGGCTGGTCGACTTCACGCCGAAAGACGAACTGATGGAGATCGCGGCGCGCATCGCGCCGCTGGGCTGGCACGTCGTCGTCTACTTCGAGGCGGCCGATCTCCCGGAGCTGCAGGACTTCTTCACCGCGCTGCCGGCCACCGTCGTGGTCGATCACATGGGCCGGCCCGACGTACGCAAGCCGGTCGACGGCCCGGAGTTCGAGCGGTTCGTGAAGTTCATGCGCGACTACCCGAACGTGTGGTCGAAGGTGAGCTGCCCCGAGCGGCTGAGCGTCTCGGGCCCGCCGGCGCTCGACGGCGAGCGCGAGGCGTATCGCGACGTGGTGCCGTTCGCGCGCCGCATCGTCGAGACTTTCCCCGATCGCGTGCTCTGGGGCACCGACTGGCCGCATCCGAACCTGAAGGACCACATGCCGGACGACGGCCTGCTGGTGGACTTCATCCCGCACGTCGCGCCCACTGCCGGGTTGCAGCGCAAGCTGCTGGTGGACAATCCGATGCGGCTCTACTGGCCCGAGCAGTCACCACCATGAAGCGCCCCCGTTCCACCAAAGCCTGGCGCGTCGCGGCAGGCCGCAGCGAATGGCCGCCGGGGCGGGCGTGCCCGGGCCAACCGCCAAGGGGCCGCGCACCGCGCAGGGCGGCGCCAAGCGGCGAAATGGGCCGCAGCCGCCGCCGCCGGCAGCGCGGCGCGCCCGGGGCGCACCGGGTGCTGGCTGCAGCGGTCGGTGCTGCGCACCGACTCCCCTCCGCTGCTCGCCTCGGGGTCGTGCGGCGCAACTCGCTTCGCTCGCTGCGCTCGCTTCGCTCAGACACAGCGCCGCAAGTCAGAAGTACGAAGCGCGCTTCGCGCGCCGACCCCGAGACTGCGCTGCTCGGCGCCGCAGAAGGCACCCGGTGCGCCCCGGGCGTGCCGCGCTGCCGGCGGCTGCGGCCCATTTCGCCGCTTGGCGCCGCCCTGCGCGGTGCGCGGCCCCTTGGCGGTTGGCCCGGGCACGCCCGCCCCGGCGGGCCTGCCTCGAAGGCAAGGTCGGTGGCACTCCAGGCGAAGACGGGGCCGTTCCTCGCGAACACCGCTACGGTGATCACGAAGGCGCGGGCCGGGGCGCGGGGGCCGGGCTTGCGCTGGCCCGGTGGCCGGCCAGGCGCTGGCCCTGTCGGCCGCAGGCGCGCCTTGTGCGCAGCCGAGAAGCGCAGCAGCACCGGCGGCGCGCGCAGCGCGCATCGTCCATCATTCTCGCGGCGACTGTCCGAGCGGAGCTCGCGCAGCGAGCGCAGCGAGTTTCGCCGCGCCAGCCGGTGCTGCGAGCATCGCAGGGCACCCCCGCGTAGCGGGGGCAAGCACCCGGCGCGCCTGCGGCCGACAGGGCCAGCGCCTGGCCGGCCACCGGGCCTGCGCAAGCCCGGCCCCCGCGCCCCGGCCCGCGCCTTCGCACACGCAACCGTTTCGAGGAGTTGACCCATGGCACTAGCGAAACCGTACGCGGACATCCCCGGCACCACGATCTTCGACGCCGACCAGTCGCGCAAGGGCTACCACCTCAACCAGTTCTGCATGTCGCTGATGAAGGCCGAGAACCGCGAGCGCTTCAAGGCGAACGAGCGCGCCTACCTCGACGAATGGCCGATGACCGAAGAGCAGAAACAGGCCGTGCTCGCGCGCGACCTCAACCGCTGCATCGCGCTGGGCGGCAACATCTACTTCCTCGCCAAGATCGGCGCCACCGACGGCAAGAGCTTCCAGCAGATGGCCGGCAGCATGACCGGGATGAGCGAAGACGGATATCGCGACATGATGATCGCGGGCGGGCGTTCGATCGAGGGCAACCGCTACATCGGGGAGAAGAAGTGATGGCTCGCGTGACGGCAAGCGTCTACACCTCGCACGTGCCTGCGATCGGCGCGGCGCTCGACCTGGGCAAGACCGGCGAGCCGTACTGGCAGAAGGTCTTCTCCGGCTACGGGTTCTCGAAGCAGTGGATGAAGGAGCACGCGCCCGACGTGATCTTCCTCGTCTACAACGATCACGCCAACGCGTTCAGCCTCGAGCTCATACCCACCTTCGCGATCGGCACCGCCGCCGAGTTCAGCCCGGCCGACGAGGGCTGGGGCCCGCGCCCGGTGCCGAAAGTGATCGGGCACCCAGAGCTCGCCTCGCACATCGCCCAGTCGGTGATCCAGGACGACTTCGACCTCACGATCGTCAACCGGATGGACGTCGATCACGGCCTCACGGTGCCGCTGTCGCTGATGTGCGGCCAGCCGCAGGCCTGGCCCTGCCGCGTGATCCCGTTCGCGGTGAACGTGGTGCAATACCCGGTGCCTTCCGGGCAGCGCTGCTTCCGGCTCGGCCAGGCGATCCGCCGCGCGATCGAGTCGTACGACGAGCCGCTGAAGGTTCAGGTCTGGGGCACCGGCGGCATGAGCCACCAGCTGCAGGGTCCGCGCGCCGGCCTGATCAACCGCGAATTCGACAATGCGTTCCTCGATCGGTTGATCGCCGATCCGCAAGGCCTGTCGATGATGCCCCACGTCGACTACGTGCGCGAGGCCGGCTCGGAGGGCATCGAGCTGGTCATGTGGCTGATCGCGCGCGGCGCGATGGCCGACGTCGCGGGCGGCCCGGCACCCAGGGTCGCGCATCGCTTCTACCACGTGCCCGCGTCGAACACCGCGGTCGGGCACCTGATACTCGAGAATCCGGAGTCGCAATGAAGACGATCAGGGTCGCACTGGCCGGCGCAGGAGCGTTCGGCGTCAAGCATCTCGAAGGCATCCGCAACATCGACGGCGTCGAGGTCGTGTCGCTGGTCGGGCGCCAGCTCGACAAGACGCGCGAGGTCGCAGCGAAGTTCGGCATCGGCCACGTCAGCACCGATCTCGGCGAGAGCCTGGCCATCGAGGATGTCGACGCGGTGATCCTGTGCACGCCCACGCAGATGCACGCATCGCAGGCGATCGCCTGCCTGAAGGCGGGCAAGCACGTGCAGGTCGAGATTCCGCTCGCCGACAGCCTGGCCGACGCCGAGGCGGTGGTGACACTGCAGAAGCAGACCGGGCTGGTGGCGATGTGCGGTCACACCCGCCGCTTCAATCCGAGCCACCAGTACCTGCACCGCAGGATCGCCGCCGGCGAGCTCGCGATCCAGCAGATGGACGTGCAGACCTACTTCTTCCGGCGCACCAACACGAACGCGCTCGGCCAGCCGCGCAGCTGGACCGACCACCTGTTGTGGCATCACGCCGCGCACACGGTCGACCTGTTCGCATACCAGACCGGTGGCGAGATCGTGGCGGCCAATGCGCTGCAGGGGCCGATCCATCCGACGCTGGGCATCGCGATGGACATGTCGATCCAGCTCGAGGCGAGCACCGGTGCGATCTGCACGCTCAGCCTGTCGTTCAACAACGACGGGCCGCTGGGCACCTTCTTTCGCTACATCTGCGACAACGGCACGTTCATCGCGCGCTACGACGACCTGTTCGACGGCAAGGAGCAGAGAATCGACGTCTCGAAAGTCGACGTGTCGATGAACGGCATCGAGCTGCAGGACCGCGAATTCTTCGCCGCGATCCGCGAAGGGCGCGAACCCAACGCGAGCGTGGCGAAAGTGCTGCCGTGCTACCGCACGCTGCACCGGCTCGAGCAGCAGCTGGCAGCCGGCTGACGCAGCCCCGATGCGCGCCGGCCGCGGCACACCGCTTCGCTCGCCATCGCGCCGCGCGCTGCTGGGAGCCGCTGCGGGCGCGGCCGCGTGGCCCGCCGCCTTCGCCCAGCGCGACTATCCCGCGCGGCCGATCACGCTGGTCGTGCCCTTCGCAGCCGGCGGCATCGCCGACCTCACCGCGCGGCTGGTCGCGCGCGCGATGGGCAGGGCGCTCGGGCAGTCCGTCGTGATCGACAACCGTCCGGGCGCCGGCGGAATCGTCGCGACCAGAATGGTGGTCAGCGCGGCACCCGACGGCTACACCGCGCTGCTGCTGAGCAATGCGAACGCGATCAGCGCCAGCCTGTTCCGCAAGCTGCCTTTCGACCTGACCCGCGACCTTGCACCGGTCGGCACGATCGGCTTCTTCGACCTGGTGCTGTGCGTCGATTCGCGCTCGCGCTTTCGAGCACTGCCCGACCTGCTCGCCCACGCGCGCGCGAATCCCGGAAAGCTCACGATCGGCACGATCGCGATCGGCTCCACGCAGCATCTGGCGGCCGAGCTTTTCAGGTCGCGCACCGGAACCGACGCGGTGATCGTGCCGTACAACGCAACACCGGCGCTGCTCGGCGCGCTGCGCGCCGGCGAGGTCGACCTGGTCTTCGAGATCCTCGGCCCGGTGCTGCCGCAGATCGCCGGCGGCGCGCTGCGGCCGCTCGCGGTCAGCGCCGCGCGGCGCAACCGCGTGCTGCCGACCACGCCCACGGTGCAGGAAGGCGGCGTCGCCGACTACGACGTCGCATCGTGGAACGCGCTGGCAGTGCCGGTCGCGACGCCGCAGCCGATCGTCGCGCGGCTGAACACCGCGCTGCGCGATGCGCTCGCCGTGCCCGCGCTCGCCCAGCGCCTGCTCGAAATGGGCGTGCGCCCGCAGGCCGGCACGCCGGCCGAGCTCGACGCGCTGCTCGAGCGCGAGATCCGGCGTTGGCGCGAAGTGATCGCGGCCGCGAAGATCCCGCTTCGGTAAGCCCTAGAGGATGTAGCGCGCCAGGTCCTCGCTCTTCGCGAGGTTCTCCAGCCGGGCGTCGACGAACGCCGCGTCGATCGTCACCGTCTCGCCGCTGCGCCGGGCGGCAGCAAACGAGATCTCCTCGAGCAGCTTCTCCATCACGGTCGAGAGCCGGCGCGCGCCGATGTTTTCGGTCTTCTCGTTGACCGAAGACGCGATCTCGGCGAGCCGGCGCACGCCCTCGGCGGTGAACACCAGCCGCACGCCCTCGGTGGCGAGCAGCGCCTCGTACTGGCGCGTGAGGCTGGCGTCGGTCTCGACCAGGATGCGCACGAAGTCGTCGGCCGACAGCGAACCGAGCTCGACGCGGATCGGCAGGCGGCCCTGCAGTTCGGGGATGAGATCCGACGGTCGCGACAGGTGAAACGCGCCCGATGCGATGAACAGGATGTGGTCGGTGCGCACGACTCCGTAGCGGGTGTTCACCGCGGTGCCCTCGATCAGCGGCAGCAGGTCGCGCTGCACGCCCTGGCGCGAAACGTCGGCGCCGTGCGTGTCGCCGCGCGAAGCCACCTTGTCGATCTCGTCGATGAAGACGATGCCGTTCTGCTCGACCGCGCCGAGCGCCCTGGCCTTGATCTCGTCGTCGTTCAACAGCTTGGCGGCTTCCTCGTCGGCGAGCAGCTTCATCGCGTCGCGGATGCGCAGCTTGCGCGGCTTGCGCCGCCCCGGCATGTTCGCGAACAGCGACTGCAGCTGCTGCGTCATTTCTTCCATGCCGGCCGGACCCATCAGCTCCAGCGCGGGCATCGACATCGACAGCTCGATCTCGATCTCCTTGTCGTCGAGCTCGCCCTCGCGCAGCTTCTTGCGGAATTTCTGCCGCGTGGCCGAGTCGGCCGGCTCGCCGCCTTCGGCCGAGGCGAAGCCGATGTTGCGCGGCGGCGGCAGCAGCGCGTCGAGCACGCGGTCTTCGGCAGCGTCGAGCGCACGCTGCTGCACGCGCCTGGTCTCCTGCTCGCGCACCTGCTTGACCGCCATCTCCGCCAGGTCGCGGATGATGGTGTCGACGTCGCGGCCGACGTAGCCCACTTCGGTGAACTTGGTCGCCTCCACCTTGATGAACGGGGCGTTCGCGAGCCGGGCCAGGCGCCGCGCGATCTCGGTCTTGCCCACGCCGGTGGGGCCGATCATCAGGATGTTCTTCGGCGTGATCTCCTGGCGCAGCGGTTCGTCCACCTGCTGGCGGCGCCAGCGGTTGCGCAGCGCGATCGCCACTGCGCGCTTGGCCGCGTCCTGCCCGACGATGTGCTTGTCGAGCTCGGAGACGATCTCTTCGGGGGTCATCGGGGTCATGGGCTGCTTCGCGAGAACGCCTGGCCTTCAGCCGAGCGTCTCGACCGTGTGGTGCTGGTTGGTGTAGATGCAGATCTCGCCGGCGATCGCCAGCGACTTGCGCACGATGGTTTCGGCGTCGAGCGCGGTCTCGCCGAGCAGCGCGCGGGCCGCCGCCTGCGCATAGGGCCCGCCGCTGCCGATCGCGATCAGGCCGTGCTCGGGCTCGAGCACGTCGCCGTTGCCGGTGATGACCAGCGACGCCTCGCGATCGGCCACTGCCAGCATCGCCTCGAGGCGGCGCAGGATCCGGTCGGTGCGCCAGTCTTTCGCGAGTTCGACCGCCGCGCGCACGAGATGCCCCGAGTGCTTGTCGAGCCTGGCCTCGAAGCGTTCGAACAGCGTGAAGGCGTCGGCGGTGCCGCCGGCAAACCCGGCGAGCACCTGGTCGTTGTAGAGGCGCCGCACCTTGCGGGCGCCCGCCTTGATGACGACGTTGCCCAGCGTGACCTGGCCGTCGCCGCCCAGCGCGACGCGTCCGTCGCGACGCACCGAGACGATGGTGGTGCCGTGGAACTGTTCCATGGTTTCGACAGTGGGGGCGGTCGCCGCCGGAACAAGCCCTGCGGACGGCACGAACCGCCGGAGGCGGGGATTTGCGGCCTCAGATTCTACGCCGGCGGATTTCGGCGAGTTCCTGGATGCCCATGACGAGCATCAGCGCGTAGACCAGGTAGTTGGGTTCCACGAACTGCACCTGCTTGCCGGCACCGCGCAACGCGACCACTTCGTTGAGCAGGTCGCCGGCCGCCACGAATTCCATCCGCCGCAGGCCCCGGCAATCGACCACCACCGTGCTGCGACTGGCAGCGTGGGCACGCAGGGCCGGCAGTTCCGCCTGCATGCGCCCGAGCACGTCGCCGCGCAGGGGAAAGGCGTCGGCCTCGCCGGCCGGGCGCGACGGCGTCGCGGCGGCGACCTGCGACGTCGCCTCGCCGGCGCGGATCGCGGCACCGATCGGCTCCCACGACGGCGGGGAAACCTCGTAGGTCACGCAATACTCGATGCTCAGGTCCTCGAAGGCCTGCTGCCGACCGAGCACGCGCAGCGCCTGCAGCGCGAGCATCCAGGCCGCTTCGGAGGGATCGCGCCGCCCCGGTTCGATCGCGCCACGCGCGGCGGTGAACAGCGCCTCGGCGCCGCGCACGACCAGTCCGGCCTGTCCCTGCCCGAACTGCGCGAGCAAGCGCAGCAGCGCCTCGGCTGCCGCGGCGTCGAGCGCCTCGACCTTGCCGAAATCGACGATGGTCTCGCGACGGCGTGCCGACGCGGCGATGATCGAATCGACCTGCGCAGCGACCGAAGCGTCGAGGCACGCTGCGAACTCGACCGCGGCGCTGCCGTTCGGGCCGGCCGGACGCGCGGCGCTCGCCGGCGCCACCAGCAACTCGCTCCAGCCGGGCGGCGACGACTCGAAGCGGGCCGCGTATTCGAGCGCCAGCGACTCGAACGCGGGGCGCTCGCCCAGCGCCTGGTACAGGTCGAGCAGCATCAGCCACGCGAGCGACTGCCAGGTGCCGAGCCCCGGATCGGCCAGCGCCTGGCGCAACGCGAGCGAGGCCGGCTGCGCCTGGCCGTTCGAATAGAGGATTGCCGCCTCTTCGAGCACGTTCGGCAGGGCGGAGCGATTCACGTCGATCGCCATCGCGTCGGCCTGGTCGCCGAGCACCGCGGT
The DNA here is from genome assembly GCA_003577305.1 of Burkholderiales bacterium. Lineage (GTDB taxonomy): Bacteria > Pseudomonadota > Gammaproteobacteria > Burkholderiales > Burkholderiaceae_E > Zeimonas. Next base: position 14,151 of record QEVL01000020.1, read on the forward strand.
GGCGGGATCGAACCCCGCGGCGCTGCGCGCCGGCTGCACGGGCGCTGGCGCCTGCGGGCGCGTGGCGGTTGCCGGGTTCGCCGGCGCGGGTTCGGCGCTGGCGCGCGCGACCGCCGCCGCGGCGATCATCTCGGACTCGATCTGGTTGATCTTCTCTTCGGTGCGGCGCGCCGCTTCGCGCTGGGCAGCCAGCGTGTCGGCATCAGGTCCGGGCCGCGAGTCGGCGGTGCGGGCAAGCAGCGCTTCGCGCGCCCGGCGCGAGTCGTGCTTTTCCTTGCGGTTGAACAGCGAGAAGACCACCTGGACCTTTCGATACGACGCTGGTATCGGCCGCCGCACGAGGCGTCACAGCCGTTCGGGGGGTGCCGGGCCAGTCTAGCACGCACCCCTTCGCGCCAATCGGGCGGGAGCCGACCGCGAGTCGGCCCTCAGCCGCCTGTCATCGGGGGTCAGTCTCCGTAGAGCTTCTGCCGGAGTTCGCGCCGCTGCTGCGCCTCGAGCGAGAGCGTGGCGGTGGGTCGCGCGAGCAGGCGCGGAACGCCGATCGGCTCGCCGGTCTCCTCGCAGTAGCCGTACTCGCCGCTTTCGATGCGCGCCAGCGACTGCTGGACCTTCTTCAGCAGCTTGCGCTCGCGGTCGCGCGTGCGCAGTTCGAGCGCGTGCTCTTCCTCGATCGTCGCGCGATCGGCCGGATCGGGCACGATCACGGTTTCGCGCAGATGCTCGGTGGTCTCGTCGGCGTTGGCGAGCAGATCCTTTTCCATCTGCTGCAGGCGCTGGCGGAAGAACGCGAGCTGCGCGTCGTTCATGTAGTCCGACTCGGGCATCTCGAGCAGTTCCGCCTCGCTCAGGGGTTTCTTGTCCTTCGTTGCTGCCATGACCTCAGTACCTGTGCGCTCGCCGGGCGCCGCCTGCGGGAAATGCCTGGGTGGGACGGGCCGCGTCGCGCCGCCAGCGGCGGATCATGCCAGACACTGCTCCAGGCCCTTGATGAAGGTGTCTTTCGGAAGGTTCCTTCCAATGAAGACCATCCGGCTCGACCGCCTTTCGGCGGGCTTCCAGCGTCGGCCCGCATCGGCGCCCATCATCATGTGGACGCCCTGGAATACCGTCTGCCGGTCGGACCCCTTCATGTAAAGCACGCCTTTATACCTCAACATGTCGGGTCCGTAAACCTGGATCAGGCCGGACAGGAAATCCTCGAGCTTGAGCGGATCGAACGGCTTGCTGGAGCGGAACACGAACGACTGCACCGCGTCGTCGTGCTCGTGGTCGTCGCTCTCCAGGAAAGCCGGGTCGATTTCGAGCACCGCGTTCAGGTTGAAGCCGCGGATGTCGAGGATCTCGGCGATCGGGGCGTCGCCGAAGTGCACCGGACGCACCGGCGCGCGCGGGTTCATCCGGCGCAGCCGCGCCTGGAGCCGCTCGCTCGTGGCCTCGTCGACCAGATCGACTTTCGACATCAGGATGCGATCGGCGAACCCGACCTGTTCCTGCGCTTCGCGGTGCTCGTCGAGCTGGCGCTCACCGTGGCGCGCGTCGACGACGGTGATCACCGCGTCGAGCAGATAGTAGTCGGCGATCTCGTCGTCGATGAAGAAAGTCTGCGCCACCGGCCCCGGATCGGCCATTCCGGTGGTCTCGATCATCACCCGCTCGAAGCCGATCTCTCCGCGGTCACGGCGCGCACGCAGGTCGCCCAGGATGCGCACCAGGTCGCCGCGCACGGTGCAGCAGATGCAGCCGTTGTTCATCTCGACGATCTGCTCGTCGCGCTCCTGCAGCAGCAGGTCGTTGTCGACGCCCTCCTCGCCGAACTCGTTCTCGATCACCGCGATGCGGTGGCCGTGCTGTTCCCTGAGGATGCGGTTGAGCAGCGTGGTCTTGCCGCTGCCCAGGAAGCCGGTGAGGATGGTCACCGGAACGTGCTTCTCGGCCATGTCGATCCCTCTCTGGAGCGCGCATTCTACGGGCGCGGCGGGCGCAGCGCCCGCAAAGGGGGCATGTCCGTCAGGAATCGCCGCGCCGCCGCGCCCGCGGGTGCGCGGCGTCGTAGACCGCAGCCAGCCTCTGGAAGTCGAGCGAGGTGTACACCTGCGTCGTCGCGATGCTCGCGTGCCCGAGCAGTTCCTGCACCGCGCGCAGGTCGCCGCTCGACTGCAGCAGGTGGCTCGCGAACGAATGCCGCAGCACGTGCGGGTGCACGTCGGCCGGCACCCCCCGCGCAATGGCCAGCCGCTTCAGCCGCGCCTGCACCGTGCGGTTCGCGAGCCGGCGCCCCCGGCCGCTCAGGAACAGCGCCCGCTCGTCGCAGCCCGGGTGCGCCGCGCACCAGGCGGCGCGCTCGGCGAGCCAGTGCTGCAGCGCCTGGCGCGCCGCGCGGCCGATCGGCACCGTGCGACTGCGCCCCCCCTTGCCGCGCACCGTCAGCTCGGCCTCGTCGAGATCGATCCAGCCGGTGGAGGCGGCCGGCGGGCCGTCGAAGTGGCGCAGGTCGAGCGAAGTGAGCTCGGACAGGCGCAGCCCCGACGAATAGAAGAGCTCGAGCATCGCCTGGTCGCGCGCCCCCTCGAAGCCGTCGCCGGGCGTGGCGCCGGCGAAGCGCACCGCGACGTCGGGCGCGAGCGCCTTGGGCAGGCGGCGCGGCGCACGCGGCGCGCGCACTCCGCGCGCCGGGTTGGCGAGCGCCTCTCCCTGGCTGGCGAGCCAGTCGAAAAAACCGCGCCAGGCCGACAGCCGCCGGGCGATCGAGCGCGCCGAGAGCCCGGCGCGCGCATTTGCGGCCACCCAGCGGCGCACGCGGTGCTCGTTCACCGCCAGCCAGTCGGGTTCGACAGGTGCCGAGGGCGCATCTGCGGCCACGGCGCCCCGGCCGGCGGGACTCGGCGCCGCTGCGCCCGCGGCGTCGCTCAGCGCCAATGCGGCGAGCGCGCGCAGGTCGAGCCGGTAACTGGCCAGCGTGCGCGGCGAGAAGCCGCGCTCGCTGCGCAACCGCTCGAGGTAGCGCGCGATCGCGTCGCCGGCCACCGCAGGCTCATTCGGCCAGCCGCGACAAGGCCGCGCTGGCGATCTCGGCGATGCGTTCGAGGAACGCAGTGCCCATGCCGGAACGGAAACGATCGGCGTCGGCCGATCCGAGCACGATCAGGCCGAAGGCGTTGGGATCGACGCCCTTGCGCAGTGGCAAAAGCGCGATCGAGCGCGTGCCGGCACCGCCGTCGGGCAGCCACGAGGCCGCCTGGAAATCGGCGTTCGGCCCGCAGAACGGCTGCATCATCCCGTTGGCCAGCGTGATCACGTCCACCGGCACCGGCCGCGCGCAATCGAGCCCGAGGTGTTCCTCGCGCAGCCCCCACAGCCGCATCGCCACCTGCGGCACCGAGAACACGGTGCGCAGGCCGTCGACCACGATGCCCGGCAGTTGCGCCGGATCGGCAACCAGCAGCAGCTGGCGGGTCCAGCGCTGCAGCTTCTCGCCGATCGCGTCGTTCTCCTGGCCGATGCGCAGCAACTCGGCCAGCTTCATCTCGTGCGCGCGCAACTTCTCGCGCAGCACCTCGAGCTGGCGCTCGTGCAGCGAAATCGCCCGCCCGCCGTGCGGATGCGGCACGGTGATCGCCGCGAGCAGTTCGGCGTGCGTGTCGAAGAAGCCCGGATTGTTGCGCAGGTAGCGCGCCACCTCGTCGGCGCCGATGGTGCTTTCGGTCATGCCTGTTCCTGGAAGATCGTCGCGATTATCACCGATACGGCCGGGCCTCGCCGGGCGGGCGCGTCTTGAAGCGCTTGTGGCTCCACAGGTATTGCGCCGGCATCTCGAGCACGCGCTCCTCGATGAACGCGTTCATCCGCCGCGTCGCGGCTTCCAGGTCGTCGCCGGGGAAACCCTCCCAGGCGGGATGGAAGCGCGCCACGTAGCCGCGATCGGTCATCGTGGTCACCAGCGGCACGACTGCCGCGCCGGTGATCGCCGCGAGCCGCGCCACCGAGGTGACCGTCGCGGCGGGCACGCCGAAGAACGGCACGAACACCGCGTCGCGCGCGCCCAGATCCATGTCGGGCAGGAAGTAGAACGGCAGGCCTTCGCGCAGCGCCCTCACCGCAGGGCGCAGGCCCTCGGTGCGCAGCAGCAAGCGGCCCGCGTTGAAGCGCGTGCGCCCGCGAGTCATCGCCTCGGTGAGCGCACGGCTCTTCTGCGCCGCGTACATCGACGCGCAACGCGCCTCGAGCGACAGGCGCATGCCGCCCGCATCGAGGCCGACGAAGTGCGGCGCGAGCAGGATCAGCGGCTGCCCGCGGTGCCGCTCGAAATGCTCGACGCCCTCGAGTCGGCACAGCCTGCGGATCCGCTGCGGCGAGCCGTACCAGAAAATGAAACGCTCGAAGAAGCTGCGCATGAAACAGCGGAAGTGCTCGCGCGCCAGCGCGCGACGGCGCGCTTCGCTCCAGTGCGGAAAGCACAGCCGCAGATTGGTGCGGGTCACCCGGCGGCGCGGCACCGCGAGCAGCCAGGCGAGCACGCCGGCCAGTTCGCCGAGTCGGCGCACCACCGGGTACGGCAGCCGCGCGATCGCGCGCATCAGCAGCAGGGCGAACCTGACGAGCGGCTCCGACATCCGGTCCTCAATCGGATGCGCCCGCTGCCGCGGGCCGCTTGTAGCGGTTGTAGCCCCACAGGTACTGCGACGGAAAGCGCCGGATCAGCGCCTCCATCCGTGCGTTCAGCGCCTCGGGGGTCGGGGTTTCGTCCATCGTCTCGAGATGCAGGCGCCAGCCACGCGCGCCGCCGAGCCGCTCGCCCACCGCCAGCATCACCTGCACGCCAGGCTGCTCGGCCAGTCGCTGCGGCAGCGTCATCGTCCACGCGGGGCGTCCGAAGAACGGCGCCCAGCGCCCCTCGCCCAGATCGGGCACCTGGTCGGGCAGCAGGCCCACCGCTTCGCCGGCGCGCAGCGCGCGCAGCATCGCGCGCACCCCGGCGAGCGTCGCGGGCGCCGCGCGCATCGCGCCGGCCGCGCGCGCGAGCTCGAGCAGCGGGCGCAGCCATGTCTTCCTGGGCGGCTTGTACAGCACGGTGATCGGCGCGCGGCTCGCATAGAAGCGCGCGATGACTTCGAAGGCGCCCAGGTGCGGCGTGAGGAACACGATTCCGCCACGCGCCTCGGCCGCTTCGAGCAGCGCAAGATCGTCGCAGACGACGTGGCGGGCGAGTTCGGCCGGCGCGCGGCGCCAGACGAAGGGCAGCTCTGCGACCATCCGCCCGGCCTCGGCAGCGGCACGCCAGGCGTCGGCCGCCGAGCCGTAGCCGGCAGTGCGCAGGTTCGCGAGCAGCTTGCGCCGGTAGCCGGCCGAGAAGAGGAAGGCAGCGACGCCGAGCGCGGCGCCGAGCGCTCGCAACAGCCCCAGCGGCAGGCTGCCCAGCATCCGCATCGCCGCGGCCAGGGCACGGCTGCGCATGCTGTCGGCGGGGTCGCGAGCTGCGGATTCGACGGACATCGGTTCTCGGCCAGGCGCTGCCCCGCAGCGCGGATCTGCGGCGCGGGTGTGCGGCGCGAGTCTATGCGATCCGGAACGCTTTGCGTCCGGCGGACGAAGTCGGGGCATATAATCCGGTAGCCTCTTTGCAGTCCGGTCGCCCCCGTCGTTCGTGGCGGGGCGGTTTCGTTGGCCGGCATTTCCGCGGCCGCCTCGAAAGGAGAGATGTGTTGGCAAGCGAATTCCTGTTCACCTCCGAATCGGTTTCCGAAGGCCACCCGGACAAGGTCGCCGACCAGATTTCGGACGCCATTCTCGACGCCATTCTCGCGCAGGACCCGCGCTCGCGGGTCGCCGCCGAAACGCTGTGCAATACCGGCCTGGTCGTGCTGGCGGGCGAGATCACCAGCAACGCCAATGTCGACTACATCAACGTGGCGCGCCACACGCTCGAGCGCATCGGCTACGACAACACCGAATACGGCATCGACTACAAGGGCTGCGCGGTGCTGGTGGCCTATGACAAGCAGTCGCCCGACATCGCGCAAGGCGTCGACAAGGCCGGTGACGACAACCTCGACCAGGGCGCCGGCGACCAGGGCCTGATGTTCGGCTATGCCTGCGACGAGACGCCCGACCTGATGCCGGCGGCAATCTACTATGCGCACCGGCTCGTCGAGCGCCAGTCCGAACTGCGCCGCAACGGCACGCTGCCCTGGCTGCGTCCCGACGCCAAGTCGCAGGTCACGCTGCGCTATGTCGACGGGCGGCCGGCCGCTGCCGACACCGTGGTCATCTCGACCCAGCACGCGCCCGACATCACGCAGGAGCAGATTCGCGAAGCGGTCATCGAGAACATCATCAAACCGGTGATCCCCCCGGAACTGCGCAAGGGCGAAGTGCGCTACCTGGTCAACCCCACCGGCCGCTTCGTGGTCGGCGGCCCGCAGGGCGACTGCGGCCTCACCGGACGCAAGATCATCGTCGACACCTACGGCGGGGCGGCTCCTCACGGCGGCGGCGCGTTCTCCGGCAAGGATCCTTCGAAGGTCGACCGCTCGGCCGCGTATGCCGCCCGCTACGTCGCCAAGAACATCGTCGCGGCAGGGCTGGCGAACAAGTGCCTGGTGCAGATCTCGTATGCGATCGGCATCGCGCGCCCGACCTCGGTGATGGTCACCACGCAGGGCACGGGCCGCATCAGCGACGAGAAGCTCTCGGCGCTGGTCACGAAGCATTTCGACCTGCGGCCCAAAGGCATCGTGCAGATGCTCGACCTGCTGCGCCCCGTTTACCAGAAGACCGCGTCCTACGGCCACTTCGGCCGCAACGACCCCGACTTCACCTGGGAACGCACCGACAAGGCCGCCGCACTGCGGGCCGACGCCGGCTGAACCTTCGATCGCGGGTCGCGTCGCGGCAGTCGGCAGCGGGCCGGGCTGACCGGGATCAAGCCGCCCGGCGGCGGCCTTTGTTCCAATGCCGGCATGTACCCGGTCCTGCACGCCGTCTCGCGCCTGATGGAGCGCCCCCGCTCCGACAGTCGCGGGCTGTCGGCCGACGTCACCGAGGCGCTGGCCGGCGAACCACGGCTGTCGATGGCCACGCGCCTGGGCCTGGTGGCCCTGGCGAGCCGCATCGAGGCCGGCGATCCCGACGAATGCGCGCGCCGGTGGCTGCGCTCGTTTCGCGCCACGCCCGAGAGCTCGCTGCATCTGCGCGATCATCCGGGCGGCAGCCTGCGCGCCCGCGAACTGCCCGACGCTTACCTGCCGGGCCTGCTCGAGTCACTGTCGCACGACGACGAACCGCACGCGATCGAAATGCTGATCGTCTGCGCGCCGGCGCTGCGCGAGATGGCCGAAGCACTCGGGCGCAAGCGCGATCCGTACGCGCTGTTGCCACTGGCGCTGCTCGAACTGCTCGCGTCGCGCCTGCACTGAAACACGAAGCGTTCGCAGCCAGGCACGAGCCCGCCCGGGTTGTGCCAGTCGCGGGTCGCCCGCTCAGGGCGCGAGCCGCTGGCGCGTCCAACTGCCGTCGGCGCTTCGCCGGTAGGCGATCCGGTCGTGCAGCCTCGACGGGCGACCCTGCCAGAACTCCCAGTAATCGGGGGCGAGCCGGTAGCCGCCCCAGTGTGGCGGGCGCGGCGGATGCAGGCCGAATTTCAGCCCGAACTCGGCGGCGCGCGCCACCAGGGCGGCCCGCGAAGACAACGGGCGGCTCTGCTCCGAGGCCCAGGCACCGATCCGCGACGCGAGCGGGCGCGAGGCGTAATAGGCGTCGGACTCGGCCTGATCGACGCGCGCGACCTGCCCCTCGATGCGCACCACGCGCTCGAGCTCGACCCAGTGGAACTGCAGCGCCGCCGCCGGTTGCGCGGCGAGCTCGCGCCCCTTGCGGCTCTCGTAATTCGAGTACCAGACGATGCCGCGCGCATCGAACTCCTTGATCAGCACCACCCGGGTCGAGGGCCGGCCATTCTCGCCCACGGTGGCAACCGTCATCGCGTTGGGCTCGGGCAGTCGGGCGGTCAGCGCCTGGTCGAACCACGCGCGAAACTGCTCGAGCGGGTCGGGATGCGCGTGGCTCTCGTCGAGCTCGCCGCGCTCGTAGCTCTTGCGCAGATCCGCAATTCTGGACATGCGTCGAGTTTAGCGCGTCGACGGCACCATGCCGCCGGATCGATGCAGGCGACCATCCGTCGGGATCTGTCGGATCGCCCGCCACACCGGCCGCCGGCGGCGCACGGTCGCGGCGTTCATGCGATTACTCTGGCGGCAACGGGCCCGGGCACAGGGCTGCCAAGAGGGATTTCGCGAATGAACAACGTTGCCGAATCGACAGGCGGAGCCGCCGCCGGAACCTCGGGCGTCGAGGATGCGGAGGAACTCGTCTACGCGGTGCCCGACACCGCGCCAGGCGGACTGCAGCGCGTGGACACCCGGCGCCTGCTCAAGGGGATGTTCGTTGCCGAGCTCGACCGCCCCTGGTCCGACACGCCGCTGCCCCATAGCGGGCTGCTGGTCGACACCGACGAGGAGTTGCAGGCGGTCCGCCACTATTGCCAGTTCGTGATGGTCGACCCGGCCCGATCCTCGGGTGAACTGGTGGCCGCGATCCGCGCCGCGGCGGTCCTCTCGGCAGACGCAGCGCCCGACGACGACGACGCCTGGTTCCGGTGCAGCCCGGGCGCGAACGAGGGTGCCGCCGAAGACCCGCAAGGTGGCAGCCGGCGGCATTCGGCCCGGCTTGGGGAACCGGCGAAACCGCGCGACGACGTCCATCCGAGGGAGGCGACGCGCGCAAGGATCCTTCGGCTGGTGCGCGAAGGAGAACAGGGCGCACCGCAGCCCCGGGGCGCGCTCTCGCAGGTGCGACGCTGGTTCGGCATCGGCCGCACCGGCAGCGCCGACGACGCCTCCGAGACCGGCATGCCGCGGCAAAGGCACGCACTGCAGGCGCTGCGCGACGCCTGGGGCGAGGCCATCGGCGCCTGCGACTACGGCGAAGGCACACCGATCCGCGAAGCGATCACGCTGGCACGACCGGTCCATGCGCGGCTGGTCGGGGCCGCCGAAACGGCGATCCGGCAGGTTCGGCAAGGCACGGCACTCGCGTTCGAGCCACTGGCCGAGGCAGCCGACGCGCTTGCGGCCAGCCTTGCAAGCGCTCCCGATGCGATGCGCTGGCTCGAGGCGGTCTACGCGGACAATGCTCCGGCACCGCATCACGCGACCGGTGTCGCGGTACGCCTGGCCGACTTCGGCCGCGCGCTCGGCATGGCGCATGCGGCACTGCGCGAACTCGCGCTGATCGGGCTGCTCGCCGACGTCGGCAAGGCTCTGCTGCCTCGCGAGGTGCTCGGGCACCCCGGCGTGCTCAAGCCGAGCGATTACGCGCTGATGAAGCAGCACGTCACGATCGGGCTGGACATCCTGTCGCGCGCAGACGCGGTTCCCGAAGCGGTGACACGCGGCATCGCCGAACACCATGAACGGCTCGATGGCTCGGGATACCCGCGCGGGCTGCGCGGGCAGGCGGTCGGGCTCTACGGGCGGATGGCGGCGATCGTCGACACCTACTGCGCGCTCACCGCCGCGCGCGCCTATGCCAACCCGCTGTCTGCCGACGACGCGCTGTCGGCGCTGCACGAATGGTCGGGCACGCTCTTCTGCCGCAACCTGGTCGAGCAGTTCATCCTGGCCAACGGGGCCTTCCCGGTCGGCACGATGGTCGAACTGCAGACCGGCGAGATCGCGGCGGTCGTCGATCGCCGGCCCGGCAGCCGGCTGCAGCCGAAGCTGGTCGTGATGACCGCGGCCGACAAGGGGCCCCTGCGGCTCGCCCCTGGCCGGTCGGCGCTGCGCAACCCGCAGCAGTCGGGTCAGGGCGCGCAGGTGCGCATCGCGCGCGGCCTGCCGGCGGGCGCATTCGGAATGCGCCTGAAGGACTACTACGCGATGCCGGCGTGAACGCGGTCCGGATATAATCCGCGCGATCCCGAGGAGCGCTGCAACGGGTTCCGGCCCCGCCGGAGCCGCCAGGCTCGGGACTCTTCCCCTGTTGCAACGGCGCTCGTTGAACCGTGATCCGCACGGCCGACGAGCGCACGGCAGCACCGGCGCCCGCAGCGGCCCCGGCGGATCGCCCTTTGATGGAGTGACCATGTCCGCCGTACCCAAGACCGAAGGCGCCCCCGACTACCGGGTGGCCGACATCGCGCTGGCCGACTGGGGCCGCAAGGAAATCCGCATCGCGGAAACCGAGATGCCCGGCCTGATGGCGATCCGCGACGAATACGCGACGAGCAAGCCGCTCGCAGGCGCGCGCATCAGCGGTTCGCTGCACATGACGATCCAGACCGCGGTGCTGATCGAGACGCTCACCGCGCTCGGCGCGCAGGTGCGCTGGGCGTCGTGCAACATCTTCTCGACGCAGGACCACGCGGCGGCCGCGATCGCCGCCGCCGGCACGCCGGTGTTCGCGATCAAGGGCGAGTCGCTCGACGACTACTGGGACTACACGCACCGCATCTTCGAGTGGCCCGACGGCAAGCCGTCGAACATGATTCTCGACGACGGCGGCGACGCGACCCTGCTGCTGCACCTCGGCACCAGGGCGGCGAAGGATCCCTCGGCGCTCGCGCATCCGGGCAGCGAGGAAGAGGTCGCGCTGTTCGCGGCGATCCGCCGCCAGCTCGCGAAAGACCCGGGCTGGTACCAGCGCCAGCTCGATGCGATCGTGGGCGTCACCGAGGAGACCACCACCGGCGTCAAGCGCCTGTACCAGATGTCCGCGCGCGGCGAACTCGCGATGCGCGCGATCAACGTGAACGACTCGGTCACCAAGAGCAAGTTCGACAACCTCTACGGTTGCCGCGAGTCGCTGGTCGACGGCATCAAGCGCGCCACCGACGTGATGGTGGCCGGCAAGATCGCGGTCGTCGCCGGTTACGGCGACGTCGGCAAGGGCTCGGCGCAGGCGCTGCGCGCACTGTCGGCGCAGGTCTGGATCACCGAATGCGACCCGATCTGCGCGCTGCAGGCGGCGATGGAGGGCTATCGCGTCGTCACGATGGATTACGCGGCCGACAAGGCCGACATCTTCGTGACCGCCACCGGCAACAAGGACGTGCTCACGCACGCCCACATGAAGGCGATGAAGGACCAGGCGATCGTCTGCAACATCGGCCACTTCGACAACGAGATCGACGTCGCCTCGCTGAAGCAGTACCAGTGGGAGAACATCAAGCCGCAGGTCGACCACGTGATCTTCCCCGACGGCAAGCGCATCATCCTGCTGGCCGAGGGGCGGCTGGTGAACCTGGGCTGCGCCACCGGCCATCCGTCGTACGTGATGAGCTCGTCGTTCGCCAACCAGACGATCGCGCAGATCGAGCTGTGGACGCATCGCGACTACTACGAGCGCGGCAAGGTCTACGTGCTGCCCAAGCACCTCGACGAGAAGGTGGCGCGGCTGCAGCTGAAGAAGCTCGGCTCGATGCTCACCGAGCTCACCCCCGAGCAGGCCGCCTACATCGGGGTGCCGGTCGAGGGGCCGTACAAGCCCGACTCCTATCGGTACTGACGCGGACGCGCGCGACGTGCCGGCAGTGGCCGCGTCGCCGCGCGCCGCCACCGCGACACCGATCGTGCGCGCGGACCAGCTCCTCGTCGCGCGCGGCCTCGCGGCATCGCGGGCGCGCGCGCGCGAACTGATCGAGGCCGGCGCGGTGCGCGCGCGCATCGGCGGCTGCGAGCAGGTGCTGCGCAAGGCCTCGACCGAACTCGCCGACGACACGCCGTTGTCGGTGGCCGAGGGCGCCGGGCTGCGCTACGCCTCGCGGGGCGGGCTGAAGCTGGCCGGCGCGCTCGCGCGCGCCGGCGTCGACGCGCGCGGCCTCGTCTGCCTCGATCTCGGCCAGAGCACCGGGGGCTTCACCGACTGCCTGCTGCAGGCCGGCGCGCTGCGCGTGGTCGGCGTCGACGTCGGGCACGGCCAGTTGCGCGAGCAGTTGCGCCGTGACCCGAGGGTCCAGGTCTTCGAGGGCGTCAACGTGCGCGCGCTCGCGCCGGCGACGCTCGGCGCAGCCTTCCCGCCAGCAGGCTTCGACCTCGTGGTGGCCGACCTCAGCTTCATTTCGCTGGCGCATGCGCTGGCGCCGGCCCTGGCGCTGGCGCGCCCCGGCGCCCGGCTGATCGCGCTGGTCAAGCCGCAGTTCGAGGTCGGGCCGGGTGGCGTCGGCCGCGACGGCATCGTGCGCGACCCCGCACTTTACGAGGACGTCCGGCACAGGATCTGCGACGCTGCGGCGGCCGCCGGCTGGACGGTCGACGACTGGTTCGAAAGCCCGATCCGCGGCGGCGACGGCAACCGTGAATTCCTCCTGTGCGCACGCAAATGACGAAACCTTCCGATCCCGCCCTGAGCTTCGAGTTCTTTCCGCCCAACACGCCCGAGGGCGCCGCCCGGCTGCGCGAGGTGCGCGCGCGACTGGCCGCGTTCGCGCCCGAGTTCCTGAGCGTCACCTATGGCGCCGGCGGCGCCACGCGCGACAAGACGCTCGCCACCGTGCTCGAGATCCTGGCGGAGAAACACACCGTGGCACCGCACCTGTCGTGCGTCGGCGCCACGCGCGAGTCGGTGCGCGAACTGCTCGCGCTGTATCGCGGGCACGGCATCCGGCGGCTGGTCGCACTGCGCGGCGACGTGCCCTCCGGCATGCGCGAACCGGGCGATTTTCGCCACGCGAGCGACCTGGTCGCGTTCGTGCGCGCCGAAACCGCCGACTGGTTCCACCTGGAGGTCGCCGCATATCCCGAGATGCACCCGCAGGCGCGCAGCCCGCGCGACGACCTCGAGGCCTTCGCGGTGAAGGTGCGCGCCGGCGCCGACTCGGCGATCACGCAGTACTTCTTCAACGCCGACGCGTACCTGCGCTTTCGCGACGACGCGCGCCGGATCGGCATCGACGTACCGATCGTTCCGGGCATCATGCCGATCGCCAACTTCACCCAGCTCGCGCGCTTCTCCGACGCCTGCGGCGCCGAGATTCCGCGCTGGATCCGGCTGCGGCTCGCTTCCTTCGGCGACGACATCGAGGCGATCCGCGAGTTCGGCGTCGAAGTGGTGGCCGCGATGTGCCGGCGCCTGCTCGCCGAGGGCGTGCCGGGGCTGCACTTCTACACGCTGAACCAGAGCGCGGCCGCCGTCCGGGTGCTCGAAGCGATCGGGCTCGCACGCGGCTAGGCAGCGCGGCTGCCCGCCATGACGCGGGCAACCATGGCTGCCCGGAGCGGCGGGCGGCAGGGCGCCGCCGATGGCGATCCGCTGTCCGCTCGTCGGCTGCTGTTGCCGTGGCCGCTAAGCGCACGGCCCCCGCGTTGGTCGGGCGGGGCGAGCGTGGCTACCATGAATCCGGTCCCCGAACCCGATTCGCGCATGCCTGCCGGCATGCCCGACGCTCACCGAGATGCCAGCCAGCCCGCAGTCTTCCGGCGCCGTTCCGGCCACGCGCTACCAGATTCCGGCCGACAGCCTGCAGCGCGGCATGTACGTGGCAGAGCTCGATCGGCCCTGGCTCGACACGCCGTTCCTGCTGCAGGGTTTTCGCGTGGACAGCCAGATCGAACTGGACACGCTGCGCCGCTATTGCCGCTACGTCTACGTCGATCCGGAACTCTCGGACGTCGGCCTCGCCGAGGCGATCCGCAACGCGGAACTGAGCGACCATCCGTTCGAGCCGCCGTCGGAGGCCAGCGCGGACGGCCCGCTGCGCTTCGACACCGTGCTCGACGCGCGCAGCCGGCGCCAGGAACTGCCGCCGCGCCCGGTGCGCATCCGCTCGGACCTGAAGATCAGCAACCGGACCCGCGAGCGCTTCCGCCAGTTCATCAAGGCGACCGCGGTGGCCGACGACGCGGCGGGCACGCGCTCGTCGCGGCTCGGGCGTGCGTTCGGCTGGCTGCGCACCCTGCTGGGCGACGACGCGATTCCCGACGACACGCACGCCTCGCTCGCGCAGGTGCGCGAGGCAATCCGCGCGCAACTCGCCCCGGAAGCGCGGCTGCGCCGCTACGTCGACCGCGCTGCGGTCGCCGACGAACTGCCGCGCGCACGCCAGGCCTGGGCCAGCGCGTCGCGCCAGCTGCGGGCGATCGCCGCCTGCGTGCGCGAACGCCGCGCTCCCGACACGATCGAGTTCGGGCGCGCGATCGACGAGGTGGTCGACAGCATGATCGACAACCCCGACGCGCTGATGTGGGTGGCGCGGCTCGACGAGGACGAGCGCGATGCGAGCTCGCACGGACTGAAGGTCGCGCTGTACCTGGTCGCGCTCGGGCGCCACCTCGGGCTGCCGCGCCGCGAACTCGCCCATCTGGCCGCGATCGGCATGCTCGCCGACGTCGGCAAGGCGCTGCTGCCGCAGGCGCTGCTCGACAAGCCCGGCATGCTCACGCCGGCCGAGCACAACGTGATCAAGGAACACGTGCGCCTCGGCCTCGAGGCGCTGCGCCGCGACATGCGCCTGCCGCGCGCGGTCGAGGCAGGCATCGCGCAACACCACGAGCGGCTCGACGGCACCGGCTACCCCAAGGGGCTCAGGGGCGACGAGATCGGCATCCACGGTCGCATGGCTGCGATCGCCGACAGCTTCGCCGCGCTGGTGGCGATCCGCGCCTACGCGAACGCGTCGGCGCCGCAGGATGCGCTGATGAACCTCTACGAGTGGGCCGGCAGTTCGTTCGACGAAGCACTGGTCGAGCAGTTCGTCCAGGCGGTCGGACTGTTCCCGGTGGGCAGCCTGGTCGAACTGTCCACCGGCGAAGTGGCGGTCGTGCTCGCCCACAATCGGGTGCATCGCCTCGAACCACGGGTGATGGTGCTCACCGGCCCCGACAAGGCGCCGATCGTCGCGCCGTTCGAGCGCGACCTGCTGGCGACGGCGAAGGATCGCGAGTACGGCCAGGTGCGCATCGTGCGCGGGCTGGCCGACGGCGCGTACGGCCTGAGGCCCGCCACGCAACTGGGCGACGCGACACTCACTGGCGCGTGATCGTGCGCGTCTCGGTGACGATCGCCGTCATCGGCCGATCGTGGCCGGCCGCCTCGAAGCCCGGGAGCTCGCAGCCATCGTAGGCGACGCCGATTGCCGGCAACGCGCGCGCGGCCAGCGTGCGGTCGTAATGGCCGCCCCCGTAACCGAGCCGATAGCCGCGCAGGTCGAACCCCACGCACGGCACGATGAGCAGCGTGGGCGCGAGCAGCACGAACGGCTCGGGCAGTGCGATGCCGAAGGCCGCCGGGCGCATCGTCGCCGCCGGCGTCCAGCACCCGTATTCGAGCGCGCCGTCGCCGGCGGCCACGCGCGGCAGCGCGATTGCGTGTCCGGCACGATGCCAGCCGGCCATCGATTCGCGCAGGTCGGGTTCGCCGCGCACCGGCCAGTACGCGCCGAGCACCACGCGCTCGGCGGCAGGACGCGCGGAGAACCACGCCTGGAGCCACGCTTCGAGCCGGGCCGCGATCGCCGCATCGGCCGCGCGGCGCACCGGCGCGTCCATCGATCGGCGCCACGCGATCAGCGTGTTGCGCGCAGCGCGACGCTCGGATTCGTCGCCGATGCTGCGTGTTATGCTCGCCTCAGGGTTTCGGGTCGTGTCGTTCATGCAGCGTTCGCTGCGACGATGCCTGAAGTGCGTAGTGAGTCGTCGGCGATGAAACACCGTATCGCGCTAGCCGCGATTGTAGGGCTGATCGGCGCGTGCACGCTGGCGCCGGTGCAGGCCAGCAAGCGCCCGGCGGCGCGCGTTGCCGCAACGATGAGCGCCGACGAAGCGCTGGTCGCGGCGCGCGAGGCTTTCGTGCGCAACGACCTCCCCCGTTTCGCGGCCGCAGCCGCGCAGGCCGACGGCCACCCGCTTGCCGAGTATCTCGGGTTCTGGCGGCTTCACCTGCAGCTGCAGGCGCCGCTCGCCGAAGCGACGCCCGGTGCGTCCGACGCCGCGATCCGCCGTTTCATCGATCGACATGCCGGCACGCTCGTGGCCGACCTGATGCGTCGCGACTGGCTGCTCGACCTCGGCCGCCGCGGCCAGTGGAGCGAGTTCGACCGCGAATACGCGAAGTGGGTGCTGCGCGACGACGACGAAGTCCACTGCCTGGCGTCGCTCGGGCACCTGCAGCGCGGCGAGCCGGCGCCCGATGCGCGCGAACTCGTGTTCTCGGTGCGTCGCCTCGGCGACGGCTGCGGCGCGCTGTTCGACGCCATGGCGACTTCGGGCGCGCTGCAGCCCGCCGACCTGCGTGCCCGGCTGCGCGTGGCAATCGAAACCAACGGAGCAGAAACCATCCGGCGCACGGCTGCGGCATCGGGCCTCGCCAGCGCCGCGGTCGAGACCGCGCTGTCGAAGCCCTCGCGCGCGCTCGCGCAGGCTCCCGACAGCGAAATCGCACTGATCGCGCTCAGCCGGCTGGCGCGCAACGACCCGGCCGCCGCTGCACAGAAACTGCAGGCCGGCGTGGCCGCGCTGCGCGGCGAAGACCTCGATTTCGCCTGGTCGCAGGTCGCAGCGGCCGGCATGCGGCGCCTCGCCCCCGAGTCGCTCGACTGGACGCGGCTGGCACTGAACGCGCCGGCCACCGACGAGACCTGGGCATGGCTCGCGCGCGCCGCACTGCGCGCGCAAGACTGGAGCACGCTGCGCGCGGTGGTCGGACGCATGTCCGAAGCCGGCCGGCGCGATCCGGCCTGGATCTACTGGACCGCGCGCGCCATGCGCGAAGCCGGCGAATCGGCCGGCGCCGAAGCGCTGCTGCGCACGCTGGCCGGCAACTTCGGTTTCTACGGACAGCTCGCCGCCGAGGATCTCGGCCGGCTCACCACCACGCCGCCGCGCGCGGCCGCGCCCACCGAGGCCGAACTCGCCGAGCCGGCACGCAATGCCGGCTTCGCCCGCGCGCTCGAGTTCTACCGGCTCGGACTGCGGTTCGAGGGCAATCGCGAATGGAATTTCCAGCTGCGCGGCATGAACGATCGCCAGCTGCTCGCGGCAGCCGCATGGGCCTGCCAGCGCGAGGTGCTCGATCGCTGCGTCAACACCGCCGACCGCACCGCGGCCGAACACGATTTCCGGCTGCGCTTCGTCTCGCCGTTCCTCGACGAGCTCGAACCGGTGGCAGCCGAGCGCGGGCTCGACCCGGCCTGGATCTACGGGCTGATCCGCCAGGAATCGCGCTTCGTCATGGATGCCCGTTCCTGGGCGGGCGCGCAGGGCCTGATGCAGATCATGCCCGCGACCGCGCGCTGGATCGCGCGCAAGCTCGGCGAGCGCGACTTCCGCGTCCAGCAGTTGCACGACCTGTCCACCAACCTGCGCTTCGGCACTTTCTACCTGCGCAGCGTGCTCGATGACCTCGAAGGCTCGCCGGTGCTCGCGTCGGCCGCCTACAACGCCGGTCCGGGGCGGCCGCGCAACTGGCGCTCGACGCTGCCGCACCCGGTCGAGGGAGCGATCTTCGCCGAGATCATCCCGTTCAACGAAACGCGCGACTACGTGAAGAAGGTGCTGTCGAACGCGGTTTTCTACGCGGCGCTGTTCTCGGGCGAACCGCAGTCGCTGAAGGCGCGGCTGGGCCGCATCACCCCGCAACCCGCCTCGCCCAGCGAGCTTCCCTGACCGCGCACCTGCATGGCCCATGCGCGCATCCTGCTGATCGGCGGCTCCGGCTTCATCGGCACGCAACTCGCCGCCCGCCTGGCCGCCGCCGGCAAGCGGGTGACGGTGCCCACCCGCCGCCACGAACGCGCCCGGCACCTGCTGCCGCTGCCCACGGTCGACGTGGTCGAGGCCGACGTGCACGACGAAGCGCAGTTGCGCCAACTGGTGGCGCAGGCCGACGCGGTCGTCAACCTGGCCGGCATCCTGCACGACCGCCGCGGTTCGCCCTGGGGCCCCGGGTTCGACGCCGCGCACGTGCGCCTGCCGGCGAAGATCGCTGCCGCCTGCGGGCACTGCGGCGTGCGCCGGCTGCTGCACATGTCGGCGCTCGGGGCGCGCGAAAGCGGCGAACAGTCGCTGCCGTCGATGTACCTGCGCTCGAAGGCCGCCGGAGAACGCGCGGTGCGCGAAGGTGCTGCCCCCGACTGGACGATCTTCCGGCCCTCGGTCGTGTTCGGACCCGGCGACCGCTTCCTGAACCTGTTCGCGCAGCTGCAGGCCTGGCTGCCGGCAATCCCGCTCGGGCGCGCCGAGGCACGCTTGCAGCCGGTGTTCGTCGGCGACGTCGCGCAGGCGTTCGTCAACGCGCTCGACCTGCCGGCCACGCATCGCGGCTGCTACGAACTCGCCGGTCCCGAGGTCTTCACGCTGCGCGAACTGGTCGCGCTCGCCGGCCGGCATTGCGGCCACCGGCGCCCGATCATCGCGCTGCCCGACGCACCGGCGCGCCTGCAGGCGGCGCTGCTCGAGTTCGCACCCGGGCCCACGCTGATGTCGCGCGACAACTTCGACTCGATGGCGATCGACAACGTCGCCAGCGGCCTGGTCGCGCCCGAGCTCGGGCTGGCGCTCACGCCGCTGGGCGCGATCGCGCCGTCGTACCTGCGCCGCGGACCGGCCCGCCTCGGCATCGAGCGCATGCGCGCGCGTCGCTGAGTCGCGCAGCCCTTGCGCACGCGGCCCGCCGCCCGATGAAGATCTACTGCGTCGGCGGCGCGGTGCGCGACGAGCTGCTCGGGCTGCCGGTGAAAGACCACGACTGGGTCGTCGTGGGTGCCACGCCCGAAATGCTGATCGAGCGCGGCTTCCAGCCGGTCGGCCGCGACTTCCCGGTGTTCCTGCACCCGCAGACGCACGAGGAATACGCGCTCGCGCGCACCGAGCGCAAGACCGCACCCGGCTATCGCGGCTTCGCGGTGCACTACGCGCCCGACGTCACTCTCGAAGACGACCTGCTGCGCCGCGACCTCACGATCAACGCGATGGCGCGCGACGCCGACGGCGCGCTGATCGACCCCCACGGCGGGCTCGCCGACCTGCGCGCCGGCATCCTGCGCCACGTCGGCCCCGCGTTCGCCGAAGATCCGGTGCGCATCCTGCGCGTGGCGCGCTTCGCGGCACGCTTCGACCGCTTCGCCGTGGCCCCGCAGACGATGACGCTGATGCGACGCATGGTCGGGCACGGCGAGGTCGACGCGCTGGTTCCCGAGCGCGTCTGGCAGGAACTGTCGCGCGGGCTCATGGAGCGGCATCCGTCGCGGATGTTCGCGGTGCTGCGCGACTGCGGCGCGCTGGCGCGCATCGTTCCGGAAGTCGACCGCCTGTGGGGCGTGCCGCAGCCGCCCGAGCACCACCCGGAGATCGACACCGGCGTGCACGTGATGATGGCGATCGACCATGCCGCGGCCACCGGAGCACGGCTGGCGGTGCGCTTCGCGACGCTGCTGCACGACGTCGGCAAGGGCACGACGCCGCGCGAGCAGTGGCCGCATCACCCCGGGCACGAAAAGCGCTCGGCGCCGCTGGTCGACGCAGTGTGCGAGCGGCTGCGCGTGCCGGTGGAGTGTCGCGACCTGGCGCTGCTGGTCGCGCGCGAACACGAACTGATGCACCGCGCGCTCGAGCTGCGTGCGGGCACCCTCACCCGGCTGCTCGAGCGGCTCGACGTGCTGCGCAGGCCGCAGCGGCTCGACGACCTGATCGCGGCCTGCGAGTGCGACTGGCGCGGCCGGCTCGGCTTCGGCGAGCGTGCGTGGCCACAGGCCGAACGCCTGCGCCTGGCCGCGCAGGCGATGCGCGCGGTCGACGCCGGCGCGATCGCTGCCGCGCACGCCGGCTCCACCGCCGGCCTGCGCGAGGCGATCCACGCCGCGCGCGTCGCCGCGGTGGCGGCGGCAATCGCGGCTGCGCGCCGCGGCAGCGGCCGAGGCCGGTAATTCAGAGCAGCTTCGCGATCAGCGCCGCCAGCAGCGACAGCAGCACGGTCGAGGCCAGCGGGATCGACCAGTCGCGCCCGAAGGCGCGAAACGCCAGGTCGCCGGGCAGCCGCCCGATGCCGAAGCGGCGCAGCAGCGGCATCAGCCCCGAGAACAGCAGCAGCGCGAGCACCACCACCAGCAGCCACTTGAACATCGCGGCCTCTCAGGCGAGCGCGCCGCGCCGGTCGCGCGTGGCGAAGCCCGGCGCGTCGTCGGGCACGTCGCGGCCGAAGGCGATCGCCTTGAACAGCTCGCCCATCTCCGCTTCCGACAGCAGCATCTGCGCCGCCTGCGCCTGCTTCGTCCACAGGCGGGCGTCGTCGCGCGGCAACTCCGCCAGGCGATCGAGCAGCCCGCAGTCGAGCAGGAAGCGCGCCTGCGAGTTGTAGCCGAGCGGCTGCAGCCCGGCTGCGCGCGCCGCGCGGCTCACCGCGGTGAAGTCGACGTGCGCGGTGATGTCCTGCAGGCCCGGCCAGACGAACGGGTCGTCGTGCACCCGATGCCGGTAGTGGCACTGCAGCGTGCCGGTGCTTCGGTGCGCGTGGTAGTACTCGGCGCGCGGAAAGCCGTAGTCGAGCAGCAGCATCGCGCCGCGGGCGAGCCGCCTGGCCACCGTGGCGACCCAGCCCTGCGCCTGCTCGCCGATCTCCGAGACGTAGTCGCCAACCGGCTCGTCGACTCCGGCCCAGGCTTCGCGCAGCACCGCCAGCACCCGGGCGGCGAAGGCGTCGTCGGCGGGCCAGTCGGCGAACCCGAAGCCGCCGCCCTGCGGCGCGCAGGCCACGCCGCGTTCGAACACTGCGCCCTCGCGCCAGCGAAACACGCGCACCGGCATCGCATCGAGCACTTCGTTGGCCACCACCACGCCCTCGATGCGCTCGGGCAGCGCGTCGAGCCACTCGACGCGGCCGGCGAGCGCCGGCGCGCGGGCGGCCAGCGTCTCGCGCTGGCGCGCGCGCAGCGGCGCCGAGAGCTCGACGATCGAGTAGCGCTCGGGCGCGCTGCCGAGTGCGTCGAGCGACTCGAGCAGTTGCGCGGCCAGCGCCCCCGAGCCGGCGCCGAACTCCACGACCGCCGCCGGCGCCGCGTCGAACCAGTGCGCGCACTGCGCCGCCAGGCACCGACCGAAGAGCGGCGACAGTTCGGGCGCGGTGACGAAGTCGCCGTCAGCGCCGAACTTGCGGCTGCCACTCGCGTAGTAGCCGAGCGCCGGCTCGTACAGCGCCATTGCCATGTATCGATCGAAGCCGATCCAGCCGCCGGCCGCGCGAATCGCGTCGGCGATGCGCCCGCCCAGTTCGTGCGATGCCTGCGCGGCAGGCGCCGCCGGCGTCGGCAGGATGTCGGCAGCGCCCACGCCCCGAATCCCCCTGCGATGCGGCCGCGTCAGTGCGGCGCCGCCGCGGCGCCCGGCCCCGGCGAGCCGGCCGCCGCGAGCAGTTCGTCGATGCGCTCGTCCTTGCGCTGCCACAGTCCGTGCAGCCAGGCCTGCACCCGCTTGCGCAGCTTCGAGTCGGTCATGAAGTCGCCGCGCGCGAAGTCGGGCGGAATCGAGTGACGATCGACGCGCACCACGATGCGCTTCACGTCGCCGCGCAGGAACTGCCAGAAGGTGGGCACGCCGTCCGGATAGACGATCGTCACGTCGACCATCGAGTCGAACCTGTCGCCCAGCGCCGCGAGCGACAGCGCGAGCGCGCCCGCCTTGGGCTTGAGCAGGTGGCGGTACGGCGAGCGCTGCGCCACGTGCTTGGCGGCGGTGAAGCGCGTGCCCTCGACGAAGTTCATCACGCTGGTGGGCAGCAGCGCGAACTTCGCGCAGGCGCGCCGCGTGGTCTCGAGGTCTTCCATGCGCTTGTCGGGGTGCTTCCTCAGGTACTGCTCGGAGTGCCTGCGCATGAACGGGAAGTCGAGCGCCCACCACGCGAGCCCCATGATCGGCACCCAGATCAGCTCGCGCTTCAGGAAGAACTTGAGCAGCGGAATGCGCCGGTTGAACAGGTGCTGCAGCACGAAGATGTCGACCCAGGTCTGGTGGTTCGCGCAGACCATGTACCACCCGCGCCAGGCGAAACCCCCGAGCCCCTCGACATCCCAGGCGGTGCGCTGCGTCAGGCGCATCCAGCCGCTGTTGCCGGCGATCCAGCGCGTGGCGATGCCGTTGAGCAGCGGGTCGATCACGGCTCGCACCGGCGCGAAAGGCAGTGCGAGCTTGAGCAGCGACAGTGCGAACAGCAGCAGGCACCAGACCAGAGTGTTCGCCACCAGCATCACGGACGCTGCGACCCCGCGCACGGTCGGGGGAAGGAAGCTCAGCATGCTCGCCGGGGTCCGGGGGTTCGGGGAAATGCGTCGATCGTACCAGCCCGGCCCGCCGGCCCATGTGCCCGGACGGATTGATTGGGTACACTTGCGACGCCTTGCCCGCCCTCGACATGGAAACGGACTGCGTCGTCCTCGTCACCGGCGCGGCCCGACGCATCGGCGCCGGGATCGCGCGTCACCTGCACGCCCTGGGATGCAGCGTCGCGCTGCACTACCGGCATTCGGCCGACGACGCCCTGCGCCTGGCCGCTTCGCTGAACGAGACCCGCGCCGGCTCGGCGCTGGCGATCGCCGCCGACCTCTCCAGCGCCCAGCAGTGCGCCCGCCTGGTCGACGCGGCGGCGAACTGGAAGAACCGCCTCGACGCGCTGGTGAACAACGCATCGACCTTCTACCGCACACCCCTGGGCAGCATCGACGAGCGGCAGTGGTCGGAGCTGGTCGACGGCAACCTGAAGGCGGCGCTGTTCGTCACCCAGGCCGCGGCGCCGTGGCTGCGGCTGGGCGGCGGGGCGGTGGTCAACCTGTGCGACGTGAACACCGAGCGGCCGTTGCCGCAGTTCTCGGTGTACACCGCGGCCAAGGCAGGCATCGTCGCGCTCACCCGGGCGCACGCCCTCGAGCTGGCGCCGCAGGTGCGGGTGAACGCGATCTCCCCGGGCTCGCTCGACTGGCCCGAGCTGCCGGTCTTCAGCGACGAGGAGCGCCGCGCCGCCGAGGCGTCGATCCCGCTCGGGCGGCCCGGCACCGCGCGCGACGTGGCTCGCGCGGTCGAATTCCTGCTCTTCGGAAACGATTACGTCACCGGCCACGTGCTGAACGTCGACGGCGGCAGCAGCCTGGTCTCGCGCTGGGCCGGGCCGCACTGAACCGGCCGCCGCTCACACTCCGCAGCCCATCATGCAAGACCTCTTCCACGACTGCTACCGGATCCTCGTGCAGGGCATCGAGATCGACTGCTTCCTCGGCGTGTACGAGCGCGAGCAGGCGCGCCAGCGGCCGGTGGTGATCGAGGTCGAGCTGTACGTGCCGCACGCGGCGAAGATCTCGCGCCGCGACACGCTGTCCGAGACGGTCAACTACGAGCGCGTCGTCGAGGCGGTCGAGCGGGTGGTCGCCGACCGCCGCTTCAAGCTGGTCGAGACGCTGTGCGCCGAGCTCGCCGACGACATCGCGCGGCTGCCCGGCCTGCGTGCGCTGAAGGTGTCGGTCACCAAGCCGCAGCCCCTGCCGCGCGCGCGCGCGGTGCGCGTCGAGGTCTGGAGGCACCCGTGAGCACCATCGAGCCGCCGCCGGCCACGCGCCGCGAGGAGAAGCTCGCCTACGAGCGCAACAAGCTGCACAAGCGGCTGCTGCGCCAGGCCGGGCAGGCGATCGCCGACTTCGCAATGATCGAGCCCGGCGACCGCGTGATGGTCTGCCTGTCCGGCGGCAAGGACAGCTACGCGCTGCTCGACCTGCTGATCACGCTGCGAAGCCGCGCCCCGATCGCCTTCGAGCTCGTCGCGGTCAACCTCGACCAGAAGCAGCCCGGGTTTCCGGCCGACGTGCTGCCGCGCTACCTGGAGTCGCGCGGCGTGCCGTTTCACATCGAGAACCAGGACACCTATTCGATCGTCACCCGGGTGATTCCCGAGGGACGCACGATGTGCTCGCTGTGCTCGCGGCTGCGGCGCGGCATCCTGTATCGCGTGGCCGGCGAACTCGGCGCGACGAAGATCGCGCTGGGCCACCACCGCGACGACATCCTCGAGACCTTCTTCCTCAACGTGTTCTTCGGGGGCAAGCTCGAGGCGATGCCGCCCAAGCTCGTCTCCGACAACGGCCGGCACATCGTGATCAGGCCGCTCGCCTACGCCAGGGAGGAAGACCTCGCGGCGTTCGCGCAGTGGCGCGGGTTTCCGATCATTCCGTGCAACCTGTGCGGCTCGCAGGAGAACCTGAAGCGCCGCGAGATCAAGCAGCTGCTGCGCGACTGGGAGCGGCGCTTTCCCGGCCGGGTGGAAAACGCGTTCGCGGCGCTCGGCCGCGTCACGCCCTCGCACCTGATGGACCGCACGCGCTTCGACTTCGCGCATCTGCGCGCTACCGGCGAGCCGGTGCCCGACGGCGACATCGCATTCGACGCCGATCCGTCGCTCGATCAGGCGCCGTGGTCACCCGCGTGACTGCGGACTATGGCGTGTTCACGCTGCGCCCGAGGCCGAGCCGCTCGCGCACGCGCGCGAAGCTGCCTTCCGGGTCGGCGATGTCGAAGAAGATCGCCTCCATGCCCACCGCGCGCGCGCCCTCGACGTTGCGCGGCTGGTCATCGACGAACAGCGCGCGTCCGGCTGCGACGCCGAGCGCCTCGAGCGCGGCGCGATAGGCACGCGGATCGGGCTTGAGCACGCCGGTGTGCGTGGCGTCGACCAGTGCGTCGATCTCGCGCAGCAGCGCGAGCCGTTCCATGAACGGCCGTCCCCAGAAGAGCTCGAGCTCGTTGGAGACGACGCCCACGCGCAGCCCCGCGGCGCGGGCCTGCGCGACCGTGCGCAGCGCGCACTCGCGCACCGCCCGGTTCGGGTCGTCGCCGCGGATCGCCCCGATGAAGTCGAGCGGCGTCCAGGCGGCGTGGCCGAGCATGCGCCCGACTTCGGCCGCGCGCAGCGCCCAGTAGTCGCGCTCGCTGATCTCGCCGGCGCTCATTCTCCGCCACAGCGGATCGGTGCGCGGATCGACCGGCCCGAGCCAGCCGAGCGTGCCGGGCGCCAGGCCGAGGATCGCCTCGTTCTCGCGCTGGCGCTCGAAGACCGAAATCGAGACCACGTTGCCGAAGTCGAGCAGCAGCGCGTCGAACTGGCGCTCGCCGGCACGGCCGGCCCGAGCATCCGGGGGATTCATCTTCTCCTGGCTCCCTGAAGCAGTGTGTCACTCACGGGCGTCGGCGGCGGCGGATCGGCGGGGCTGCAACGCGCGGCGACGGCCACTGCGCCCGCGATCGCGGCGACCTGGCCGCCGCGCCGGCAGCCTATCACCGAAATCACGCTCCCGCCGGGCACGGCGGCGCGCTCGCAGCCGACCGACGCGCGGCTCAGCGTGCCAGTTCCCCGATCCGGTACCGGGGAAGCAGTCCCGCCGCGTGCGGGGAGTGTGGCCGGCCGACGTCTTTCGTCCTGAACGCCTCGGTCGCCTCCTTGCCGCAATGTCGCAGCATGACGGCCTCAGGAGCCGGGTGCTGCGGCAGGTAGTCGGTGAAGTCGTAGACCACGCCGTCGATCGCCATCCAGCAGCTCGTCGCACCGGCGTGGCGAGCGAGCTCGCCCAGCGTGAAGGGTGGCGCGCCGCCGACGGCCGCCGGCTCGCGGGCCGCCATCAGGTTCAGGGCGGCCACCGCGATCCAGAACGCGATCGTCGCGATCGTGACGGCGCGCTTCATCGGAAATCGAAGCGTTCGCTCTGGATGTCGCGCGGGGCGATGCCGGCCGCGACGAGCCGCGCGCGCAGCGGATCGACCAGCGCCGGCGGACCGCACAGGAACGCCTGGCGCTCCGCCAGCGCGCCGACGCGCGCCGCGATCGCCGCCCACACCTCCTCGACGTCTCCCGCGGACTCGATCGCGTGCAGGCGAACCTGGGCCGGCAGCGTCGACGACAGTCCCGGCAGGCAGGCGCCTGCCAGCACGTCGTCCGGCCGGTGGACGTGGACGAGGTCGACGGGGGCGGCCGTGACCGCCGTACCGCCGAGCGCGGCCAGGAACGGCGCGACGCCGACTCCGCCGGCCAGCCACAACTGCGGCCGACGCGGGTCGCGCCGTGCGAGGAACGCACCGTAAGGGCCCTGCACGCTCGCCGCGACGCCGGCCTGCACGGTCTGCAGATGCGCGGTGCAGTCGCCCAGGGAACGGATCAGCAGGCGCAACCGCTCGCGCGCGGCGCCTCCGGCAATCGTGTAGGGGTGGTATTCGCCGCAGCCCCTCCAGCCCGGGCCGTCGCGAAACGCAACGAACACGAACTGCCCGGGCTGCCAGGCGATCGGCGCACCGACCGGTTCGAGCTCCAGGTCGAGAAGCCCCGGACCGGGGCGCACGACGCGTGCGACACGGTACGGATGCGAGCGCACCCAGCCGCGCCCCAGCGCGTAGCGCCAGGCGATCGCACCGAGCGCGACCGCGAGCACCCCAGCCAGCGCCGGGCGCAGGCCTGGCCCCGCAAACCACCACGCGTGCGCGAACGCCACCAGGAATGCGGGCACGGTGACCGCGTGCGCCACACGCCAGCGCGCGTACGCGAGCCTGACCTGGAAAGTCGCGACCATCGTGGCCATCAGCAACGCCAGCGCGAGCCAGCCGGCGCGCACCGCCGCTCCCTGGCCCGGCGGCGTCACGACCGCGGCGGCGGCACGCCAGCCGCCCGCGTCGAAGGCCTCGCCCGCCAGTGCCAGCGGATGCGCGAGCACGGCGAAGTAGGCGAACGCCCCGCAGGCGTGATGCCACCAGTACAGGCGGTCGAGCCCGCCGGCGGCGCGCTCGAACCCACGCAGGCGCAGCATCAGCACGAAGCTCGCGCACCACAACGCGAGCCCCACCATGCCGGATACGGAAGCGATCGTCGGCATCGGTCCGGCTACGGGTCGTTCGGGGTCGATCCGATCCTGCGCAAGCCCCTCGCCGCTCGCAGCCGGCGCGCCAGCCGGCGCAGCAGCCCCGCGAACGCCGCCGACCACGCGAGCAGCGCCGAGGCGAGAAACACCGGCGGCAGGAACCCCAGGAAATCGAACCCCAACGCGAGCGCCATCTCGTGCGTGCTCGCGGCGTACATGCCGAGCGGGAACACCGCGCCCCAGTACAGCGGGTCGTAGCGCAGCGGGAAACGCTTGTAGACGTAGCGCCAGACGCCCAGCACGACCAGCATCGGGATCCACCAGGTGCCGGTCGCCCAGTAGAAGACCGTGAAACCCTTGAGGAACGGCAGCAGCGAGCGCAGGAACGGCGCATCGGGCGCGTTGACGATCAGCAGCGAGCCGGCGAGCGTGGAGATCGCCATCGCGCCCATGTTGATCCAGTACGGCGGCGCGAGGTCGCCCGGCGAGAACGGGAAGAACGTGTAGCGATAGAAGATCAGCGACATCATCCAGATGTAGAGCATGCCGCCCCACAGCCACATCGACAGCGCGAAGAAATTCAGTTCGAGCTTCCAGGGCTGCCCGATGCGGGCAGCGAGCAGCGCGCTGAGCACCGCGATCGACTGCGTGGCGACCACCGCCAGCAGCCAGGCCCCGGTGATGCCGCGGTCGAGCGTCGGCTTCCTCTCCTTGATCGTGAAGGCGGTGAACACGGTGTAGGTGAGGCCGACCCACAGCACCAGTGCGAACACCCACAACGCGGCGGCGAACCGGTACTCGTCCGCGAGCAGCGCGCACTGGCTGCCGAGCACTGCGGTGCCGGCGACGGTGGTGAAGAAGCCCGGGCCGCGCAGGTGATCGACCAGGTCGCCGAAGAAGCGCCGACGGTGGCGCACCATGCGCAGCACGCTGAGCACCCAGAGGACGATCCAGGCAAGCACGTTCAGAGCGAACAGCGGCAGCGCGATCGCGCGCAGGCCGAGCTGGTGCGACGCGAGCGAGACGATGCCGGTGGCCATCACCAGCGCGAAGTACGCCGGCGAGAATTCGTCGAGCCCGGCGAGCACGCCACCGTGCTTCGCGGGGTCGTTCACGTCGCTCACCGCCGCCCGCGCCAGCGGCCCGACAGCGGGCCGCCGAAGCGGTGCGCGATCCAGCCGCCGACCATGCCGCCCAGGTGCGCGAAGTGCGCCACGCCGGTCGCGGTGCCGGTGACGCCGAGCACCAGTTCGAGAGCCCCGTACAGCAGCGCGAAGACGCGCGCCGGCAGCGGGATCGGCGGGATCAGCAGCATCACGATGCGATTCGGGAAGACGATCGCATAGCCGGCCAGCATCGCGAACACACCGGCGGACGCACCGATCACCGGTACGTCGGGCGAACCGAACACGACCACCACGAGCACCTGCGCGAGCCCACCGATCGCCACGCCGCCGAAGTAGCCGAGCGCCAGGCGCGCGGCCCCCCAGACCCGTTCGAGGTCGGACCCGAACATCCACAGCGCGAACATGTTGAACAGCAGGTGCGTGACGCCTGCGTGCAGGAAGCCGTAGGTGAGCAGCGTCCAGGGCGTGTACAGCAGCCCGAGCGGATCGCCGGGCCACAGCGCGAACCACACGATCAGCTGCTCGCCGAACACGGTCTGCGCGAAGAAGACCGCCAGGTTGGCGACGATCAGTCGCTGGACGAAAGGAGGAAGCATCGCAGTCTCGCGCCGGCCGCGCGCCCCGGGCCTCGCCCGGCTGCGGCGACGGACGCTGGCGTGACGCTGGCCTGGTGGGTCAACGGCCGAAGATGCTGCGGATCGCGTCGATCGCGCCGCCGGGAACGCCCGGAATCAACGAACCGGACTCCTGCCCGGCTTCGCCGGAAGCCGGCTCGCCGCCGTCGCGCCGGCCCGCGCGCGTTCCGGGCGCCTGCTCCGGGGCGCCGGAAATCTCGGCACCGAGCATCGCCATCGTGGTCGCCTTCACGCGCACGCGCACGTTCCACTCCGGCTCCCAGGGAATGCGCCGATCGGTCGGGCGCGGCGGATGTGCCAGGTTCAGTTCGCTGCCCCAGGCGATCATCCGCAGCATTGCGCCGCTCTCCCCGCCGGACGCGAAGATGCCCTTGGGCACCGCGCAACGCGTGGTCGAAGGCGGCAGCAACGCTTTCTCGCCGACCCAGCGATCGATGGTGGCATTGGGCAGGTAGTCGAACAGGCCCATTCCGGTGTCGGGAGTCTCGGCCGAACTCCAGAGGATCATGTCGGAGCCGGCGTGGCCCATCGCATGCAGGTAGTAGGCGCGCGCATTGGGCACCGCCGTCCACTGAAGCGCCACGCTGTCGGCGAGCGCACCGCTGGACGACAGCTCGATCGGGGGCATCAGATCCTGCGCGGCGCCGATCGCGAACTTCATGCTCGCGGGAACGCCGTCGCCGCTGATCGCGTGCTCGCCCACCAGCGAGGCGCCGCGCGGCACCATCGTGCGGTTCTGCTCGTTGGGCCAGATCGAGTAGCCGGGTGCCACTCGCGCGCCGCGATCGGGCGCGTAGCGGCCGCCGAACGCGCGCCCGAAGGCGCGCGGGTCGCCCGCCAGGTCGATGACGCGCGGCTGGCCGCTGCGCACCGTCTCGCTGCAGCCCCAGTAGATCAGCAGGCGGCCCTTCGGCGGTTCGGGAATCCCTTCTTCGGTGGGTTCGTGCGGTGTCGTCACCGACCTCGCCGGAGCGACGTACGGGATCAGCGGCAGCGCGTTCCCCATCTGCATGCCGGCCGGAATCGCGTGCGTCGCCTCGGTACCGGCGGGCTTGTTCCGGGTGTGCAGCGCGAGATCGAGCCATCTGCCGGGCGTCATGCCGCGGGCGTTGCCGTAATGGTTGCCGCCCGTCGCGCCGCCGCCTCCCATGAACGACGGCAGCGACGGCATTCCGGGCAACTCGGGCATGCCCGCCATCGAGTGCGTCGCGACGTCGAGCCAGTATTGAGCGATCGGTGGCTTGACCACCTGCTGGGGCTGGGCCAACGCGCCGGCGGCAAGGACCGCAACGGATCCGGCAGCGGCAAGGCGCGCAATGCGAAGCGTGGTGGTCATGCTCGGGCTCCGTCCGGGAATCTGGGCAATCATATCCGCTTCGTCGCCGCTTTGCGGCAGCGACACTAGAATGGCGCGTTCGCTCCGGCGCGTCCGCCCCGGGCCATCCGCTCACCGACGCCTTGCGCACCACCCGCCTCATCCGCATCGTATTCGTCGCCTGGCGCCACGGCCTGGACGAACTGGCCGCCTCGGGCGCCGCCGCGACCACCGGCTCGCGCTGGGCGTTCACCGCCGCGCGCGTGCTGCGCTTCGGTCGGCGCCTCGAGATGCCGCGCGGGGAGCGACTGCGCCGGGCGCTCGAGAGCCTGGGGCCGATCTTCGTGAAGTTCGGCCAGGTCCTCTCGACGCGCCGCGACCTGCTTCCGGCCGACGTCGCCGACGAGCTCGCCCGGCTGCAGGATCGCGTGCCGCCGTTTCCCGGCGAGATCGCGGTGCGCGAGATCGAGCGCGGACTGGGCCGGCCGATCGACGGGCTGTTCGACGACTTCGAGCGCACGCCCGTGGCCTCCGCTTCGATCGCGCAGGTGCACCTGGCTCGCCTGAAGGACGGCCGCGAAGTGGCGGTGAAGGTGCTGCGGCCGAACATGGCGCCGGTCATCGAGCGCGACCTCGCGCTGCTGCGCACCGCGGGCGGCCTGCTGATGCGGCTGTCGGCCGACGCGCGCCGGCTGCGCCCGCTCGACGTGATCGACGAGTTCGACACCTATCTGCACGACGAGCTCGACCTGATCCGCGAGGCGGCCAACGCCAACCAGCTGCGGCGCAACTTCGCGGGCTCGCGGCTGCTGCGCATTCCCGAAATCCACTGGGACTGGTGCGCGACCAACGTGCTCACGATGGAGCGGATGCACGGCTTTCCGGTCAGTCAGGTCGAGCGCATGCGCGAGGCCGGCATCGACCTGAAGCAGCTCTCGCGCGAGGGCGTCGAGATCTTCTTCACCCAGGTCTTCAGGCACGGTTTCTTCCACGCCGACATGCATCCGGGCAACATCCTGGTCGGCGGCCCGGGTCCGGACTTCAACCGCTACATCGCGCTCGACTTCGGCATCGTCGGCACGCTCTCCGACTTCGACAAGAACTACCTCGCGCAGAACTTCCTCGCGTTCTTCCGCCGCGACTACCGGCGCGTGGCCGAGCTGCACGTCGAATCGGGATGGGTGCCGGCGTCGACCCGCGTCGAGGAGCTCGAAGGCGCGGTGCGCGCCTGCTGCGAACCGTTCTTCGATCGCCCGCTCAAGGAGATCTCGCTCGGGCTGGTGCTGCTGCGGCTGTTCCAGGCGTCGCGCCGCTTCAACGTCGAGATCCAGCCGCAGCTGGTGCTGCTGCAGAAGACGCTGCTCAACGTCGAGGGGCTCGGGCGCCAGCTCGATCCCGACCTCGACCTGTGGGTCACCGCCAAGCCGATCCTCGAGCGCTGGATGCAGGAGCAGGTCGGCGTGGCCGGCTTCAACGAACGGATGCGCAAGGAGTCGGTGCACTGGGGCCGGTTGCTGCCCGAACTGCCGCGGCTCGCGCACGCGGCGCTCGCCCGGGCCGCGCGCGACGAG
Organism: Burkholderiales bacterium; assembly: GCA_003577305.1. Classification (GTDB taxonomy): domain Bacteria; phylum Pseudomonadota; class Gammaproteobacteria; order Burkholderiales; family Burkholderiaceae_E; genus Zeimonas. The sequence continues at coordinate 45,659 of QEVL01000020.1, forward strand.
CCCGGTGCGGCCACGCGCACGCTGCTCGCACGCCTGTCGGACGAGCAGCGCCGAACGCGGCGCTGGATCGCCCTGCTCGGGGCGGCGCTGGCCGCGGTGCTGGCGCTCGAAGCGGCCCGCTTCCTCGGCTGGTAGCGGCGCCGCCGCGCGCTTTACCGGCCCGGCGAGATAGGCTACTGTTTCGCCCGCTCGGCCGGACGCAGCTCCAAATGCTCACTTTCCTGGTACTGGTCTATCTCGCGGTCACCGTCGGCATCGGCCTGTACGCAGCCCAGCGGGTCAGGAACTCGAAAGACTACCTGGTCGCCGGGCGCAGCCTGCCGCTGTACATGAACATCGCGACCGTGTTCGCCACCTGGTTCGGCGCCGAGACGGTGCTCGCGGTCTCCTCGACCTTCCTGCGCGACGGCTTGCGCGGAGTGGTCGCCGATCCGTTCGGCGCGGCGTTCTGCCTGATCATCGTGGCGCTGGTATTCGCGCGGCCGTTCTACCGGATGGAGCTGCTCACGATCGGCGACTTCTACCGCAAGCGCTTCAACCGCACCGTCGAGATCGCCACCGGCGTGGCGATCACGCTGTCGTATCTCGGATGGACGTCGGCGCAGATGGTCGCGCTGGGCATCGTCTTCAACACGCTGTCGGGCGGCGCGATCACCCTGCCGCAGGGCATCGTGCTGGGCGCCGGCGTGGTGCTCGTCTACACGCTGTTCGGCGGGATGTGGTCGGTGGCGTTCACCGACCTGTTCCAGACGGTGATCATCGTGCTGGGGCTGCTCTACATCGCGTGGCTGCTCGGCGCGATGGCGGGCGGCTTCGGCGCGGTGTTCCAGGCCGCGGTGAGCGAAGGCAAGCTCGAGTTCTGGCCGAAGGCCCAGCTGCGCGACTGGATCGCGTTCCTGGCCGCCTGGGCCACGATGGCGATCGGCTCGATCGCGCAGCAGGACGTGTTCCAGCGCGTCACCTCGGCCCGGGACGAGCACACCGCGATGCGCGGCACGCTGGTCGGCGGCACTTTCTACCTGGTCTTCGCGTTCGTGCCGATGTTCATCGCCGTCTCGGCGCTGCTGATCGAACCCGAGAAGGTGCGCGCGGTGCTCGCCGACGAGAGCCTCGACTTCCAGCTGATCCTGCCGCAGCTGATCCTGGCGAAGACGCCGCTGTTCGCGCAGGTGATGTTCTTCGGCGCGCTGCTCTCGGCGATCCTGTCCACCGCCAGCGGTGCGCTGCTGGCACCGACCGCGGTGTTCACCGAGAACGTGCTGCGCCCGCTGATCGGCGGGCGCGTGCCCGAGAAGCAGATGCTGCTGATGCTGCGGATGGTGCTGGTGATCTTCGCGCTGTGCGTGATGATTTTCGCGCTGAACAGCGAATCGTCGATGTTCCAGATGGTGCAGAACGCCTACAAGGTGACGCTGGTGGCGGCGTTCACGCCGCTCGCCTTCGGCCTGTTCTGGCGGCGCGCCACGCCGCAGGGCGCGATGATGTCGATCGTGCTCGGCCTGACCGCCTGGGGGATCATGGAGCTGTCGGCGCCCGACGCGCTGCTGCCGCCGCAGATCGTCGGCCTGGGCGCGGCCGTCTTCGGCATGATCGCCGGCTCGCTCGCACCGCAGATCGCCGGCGCGCCTGGCCGCCCCGACGCGGTCAGCGCACGGCGAGCACGCTGAAGTCGCCGGCGAAGTCGCGCAACCGCCGGTGCAGCGGCCGGCGCTGCCCGGGTCGCGCCAGCACCATCGCCGAAAGCGCGTCCGCGGCTGCGGTCGACCGGGCGATCGCTTCGCGCCGCGCCGGGTCGGCACTGCGCCACAGTCCGGCGATCCGTTCGGCGGGCGGAGTCGGCGCAGCGAGCGCTTCCTCTCGCCAGCGGCCGATCTCCCCGGGAGCTATCGGTGCGTCGAGGCGCGCCCGGACGGGGCCCAGGAAAGCGCTGTAGGCGGGCAACTGCGTCTGCCGATGCCAGCGATGCAGCGCGTCGATGCTGGCCGAGGCCATCTCGCGCTGACCCGCGCCCAGCCCCAGGTAGCGATCGAGTCGCCAGCCCAGCCACGTCGGCATCGCGTCGTAGCCGAGCTTCGTGGACGAGCAGGCCGTCGCCACCGGACGGATGGCGACGAGCGGCAGCAGGATCCGCCATGGACGCGTGATAAGCTTTTCGGAAAACACCCCCGATTCTTCCTCTAAGTGACTGAGAAACAAGGGAAAGATGAACGTCGTAATCCTGGCGGCCGGAATGGGCAAACGGATGCGCTCCGACCTGCCCAAAGTGCTGCACCCGCTTGCAGGCAGACCGCTGCTGGCGCACGTCGTCGGCACCGCGCGCAGCCTGGCACCGGGCCGCATCGTGATCGTGTACGGGCACGGTGGCGAAACCGTGCCGCGCACGATCGGGGGAGACGACCTGCGCTGGGCGCTGCAGGAGCCGCAGCTCGGTACCGGTCACGCGGTCGTGCAGGCGCTGCCGCACCTCGATCCGGCAGCACCGACGCTGGTGCTGTACGGAGACGTTCCGCTCATCACCAGCGAGACGCTGGCGCGACTGCTCGCGGTCGCCGGCGCCGACCGGCTCGGGCTGCTGACCGTCGAACTCGCCGACCCGAGCGGCTACGGCCGGATCGTGCGCGACGGCACCCGGATCGTGCGGGTCGTCGAGCACAAGGACGCCGACGACGCCACGCGTGCGATCCGCGAAGTGAACACCGGCATCCTGGTGGCGCCGACCGCCGCGCTCGCGCGCTGGCTGGGCGCGCTGTCGAACGACAACGCGCAGAAGGAGTATTACCTCACTGACGTGGTCGCGGCCGCGGTGCACGATGGCATGGAGGTGGCTTCGGCGCAGCCGGCCGATGCCTGCGAGACGCTCGGCGTCAACAGCAAGGCGCAACTGGCGGCGCTCGAGCGCATCTTCCAGGGCCGGCTTGCCGGGCAACTGATGGACCAGGGCGTGCAACTGGCCGATCCGTCGCGCCTGGACGTGCGCGGCGAACTGAACTGCGGACGTGACGTGACGATCGACGTGAACTGCGTGTTCGAGGGCCGGGTGGAGCTCGGCGACGGCGCCAGCATCGGCGCGAATTGCGTGATCCGCGACACCCGCATCGGCGCGGGCGCGCAGGTGCTGCCGTTCACGCTGATCGAGCAGTCGTCGATCGGCGCGCGCGCGCGCATCGGCCCCTACGCACGGCTGCGACCAGGCACCGAACTGGGCGAGGAAACGCACGTCGGCAACTTCGTCGAGATGAAGAACACGCAGATGGCCGCGAAATCGAAGGCAAACCATCTGTCGTATCTCGGCGACACGGTGGTCGGCGAGCGGGTGAACATCGGCGCGGGCACGATCACCTGCAATTACGACGGCGCCAACAAGTACCGGACAGTGATCGAGGACGACGCGTTCATCGGCAGCGACACCCAGCTGGTGGCGCCGGTGCGCGTGGGCCGCGGCGCCACGCTCGGCGCCGGCACCACGCTCACGCGCGACGCCCCGGAGCACAAGCTGACCATGTCTCGCACGCAGCAGACGACGGTCGAATCGTGGGAGCGGCCGGCGAAGAAGCCGGCCCGCAAGCCGTAGCCTCGCTGCGGCGGTAAGGAGCATTGCAATGTGTGGAATCGTCGGAGCGGTTGCGCAGCGCAACGTCGTGCCGATCCTGATCGAAGGGCTGCGCAAGCTCGAGTACCGTGGCTACGACTCGGCCGGCATCGCGATCGTGAACGGCGCGATGGAGCGGGTGCGCGCGGTGGGCCGCGTCGCCGAGCTCGAACACCGCGCGAAGGAGGCGGGCGCCGACGCGCCCACCGGCATCGCACACACGCGCTGGGCCACGCACGGCGGCGTCAACGAGAAGAACGCGCATCCGCACATCTCGAACCGCGACGGCATCGGGATCTCGGTGGTGCACAACGGCATCATCGAGAACCACGAGGCGCTGCGCGCACGGCTGCGCGCGCAGGGCTACGAATTCCACAGCGACACCGACACCGAGGTGATCGCGCACCTGGTGCACAGCCTGGTCGCCTCCGGTCTTCCGCTGTTCGGCGCCGTGCAGAAGGCGGTGCGCGAACTCCAGGGCGCCTATGCGATCGCCGCGATCAGCAAGGCCGAGCCGAACACCGTGGTCGGCTCGCGGCGCGGCTCGCCGCTGCTGCTCGGCGTGGGCAACGCGGGCTCGGGGCAGGGCGAGAATTTCCTCGCCTCCGACACCTCGGCGCTGCTGCAGGTCACGAAGTACGTCGCCTACCTCGAGGAAGGCGACGTCGTCGAGATCCGCCCCGACGGTTACTCGATCGTCGATCGCGAGGGCAGTCCGGTCGAGCGCCCGATCGTCGAGAGCCAGCTGTCGGCCGACGCGATCGAGCTCGGCCAGTATTCGCATTACATGCAGAAGGAGATCTTCGAGCAGCCGGGCGCGCTGGCCAACACGCTCGAAATGGTCGCCAACGCCTCGTCGCTGTCGGCGGGCCTGTTCGGCGCCGACGCCGAAGCGATCTTCGCCCGCACGAAGCAGATCCTGGTCCTCGCCTGCGGCACCAGCTACCACGCGGGCTGCGTCGCCAGATACTGGATCGAATCGATGGCCGCGCTGCCGGTGTCGGTCGAGATCGCCAGCGAATATCGCTACCGCGAATCGGTCGCGCTGCCCGGCACGCTGGTCCTGACGATCTCGCAGTCGGGCGAGACCGCCGACACGATCGCCGCGCTCCAGCACGCCCAGTCGCTGGGCCTGCGCGACACGCTGACGATCTGCAACGTGCCCGAGAGCGCGCTGATCCGGCAGTCGAAGCTGCGCTTCCTCACGCGCGCCGGCCCCGAGATCGGCGTCGCCTCGACCAAGGCCTTCACCACGCAGCTCGCCTCGCTGTTCGTGCTGGGCCTGGTGCTGGCCAGGCAGCGCAACCGGCTCGGCACCGGGCGCGAGAAGGAGCTGATCGAGCAACTGCGCCACCTCCCCGCCGCGATGAACCACGTGCTCGAATGCGAGCCCGCGGTGCGCCACTGGGCGCGCCGCTTCGCGCCCAAGCAGCACGCCCTGTTCCTCGGACGCGGCGTGCACTTCCCGATCGCCCAGGAAGGCGCGCTCAAGCTCAAGGAGATCACGTACATCCACGCCGAGGCCTATGCCGCCGGCGAGCTCAAGCATGGTCCGCTGGCCCTGGTCGATCGCGAGATGCCGGTGGTGGTGGTGGCACCGAACGACACGCTGATCGAGAAGCTGAAGTCGAACCTTCAGGAAGTGCGCGCCCGCGGCGGCGAGCTCTTCGTGTTCGCCGATCGCGACACCTGCATCGAGCCCGACGACGGCCTGAACGTGATCAACCTGATCGACCACGCCGGGCCGCTGTCGCCGATCCTCCACGTGGTGCCGCTGCAACTGCTCGCGTACCACGCCGCCCTGGCCCGCGGAACGGATGTGGACAAACCGCGCAATCTTGCAAAGAGCGTGACGGTCGAATGACCGACACGCTCTTTGCGCGCGGTTTGCAGCGCAGGCTAACCTGCGCCGCAGGCGCAGGTTAAGGCGCGAAGCGCCGGCCGGAGCTACAAGCCCGGTGCCTGGCGAAGTCCGTTACCGTCGAATGAGATACGGGTCGAGCCAGGTTTCTCGGCTTGCGGCGCAGGCTGACTTGCGCCGCAGCGATGCTCTGGGTCGCGTCGGCCAGCGGCTGGGCGCCGTGACTCGCCGCGTGAACCTGCGCCAGGTTGGACGGGCTGCGCGACCACGACAGCGTGAACACGCCCGGCCCTGACGGCACCGCTGCGCCGCCGGGCGCATAGCCAAGGCCGCCGCGGAAGCCGCCCGCGACCGGACTCATAAGGGCCTGCGGTAGACCCCCACGGCGATCTCGGCATCGACGAGATCGATCTTCTGCTCGCCGTTGAAGATCGCGCTGAGAACGTGTGAAGCAATCGGCCGCGCCCGGAAGGCACGCCAGGAAGCGCCCGGGCGAGGCGCAAAGCGCAGCCATATCGGCCGATATGGCGAGCATTTGTCACACGTTCTGAGTCCGCCACCGCGGTCATCCGAGCCCCTCAGGCCCCAGCGTACAGCGTGAGCGACGACGCGAGCGCGCTGCCGCTGACGAGCAGGCCGCACGCCAGCAGCAGCGCGAGTTCACTCCGTCAGGGTCGTGACCTGCACGGATTGCACGGGCACAAGCGGAGCGCGCGAACGCTTCATGGGAGTCGGCCAGTTGCTGACGATGCCGCTGTTCTTCGCCTCCAATGCGCTGTATCCGCTCGAACTGATGCCCGGCTGGCTGCGCGTGATCGCAGCGGTGAATCCGCTGACCTGGCTGGTCGACACCCTGCGCGGAGCGATGGTGGTCGGCGGCGCGAGCGTGCATCCGTGGAGCACCAGCTTCGCGGTGCTGCTGCTCGTGTTCGCGGTGCTGCTCGCGCTCGCGTCGAAGCTGTACCCCGGACTGGCACGCTGAGCCGGATCGGAACCGATCCGGGCCCGGCCGGGACAAAGTGGACATTGCGCCGGCGCGCCGCATGCCAAAATGGCTCGGGCCAGTGGGCGAAGAGCCGCGCGGCCGCGCCGCGGCGGCCGATGCCCGGGCGTGGCGTCATCCGTTTCCGGAATCACAGTGCTGACCGAACACGACATCTATCTCTTCCGCGAGGGCACGCACGCGCGGCTGCACGACCACCTGGGCTGCCATCCGTCGGATGCGGACGCGGGCGCGCACTTCGCGGTCTGGGCGCCCAATGCGCGCTCGGTGTCCGTGATCGGCGACTGGAACGGCTGGGACGGCAACGCCGACCCGCTGCATCCGCGCTGGGACGGCTCGGGCATCTGGGAGGGCTTCGTCGGCGCGGCGCAGCGCGGCCAGGCGTACAAGTACCGCATCGTCCCGGCCAGCGGCGCACCGGTGCCCGACAAGAGCGATCCGTTCGCGTTCTTCTGCGAGGAGCCGCCGCGCACCGCCTCGCGCGTCTGGCAGCTCGACTACCGGTGGGGCGACGATGCATGGATGGCCGCGCGCAGCGCGCGCAACGCGCTCGATGCGCCGATCTCGATCTACGAGGTGCACGCGGGCTCCTGGCGGCGCCGCGGCGACGGCGGCTTCCTGTCTTATCGCGAGCTGGCCGAAGCGCTGGTGCCCTGGGTGCGCGAGACGGGCTTCACCCACGTCGAGCTGCTGCCGGTGACCGAGCACCCTTTCTACGGTTCGTGGGGTTACCAGACCACCGGCTACTTCGCGCCGACCGCGCGCTACGGCACGCCACAGGACTTCATGTACCTGGTCGACCACCTGCACCGCCACGGCATCGGCGTGATCCTCGACTGGGTGCCGTCGCACTTTCCCACCGACGCGCACGGCCTGGCGCAGTTCGACGGCACCCACCTGTACGAGCACGCCGACCCGCGCCAGGGCTTTCACCCCGAGTGGAGCTCGAGCATCTTCAATTACGGTCGCCACGAGGTGTCGGCGTTCCTGATGTCGTCGGCGCTGTTCTGGCTCGAGCACTATCACGTCGACGGGCTGCGCGTGGATGCGGTCGCCTCGATGCTCTACCTCGACTACTCGCGCGACGCGGGCGAATGGATTCCCAACCGCTACGGCGGGCGCGAGAACCTGGAAGCCGTCGCGTTCCTGCGCAGGCTCAACGAGGCGGTGTACCGCGAGCACCCCGACACGATCACGATCGCCGAGGAATCCACCGCGTGGCCGATGGTCTCGCGACCGACCTGGTCCGGCGGCCTGGGTTTCGGCATGAAGTGGAACATGGGCTGGATGCACGACACGCTGGCCTACGCGCGCGAGGATCCGGTGCATCGCCGCCACCACCACGACAAGCTCGCCTTCTCGTTGTGGTACGCGTTCAACGAGAACTTCGTGCTGCCGCTGTCGCATGACGAAGTCGTGCACGGCAAGGGCTCGCTGATCGGCAAGATGCCCGGCGACGACTGGCAGCAGTTCGCCAACCTGCGTGCGCTCTACGGCTACATGTGGACGCATCCCGGCAAGAAACTGCTCTTCATGGGCGGCGAGTTCGGCCAGCGGCGGGAGTGGACCCACGAAGGCGAGCTCGAGTGGTGGGTCGCCCCGATGCCCGGGCACGAGGGCCTGAAGCGCTGGGTGGCCGACCTGAACCGCACCTACCGCGACGAGCCCGCGCTGCACCAGCTCGACTTCTCGGCCGACGGCTTCCAGTGGATCGACTTCAGCGATGCGCAGCACAGCGTGATCGCGTTCCTGCGTCGCCCGCGCACAGGCGCTCCGGCGCTGCTGGTCGTCTGCAATTTCACCCCGGTGCCGCGCACCGGCTACCGGCTCGGCGTGCCCTCGGGCGGCCGCTGGCTCGAGCTCCTCAACAGCGACGCCCATGCCTACGGCGGCGGCGGGTGGGGCAACTTCGGCGGCGTCGACGCCGCGCCGCTGCCGCGCCACGGCCAGCCCTGGTCGCTCGGGCTGACGCTGCCCGCCCTGTCGACCGTCGTGATGAAGGAGGCCGCAGATGGCTGATCGTCCGTGGCCGGGCCGGCCCTACCCGCTCGGCGCGACCTGGGATGGGGAGGGCGTCAATTTCGCGCTGTTCGCCGGCGAAGCGCTGCTGGTCGAGCTCTGCATTTTCGACGAGCAGGGCCGCCACGAAATCGAGCGCATCGCGCTCGACGAATGCACCGACCAGGTCTGGCACTGCTATCTCCCGCAGGCGCGCCCCGGCCTGGTCTATGGCTACCGCGTGCACGGACCCTGGGAGCCGACGCTCGGGCTGCGGTTCAATCCGCACAAGCTGCTGCTCGATCCGTACGCGCGGGCGATCACCGGCACCGTGCGCTGGCACGACGCGCTGTACGGCTACATCAGGGGCGACGAGCGCGAAGACCTCTCGTTCGACCGGCGCGACAGCGCCCCGTTCGTGCCCAAGGGCCGCGTGATCGAGACCGCGTTCAGCTGGGGCGGCGACAGCCGGCCCGGGGTGCCGTGGAACGAGACGGTGATCTACGAGCTGAACGTGCGCGGCTTCACGATGCGCCACCCGGAAGTGCCCGAGGCGCTGCGCGGCACCTACGCCGCGCTGGCGCAGCAGCCGGTGATCGACCATTTCAGGCGCCTGGGGGTGACCACGCTCGAGCTGATGCCGGTGCACGCGTTCGTCGACGAGCGTGCGCTCGTCGAGCGCGGCCTGCGCAACTACTGGGGCTACAACACGCTCGGCTATTTCGCGCCCGAAGCGCGCTACAGCGCATCGGGGCGGGTCGAGGAATTCAAGTCGATGGTCAAGGCGCTGCACTCGGCCGGCATCGAGGTGGTCATCGACGTCGTCTACAACCACACCTGCGAGGGCAATCACCTCGGGCCGACGCTGAGCCTGCGCGGCATCGACAACGCCGCCTACTACCGGCTCGACCCGGGCAATCCGCGCCTGTACACCGACTACACCGGCTGCGGCAACACGGTGAACCTGCTACATCCGCGCACGCTCCAGATGGTGATGGATTCGCTGCGCTACTGGGCCGAGGAGATGCACGTCGACGGCTTCCGCTTCGACCTGGCGCCGGCGCTGGCGCGCGCGGCCGGCGGCGTCGAGAGCTGGAGCGGCCTGTTCGACGTGATCCGGCAGGATCCGGTGCTCAGCCGCTGCAAGCTGATCGCCGAACCGTGGGATCTCGGCGCGGGCGGCTACCGGGTGGGTCATTTCCCGGTGGGATGGGCCGAGTGGAACGACCGCTATCGCGACGGCATGCGCACCTACTGGAAGGGCGACGGCGGCGCGATCGGCGAGTTCGCGCGCCGGCTCACCGGCTCGAGCGACCTCTACGGCCGCTCGGGCCGGCGCCCGCACGCGAGCGTCAACTTCGTCACCTCGCACGACGGCTTCACGCTTGCCGACCTGGTCTCGTACAACGAACGCCACAACGAGGCCAACGGCGAGAACGGCGCCGACGGCCACAACCACAACCTGTCGTGGAACTGCGGCGTCGAGGGGCCCACCGACGATCCGCAGGTGCGTGCGCTGCGCGCGCGCCAGCAGCGCAACTTCCTCGCGACGCTGCTGCTGTCGCAGGGCGTGCCGATGCTGCTGGCCGGCGACGAGATCGGACGCACGCAACTCGGCAACAACAACGCCTACTGCCAGGACAACGAGATCTCCTGGGTCGACTGGACGCTCGACGAAGAGCGCGCATCGCTGCTCGCGTTCGTGCGCCGGCTGATCCGGCTGCGCCGCGAGCACCCGTCGTTTCGCCGGCGCGACTTCTTCCAGGGCCGCCCGCTGCGCGGCGGCGGCGTGAAGGACATCCTGTGGCTGCGTCCCGACGGCGTCGAGATGAGCGATCACGAATGGGAGCGCGACCACGCGCGCAGCCTGGCGGTCTACCTCTCCGGCGAGGGGCTCAACGAGGTCGACCGATGCGGTCGCGCGGTGCGCGACGACGACTTCCTGATGCTGTTCAACGCGCACGACGGGGACACCGACTTCGTGCTCCCGGCGCTGCCCGGCGAAACCTGGCGCTGCCTGCTCGACACCGCCTCGCCCGACGCACAGGCGGCCGACGCCGCGACGACCGGCCTGCCCGACGCCCACTGCGGCCCCTGGCCGGCAGGAGCCACTCGCACGGTGCGCGCACGCTCGCTCGCCTTGCTCACCCGGCCGGCATCGCTGCCATGAGCAGCGCCCGCGAGCGGCTTCGCTGGCTGGCCGCCGCACACGGCGTCGAAGCGGGTTTCCACGACATCTGGGGGCGCCGTCACGAAGCGTCCGACGCCACGCTGCGAGCGCTGCTCGCCGACCTGGGCGTACCGGCCGACAGCGACGCCGACGTCGACCGCGAGTTGGCGGCCACGCACCCGCGCTACTGGCACCGACTCGCCGAACCGGTCGTCGCAGTCGACGCCCGGAGCGCGCGGTTCGAAGTCGCGGTGCGGCTCGCGCGCCGCTCTCCGGGCGAGCGCATCGCCTGGCGGTTGAGCGTGGAGACGGGCGCTTCGGCACAGGGCGACGACGCGGTCGACGCCCTCGCGCTGCGCGAAGCCAGCGACGTGCACGGCATTGCGCACGAGTTGCGCACGCTCGCGATTCCGGTGGCGCTGCCCCCCGGCTACCACCGGCTCGAGTTGCGCGCAGGCGCCGCGAGCGCCGAGGTTCTCGTCGTGGCCGCGCCCGCGACCTGCTATCGGCCGCCGCTGCTCGCCGGCCACGCCCGCGTCTGGGGCTGGTCGGTGCAACTCTACGCGCTGCGCTCGTCGCGCAACTGGGGCATCGGCGACTTCGGCGACCTGCTCGAACTGGTCGATCTCGCAGCGTTGCGCGGCGCGTGCGCGATCGGCCTGAACCCGCTGCACGCGCGCGTGGCGCGCGACCCCGGTCGGGCCAGCCCCTATTCTCCGTCGTCGCGGCTGTGGCTCGACACGCTGGCGATCGACGTGGAGGCGATCGAGGACTTCGGCGAGTGCGACGCCGCGCGCGAGCGCGTCGGCGAACCTGCATTCCAGGCCCGGCTCGCGGCACTGCGCGAGGCGGGCCTGATCGATCACGAAGGTGTCTCGCGCGCCAAGCACGAGGTGCTGCGCGAGCTGCACGCGCACTTCCGCAGCCGGCACCTGGCGCAAGACTCGCCGCGCGCGCGCGAGTTCCGAGCCTTCCAGGCGCAGGCCGGCGAAGCGCTGCGCCGGCACGCGAGCTTCGAGGCGATGCAGGAAGGCGCAGGCGAGGACGCGCAGCGGGTCGAATACCACGAGTACCTTCAATGGCAGGCCGACCGGCAACTGGCGCGCGCCGCCGCACGCTGCCGGGAACTCGGCATGGCGATCGGCCTGTACCTCGATCTCGCGGTGTCGGTCGATCGCTCGGGCTCGGACGTCTGGTCGTTTCCCGGCTGCTTCGCCGCGACCGCGAGCGTGGGTGCTCCGCCCGACGACTTCAACCTCTCGGGCCAGGACTGGGGGCTGCCGCCGTTGCTTGCGCAGGCGTCGCGCGAGCGCGGCCACGAGCCGTTCGTCCTCGCGCTGCGCGCGAACATGCGCCACGCCGGCGCGCTGCGCATCGACCACGTGATGGGGCTGATGCGGCTCTACTGGGTGCCGCGCGGCGCGGGCGCGCACGCCGGGGCCTACGTGCGCTATCCGCTCGACGAACTGCTGGCGATCGTGCGGCTCGAGAGCCACCGCAACCGCTGCGTCGTCGTCGGCGAGGATCTCGGCACCGTGCCCGATGCGGTGCGCGAGGCGCTCGCGCGCGCCGGTGTGCTGTCGTACCGGCTGCTCTACTTCCAGCGCGACGCCTCGGGCGAATTCCTGCCGGCCCGCGACTACCCGCGCGACGCGCTGGTCTCGATCGGCACGCACGACCTGCCGACGCTGGCCGGCTGGTGGCAGGGCCGCGACATCGAACTGCGCGACAGCCTCGGCCTGTTTCCCGACGAGGCCACCCGCGAACGGCTTCGCGACGAGCGCGCGCTCGACCGGCGGCGCCTGCTCGACGCGCTGGCACGCGCCGGCCGGCTGCCGGCGCACGCCGGCGTGCACCTCGACCCGGACGCGCTGGCGCGAGGCCCGCTGACCGCGGCACTGGTGGAAGCGATCCACGGCTGGCTCGCGTCGACGCCGTCGCGGCTGATGATGGTGCAGCCCGAGGACTGGATCGGCGCGCTCGAGCAGAACAACCTGCCGGGCACCGTCGACGAGCATCCGAACTGGCGGCGCAAGCTCGCCCTGTCGATCGACGAGTTGCGCGCCGACGCCGCCGGCGCGCAACTCGCCGCGGTGCTGGCGCGCGAGCGCCCCTGAGATCAGGGCACGAGCAGGATCGCGCCGGTGGTCGCGCGCGCCTCGGCCGCGCGATGCGCAGCCGGCGCCTGGTCGAGCGCAAAGCGCGCACCGATCGTCGCGCGCACCTGGCCCGCGGCAATCGCCGCGAACACGTCCGCCGCGTTGGCGCGGAAAGCGGCCGGCTCGGCATTGTGCGGAAACACCGACGGCCGGGTGAGGAACAGGCATCCCTTCCTGTTCAGCAGGTCGGGATCGATCGCCGGCGCCGGCCCCGACGCGCCGCCGTAGACGACGACCAGTCCGAACGGCGCGGCGCAATCGAGCGACTTCATGAAGGTGTCGCGGCCGACCGAGTCGTAGACCACGCGCGCCTTCCTGCCGCCGGTGGCCCGCATGAACGCCTGCGGCCAGTCTTCGCGCGAATAGTCGATCGCCGCGTCGCAACCGGCCGCGCGGGCGATCTCGCACTTCTGCGGCGAACCGGCGGTGCCCACCACGTGGGCTCCCAGCGCCTTTGCCCAGCGCACGAGGATCTGTCCGACGCCTCCGGCCGCGGCGTGCACCAGCAGCAGGTCGCCCGGCTGCACCGCATGCGTCTTCTTCAACAGGTACTGCGCGGTCATCGCCTTGAAGAACACCGCCGCCGCCGCTTCCTCGCTCACCGCGTCGGGCAGCGCGACCAGCCGTTCGGCGGCGACGTTGCGCCGGTCTGCGTAGGCGCCCACGCCGGCGTTCATGTAGACCACGCGATCGCCGGGGCGCAGGTCGCTCACCGCGGCGCCGACCGCCTCGACCACGCCGGCCGCCTCGTGCCCGAGTCCGGTGGGCAGCGGCAGCGGATAGACGCCGCTGCGCTGGTAGACGTCGATGAAATTGAACCCGATCGCGCTCTGGCGCACGCGGGCCTCGCCCGGAGCCGGGTCGGGCAGATCGACCGGTTCGATCCGCATCACCTCGGGCGGGCCGAATTCGCGGATCCGCACGGCGCGCGACATGGTCATCTCCAGCTCCTGCGGCAGCGTCGAACCGTGATGATCGCACGCCCGGGCACGCCGTCCGGTGCAGGCGCGGGACGGCACGCAGCGAGGGCGTGTTCGCACTGCGATCGTCCCCGCCCCGGGGCCTGAGCGACAATGCCGTCTGCGCGAGCCTGGCGCCAGCCCGGGTGCGCGCTCCATCAGGAGCCCCGCTTGTCCGACTCGCACTCCAGCGAACGCGAACCCGAAGGGCCGGCACTGCCGCAAGCGGCCTTCGCGCCGCTGGCCGATCCGGTCTTCCGGATGTTGTGGGTGGTGTGGTTCACCGCCAACGTCTGCATGGCGATGAACGACGTCGCCGCGGCCTGGCTGATGAGCACGCTCACCACTTCGCCGGTGATGGTCGCGCTGGTGCAGACCGCCGCGACGCTGCCGGTGTTCCTGCTCGGCCTGCCCAGCGGCGCGCTGGCCGACATCCTCGACCGCAGGCGCTATTTCGTCGTGACCCAGTTCTGGGTGGCGGCCACCGCGCTGCTGCTGTGCCTGGCGATCCTCACCGACGCGATCAACCCCACGCTGCTGCTGCTGCTCGTCTTCGCCAACGGCATCGGGCTGGCGATGCGCTGGCCGGTGTACTCCGCGATCGTCCCCGGACTGGTGCCGCGCGCCCAGCTGCCCGCGGCCCTGGCGCTCAACGGCCTGGCGATGAACGCCTCGCGCATCATCGGGCCGGTGGTCGCCGGCGCGCTGATCGCGGGCGCCGGCACCGAGTGGGTGTTCATTCTCAACGTCGTGCTGTCGGTGGTCGCCGGGTTCCTCATCCTGCGCTGGAAGACGGTGGAGGAGCCCAGTGCGCTGCCCGGCGAACGCTTCCTCGGCGCCGTGCGGGTCGGCGTGCAGTACGTGCGGCAGTCGGCGCCGATGCGGGCGGTGCTGGTGCGCGTGATGATCTTCTTCGGCCAGTCGACCGCGCTGATCGCGTTGCTGCCGCTGGTTGCGCGCGGCATGCAGGGCGGCTCGGCCGGCACCTACACGCTGCTGTTCGCCTCGCTCGGCTTCGGCGCGATCCTGTCGGTGTTCCTGCTGCCGCGGATGCGCCACGCGCGCAGCCGCGACCAGCTGATCCGCGACGGATCGGTGGTGCAGGCAGCCGCGATGCTCGCCGCAGGGGTCGCGCCCAACGTCTACGTCGCGGTGCCGGTGATGATCGTCGCGGGCATGGCGTGGCTCGCCACCGCCAACTCGATCTCGGTCGCCGCGCAACTCGCGCTGCCCAACTGGGTGCGCGCGCGCGGCATGTCGACTTTCCAGGTGGCGCTGATGGGCGGCGCGGGCGCCGGCGCGGCGCTCTGGGGCCAGGTCGCCGCGATGACGAGCGTGCGGGCCAGCCTCGCACTCGCCGCGCTCACCGGCGTGAGCGCGCTGTGGCTCACGCGGCGCTACCAGGTCGAAGGCGGCACTGCGGAAGACCTCACCCCCACGTCGGCCTGGAAAGCCCCGGTCACCGCGCTGCCGGTCGATCCCGACGCGGGGCCGGTCATGACCACGATCGAGTACCGGATCGATCCGTCTCGCGCCGAGGAGTTCCGCGAGGTGATGCGCGAGAGCCGCAGCAGCCGGCTGCGCCACGGCGCGCTCTCGTGGGAGCTGTTCCGCGACACCACCGATCCGGGCCGTTTCCTCGAGTATTTCGTCGACGAATCGTGGGTCGAGCACCTGCGCCGCTTCGACCGCGTGACCGCAGCCGACGTCGCGCTGCGCGCCCGCCGCCTGTCGTTTCATCTCGGCGACGAACCCCCGGTGGTCACCCGCTGCATCGCCGAACCGGTGCGCCACCATTGAGTGACCGGCTGACCGGCTCGATGCGCCTGCGCGAGGCCGCGTGCAGGCACCGCTAGAATGCCGCCCATGACTGCCGCCCGTCGCCGCCCGCTCGTCGCCTGGATCGCCTGCCTGGCCATCCTGGCCGGTGCGCTCGCGCCATCGATCGGTCACGCGATCGCAGCGATGCGGGGTCTGCCGGTGCTCATGGCCGAACTGTGTACGGCGGGCGCACGAGGCCAGGTGGTGATCCGGCCGCCGGCGCTGGCCGATGCCGATCCGGCAGACGCCCGAAGCGACGGCCCGGCGCAACGCTCCGGCGCTGCCGGTACGCACTGTCCGGCCTGTCTCGGTCCGGCCGACCCCTGTGCGCCGCTGCCGGCCGGCGGCGGGCCGTTCGCGGCGCCCGACGCCCGCCAGCAGGCGTCGCCGCTCGTCGCGACCGCAGCTGTCGCCGCCGCGCCGGCCTGGACCCCGGCGAATCCGCGCGCACCGCCCGGGCGCGGCTGATCCGCCGACGCTCCATCCATTCGACAATGCGCGCGCAGCGCAACCGGCTGCGCGCGTCGCCCGCGCCCGAGGCGCGGAAGGACATCCGACATGAAACGCTTTCTCACTGCCACGATCCTCTGTTTTTCGCTCACCGGCACCGCATTCGCGCAGGTCACGGTTTCCGATCCCTGGGTACGCGCCACCGTCGCCTCGCAGAAGGCGAGCGGCGCCTTCATGACGCTCACTGCAGCGCGCGATGCGCGCCTGGTCGCAGCGAGTTCACCGGCTGCCGGCGTGGTGGAGATCCACGAAATGGCCATGCAGGACAACGTGATGCGGATGCGCGCGATCGACGGTCTCGCGTTGCCGGCGGGCAAGCCGGTCAAGCTCGAGCCCGGCGGCTATCACGTGATGCTGATGCAACTGAAGGGGCCGCTGAACGCCGGCGACAGCGTGCCGCTCGAACTGGTGATCGAGAACCCGGACAAGTCACGCGAAACGGTGCAGGTCCAGGCGCCGGTGCGGGCGCTCACATCCGGCCATGGCCCGATGAAGCATTGACGTCAGATCCTGGAGTCCGGCCGACATGAAGCCCGTCCCCGCGCGCACCGTGCTGGTACCGCTGCTCGAGCCCGAGGGGACCGCCTCGGGGCCGCGCACCATGCCGCTGCTGCGGCTCGGCTTCCGGCCGTTCTACCTGCTGGCGGCGTTGTTCGCGGCCCTGTCGATTCCGCTGTGGATCGCCCAATTCGCCGGCGTGTTGCCCGCGCCGGCGTCGTATCCGGCGGCGCTCTGGCATGCGCACGAAATGAGCTACGGTTTCGTGCTCGCGGTGATCGTCGGCTTCCTGCTCACCGCTGCCCGCGTCTGGACCGGTTTGCCGGTGCCGGTCGGCACTCGGCTGGCGGGGCTCGCCGCACTGTGGATCGCGGCCCGTGCGTTCAACTATTTCGGGCCGCTGCCGGCGGCAATGCTCGCCGATGCGGCCTTCCTGATCCTGCCGATGATCGCGCTCGGCATGGTGCTGGTGAAGGCGCGCAGCTTCCGCAACCTGTTCGTGCTGGCCGTGCTCACCGCATTCCTGCTCGCCAACACGCTGTTCCACCTCGCGGTGGCCGGCCGCGTGCGCTTCGCGCCGATCGATGCGGTGCACTTCTTCGTGTTCACCGTGATCGTGCTGATCACGGTGATCGGCGGGCGGGTGATTCCCTCGTTCACCGGCAATGCACTGCCCGGCATCCGCCAGTTGCGCAGTCGCTGGTTCGACGCGCTCTCGCTGGCGGCCACCGTGGCCGCACTGCTGATGGTGCTGCTCGCGGCGCCGGTCGCGCCGACGGTGTCGGTGTGCATCACGGCCGCCGCGCTGCAGGCGGGCCGGCTCGCCGGCTGGAATCCGTGGGCGGCGCGCAAGCAGGCGCTGCTGTGGGTGCTGCACCTGTCCTACGCCTGGATCCCGATCGGTCTCGTGCTTCTCGCCTTCGGCGTGGCCGGCAGGCTGCCGATGTCGGCGGGCATCCACGCGCTCACGCTCGGTGCGATCGGCGGGCTCATCATCGGGATGATCACGCGCACCGCGCTCGGGCACACCGCGCGCCCGCTGAAGGCGGGCCGGATCGAAGTGGCGGCCTACCTGCTGGTGCAGGCGGCAGTGCTGGTCAGGCTGGCGCCGATCCTGTTTTCCAGCCTGGCGTACCTGTGGTGGACCACTGCCGCGGCGTGCGCCTGGAGCCTCGCGTTCGCGCTCTATTTCGCCAGATACGCACCGATGCTCGCGGCGCCCCGGCTCGACGGCCGCGACGGCTGAGCGGAGCGCCCCGCTGCAGGGATTGCGGCGGCGCGGCGCGCCGCCGCTCGGGGTTCAGGCTGCCCGGCGCCGGATCGACGCGGCGGCCTCGGCAGGTGCGTGGTCGAACTCGAGCCGGCTCAGCGCGCGCTCGAAGTGCTGGCGCTGCGCCACCGCGTGCTGCTCGAGCCGCCGCCCGCCCCAGACGCCGGCCAGCTGGTTCGGCGAGATGCCCTGGATTTCGCTGGAGCCCTGATTCTGCGGGCGGATGGTGACCGCGCACAGCATGTAGAGGCCCACCCGGCGATCTGCGCGCGACGCCGCCTGCATCGTCGGGCCGTGATACGCATACAGCGCCAGCGACGCCGGCTTGCCGTCCTGGTCTTCGCCTTCGGGCTGCACCGAGCCGGCGACAACGAAGCCCTCCCGCTCGAGTTCGCGCCGCAGCAGCGCGCTTGCGCGTTCGAGTGGCAGATCGATCGTGAAACGTACGGGCAAGGATTCCACCAATGACTCCCTTCATCGGATTCGGACCACGGGAGCCATCTTGCCGACGGCGACTTAGGACAGGCTTAAGGCTGCCAGCGCCGCAGGGTGAGCGCATTGGTGACGACGCTGACGCTCGAAAGCGCCATCGCTGCCCCGGCGACCACCGGACTGAGGTAGCCGAGCGCGGCCAGCGGGATGCCGATCACGTTGTAGAAGAAGGCCCAGAACAGGTTCTGGCGGATCTTCGCGTAAGTGCGCCGCGAAACGTCGATCGCGGCCGGCACCAGCGCCGGATCGCCACGCATCAGCGTGATGCCCGCGGTGTGCATCGCCACGTCGGTGCCGGTGCCCATCGCGATGCCCACGTCGGCAGCGGCCAGCGCCGGCGCGTCGTTGACGCCGTCACCGACCATCGCGACGACCGGCGCGCCGGGGGCGCGCAGCGAGCGGATCGCCTCGGCCTTCTGCTCGGGCAGCACCTGCGCGCGCACTTCGTCCAGGCCGACGTCGCGCGCTACCGAGGCCGCTGCGCCCGGGTTGTCGCCCGTGAGCAGGATCGTGCGCACGCCGAGCCGGTGCAGCGCTCCGACCGCCGCGGCAGCCCCCGGCTTGATCGCGTCGCCGAAGGCGAGCAGCCCCAGCGCGCGTGGCGGCACAGGCGAACCGGCGCTGCCACCGGCAGCGTCGGCAGGCGCGCCGGGCAGCGGTGCAGCCGCGACGAACGAGACGGTGCGGCCCTCGGCCTGGTGGGCAGCGGCGGCAGCAGCGAATTCGGCCAGATCGACGCCGCGCTCGGTCATCCAGCGCTCGCTGCCGATGAACACTTCGGCATCGGCGCCGTCCTGGCGCAGGCTCGCACTGACGCCGCGGCCGGCCACCGCCCGGATCGCGGACACCTGCGGCAGGCTCGCTCCCGCCGTCTCGGCATCGAAGCTGCGCTGCACCGCCTTTGCCAGCGGATGCTCGCTGCCGTGTTGCACCGCCGCCGCCAGCGCCAGGAGCGCGGCCCGGTCGACGCCCGGAGCGGGCACGGCGGCGAGCAGCGCCGGCTGGCCGACGGTGAGCGTGCCGGTCTTGTCGAAAGCGACTGCGCGCACCGCATGCGCGAGTTCGAGCGCCTGCGCGTCCTTGATCAGGATGCCGTGGCGGGCAGCCACGCCGGTGCCGGCCATGATCGCAGTGGGCGTGGCCAGGCCGAGCGCGCACGGGCAGGCGATGACCAGCACCGACACGGCGTTGAGCACCGCGCGCGTCCAGTCGCCGGTGCCCAGCCCCCAGCCGAGCAGGGTGAGAAAGCCGATGCCGAGCACTGCGGGCACGAAGACCGCGCTCACGCGATCGACCAGCCGCTGGATCGGCGCCTTCGCCGCCTGCGCGTCCTCGACCAGACGGATGATGCGCGCCAGCACCGTTTCGGCACCGATCGCCGCGGTGCGCAGGCGCAGCAACCCCTCGCCGTTGATCGAGCCGCCCGCGACCCGGCCGCCCGGCCCCTTCGGCACCGGATTGCTCTCGCCGGTGAGCATCGACTCGTCGACGTGCGTGAACCCGTCGACGATCTCGCCGTCGACCGGGATGCGCTCGCCCGGGCGCACCATCACCTCGTCGCCCAGCGCCACCTGCGCGATCGGCAACTCGATCTCGCGGGCACCGACCACCACGCGCGCAGTGTCGGGCCGCAGCGCCTGCAGCGCGCGGATCGCGTCGACGGTGCGCCGCTTGGCGCGCGCTTCGAGCCACTTGCCGAGCAGCACCAGCGTGACCACCACGGCCGATGCCTCGAAGTAGTAGTGCGCGTCGTGACGGTCGCCGTGCACGAGCAGTTCGTACAGGCTCAGGCCGAACGCAGCGGAAGTGCCGATCGCCACCAGCAGGTCCATGTTGCCGCTGAGCGCGCGCGCCGCCTTCCAGCCGTCGCGGTAGAAGCGCGCACCGAAGACGAACTGCACCGGGGCGGCCAGCAGCAACTGCCACCAACCGGGCAGCATCGCGTCGATGCCGAACGGTGCCAGCAGCATCGGCGCGGCCAGCGGCAGCGACAACAGCGCGGCGCCCAGCACCCACAGCCCGCCGCGATCGGCGCGCACCGGCATCGCCTGCACCTGCGTGCCGGCCCCGGCGTGCACGCGCGCCTCGTAGCCGGCCGCCTCGACCGCGGCAATCAGTTCGCTCACGCGCACCGCTCCCGGCGCGATGCGCACGTTCGCGACCTCGGTGGCGAGATTGACGCCCGCGTCGGCCACGCCGCTCACCTTGCGCAGGCTCTTCTCGACCCGCGTCGCGCACGCGGCGCAGGTCATTCCGCCGATGTCGAGCGCAAGCGTGGTCGGCGAAGGGTCGGCCTGCGCGGTTGCTTCGCTCATGTGCTAAAAAGCCTCATCGGTGAAACCAGGGGAGCCCCCAGTATGCCCACCTTCGACGTCCGCGGCATGACCTGCGGTCATTGCGTGAAGGCCGTGACCGCTTCGATTCACGAACTCGACCCGGCCGCCAGGGTCGACGTCGACCTCGCCGGCGGGGTCGTCAAGGTCGAGTCCGACCGCCCCGCCGAGGCGATCGCGAACGCGATCGTCGAGGCGGGTTACGAAGCAAGACCGGTCAGCTGATCGTCAGGCGCCTCGCCGAGGGCGCGGCCTTCTTCGGCAGCGTCAGCGTCAGCACGCCGTTCTCGTATTTCGCGGCGGCCTTCGATTCGTCGAGATCGGATGCGAGCGAGAAGCTGCGCGCCACCGCGCCGTAATAGCGCTCGCTGCGCAGCACGCGCTCGCCTTCCTTCTTCTCCGACTCGCGCTTCACCTCGGCGCTGATCGACACGCGGTTGCCGTCGATCTGCACCTGGATGTCGTCTTTCTTCACGCCGGGGATCTCGGCGACGACGGTGTAGTCGCCGTTGGACTCCTTCACGTCGACGCGGATCTCGAGCGCCTCGCCGGCGGCCTGGCGCGCCGGCTGGAAGAAGCCGCGAAACAACTCGGGGAAGACCTCGGCGAACGGGTCGTAGACGGAAAGTCGGGTCATGGCGTTGCTCCTTCGTTCGGTTGCGGCCGGTGCACGTCGCCGGCGCGTGCGAAACAGATGGGTGCCGCCCGGTGCGGTTTCAACCCCCGCCGTGCCTCAGACCCGCTCGATCAGCGTGGCAATGCCCTGCCCCACCCCGATGCACATCGTGGCCACCGCGAGCCGACCGCCGCCGCGGTGCAGCTGGCTCACTGCGGTGAGTACCAGCCGCGCGCCCGACATGCCGAGCGGATGACCGAGCGCGATCGCGCCGCCGTTCGGGTTCACGTGTGGCGCGTCGTCGGGCACGCCCAGCTCGCGCAGCACCGCCAGGCCCTGCGCCGCGAACGCCTCGTTCAGCTCGATCAGGTCGATCTCGCCGATCCTGCGGCCGGCCCTCTCCAGCAGCTTCTTCGTCGCAGGTGCCGGACCCATTCCCATGATCCGCGGCGCCACGCCCGCGGTGGCCATCGCGACCAGCCGCGCGCGCGGGGTCAGCCCGTGGCGCTTCGCCGCCGCCTCGCTGGCGAGGATGATCGCGGCGGCGCCGTCGTTCACGCCCGAGGCGTTGCCGGCGGTGACGGTGCCGTCGGGTTTCACGATGGGCGCGAGCTTCGAGAGCGCCTCCAGGCTGGTCTCGCGCGGATGCTCGTCGCGATCGACCACCACCGGCTCGCCCTTCCTCTGCGGAATCGTCACCGGCACGATCTCGCCGGCGAAAAAGCCGGTCTCCTGCGCGGCCAGTGCGCGCTGCTGGCTGCGCAGCGCCATCGCGTCCTGGTCGGCACGCGACACCCCGAATTCGGCCGCGACGTTCTCGGCGGTCTCGGGCATCGAATCGATGCCGAACTGCTTCTTCATCTGCGGATTGACGAAGCGCCAGCCGATCGTCGTGTCGTACACCGCGTTGCTGCGCGCGAACGCGGCATCCGCCTTCGGCATCACGAACGGCGCACGCGACATGCTCTCGACGCCGCCGGCGATCGCCAGTTCGATCTCGCCGCAGCGGATCGCGCGCGCCACCGTGCCCACCGCATCCATGCCCGAGCCGCACAGTCGGTTCACCGTCGCACCGGGCACCTCGACCGGCAAGCCGGCCAGCAGTGCGGCCATCCGCGCCACGTTGCGGTTGTCCTCGCCCGCCTGGTTCGCGCAGCCGAGAATCACCTCGTCGATCGCCTGCGGATCGAGCTTCGGATTGCGCTCGAGCAGCGCGCGCAACGGAATCGCCGCCAGGTCGTCGGTGCGCACGCGCGCAAGGGCGCCGCCGTAGCGGCCGATCGGGGTGCGCACTGCGTCGCAGATGAAGACTTCGGTCATGGTCTCGTTCCTCGGAGAATCGCCCGCCGGTGTCGCGGCGCGGCTCAGCGCGATTGTAGAGGGCCGTCGCTGCCGGCCGACGCCGGGCGGTCGAGCGCGATCACCTGCGGCCTGAGCCAGCGCAGCAGCACGAGGCCGGGCAGCGCGGCGCCGACCGTGAACACGAAGAACGTCGGCCAGCCGAACGCCTCGACCATCACGCCCGAGGCCGGGCCGACGTAGACGCGCCCCACCGCCGACAGCGCCGAGAGCAGCGCGTACTGCGCCGCCGAGAAGCGCCGGTCGGTGAGCGCCATCAGGAACGCGACGAAGGCCGCCGTCCCCATGCCTCCGCACAGGTTCTCGAAGCCGATCGCCGCCGCCATCAGCAGGTAGTCCTTGGGCAGGACCGACAGCAGCCAGTAGCCGAAGTTCGACACCGCCTGCAGCACTCCGAACAGCATCAGCGAACCGTACAGCGGACGCTTCGCGAGCCACGCACCGCCGGCCAGCGCGCCGACGATCGTCGCGGCCAGTCCGAGCACCTTGTTCACGGCCCCGACCTCGGTCGCGGTGAAGCCGACTCCGCGGATCAGGAACGTGGTCGACAGGCTGCCGGCGAACGCGTCACCGAGCTTGTAGAGCACGATCATCGCGAGCAGCGCGGCGGCGCGCTCGCGCGAAAAGAAGGCGTCCCACGGCGCGAGGAACGACGGAAAGCCCGCGCGGCGCGCAGCCTGCAGCGCGGCGAACAGCGCCACCAGCAGCATCAGGGTGTCGGCGCCGAGCGAGACGAAGCGTCCGGTGCCCAGCAGATGCCACGGCAACTGGCGCAGCAGCCAGAACGTGCCGACTCCGGCGCCTAGCATCGCGACGAAGCCGACGAGTTCGCGGCGCACGTCGCTTCGCAGCGGCGCCGTCGGCGGCGTCGCCGGCGCCCACAACGTGACCGCGGCCATCAGCGCGAACAGTGCCGTCATCGCGCGGAACATGCCCGGCCAGCCGAGCCACTGGTCGGCGAGGATCAGCGCGAGTCCCCCCGAGACCAGCATTGCCAGCCGGTAGCCGAGCACCGAGACTGCCGCGCCGGCGCCGCGCTCGTGCTCGTGCAGCAGGTCGGTGCGGTAGGCGTCGAAGACGATGTCCTGCGAGGCCGAGAGGAACGCGATCGCGACCGCACAGGCTCCGACCGCGGCGACCGAAGCCTTCGGGTCGAGCGTGGCCATGACGAAGCACAGCGCGGCCAGCCCGAGCTGCGTGAGCACCAGCCAGCTGCGGCGCCGCCCCACGATCGGCGGCTCGAAGCGGTCGGCGAGCGGCGCCCAGGCGAACTTGAAGGTGTACGGCAGTCCGGCCAGCGCGAAGAAGCCGATCGTGCGGATGTCGAGCCCTTCGATGGTGAGCCACGCCTGCAGCGTTCCGGCCGACAGCGCGAGCGGCAGGCCGCTGGCGAACCCGAGCAGCAGCATCGCCGCGATGCGGCGGTTGCCGAAGGCCTGGACGATTGGGCGGGTCGGCGCGCTCACTGGTCGCGCAGTTTACCCGCCCGTGCCGGCGCCGCTCCCTTTCGAGGCGGGTACCCGGCTGCCGAACCGCGCCGAAGCGTACGATGCGCTCACCCCGTGCCGACGCCGATGCGCATGCCAGAGACCATTCCCGCGCCCGTCCACCGCCATTCGGCGGTCGAGGACGTCCTCGCTTTCCTGTCGGCCGCGGTCTTCGCCGCTCTGGGCATCGCCTTCCTGGAGCACGCGGGCCTGATGACCGGCGGCACGACCGGCCTGGCGCTGCTGCTCACCTACCGGTTCGGCCTGCCCTTCGGCGCGGCGTTCGTGCTGGTGAACCTGCCGTTCTTCGCGCTCGCGCTCTGGCGCATGGGCTGGCGATTCACGGTGAAGACGGCAGTCGCGGTGCTGCTGCTGTCGGCGCTCACCGAGTTCCAGCGCCCGCTGCTCGCGCTCGGCGCAGTGCATCCCGCCTGGGCGGCGCTGGTCGGCGGGCTGCTGCTCGGCATCGCACTGCTGATCCTGTTTCGCCACCAGGGCAGCCTCGGCGGGCTGAACGTGCTGGTGCTCTTCCTGCAGGAGCGCTTCGGCTGGCGCGCCGGCTGGGTGCAGCTCGCGCTGGACGTGGCGATCCTGCTGCTGTCGCTCGGCGTGGTCGCGCCGTCGATCGTCGCGCTGTCGCTGATCGGCGCGGCTGCGCTGAACGTCACGCTGGCGGTCAACCACCGGCCGGGGCGCTACATGGCGGTCTGACGGCAGCCGCTGCGCCAGTCGGCGGCGCGCGGCGCGCGAGCCTCATCGGCGCAGCGCGTAGTCGATCGTGAGCGGCGCGTGGTCGGAGAAGCGCTGCGCGGTGAAGATCTCCGCGCGCTTCGCGCTGGCCGCGATGCCCGGCGTCGCGATCTGGTAGTCGATCCGCCACCCGACGTTGTTCGCCCAGGCCTGCCCCCGGTTGCTCCACCAGGTGTATTGCCCGGGACGCTGATCGAGCCGGCGAAACACGTCGACGAAGCCGAGCTCGTCGAACACCGCGGTGAGCCAGGCGCGCTCCTCGGGCAGGAAGCCGGAGTTCTTCCGGTTGCCGCGCCAGTTCTTCAGGTCGATCTCGCGATGCGCGATGTTCCAGTCGCCGCACAGGATGAGCTCGCGCCCGCTCGCGATCAGCTCGCGCAGGTGCGGCTCGAATTCGGCCATGAAGCGGAACTTCGCCGCCTGCCGCTCCTGCGAACTCGACCCGGACGGCAGGTAAACCGAGATCGCGGTGAAGGCGCCGAAGTCGGCCTCGAGGTAGCGGCCCTCGGCGTCGAACTCGGCGCTGCCGAAGCCGGTGCGCACCGATTCTGGCCGACGCCGGCTGTATAGGCCGACCCCGCTGTAACCCTTCTTCTGCGCGAGGTGGAAGTGGCCGCGCATGCCGGCCACTTCGCGCAGCGTCTCGTCGAGGTCGGCATCCTGCGCCTTGACTTCCTGCACGCACAGCACGTCGGCACGCTGCGCCGCCGCCCATTCGAGCCAGCCCTTGCGCGCAGCCGAGCGGATGCCGTTCAGGTTCAGCGTCACGACCCGTATCATTGCGTCGATCGAATCCGTAGGTTGCGGAGGTGGTTCCTTGGCAGACGATCTGCGCGCGCAGTTTATCCGGTTCGCCGTCGATAACGGCATCCTGCGTTTCGGGGAGTTCCGCACCAAGGCGGGGCGGCTGTCGCCGTACTTCTTCAACGCGGGGCTGTTCAACGACGGCGCCTCGCTCGGGCAGATCGCGCAGTTCTATGCGCGCACGCTGCTCGCCGCCGAGCGCAGCGGCCGGGTGCGCTTCGACATGCTGTTCGGCCCGGCCTACAAGGGAATCACGCTGGCCAGCGCCACCGCGGTCGCGCTCGCGCAAGGCGGGCGCAACGTGGCATTCGCCTTCAACCGCAAGGAAGCCAAGGACCACGGCGAAGGCGGCGCGCTGATCGGCGCACCGCTCGCCGGCCGCGTCGTCATCGTCGACGACGTGATCAGCGCCGGCACCTCGGTGCGCGAATCGGTCGAGCTGATCCGGGCGCACGGCGCCGAGCCCGCGGCGGTGCTGATCGCGCTCGATCGCCAGGAGCGCAGTGGAGACGCCGAGCGCATCGGCGAGCTGTCGGCGGCGCAGGAAGCGGAGCGGCTCTACGGAATTCCGGTGCTGTCGATCGCCACGCTGGCCGACCTGCTCGACTACCTCGGCTCCACCGAAGCGAGCGGCGCCGGCATCGCGGCGCATCGCGACAGCGTGGCCGCGTATCGCGTGCGCTACGGGGTGCGCGTCGCCGCCTGACGCTCAGCCGAGCCTGCGCCTGAGCAGCTCGTTCACCTGCTGCGGATTGGCCTTGCCTTTCGTGGCCTTCATCACCTGGCCCACCAGCGCGTTGAAGGCCTTCTCCCGGCCGGCGCGGAATTCCTCGACCGACTTCGGGTTGGCCTCGATCACCTGCGCCACGATCGCGTCGAGCTCGCCGCTGTCGCTGATCTGGCGCAGGCCGCGCGCATCGATGATCCGGTCGGCAGCATCCGCCTCCGCCGAAGGCTCGGCCCACATCGCGGCGAACACGTCGCGGGCGATCTTTCCGGAAATGGTGCCGTCGTGGATGCGCTCGATCAGCCGCGCGAGCTGCGCCGGCGCGACCGGGCAGTCGCCGGGCGCGAGGTCGTCGCGGTTCAGTGCGGCGGCGAGCTCGCCCATCACCCAGTTGGCCGCGCTCTTGGCCAGCGCCGCGAGGCTGTCGCGGCCCGCGACCGCGCTGCCGGCGAGCGCGTCGAGCACCGCCTCGTAGTAGGTGGCGACCGCGCGCGACGCGGTGAGCGTGGTCGCGTCGTAGGCTCCCAGGCCGTACTGCCCGACGAAGCGGCGCTGCATGTCCGCCGGCAGCTCGGGCATCGCGGCGCGCACGCGCTCGATCCACTGCGGCTCGATCACCAGCGGCGGCAGGTCGGGATCGGGGAAGTAGCGGTAGTCGTGCGCCTCTTCCTTGCTGCGCATCGAGCGCGTCTCGTCGCGATCGGGGTCGTAGAGCCGCGTCTCCTGCACCACGCGTCCGCCGTCCTCGATCAGTTCGATCTGGCGCCGCGCCTCGTAGTCGATCGCGCGCTCGAGGAAACGGAACGAGTTCAGGTTCTTGATCTCGCAGCGCGTGCCGTACTGCGCCTGCCCCAGCGGCCGCACCGACACGTTGGCGTCGCAGCGGAACGACCCCTCCTGCATGTTGCCGTCGCAGATGCCGAGCCAGACCACCAGGCCGTGCAGCGCGCGCGCATAGGCGACCGCCTCCTTCGCCGAGCGCATGTCGGGCTCGGTGACGATCTCCAGCAGCGCCATGCCGGCGCGGTTCAGGTCGATGCCCGACATGCCGTGGAAGTCTTCGTGCAGCGACTTGCCCGCGTCTTCTTCGAGATGCGCGCGGGTCAGGCGCACGAAGCGCTCCTGCGCAGCGCCCTCGCCGTCGGGCTGCCAGGCGATCGCGAGCCCGCCGCCGGCAACCACCGGGGTCTCGAACTGGCTGATCTGGTAGCCCTTGGGCAGGTCGGGATAGAAGTAGTTCTTGCGCGCGAACACCGAGCGCGGCGCGATGTTCGCGCCCACCGCGAGCCCGAAGCGGATCGCGCACTCGACCGCCGCGCGGTTGCCCACCGGCAGCACGCCGGGCAGCGCCAGGTCGATCGCGCAGGCCTGCGTGTTCGGCTCCGCGCCGAACGCGGTGGCAGCGCCGGAAAACATCTTCGAGCGCGTGTCCAGCTGCACGTGCGTCTCGAAGCCGATGACGATTTCCCACTGCATGCGTGTCGTGCCCGTATCGCCCGAAGAGCGCGGCGTCACGCCCGCGCGCAGCCGCCACTGGCCGGATCGAACATCACCGGCCAGGCCTTGTCGTAGACCCCCGGCGTGCAATGCCTCTCGCAGCCGGCGTGGCCCATCGTGATCCGGCGCGGATCCTGCCAGATCATCAGCTTGCATCCGCTGCCGTCGCGCTCGAGCAGTTCGACGTGCGGCCGGCTGCGGGTCTGGCGAAACGACGCCAGTTCGAAGCTGCAGCTGCCGCGGTTGCCGATCTGCATCTGCCACGACAGCGCCCGCACCTGGTTGGCGCGCACCACCAGCCGCGCGTTCTCGCGAAAGCCGTCTTCCTCGGTCTGGTTGCAGCTGCCGTCGAGATCGATCGGCCGGTCGGCGATCGGAGTGGGCCGCACCGACGGGCCGGGCGCGATCAGGCCGCAGGCGCCGAGCGCCGCCAGCACCAGCGCGAGCGCGAGCAGCGGCAGCGCCCTGGCGATCATGCGGGCCTCCGCAGATGCCAGTCGGTGGCCTGCTGGAAACCGTGCGCCGCGCCGAGCAGCCGCGCTTCGTCGAAGCGGCGGCCGATCAGCTGCAGGCCCACCGGCCGCCCGCGCTGCCCGAAACCCGCCGGCAGCGACATGCCGGGCAACCCGGCGAGCGAAGCCGGCAGCGTGTAGACATCGGCGAGGTAGTTCGCCACCGGGTCGTCGACGATCGCGCCGATGTCCCAGGCCGCGGTGGGCGCGACCGGCCCGGCGACCAGGTCGACCGTCTCGAACACGCGGCGGAAGTCGTCGGCGACCAGGCGGCGCAGCTTCTGCGCCTGCAGGTAATACGCGTCGTAGTAGCCGTGCGACAAGACCCAGGTGCCCACCAGCACGCGCCGCTTCACTTCGGCGCCGAAGCCCTCGGCGCGGGTGCGGCAGTACATGTCGAGAAGGTCGGAGTGCTGCGCCGCGCGATGGCCGTAGCGCACGCCGTCGAAACGGCTGAGGTTGCTCGAGGCCTCGGCCAGGGCGATCACGTAGTAGGCCGGAATCGACAACTCGGTCTGCGGCAGCGACACGTCGACGAGCACCGCACCGAGCCTGCGGAATTCCTCGATCGCGGCCTCGACCGGCGCGCGCACGTCGGCGGCCAGGCCCGCTCCGAAGAACTCGCGCGGCACGCCGATGCGCAGGCCCTCGATCGGCCGGCCGAGCTCGCGGCCGAAATCCTCGTCCGCGCGCTCGGCGCTGGTCGAGTCGCGCGGATCGAAGCCGGCGATCGCGCCGAGCACCGTTGCGCAGTCGTCGGCGCTGCGCGCGATCACCCCGGCCTGGTCGAGGCTGGACGCGAACGCGATCATGCCGTGGCGCGACACGCGCCCGTAGGTCGGCCGGATGCCGGTGACGCCGCACATCGCGGCCGGCTGGCGGATCGAGCCGCCGGTGTCGGTGCCGGTGGCGACGGGCGCGAGGCCGGCGGCCACCGCGGCGGCCGAGCCGCCCGAGGAGCCGCCCGGAATCGCCGCGCGATCCCAGGGATTGCGCACCGGCCCGAAGTACGAGTGCTCGCTGGAGCCGCCCATCGCGAACTCGTCGCAGTTGGTCTTGCCCAGGCACACCGCGCCGGCCGCCGCCAGCCGCTCGACCACCGCGGCGTCGAAGGGGCTGACGTAGTGTTCGAGCATCTTCGAGCCCGCGGTGGAGCGCCATCCGCGCGTGACGAAGACGTCCTTGTGCGCGAGCGGCACGCCGAGCAGCGCGCCGCGCTCGCCGCGCGCCCGCCGCGCGTCGGCCTGGCGCGCCTGCTCGCGGGTGAGCTCGGGCTGCACGTCGATGAACGCGTTCAGGTCGCTGGCCGCAATGCGCGCGAGCCGTTCGTCGGCGAGCTCGAGCGCCGAAGCCTCGCCGCGCTCGAGCAGCGCGGCGAGCGCACGCAGCGAGTCGGCTGCGCTGCTCATCGCGCGCTCACTCGATCACTCGCGGCACCAGGTACAGGCCGCGCTCCACGCTGGGCGCCACTGCCTGGTATTCCTCGCGCCGCTGCGGCTCGTCGGCCACGTCGTCGCGCAGCCGCAAGCCCGCTTCGCCCGGGTGCGTCATCGGCTCGACGCCGCGCGTGTCGACCGACTGCAGCTGCTCGATCAGCCCGAACACCGCTTCGAGCTGGGCGCAGGTGCGCACCGCCTCCTGCTCGCCCAGGCCGATGCGGGCGAGCATCGCGATGCGCTGGACGTCGTCGAGGGTCAGGGACATGGATCGATGCGGGAGAAATGGTGGGGAAGCCAGCGTGCGGCGCCTGCCGCGAGGCCCCGCATCGACGGTCGGCCCACGAAAAAACCGCCGTGTTTGCAAGGAATTATACGGTATCATTCAACGCCAGTTTAGAAGTCTTTTGCGCTGCAGCAGGACGGCCGTCGCACCCGGGCTCGCCAAGGAGACGGCACGATCGTTCGCCGCGTACGAGCGAAACCTTCGACACTGCACGGAAGCGAAATGCTCGGTTTCTTGCGCAAATATTTCTCCACCGACCTGGCGATCGACCTCGGCACGGCCAACACGCTGATCTACGTGCGCGGCAAGGGCATCGTGCTGAACGAGCCGTCGGTCGTCGCGATCCGCCAGGAAGGCGGCCCCAGCGGCAAGCGCACGATCGCCGCTGTGGGTTCCGAAGCCAAGCAGATGCTCGGCCGCGTGCCCGGCAACATCGAGGCGATCCGCCCGATGAAGGACGGCGTGATCGCCGACTTCACCGTCACCGAGCAGATGCTCAAGCAGTTCATCAAGATGGTGCACGAGTCGCGGCTGTTCTCGCCGAGCCCGCGCATCATCATCTGCGCGAGTCGGCGCTCGGCGCAGGCGCCTCGCAGGTGTTCCTGATCGAGGAGCCGATGGCCGCGGCGATCGGGGCGGGCCTGCCGGTGTCCGAGGCGGCCGGCTCGATGGTCGTCGACATCGGCGGGGGCACCACCGAGGTGGGCGTCATCTCGCTCGGCGGCATGGTCTACAAGGGCTCGGTGCGCGTGGGCGGCGACAAGTTCGACGAGGCGATCATCAACTACATCCGCCGCAACTACGGCATGCTGATCGGCGAGCCCACGGCCGAGGCGATCAAGAACACGATCGGCTCGGCGTTTCCCGGCTCCGAGATCCGCGAGATGGAAGTGAAGGGCCGCAACCTCTCCGAGGGCATTCCGCGCAGCTTCACGATCACCTCGAACGAGATCCTCGAAGCGCTCACCGATCCGCTGAACCAGATCGTCTCGGCGGTGAAGATCGGCCTCGAGCAGACGCCGCCCGAACTGGGCGCCGACATCACCGAGCGCGGAATCATGCTCACCGGCGGGGGCGCGCTGCTGCGCGACCTCGACCGCCTGCTGATCGAGGAGACCGGCCTTCCCGTGCTGGTGGCCGAAGACCCGCTGACCTGCGTCGTGCGCGGCTGCGGCATGGCCCTCGAGCGCATGGAAAAACTCGGCACCATCTTCACCAGCGAGTAGGGCCTGCCCGCAGGCCCTCGTAGCGTCCGCGAGGCTTTCCGGGAGTGGACCACAGCCCGCCGCCGTTCTTCAAGCAAGGCCCGTCCGCAAACGCCCGGCTGCTGTTCTTCTCGCTGCTCGCGATCGCGCTGCTCGTCGTCGACTCCAGGCTCGACGTGCTCGGGCGACTGCGCCAGGGCATCGCGACGGTGCTGTATCCGGTGCAGCGCACGCTGCTGGTTCCGCGCGACCTGATCGGCGTGGGCTTCGAATACCTGGCCGAGGTGAACCGCCTGCGCGCGGAGAACGGCGAGTTGCGCCGCCTCGAAGCGGCCAACGCCAACGCGCTGCTGCAGACCGAGCAGCTGGTTGCCGAGAACCAGCAGCTGCGACAACTGCTGGCGATGCGCGAGCGCACCGCGATCCGCTCGGCGGTGGCCGAAGTGCTCTACGACACCCGTGACGCGTTCTCGCGCAAGCTGGTGCTCGACAAGGGACAGCAAAGCGGCGTGATCGCCGGCCAGCCGGTGATCGACGCATCCGGCGTCGTCGGGCAGGTCACACGGGTCTACCCGCTGTCGAGCGAAGTCACGCTGGTCACCGATCGGCGCTCCACGATTCCGGTGGAGATCCGCCGTACCGGCGAGCGCTCGGTCGCCTTCGGCGGTTCGCCCGAGGGCACGATCGAACTGCGCTACCTGCGCACCGGCGCCGACGTGCGCCAGGGCGACCTGCTGGTCACCTCCGGGCTCGACGGGCTGTTCCCCCCCGGCCTTCCGGTGGGCACGGTGCGCGCGGTCGAGACCGCTTCCTCGGCATTCGTGCGCGTGCTGGTCGAGCCGGCGGCGCACGCCGAGCGCACCCGCCTGCTGCTGGTCCTGCTGGCCGAGCCGCAGGTGCAGGCAGTGCCGCCCCCCGAGGAGCCTGTTGCCGATTCGCGCCGGCGCCGTCGCGGAAGCTGACGCGATGCAGATGCGCCCGCACTACCTGCTGCTGCCGGCGAATCGTGCGTTCATCACGTTCACGATCGTCTCGGCGTTCCTGCTGAACGTGCTGCCCTGGGGACGCGCGACCGGCGTGCCCGATCTCCTCGCACTGGTGCTCGTCTTCTGGAACATCCACCAGCCGAGAATGGTCGGCATCGGCATCGCGTTCCTGTTCGGGCTGCTGATGGACGTGCACGACGCGGCCCTGCTCGGCGAGCACGCTCTGGCGTACACGCTGCTGTCGTACGGGGCGCTGAGCATGCACCGGCGGGTGCCGTGGTTCCGCCTCACCGGCCAGATGGCGCACGTGCTGCCGCTGTTCCTGCTCACGCAACTGGTGGTGCTGCTGGTGCGCATGACCATCGGCGCAGGCTTTCCGGGATGGAGCTGGTTCCTGCAGGGCTTCAGCTGCACGCTGCTGTGGCCGGTGGCGCACTGGCTGCTGCTGGCGCCGCAGCGGCGCGCGGTCGACCGCGACGAGAACCGGCCGATCTGAGCCGATCGCACGATGGTCGAAGTCCGCGACACCGAGCTCGACCTGTACCGGTTGCGGCTGCGCCTGGCAATCGCCATGGCCCTGGTGATCGTCTGCTTCGGCCTGCTGGTCGGGCGCTTCGTCTACCTGCAGGTCTACCGGTATGCCGACTTCCACGCGCAGGCCGAGGACAACCGCATCGCGCTGGTTCCTGCCCCGCCGGTGCGCGGCCTGATCTTCGATCGCAACGGCGTGCTGCTGGCCGAGAACGTCTCGGCCTACACGCTCGAGCTCTCGCCGCGGCGCGCAGCCGGGCTCGACGACACGATCGCCGCGCTCTCGGGCATCGTCGAGATCACCCCGCGCGATCGCCAGCGCTTTCGCCGGTTGCTCGAGGATTCGCGCAGCGCCGACAGCGTGCCGCTGAAGGTGCGCCTGACCGACGAGGAGGTCGCGCGCCTGGCGGCGAACCGGTTCCGCTTCCCGGGCGTGGAGATCAGCGCCCGGCTGTTCCGCAACTATCCGCTCGGCGAGACCGCGGCGCACGTGGTCGGGTACATCGGACGCATCTCGCCGGACGACAAGCGCCGGCTCGACGAGCAGGAGCTGCTGTCGAACTACGCGGGCTCGACCCACATCGGCAAGGTCGGCGTCGAGGCATCGTACGAATCCGCGCTTCACGGGCACGTCGGCTTCGACGAGGTCGAGGTCTCGGCCGGCGGGCGCATCGTGCGCAGGCTCTCGCGCAAGCCCCCGGTCCCCGGCTCGAACCTGGTGCTGTCGATCGACATCCGGCTGCAGAGGCTCGCCGAGCAGCTCTACGGCGAGCGGCGCGGCGCGCTGGTGGCGATCGAACCGAAGACCGGCGACGTGCTGGCCTTCGTGTCGCGCCCGTCGTTCGACCCCAACCTGTTCGTCGACGGCATCGACACGCAGACCTGGCAGGCGTTGAACGAGGATCCCGACGCGCCGCTGATGAACCGGCCGCTGCGCGGCACCTATCCGCCCGGCTCCACCTACAAGCCGTTCATGGCGCTGGCGGCGCTGATGTCGGGCGTGCGCACGCCGCAGGACACGATCTCGGACCCCGGCTATTTCCAGCTCGGCAACCACCGCTTCCGCGACTCCAGGCCGTCGGGGCACGGCACCGTCGACCTGCGCAAGTCGATCGTCGTCTCGAGCGACACCTACTACTACAAGGTCGCCTATGACATGGGCGTGGACAGGATCCACGACTTCATGAAACCCTGGGGCTTCGGCCAGCTCACCGGCATCGATCTCGAGCACGAGAACGCCGGCGTGCTGCCGTCCTCGCAATGGAAGCTCAAGCGCTTCAGGCAGAAGTGGTTTCCCGGCGAGACGCCGTCGATCGGCATCGGCCAGGGCTACAACTCGTTCACGATCCTGCAGCTCGCGCATGCGACGGCCACGCTCGCCAACGACGGCATCGTGATGCGCCCGCACCTCGTCCAGGCGATCGAGGACCCGGTGACGCACGAGAAGCGGCGCACGGTGCGCTCGGAGAGCTACCGCATCGACCTGCGCCGCGACTACCTCGACCTGGTCAAGAGCGCGCTGGTCGACGTGACCCGCTTCGGCACGGGGCGCGTCGCGTTCGCCAACGCCGGGTACGTGGCGGCGGGCAAGACCGGTACCGCTCAGGTGATCGGCATCAAGCAGGGCGAGCGCTACGACGCCCGGCGCATCGCAGAGCGCCACCGCGACCACTCGCTGTTCATGGCGTTCGCGCCGGTCGAGAATCCGAAGATCGCGGTGGCGATCATCGTCGAGAACGGCGGGTTCGGCGCACAGGCCGCCGCGCCGATCGCGCGCAAGCTGTTCGACTTCCACCTGCTCGGCAAGCTGCCGAGCGACGTCCCCGGGGAGTTGCTGCCGCGGCCGATCGACGAGGCCGAGCTGCGCGACGTGCCCGAGAGCGTGGAACCCGAGCAGGTCGCGGAACCGGAGCCGAAGCAATGATCCACGAGCAGCCGTCGCTCTGGCAGCGCCTGCGCCCGCACGTGCTGGTGTTCGACGGACCGTTGCTGCTGGCGCTGACGCTGCTCGCGGCGCTGAGCATGCTGAACATGTACTCGGCCGCGCTCGATATCGACGGCCGGCTGCAGGACCACGGCCGCAACCTGCTGATCGCGTTCGCGATCATGTGGATCGCCGCGAGCCTGCCGCTGCGCCTGGTGCAGCGTTCGGCGGTGCCGCTCTACCTGGCGGGCCTGGTGCTGCTGGTCGCAGTGGCGCTGTTCGGCGACATCTCGAAAGGCGCGCGGCGCTGGCTCGACCTCGGCGTCACGCGCATCCAGCCCTCGGAGCTGATGAAGATCGCGATGCCGCTGATGCTCGCGTGGTATTTCCAGCAGCGCGAGGGCGCCCGCAACTGGGCCGACTTCGTCGTCGCCGGCGTGCTGCTCGCGTTCCCGGTCTGGCTGATCGCCCGCCAGCCCGACCTGGGCACCGCGCTGCTGGTGACCGCCGCCGGGGCCTATGTGATCTTCTTCGCCGGACTGAGCTGGAAAGTGATCGTCGGCGGCCTGCTCGCCGGCGTCGCCGCGATGCCGGTGCTGTGGTCGGCGATGCACGACTACCAGCGGCACCGCGTCCTGATGATGATCGACCCCTCCACCGATCCGCTGGGCAAGGGCTTCCACGTGATCCAGTCGACGATCGCGGTCGGCTCGGGCGGCATCTGGGGAAAGGGCTGGACGGTCGGGACGCAGGCGCACCTCGAGTTCGTTCCAGAACGCACCACCGACTTCATCTTCGCCGTGTTCTCCGAGGAATTCGGCCTGATCGGCAACCTGGTGCTGCTCGCCATCTACCTGCTGCTGATCGGCCGCGGCCTGGTGATCGCGGCCAACGGCGCGAACATCTTCGCGCGGCTGCTCGCCGGGTCGATCACGCTGGTCTTCTTCACCTACGCGTTCGTGAACATCGGCATGGTGTCGGGCATCCTGCCGGTGGTGGGCGTGCCGTTGCCGCTGATGTCGTACGGCGGCACCGCAATGGTCACGCTCGGCTTCGGATCGGGCCTGCTGATGGCGATCAGCAGGCAGCGCAAGCTGGTGCAGACCTGAGAACCCGTGAAGCCGGCGCCCGCTCAGGCGCCCTGGTCGCCGGCCACCCGCAGCATGATCTTGCCGATGTGCCGCGACGACTCCATCAGCTCGTGTGCGCGCGCCGCGTCGGCGAACTCGAAGGTTTCGTGGACCACCACCTGCACCCTGCCCGAAGCGAGCAGCGGCCAGACCTGCTCGCGCAACCGCGCGGCGATCTGCGCCTTGTCGGCCGCGCTGCGCGGACGCAGCGTCGAGCCGGTCCAGGTGAGGCGCTTGACCATCAGCGGCGTGCAGTCGATCTCGGCCTTCGGCCCGTTCAGGAACGCGATCTGCACCAGGCGGCCCTCGATCGCCAGCGCCTTGAAGTTGCGCGTGACGTAGTCGCCGCCCACCATGTCGAGGATCAGGTCGACGCCGCGCCGCCCGGTGAGCGCGGCGATCCGCTCGACGAAGTCTTCGCGGCGGTAGTCGATCGCCGCGGCGGCGCCGAGCCGTTCGCACACCGCCGCCTTCTCCACGCTGCCCACCGTGGTGTAGACGGTGGCGCCGCGCGCGTGCGCCAGCTGGATCGCGGTCAGCCCGATCCCCGAGGAGCCTCCGTGCACCAGGAAGGTCTCGCCGGCCACCAGCCGGCCGCGCTCGAACACGTTGGTCCAGACGGTGAAGAAGTTCTCGGGCAGCGCCGCGGCCTGCAGCAGCGACAGGCCCTGCGGCACCGGCAGCGTCTGGCCGGCCGGCGCCACCGCGTATTGCGCATAGCCGCCGCCGTTGGTGAGCGCGCAGACCGCATCGCCGATCTTCGGTTCGGCGACGCCCTCGCCCAGCGCCACGACGTGGCCCGACACCTCGAGGCCCAGCACCGGCGAGGCGCCTCGCGGCGGCGGATAGTGGCCCTGCCGTTGCGCGACGTCGGGGCGGTTGACGCCGGCCCAGGCGACGCGGATCAGCACCTCACCCGCCGCGGGCGCGGGCACCGGCATGCGGCCGGCGCGCAGGACCGACGGCGCGCCGCCGGCGCCGTGATCGACGAACTCCATCGTTGCGGGAATCTGGCTCATGACCTGACCGGGATGCTTGCGCAGGCTGGCCGTGTCGCGCATAGTCGCCCGACCGGACCCTTGTGACCGAGGCAGCAGAGGTGGCAACCATACACAATTCCGCCGGCGCGGACTATGCTTTCCTCGAAGGCGGACGGGCCTTCTCTTCGGGCGTCGTCGCGCTGCCGGGCTTCGAGATCGTGCGGGTGCGCTTCGCACGTCCGTTGCCGATCGCCGAAGGGTTCGACGCGATCGCCGCGCACCTGCGCGAGCGCCACCGCCCGCTCACCGCGTTGTGCGCGGCCGAGTTGCGCTCGCCCGAGCCGGTGGGGCTGGCGGGCTTCGGCGACTTCAACGCCGGCTGGGTCGAGGTGCTCGAAAGCTGGGGCCTGTTCCGCAACGGGCGCAACCCGGTGGCGCGCAGCAACGTCTGCCCGGTGCACGATGCACCGGCGCAACCGGTCTTTCACGCGTTCAGCTACACGGTGCCCGTAGGCGCGGCCCAGACCGGCCTGCTCACCACCTCCGACCACGCGGCCGACGCGCCCGGTCCGCGCAGCTTCGTGATCGCCGGCTACGCCGAGTGGGAGCAGGCCGCGGCGTTTCCGGAAGGCATCGTCGCGTACCGCGACACCTCGCGCGCCGGCCTGGCGCGCAAGGCGGCCTTCGTGCTCGACGGCCTGCAGCGCAACACCGCCGCGCTCGGCGGCGACTGGAGCATGGTGACCGCAGTGCAGGTCTACACCGCGCACGAGATCGGCGCACTGGTGGCCGGCCAGTTCGTGCCGCGCGACCTGGCCCGGCTCGGCATCGACTGGCACGTGTGCCGCCCACCGATCGAAGGCCTCGAATTCGAGATCGACGTGCGCTGCGTGCGCCGCGAACTCGTGATCGATTGAGAGCTGCTCATCCGGGAGACACGATGTCGGAAATCAGCGGCGGTGAACTGATCGCGCGCATGCTCCAGAAGGAAGGAGTCGAGAAAGTCTTCGGCATCATCGACGGCACCTACTTCGGCTTCTACTCGGCGCTGCACCGGCTGGGCATCGAGATCGTCACGCCGCGCCACGAGACCAGCGCCGCGCACATGGCGGGTGCCTACGCGCGGCTCACCGGCCGGCTGGGCGTGTGCATGGCCAGCAACGGGCCGGGCGTTGCCAACCTGCTGCCGGGGCTTGTGGTCGAGCAGGCCGAGGGCAACCGGGTGCTCGCGATCACCAGCGCGCGGCGCATCGGCATCGCCGGCGCCGAGCGGCCCGGCGCCTACCAGAACTTCGACCAGACCGGCGTGATCGCGCGCATCGCCAAGTCGAGCATCGCGGTGCCCGCGTTCGAACGCATCGGCGAGATCGTGCGCAGGGCGCTGCGCCGCAGCTGGGAGGGCCGCCCCGGCGTGGTCCACGTCGACGTGCCCGAGAGCATCATGAACGGCAAGTTCAAGGATGCCGGCGGGCCGCCGCAGGAGCCGCACCGCTACCGGCGCATCGACCCGCTGCCGGCCGCGCCCGGGCTGGTCGCGGTCGCGGCGCAGTGGCTGGCGCAGGCCGATGCGCCGGCAATCCACGCGGGCAGCGGCGTCGTCCACGCGGCGGCGTACGACGCCCTGCGGCGCGTGGCCGAGGCGCTGCATGCGCCGGTCACGACCAGCTGGGCAGCCCGCGGCGCGCTGCCCGAGTCGTCGCCGTTGGCGATCCCGATGGTGCACATCGAGCTCAACCACAAGCTGCGCAACGAAGCCGACGCGATGCTGATCCTCGGCTCGCGCGTCGGCGAGACCGACTGGTGGGGCAAGCCCCCCTACTGGCGCGATGCGGCCGCCCAGAAGACGATCCAGGTCGACGTGGACGGCGAGGCGCTCGGCATGAACCGGCCGGTCGACCTGGCGATCGCCGCCGACGCGCGCTCGTTCCTCGAGCAGCTGGCCGCCGAGCTCGAACGCCGGCGCGACGAGATCCGGCTCGACGAGCGGCGCGCGCGCATCGAGCGCTACGCCAGGGCGATGCGCGAAGACCGCGCGCGCTGGGACAAGGCGCTCGCCGACTTCTCGGTGCCGATGAACCCGGCGCACGTGGCGCACACATGCCGCGAAGTGTTTCCCGACGACACGGTGCTGGTGGCCGACGGCGGCAACGCGGCGGTCTGGACGATGTTTCACTGGCAGGCGAGGCAGCCGAACACGCTGCTGTCGACCTTCAAGTTCGGCATGCTCGGGGCCGGCGTCGCGCAGGCGCTCGGCGCCGCGGCGGCGCGCCCGGGGCGCCCGGTGTGCTGCATCATCGGCGACGGCGCGATGGGCTTTCACCCGCAGGAGATCGAGACCGCAGTGCGCAACCGGCTGCCGGTGGTCTATCTCGTGCTGTGCGACCGGCAGTGGGGCATGGTCAAGATGAACCAGCAGTTCATGCTCAAGCCGCTCAAGACGATGATCGTGAAGTCGCTCGGCCCCGACGAGACGATCAAGGCCGACCTCGGCGAGATCGAATTCGACCGCATGGCCCAGGCGATGGGTGCGCACGGCGAGCGCGTCGCCGACCCGCGGCAGCTGCGCGCGGCGCTCGAGCGCGCGATCGCGTCGGGCAAGTGCGCAGTCGTGCACGTCGACGTCGACCCGGTCAGGCACATGTGGGCCCCGGGCCTGATCCACTTCAAGAAGATGCACGAAGAGCCCAGGGGCCGCTGAGCCGCGATCGATGAGCGAAATCGACCTCGTCCGGCTGAACTTCAGCCCGGAAGCGCTGGGCGTTCTCAACGTCATCCTCGCGCTGGTGCTCTTCGGGGTTGCGCTCGACATGCGGGTGTCCGATTTCAGGGGCGTCGCCGCCGCGCCGCGCGCGACGCTGATCGGCATGCTCGGGCAGTTCCTGCTGCTGCCGGCCGTGGGCTGGGCGATCGGCATGGTGCTGAAGCCGGCACCGAGCATCGCGCTCGGCCTGATCCTGGTAGCCGCGTGCCCCGGGGGCAACATCTCGAACTTCCTCACCCATTTCGCGCGCGGCAACACGGCGCTGTCGATCACGATGACCTCGATCTCGACGCTCGCGTCGCTGGTCTTCACGCCGTTGAACCTGACGGTCTGGGGCAGCCTCAACCCGGACACCGCGCGAATCCTCACGGCGGTGAACCTGAACCCGCTCGACGTGCTGGTCACGATCGTGTTCCTGCTCGGCATCCCGGCTGCGCTCGGCATGGGCGTGGCGCACTGGTTTCCGAAGGCGGCCGCGCGCGCGCAGCGACCGGCCAAGATCCTCTCGCTGCTGTTCTTCGGGGTGTTCGTCGTCGGCGCGCTCGCCGGCAACTGGGCCTACTTCATCGACTACGTCGGCCGCGTCGTGCTGGTGGTGTTCCTGATGAACGGCCTCGGCCTGCTGGTCGGTTACTGGATCGGCCGCCTCGCCCGCCTGTCGGAGGCCGACTGCCGTGCCACCTCGATCGAGGTGGGCATCCAGAACTCCGGCTTCGGCCTGATCCTCGTCTTCAATTTCTTCGGCGGCATGGGCGGCATGGCGATCGTCGCGGCCTGGTGGGGCATCTGGCACGTCCTCACCGGCCTGGCGCTCGCGACCTGGTGGCGCCGCAGGCCGCCGCCGGTGCCCGCCAGGTGAACGCGGCGCGCGTCTTCGTCACCGGCGCCAGCGGCTACCTGGGCAGCCAGCTGGTGGCCGCGCTCGCCGCTGCCGGCATCGGCGTGCTCGCGAGCGACGTGCGCGAATGCCCGCCGGGGCGGCGCGTGCCCGGCGTGCACTACCTGATCGCCGACGTGCGCTCGCCCGGGCTCGCGCAGGCGATGCGCGGCTGCGAGGTCGTGGTCCATCTCGCTTCGATCGTCACGCCCGGCCCCGGCAGCAGCCGCGCACTCGAGTATGCGGTCGACGTGCTCGGCACGCGCAACGTGCTCGAGGCCTGCCTCGCCGCGGGCGTCAGGCGCATCGTCGTCAGCTCGAGCGGCGCGGCCTACGGATACCACGCCGACAACCCCGCGTGGATCACCGAGGACCAGCCGCTGCGCGGCAACGACGAGTTCGCCTATGCGCGCCACAAGCGGCTGGTCGAGGAGATGCTCGCGCGTCATCGCATCGAGCACCCGGAGCTGGGCCAGGTGGTGTTGCGCATCGGCACGATCCTCGGCGAGGCCACCCGCAACCAGATCACCGACCTGTTCGAGAAACCCCGGCTGATCGCGATCCGCGGCTCGGACAGTCCGTTCGTCTTCGTCTGGGACCAGGACGTGGTCGGCGCGATCATGCACGCGATCGGCGGCGCGCCCGACGGCGTCTACAACCTCGCCGGCGACGGCGCGCTCACCATCGGGCAGATCGCCGAGCGCCTGGGCAAGCGCTGCATCGTGCTGCCGGCCTGGCTGCTGCAGGGCGCGCTCGCGCTGCTCGAGCGACTCGGGCTCACGCAGTACGGGCCCGGGCAGGTGCGCTTCCTGCGCTACCGGCCGGTGCTCGACAACACGCGGCTCAAGCGCGATTTCGGCTATGTGCCGCGCCTGACGTCGGAGCAGGCCTTCGAGCTGTGGATGCACGCGCGCGGTGCGCGACCAGGCCCAATGCGCGGCCCCTGACCGAACGTGCGCGAATTCTCCGGGGCAACCGTCGTCGTGAGCGGCGCCGCAGCCGGACTCGGGCGCGCGCTGCACGGCTTCTTCGACAGCCTGCGCAGCGAAGTGTCCGCCGCCGGTGTCGCGGTCATGCTCGCCTGCCCTTCGTTCATCGCCACCGACATCGACCGGCACGCGCTCGGCCCGGACGGCAGCCCTTTTCGCGGTGCGAAGGCACTGGTCGGCAAGCCGGCGACGCCCGAGGCCGTCGCCGACCGGATCTACGAGGCGGCGCGCCGCGAGCGACGGCTGCTGCTGCCGGGCGCCACCGCGCGGCTCGCCTGGTGGCTTTCGCGACTGACACCGGCCGGCTATGCGCGCATCATGACGGCCCGGATGCGCCGGTGAACACCCTGCCCATGAAATCCGGATCGACCATCGCCGCCGAACTGATCGCACTGCTCGAAGGTTGCGCGGCGCACGCACCGTTTCCGCAGGTGCGCGCGCTGCACCTGCCGCGTCCCGGGACGCTGGACACGCGACGCGGCGAGTTCTGCGCGCTCGAGCTCGAAGACGGCACGCTCGGGCTCGCGTTCGTGCTGCTCGGCGACACCTGGGCGCGGCTCGGCGAGCGCGAAGCCCGCGCCGGGCTGGCGGGCGCCAACGCACTGCGGCTCGCGCGCGGCTACGCGCGCGACGACGCTGTCGGGCGCACGCTCGGCATGGCCGCAATCAACGCGCTGACCCGCTGCATCTTCGACCGCATCGGCTACGTCGCGCCCGAGAGCACCGACTCGATCGGCGAGCTCGACCCGCGCGCCGACGACCACGTCGGCATGGTCGGCCTGTTCGGGCCGCTGCTCGGACGCTGCACCGCGGCCGGCGCGCGCGTCACCGTGATCGAGCTGCGCGAAGATCTCGTCGGCGAGCACGACGGCTATCGCGTCACCCTCGACGCCGCCGAACTGGCCTCGTGCAACAAGGTGCTGTGCACCAGCTCGGTGCTGCTGAACGGCACCGCCGACCACATCCTCGGCCACTGTGCGAATGCCACCCGGGTCGCGATGATCGGCCCGGGCGCCGGCTGCGTGCCCGATCCGCTGTTCCGGCGCGGCGTCACCCTGTTCGGGGGCAGCTGGATCACCGACGCCGCGGCCGTGGTCGATGCGCTGCGCGCCGGCGAATCCTGGAGCGCGCACGCCCGCAAGGTCGCGATCCGGCGCGACGAATACCCGGGCCTCGAGCGCCTGGGAGCCTTGACCGGGCGGCGTGCTCCGGGCTAGCCTTGCACCCGAAGGCATCGGGACGCGGACGGTCAGTGTCGCGACGCCTGCAGCTCCGACGGCGGGCGGGTCGCAGAAGCGCCGGGCATCGAAACGACGCACGGCGCGCCCCCGGGCCGGCACGCCCGAGGAAGGGCAGCCGCCACTCGCGGCTCATGGGGCGCGGCAGCAAACCCGCGCCCCTTTCCTTTTGCCCTTCGCCCTTCTTTTCCGGATGTCCGCAACTGCCCTGATCCGCGCCGCCCGGGAACTGTCGCGCGCGGTCTCGACGCTGCGCTTCGGTCCGCCGGTCGCGCACGTCTACAACCCGCTCGACTACGCCTGGGCGCCGCACGAAGCCTGGCTGCGCCGCTACGGCGCCGGGCGCAAGCGGGTGGTGTTCGTCGGCATGAACCCGGGGCCGTTCGGCATGATGCAGACCGGCGTGCCGTTCGGCGAAGTCGCCGCGGTGCGCGACTGGATGGGCCTGCACGCGCCGGTGCGCCGCCCCGCCGACGAGCACCCGAAGCGCCCGATCGAGGGGTTCGCCTGCCGGCGCTCGGAGGTGAGCGGCAGGCGCCTGTGGGGCTGGGCCGCCGAACGATTCGGCAGCGCCCCGGCGTTCTTCGAGCAATGCTTCGTGGTGAACTACTGCCCGCTGGTGTTCCTCGAGGCGAGCGGGCGCAACTTCACCCCCGAGAGGCTCCCGGCTGCCGAACTGCAACCGCTGCAGCAGGCCTGCGACGCGCACCTGCGTGCGGCGATCGAGGCCTTGCGGCCGGAATGGGCGATCGGCATCGGAGCCTGGGCCATGAAGCGCGCCCAGGCGGCGCTCGGCGCCGACACCGGGGTCCGGATCGACCAGATCCTGCACCCCAGCCCGGCCAGCCCGGCGGCCAATCGCGGCTGGGCGCCGCAGGTCGACGCCCGGCTCGAGCAACTCGGCGTCCTTGCGAATTGACGTTTACGTAAACTGTGATCGATCATGCGCGAATGCCGACCTACACCATCAGCGAGCTGGCGCGCGAATTCGACATCACCCCGCGCACGATCCGCTTCTACGAAGACCAGGGGCTGCTCGCGCCGAAGCGCGCGGGCGCCGGCGGGCGCCAGCGCGTCTACTCCCAGCGCGACCGCACG
Organism: Burkholderiales bacterium; assembly: GCA_003577305.1. Classification (GTDB taxonomy): domain Bacteria; phylum Pseudomonadota; class Gammaproteobacteria; order Burkholderiales; family Burkholderiaceae_E; genus Zeimonas. The sequence continues at coordinate 89,515 of QEVL01000020.1, forward strand.
CGGCTGAAGCTCACGCTGCGCGGCAAGCGGCTGGGGCTGTCGCTCTCCGAGGTCCGCGACCTGGTCGACATGTACGAATCGCCCGCGGACACCGTGCCCCAGTTGACCCGCTTCCTGTCGGTGCTCGCCCGGCACCGCGAGACGCTGGCGCAACAACTGGCCGACCTCCAGGAGACGCTGGCCGAAATCGAAGCCCACGAGGCGCGGGCCCGGACGATGCTCGAGGCGCGCCGGCCCGCTTGATTGACGTTGACGTTAACGTAAACTGGCGTCTGTCCTTCCCCGATCCCGCCGCCCACCGGAGTCGCCCATGCCACCGTCCGCCCCCGCCCTGACGACCGAGCCGGGCTTCGAGCAGCGCGTGCGCGACAGCTTCGGGCGCCAGCCCGCGATGACGCTGATCGGCGCGCAGCTCGTGCGCGTCGTCCCCGGCGAGGTCGAGGTCGTGCTGCCGTACCAGCGCGAGATCACGCAGCAGCACGGCTTCGTCCACGCGGGCATGATCGGCGCGGCGCTCGACTCCGCCTGCGGCTACGCCGCGCTGACCGTGATGCCGGCGGGTACCGGTATCCTGACGATCGAATACAAGCTGAACTGCCTGGCGCCCGGCGTGGGCGAGCGCATCCGCCTGGTCGGGCGCGTGCGCAAGCCGGGCCGCACGATCCTGCTCGTGGAGGGCGAGGCGCTTGCGGTCACCGCCGGCGGGGCCGAAAGACTGGTCGCGACGATGACCGCCACCGAAATGACGATCCGCGGGCGCGACGGCGTCCTCGATTGAGCAGCAACGCAACGAAAGAATCACGCAGGAGAGCCTCGCGATGGTGACGATTCCCGGCCTTCGATTCGACCTCGGCGAAGACATCGCCATGCTGCGAGACTCGCTGCAGCAGTTCACCGCGAAGGAGATCGCGCCGCGCGCATACGAGATCGACCGCAGCGACCAGTTCCCGATGGACCTGTGGCGCAAGCTCGGCGACCTCGGCGTGCTCGGCATGACGGTGTCGGAGGAATACGGCGGTGCCGACCTCGGCTACCTCGCGCACATCGTCGCGATGGAGGAGATCTCGCGCGGCTCGGCGTCGGTCGGCCTGTCCTACGGCGCGCACTCGAACCTGTGCGTGAACCAGATCCACCGCAACGGCACCGACGAGCAGAAGCGCAGGTACCTGCCGAAGCTGGTCTCGGGCGAATCGGTCGGCGCGCTGGCGATGTCCGAGCCCAACGCCGGCTCCGACGTGGTGTCGATGAAGCTGCGCGCCGAGTTCCGCGGCGACCGCTGGATCCTGAACGGCACCAAGATGTGGATCACCAACGGCCCCGACGCCGACGTGCTGGTGGTCTACGCGAAGAACGACGTCGAGGCCGGCGCGCGCGGCATGACCGCGTTCCTGGTCGAGAAGGGCTTCAGGGGTTTCTCGGTCGCGCAGAAGCTCGACAAGCTCGGCATGCGCGGCAGCCACACCGGCGAGCTGGTGTTCCAGGACTGCGAAGTGCCGGCCGAAAACGTGCTCGGCGGCCTGGGACGCGGCGTCAACGTGCTGATGAGCGGCCTCGACTTCGAGCGCGCGGTGCTCTCGGGCGGCCCTCTGGGCATCATGGCCGCCTGCATGGACGTGGTGATCCCCTACCTGCACGAGCGCAGGCAGTTCGGCCAGCCGATCGGCGAGTTCCAGCTGATGCAGGGCAAGCTCGCCGACATGTATTCGACGATGATGGCCACGCGCGCCTACGTCTACGAAGTCGGCCGGCAGTGCGATCGCTCGCGCGCCGGGCTGGTCGACGTGCGCAGCCTGCGCAAGGACGCGGCCGGCGCGATCCTGTTCTCGGCCGAGAAGGCCACCTGGATGGCCGGCGAGGCGATCCAGTGCCTGGGCGGCAACGGCTACATCAACGACTCGCCCACCGGACGGCTGTGGCGCGACGCGAAGCTCTACGAGATCGGCGCGGGCACGTCGGAGATCCGCCGCATGCTGATCGGCCGCGAGCTGTTCGCCGAGACCAGGTAGCGCGCACGACCGCGTACGACGACAGGCAGGCCCCGTGGACCAGCGTCCCGACCAGCGTCCCGACAGGAGCGCGCCCGACCGCAGCGCCGACCGCCCCGCGATCGTCGCCCAGGCGATCCTCGCCGGCTTCGATCGCCACTTCGGGCTGACGCGCTACATCGCGCAGCAGGCCAAGGCCTGCTACGAGCGCGGCGACTGGCACGGCATCCGCCGGCTGGCGCGCGATCGCATCGCCTTCTACGACCAGCGCGTGCAGGAAGCGGTCGAGCGCCTCGAAACCGAGTTCGCGCTCGGCCAGCGCGGCCAGCGCGTGGCCGACGACTGGCTGTGGCCGCGGGTCAAGCGCAGCTACGTCGCGCTGCTGGCCGACCACCACCAGCCCGAGCTCGCCGAGACTTTCTTCAACTCGGTGTGCTGCAAGATCCTGCACCGCAGCTACTTCCACAACGGCTTCATCTTCGTGCGCCCCGGCGTGTCCACCGAGTACCTCGAGGCCGACCGGCCGAGCTGGCGCGTCTACTATCCGCTCACCGCCGGCTGGCGCCCGTCGCTGCGACAGATGATCATCGACTTCGGCCTGGCCTGTCCGTTCGTCGACATCGAGCGCGACCTCTCGCTGGTGCAGGTTGCCGCGCGCGAGCACTTCCCGGCCGGCTTCGCCTATGCCGCCGACTGCCAGCTGCAGGTGCTGCGCACGCTGTTCTTCCGCAACAAGGGGGCCTACCTGATCGGCCGCTTCGTCAACGACGGCGAGCTGCTGCCGTTCGCGGTGCCGATCCTGCGCGACTCGAAGGGGCGGCTGTACCTCGACACGGTGCTCTTCGGCAGCGAGCGGATCGAGGCGCTGTTCAACTTCGCGCGCGCGTACTTCATGGTCGACATGGACGTGCCCTCGTCGTACGTGCGCTTCCTCACCACGCTGATGCCCACGAAGCCGGAGTCGGAGCTCTACACGATGCTCGGCTTCCACAAGCAGGGCAAGACGCTGTTCTACCGCGACCTGCTGCAGCACCTGAAGTACTCGCACGACCACTTCGTCGTGGCACCGGGCATCAAGGGGCTGGTGATGCTGGTGTTCACGCTGCCCTCGTTCCCGTACGTGTTCAAGGTGATCATGGACAAGCGCGGCAAGGAGGTCTCGCGCGAGTTCATCAAGTCGCAGTACCAGCTGGTGAAGTTCCACGACCGCGCCGGGCGCATGGCCGACACCTGGGAATACTCCGGCGTGCCGTTCCCGAAAGACCGCATCGATCCCCGGCTGCTCGCCGAGCTGCGCGAATTCGCCCCCTCGCAACTCGAGGACGAGGGCGACTCGATCGTCATCCGCCACCTGTACATCGAGCGCCGCATGGTGCCGCTGAACATCTACCTCGAGAAGGCCGACGACGCCCATCGCGAGCACGCGATCGTCGAGTACGGCGACGCGATCAAGCAGATGGTCGCGGCGAACATGTTCCCCGGCGACATGCTCTGGAAGAACTTCGGCATCACGCGCCAGGGCCGGGTCGTGTTCTACGACTACGACGAGGTCGCCTACATCACCGACTGCAACTTCCGGCGCATTCCGCCGCCGCGCACGCCCGAGGACGAGATGTCGGCCGAGCCCTGGTACTCGGTGGGTCCGCACGACGTCTTTCCCGAGGAGTTCGGCACCTTCCTGCTCGGCGATCCGCGCGTGCGCGAACCGTTCATGAAGCACCACGCCGACCTGCTCGATCCCGCCTACTGGCAGGAACGTCAGCGCCGCATCCGCGAGGGCGTGCTCGACGACGTGTTCCCGTATCCCGAAACGCTGCGCTTCCGCCACCAGGTGGAGGCGCAACCCGCGGCGACCGCGTCGGCATGAGCACCCCTCGTCGTCGACAACCCGTTGCGGATGCCGCATCCTTGTCCAGGTTCGTTTTCCCATCATCCCGCAGGAGGATTCCATGAGCGATCCCATCGTCATCGTCTCGGCAGCCCGCACGCCCATCGGGGCGATGATGGGCGAACTCTCCGGGCTCGCGGGCCAGCAGCTCGGCTCGATCGCGATCCGCGCCGCGGTCGAACGCGCCGGCCTGAAGCCCGAACAGGTGCAGGAAGTGATCATGGGCTGCGTGCTGCCCGCCGGCCAGGGCCAGGCGCCCGCGCGCCAGGCCACGCTCGGCGCCGGCCTGCCGCGCTCCACCGGAGCGACCACGATCAACAAGGTCTGCGGCTCGGGAATGAAGGCGGCCATGCTCGCGCACGACCTGCTCGTGGCCGGCAGCCAGGACGTGGTCGTCGCCGGCGGCATGGAGAGCATGAGCAACGCGCCCTACCTGATGCTCAAGGGCCGCGGCGGCTACCGCTACGGCCACGCGACCGTCTTCGACCACATGGCGCTCGACGGCCTGGAAGACGCCTACGAGAAGACGCCCAACGGCGGCGGCAAGTCGATGGGCCAGTTCGCCGAAGACTGCGCCGCGAAGTACGGCTTCACCCGCGAGCAGCAGGACGCCTACGCGATCGAGTCGACGCGTCGGGCGGTCGCCGCGAACAGCGACGGCAGCTTCGACTGGGAGATCGCGCCGGTCACGGTGGCCGGACGCAAGGGCGAGGTGACGATCGCCAAGGACGAATCGCCCTTCAAGGCCAACCCCGACAAGATCCCGTCGCTCAAGCCCGCGTTCCGCAAGGACGGCACCGTCACCGCCGCCACCTCCTCGTCGATCTCCGACGGCGCGGCCGCGCTGGTGCTGATGCGCGCCTCCACCGCCGAGCGGCTCGGCGCGAAGCCGCTGGCGCGCCTGGTCGGCCACGCCACGCACTCGCAGGAACCGCAGTGGTTCACCACCGCCCCGGTGGGCGCGATCGCGAAGCTCTACGAGAAGACCGGCTGGAGCTCGAAATCGGTCGACCTCTACGAGATCAACGAGGCGTTCGCGGTCGTGGCGATGGCGGCGATGAAGGAGCACGGGCTCGCGCACGACAAGGTGAACGTGCACGGCGGGGCGGTCGCGCTCGGCCACCCGATCGGAGCGTCCGGGGCGCGGCTGATCGTCACGCTGATCGGCGCGATGCGCAAGCAGGGCGCGAAGAAGGGCATCGCGTCGCTGTGCATCGGCGGTGGCGAAGCGACCGCGGTCGCGATCGAACTGGCCTGAGAGATGCAACCCGCCGTGCCGGCGCCGCCGGCGCGCGCGGCCCGCCCGACACACGCCCCGACGCCATGCTGCTGAACGACGAACAGACGATGATCCGCGACGCGGTGCGCGAGTTCGTGCGCGGCGAGATCGCGCCGCACGCGGCGCGCTGGGATCGCGAATCGACCTTTCCGGCCGAAGCACTGGCCGGACTGGCCGCGCTCGGCTGCTACGGCATCGTCGTGCCCGAGCGCTGGGGCGGCGCCGGGCTCGACTACGTCTCGCTTTCGGTCGTTCTCGAAGAGGTGGCCGCCGGCGACGGCGCCACGTCCACGATCGTCGCGGTCAACTCGCTGGTCTGCTCGATCCTGCTCGCCTGGGGCAGCGACGCGCAGAAGGAGCACTGGCTGCGGCCGCTCGCCGCCGGCCGCAAGCTGGGCGCCTTCTGCCTGACCGAGCCGCAGGCCGGCTCCGACGCCTCGGCCCTGCGCACGCTCGCGGTGCGCGACGGCGATCACTGGGTGATCGACGGCGTCAAGCAGTTCATCACTTCGGGCAGCACGGCCGCCACGGCGATCGTCTTCGCCGTCACCGATCGCCAGGCGGGCAAGAGCGGCATCAGCGCGTTCGTCGTTCCCACCGACACGCCCGGCTACCGGGTCGCGCGGCTCGAGGAGAAGGTCGGCCAGCACGCCTCCGACACCGCGCAGATCGCCTTCGAGGGCTGCCGCGTGCCCGACGCGAACCGCATCGGCGACGAGGGGCAGGGCTACCGCATCGCACTCTCCGGGCTCGAAGGCGGGCGCATCGCGATCGCCTCGCAGTCGGTCGGCATGGCGCGCGCGGCCTTCGAGGCGGCGCTGCGCTACTCGCACGAGCGCGAATCGTTCGGCGCGCCGATCTTCGGGCACCAGGCGGTGTCGTTCCGTCTCGCCGACATGGCCACGAGCATCGAGGCCGCGCGCCAGCTCGTGCACCACGCCGCGGCGCTGAAGGACGCCGGGCGCCCGTGCCTGAAAGAGGCCGCGATGGCCAAGCTCTTCGCCTCGGAAGCGGCCGAGCGCGTCTGCTCCGACGCGATCCAGGTGCACGGCGGCTACGGCTACACCGCCGACTTCCCGGTCGAGCGCATCTGGCGCGATGCGCGCATCTGCCAGATCTACGAAGGCACCAGCGACATCCAGCGCATGCTCATCGCGCGCGGGCTGGCGGCCGCCCGTCCGCCCCGGAATTAAACGGTCGCCCGTTCAATTCACGTGCTATCCTCCGGACACCCCGCCCGAAAAGCACGAGCCCCGACATGGCCCGCACCACCGGCTCCGACGGCACCCGCACCGAGGAAGCGATCCGCCAGGCCGCGATCTCGCTGATCGCCGAACGCGGCTTCGAGGCAATGACGCTGCGCGAGCTCGCGCGGCGCGTCGGCGTGCAGCCCGGCTCGATCTACCGCTACTTCCCGAGCAAGGGCCGCATGCTCACCGAACTGCTGGTCGAGCACCTGCAGTACCTGCTCGAACAGTGGGAAGTCACCCGACCCGACACCGCCGACCCGGTCGAGCGCCTGCGCGCCTTCGTCGATTTCCACGTGCGCTCGCACACGCTGCGCAGGCGCGAGGTGTTCGTCGCGAACATGGAGCTGCGCAGCCTCGCACCCGCCGACTATCGGCAGGTGGTCGCACTGCGCCGGCGCTACGAGGATATCCTCACCGACATCCTGCGCGACGGCATCGGGTCGGGCGCCTTCGTGCTGCCCGATGCGCGGATCGCCACCTTCGCGGTGCTCGCGATGCTCACCGGCGTGGGCACCTGGTTCAGGGAAAACGGGCGACTGGGCAAGCGCGAACTGATCGAGCAGTACACGCAACTGGTGATGCAATGCGTGGGCGCCGCGCCGCCGAAGCCGCGCGAAGGCACCCGAGGGAGAGTCAATTGAACCGAATCGAAAGCAGGCTCGATCCGCGCGACGCGCAGTTCCAGGCCAACGCGCAGGCGATGCGCGTGCTGGTCGGCGACCTGCGGATGAAGATCGCGCAGGTGGCGCAGGGCGGCGGCGAAGCAGCGCGCGCCAGGCACGTCGCGCGCGGCAAGCTGCTGCCGCGCGAGCGGGTGCAGATGCTGCTCGACCCGGGCACGCCGTTCCTCGAACTCTCGCAACTGGCGGCGCTCGGCATCTACGACAACGAGGCGCCGTGCGCCGGCGTGATCACCGGCATCGGCCGCGTCGCGGGCATCGAGTGCGTGATCGTGTGCAACGACGCCACGGTCAAGGGCGGCAGCTACTTCCCGCTCACGGTGAAGAAGCACCTGCGCGCGCAGGAGATCGCGCGCGAGAACCACCTGCCCTGCATCTACCTGGTCGACTCGGGTGGCGCCAACCTGCCCACGCAGGACGAAGTGTTCCCCGATCGCGATCACTTCGGCCGCATTTTCTACAACCAGGCGACGATGTCGGCGATGGGCATTCCGCAGATCGCGGTGGTGATGGGCTCGTGCACCGCCGGTGGCGCCTACGTGCCGGCAATGAGCGACGAGACGGTGATCGTGCGCAACCAGGGCACGATCTTCCTCGGCGGCCCGCCGCTGGTGAAGGCGGCGATCGGCGAGGTGGTGAGCGCCGAAGACCTCGGAGGCGGCGACGTGCACACGCGGCTCTCGGGCGTGGCCGACCACCTGGCCAACGACGACCGCCACGCGCTGGCGATCGCGCGGCGCATCGTCGGCAACCTGAACCGGCGCAAGCCGCGCCAGCTCGACCTCGCCGATCCGGTCGAGCCGCGCTACGCGGCCGAGGAACTGTACGGCGTCATTCCGACCGACTCGCGCAAGCCCTACGACGTGCGCGAAGTGATCGCACGCATCGTCGACGATTCGGCGTTCGACGAGTTCAAGGCGCGCTACGGCACCACGCTGGTCACCGGCTTCGCGCGGCTCTGGGGCATGCCGCTGGGCATCGTCGCCAACAACGGCATCCTGTTCTCCGAATCGGCCAACAAGGGCGCGCACTTCGTCGAGCTGTGCGCGCAGCGCAAGATCCCGCTGCTGTTCGTGCAGAACATCACCGGCTTCATGGTGGGCCGCAAGTACGAGAACGAAGGCATCGCGCGCGCCGGCGCGAAAATGGTCACCGCGGTGGCCTGCGCGCAGGTGCCCAGGCTCACGCTGATCATCGGCGGTTCGTTCGGCGCGGGCAACTACGGCATGTGCGGCCGCGGTTACTCGCCGCGCTTTCTCTGGATGTGGCCGAACGCGCGCATCAGCGTGATGGGCGGCGAGCAGGCGGCTTCGGTGCTGGCCACCGTTCGCCGCGACGGGATCGAGGCGCGCGGCGACACCTGGAGCGCCGAGGAGGAGGAAGCCTTCAAGGCGCCGATCCGCGAGCAGTACGAGCGCCAGGGTCACCCCTACTACGCCACCGCCCGGCTCTGGGACGACGGCGTGATCGACCCGGCCGACACGCGGATGGTGCTCGGGCTCGGCCTGTCGGCGGCGCTGAACGCGCCGATCCCGGAACCGCGCTTCGGCGTTTTCCGCATGTAGAACGGAGCCTTCGAAGTGAGCTACGAAACGCTGCAGACGCAACTGCACCAGGGCATCGCGCTCGTCTGGCTGAACCGGCCCGCGGTGCGCAACGCGATGAACGACACCATGATCGCCGAGCTCACCGACGCGTTCGAGCGCGCCGGCGAAGACGAGGAGGTGCGCGCGATCATGCTCGCCGGCCACGGCAGCGCATTCTGCGCGGGCGGCGACCTCGACTGGATGAAGCGCGCCCGGGATTTCACGCCCGAGGAGAACCGCGCCGACGCGGCGAGGCTCGCGCGGCTGCTGCGCACCATCTACGAGAACCCCAAGCCGGTGGTCGCACGCGTGCACGGCCCGGCCTTCGCGGGCGGGCTCGGGCTGGTGGCCGCCTGCGACATCGCGGTGGCGAGCGCCGACGCGAAGTTCTGCCTGTCCGAGGTCAAGCTGGGCCTGATCCCGGCGATGATCAGCCCGTACGTGATCCGCGCGATGGGCGAGTCGATGGCGCGGCGCTACTTCCTCACCGCCGAGGTGTTCGAGGCGGCCGAGGCCTACCGGATCGGCCTGGTGCAGGAAATCTGCGTGCCCGAGGAACTCGACGGCACGGTGAACGCGCTGCTCGGCCACCTGGTCCAGGGCGGGCCTGCCGCGCTCGGCGAGGCCAAGAAGCTGATCCGCGAGGTTGCCGGGCGGCCGATCGACGACGCGCTGGCCGCCGACACCGCTGCACGCATTGCCGCGGCGCGCGCCTCCGACGAAGGCCAGGAGGGCATCGCCGCATTCTTCGAGAAGCGCCGGCCCTCGTGGGTGCCCGCGCAGCCGTAGAAGCCACCGACCCGGAGACGCCCGATGTTCAGCAAGATCCTGATCGCCAACCGCGGCGAGATCGCCTGCCGCGTCGCGGCCACCGCGCGCAGGCTCGGCATCCGCACCGTCGCGGTGTACTCCGACGCCGATGCGCAGGCGCGTCACGTCGCGGCCTGCGACGAAGCCTGGCGGCTGGGGCCGGCCGCGGCGCGCGAATCCTACCTGCGCGGCGAGGCGATCCTCGACATCGCGAAGCGCTCGGGCGCGCAGGCGATCCACCCGGGCTACGGCTTCCTGTCGGAGAACGAGGAGTTCGCGCGCTCGGTCGAACAGGCGGGGCTGGTCTTCATCGGGCCGCCGGCCGACGCGATCGCGGCGATGGGCAGCAAGTCGGCGGCCAAGGCACTGATGGAGCGCGCCGGCGTTCCGCTGGTACCGGGCTACCACAACGAAAACCAGGATCCCGAACTGCTCGCGCGCGAAGCCGCGCGCATCGGCTTTCCGGTGCTGATCAAGGCGAGCGCCGGCGGCGGCGGCAAGGGCATGCGCATCGTCGAGCGCCCCGAGCTGTTCGGCGCGATGCTCGCCTCGTGCAAACGCGAGGCTGCCAGCGCGTTCAGCAACGACGCGGTGCTGATCGAGCGCTACGTCACCCGGCCCAGGCACATCGAGATCCAGGTGTTCGCCGACCGCCACGGCAACTGCGTGCACCTGTTCGAGCGCGACTGCTCGGTGCAGCGGCGCCACCAGAAAGTGCTCGAGGAAGCGCCGGCGCCCGGCATGACCGGAGAACGCCGCCAGGCGATGGGCGAGGCCGCGGTCGCGGCGGCGCGCGCGGTCGGTTACGTCGGCGCGGGCACGGTGGAGTTCATCGCCGAGCAGTCGGGCGAGTTCTACTTCATGGAGATGAACACGCGACTGCAGGTCGAGCATCCGGTCACCGAAATGATCACCGGCTTCGACCTGGTCGAGTGGCAACTGCGGGTGGCCGCGGGCGAACCGCTGCCGGCCGCGCAGTCGTCGCTGCGCATCCGCGGCCACGCGATCGAGGCACGCGTCTACGCCGAGAACCCCGAGCGCAACTTCCTGCCGTCGATCGGCACGCTGCGCCACCTGCGCACGCCGCCCGCCACGAGCTTCACGCACCTGGCCGAGGGCTGCGCCGGGCGCGACGAACCCGCGCCCGTGCGCATCGACAGCGGCGTGCGCGAAGGCGACACGATCACCGCGTACTACGATCCGATGATCGCGAAACTGATCGTCTGGGGCCGCGATCGCACCCACGCGCTCGGGCTGATGGCACGCGCGCTCGCCGCGTTCGAAGTGGTCGGCCCGGCCACCAACGTCGCCTTCCTGTTGCGGCTGGTGGGCTGCGAATCCTTCGCGCGCGCCGACCTCGACACCGGACTGATCGAGCGCGAGCGCGAAGCCCTGTTTCCCTCGCCGGCGAAGCCGCCGCTGCTCGCGCGCGCGATCGCCGCCGCGGCGGTGCTCGCCGGCGAAGCCGAAGAGGCCGCCGCGAGCGGGCGCGCGAGCGGATACCGCGATCCCTGGAACCTGCGCGACGGCTGGCGCGCATCGGGGCGGCTCGAGCGCACGATGCCGTTCGAGGCAGCGGGCGAGCCGTGCCCGGTCGAAGTCGAGTACGCGCCGCTCGGCTGGACCGTGCGCGACGGCGACGAGACGATCTGCATCGCCGGACTGCGCTGGTCGCCCACCGAGCGTCGCCTGCGCGGACTGGCCGGCGAGCACGCATTCGAAGCCGGCGCGGTGCTCGACGCCGAGACCCTGCACCTGTTCACCGCCGACGGTCCGCTCACGCTCGGCTACGCGCCACCGCTCGCCCACGTCGGGCACGAGGCCGCGAACGACTCGCGGCTTACCGCGCCGATGCCCGGCAAGGTGATCGCGCTGATGGTCGAGCCCGGCGCGAAAGTCGCCCGCGGCCAGCCGCTGCTGGTCATGGAGGCGATGAAGATGGAGCACACGATCAGCGCGCCCGCCGACGGCGAGGTCGCGGCGATCCGCTACGCGGTCGGCGAGCAGGTGGCCGAGGGCGCGCAACTGGTCGAGTTCGTCCCGCAGGGATGAGCGCACGTGCGCGATCGCGGCCGCGGCTGCTGAAGCAGCCGCCCGAGCGCGCAAAGTAGAATCGAAATCATCCCGGGGGCGCTGCGCCCCCCTGTACGGAGCCGCCATGAAACTGCCTTCCCGGGTCCTGATCACCGAGGTCGGTCCGCGCGACGGGTTGCAGAACGAGAAGCAGCCGGTCTCCACCGACGCGAAGGTCGAACTGTGCACGCGCCTGCTCCAGGCGGGCGTGCGCCAGCTCGAGGCGACCTCGTTCGTCTCGCCGAAGTGGGTGCCGCAGATGGCCGACGCGGCCGAGGTCATGGCGCGGCTGCCGCGCCCGGACGGCGTCGCCGTCTCGGTGCTCACGCCCAACATGAAGGGCTTCGAGGCCGCGCTGGCCGCCGGCGCCGACGAAGTGGTGATTTTCGCCGCCGCCAGCGAGGCGTTCTCGATGCGCAACATCAACTGCTCGATCGCCGAGAGCATCGAACGCTTCCGCCCGGTCGCGCAGGCGGCAATACAGCACCGGCTGCGGCTGCGCGCCGCGCTCTCGGTGGCGTTCGGCTGTCCCTACGAGGGCGAAGTGCCGGTGGCCGCGGTGGTCGACGTGGCGTCGCGGCTGCGCGACCTCGGCTGCGACGAGATCGGCATCGCCGACACGATCGGCGTGGGCACCGCTGCACAGGTCGAGCGCGTTTTCGATGCGGTCGCGCGCGAGGTGCCGCTCGATCGGCTCTCGGGCCACTTCCACGACACCTACGGCCAGGCGATCGCCAACGTGGTCGCCAGCCTGCAGGCGGGCGTGTTCCGCTTCGATTCGTCGATCGCCGGCCTCGGCGGCTGCCCGTACGCGAAGGGCGCCACGGGCAACGTCGCGACCGAAGACGTGGTCTACCTGATGCACGGGCTGGGCATCGAAACCGGGCTCGATCTCGATGCGCTGGTCGACACCGGCCAGTGGATCTCGCGCGAACTCGGGCGCGCGAGCGCCTCGCGCGCAGGCAACGCGATCGCCGCGCGCCGGCGCGCGCAGGCCGGGGCCGCGGCATGAGCGACGCTGCCCACGGCATGAGCGACGCTGCCCACGGCGTGAGCGACGCTGCCGGCGGCGTGAACGACGCTGCCGACATCGCGCACGAGCCGGCCGCCGCCGGCCGCACACCCCCGGCACCCGCAGCGCCGGCATCCGCGGCCGGGCCGATCCCGTCTCCCTGCATCTCGGTGTGCCGCATCGAGCCGGCCAGCGGCCTGTGCGAGGGGTGCCTGCGCACGCTCGACGAGATCGCGCGCTGGGGTTCGATGGACAACGAGGCGCGTCACGAGGTGTGGCGCGCGATCCATGCCCGGCGCGCCAGCCGGCCGGGCCCGTGAAACCGCTGCCCGCATCACTGCGCTTCATCGAGCGCGACTGGCTGTCGGCCAACCAGATCATCGGCCTCGATGGCGACGAGGCAGCGGTCGTCGACACGGGCTATGCCACGCGCAGCGCGCAGACGCTGGAACTGGTGCGCGGCGCGCTCTCCGGCACCGGGGCGACACTCACCCGCATCTTCAACACGCACCTGCACTCCGACCACTGCGGCGGCAACCGCGCGCTCGTCGAGGCGTTCGGCTGCTCGGTCACGATCCCGCGCGCCAGCGCCGACGAGGTCGCCGAATGGGACGAGCAGCGGCTGAGCTTCGCCGCGACCGGACAGCACTGTCCGCGCTTCGCGTACGACGCGACGCTGCAGCCCGGCGACACGCTGCGTCTGGGCGGGTTCGACTGGGACGTGCACGCCGCTCCGGGGCACGACCCGAAGAGCCTGATCTTTCACTGCGAGCGCGAGCGGCTGCTGATCTCGGCCGACGCTTTGTGGGAGAACGGCTTCGGCATCGTCTTCCCGGAGATCGACGGGGAGTCGGGCTTCGACGAACAGCACCAGGTGCTCGAGCTGATCGGGCGCCTGCGCGTCGAGCGCGTGCTGCCGGGGCACGGGCCGATGTTCGGCGAGGTCGAAGCGGCGCTCGGGCGCGCGCGCGCGAAGCTCGCCGCGATGCGCGCCGATCCGAAGCGCCACGCGCGCCACGCGCTGAAAGTGCTGGTGAAATTCCTGCTGCTCGACCTCGGGCGCATCGACGAGCGCGCACTGCACGAACACGTGAGCAACGCGCTGCTGATGCGCCGCGCGGCCGCGCAGATCGGGATGAGCTACGAGGACGCGCTGCGCTGGGCGACCGATTCGCTGGTGGCGCAGGGCCTGCTGCGGCGCGAGGGCGGCGAGCTCGTCGACGCCTGAACCGGCTGCGCCAGCCCCGGACGGCGCAGTTGCGCCGATCGGCGTGCGCGACTGCGGCTCAACCGCCGCGCGCGCGCACGCTGGCGAACTCCCAGCGCGTGCGGCCGCGCCCCTGCTCCACCCGGTCGAGCGGCTGCGCCGCGACGATTCCGCCGTCGAGTGCGCGCCGCGCCAGCTCGATGTAGAGCGCCGTGCCGCGGCGCTTCCAGGCGATGTCGTCGTCGCTCAGGGTGCGCCGCACGCGCGCCGGCACCCCGGCGACGAGCACCCGCGGCGCAATCACCTCGGCCACCTTCACGAACGACATCGCCGCGACGATCGCCTGCTCGCCTACGACCGCCGTGTCCATCACCACGGCGTGGATGCCGACGAGCGCGTCGCGGCCGATGCGCGCGCAATGGATGACCGCGCCGTGGCCGATGTGCGACTCCTCCTCCATCACGCAGTCGAAGTCGGGCGCCGAGTGCACCACGCAGTTGTCCTGCAGGTTCGCGTTGCGCTCGAGCACGATGCGGCCGAAGTCGCCGCGCAGCACCGCGCCGGGGCCTACGTAACAGCCCGGGCCGACGATCACGTCGCCGATCAGCACGGCTGCCGGATGCACGTAGGCCGACGGATCGATCACCGGCACGATTCCTTCGAAGGCATAGACGGTCGGGGCACTGGACACGGGCATCTCCTGTTGCAGCGATGGTAACCCGTCGCCGGGCGCGCCTCGCCGCATCGTCGGCGCAACACCGCACCCGGACCCGGCGGCGTTACCGGGACGCTCCTCCGTCCGGATGCTCCGCTCGTCGGACACCCTCGGCGGGTCGTCCCCTTGGGGCGACCGGGAGGCTACGCTGCCCGGACGATGGCAATGACGACGGTCCTTTTCGACCTGCGCACGATCTTCCTGGTCGGCGGCTGCACCGCCGCCCTGGGCGCGTTGGCGTTCGAAGGCCTGGCGCGCATGTACCGGCCCGCCGCTGCGGCGATGCGCCGCTACGCGCTGGCGCTCGCGGCCATCGGGGCCGGCATGAGCCTGATCGCGTTGCGCGACAGCGGCCTGCCCGAGTGGCTGGGCTACGTCGGCATGAACTGCCTGCAGTCGGCCGGCATCGTGCTGACTGCCGATGCGACGCTGCGCCTGTTCGGACGCGTGCAGCCGGCCTGGCTGCTCGGCGGCCAGCTCGGCGGCCTGGCCGTGCTGTGGGCCTGGCTGGGCAGCGATCCCGAGTTCGCCACCGACCGCGTCCTCGCGACCTCGGTGCTGCACCTCGCCTGCAGCGTCGTCTGCGTGGTTGCGATCCGCCGCACCGGCAGCTGGCGCCAGCAGCCCTACGTGCGCACGCTGGCGACCTTCTTCACCGGCTACGCGCTGATCCACCTGCTGCGCGTCGTCGCTGCGCTGATCGGCGTTCCGGCCACCGCTGGCGGCGTGTTCGCGCCGAGCCCGGCACAGATCGGCTTCGTCCTGGCGTTCGCGCTGAGCCCGATCGCGCTCGCGATGATCGTGCAGATGATGCTGCACGCGCGCATCTCGGGCGAGCTGCACCGGCGCGCCACGACCGACGAGCTGACCGGCCTGCACTCGCGGCGGCACTTCTTCGAGCTCTCGCGCGAGCGGCTGCGCGAGCCGCACGCCAGGGACACGGTCCATCACCTGCTGATGATCGACCTGGATCACTTCAAGTCGGTCAACGACCGCTTCGGCCACGCGGTCGGCGACCGTGCGCTGCGACACGCCGCGGCCGTACTGAAGAAAGCGCTGAAGAACGCGGGCCTGCTCGGTCGCTACGGCGGAGAGGAGTTCTGCGCGCTGATCCGCAGCTGCAGCGATGCCGACGCGAACCGCACGATCGACGAGTTGCGCCGCGCGCTGGAGGCCGCGCCGATGCGCGCCGGCGCGGCGACGATCGTGCTCACCGCCAGCATCGGCGCCGTGCCGGTCGACGACAGCGAGTCGCTCGAGCGGCTGCTGGTGCACGCCGATCAATGCGTGTACCAGGCCAAGACCGAAGGACGCAACCGCGTCGTGCGCCTGGGCGAGATGATGGCCGAACCGGTCGTCTGAGCGACGAGCCGCGCTCAGTCGTACTTGCGCGCGTCCTCGATCACCTTGCCGTCGTTCGGCAGGCTGCCGGGGTCGAGCAGTTCGACCTCGCCGCGAAGCTTGGTGATCTCGCGGATCGCATCGGCCAGCCGCGCAGCGAGCGCCTCGCCGCCGCCGGCCGCGGCCAGTTGCGCGGCGTCGACCTCGCACTTCAACGTCATCCGGTCGTTGGCCATCTCGCCCTCGACCACCAGGCGCGCGCGGCCCGCCGGCGGAACGCGGCGGACGATCTCGGCCACCTGGCCCGGGTGCACGAACATGCCGCGCACCTTGGCGGTCTGGTCGGCGCGTCCGAGCCAGCCGCGAATGCGCACGTTGGTGCGCCCGCACGGCGAGATGCCGGGCAGCACCGCCGAGAGGTCGCCGGTGCCGAAGCGGATCAGCGGGTATTCGGGATTGAAGCTGGTGACCACCACCTCGCCGACCTCGCCGTCGCGAACCGGCTCGCCGGTGCCGGGGCGCACGATCTCGAGAATCAGTTCCTCGTCGAGGATCATTCCGTCCATCGCGCTCGATTCGTAGGCGATCAGGCCCACGTCGGCAGTGCCGTACCACTGCAGCACCGTCTCGATGCCCTGCTGGTGGAACCAGCTGCGCAGGCTCGGCGGCAGCGCCTCCGCCGCCAGCAGCGCGCGCTTCAGGTTCGAGACGTCGAGCGCCAGTTCCTGCGCCTTCTCGACGATGATGCGCAGGAACGACGGCGTGCCCGTGTATGCGTCGGGCCGGAACCGGCGGATCAGCTCGATCTGCTGCTCGGTCTGTCCGGTGCCCGCGGGGATCACCGCGCAGCCGAGCCTGCGCGCGGCGCCATCGACCATCCACGCGCCCGGGGTCAGGTGGTAGCCGAAGCAGTTCTGCACCACGTGCCCGGGGCGGATGCCTGCCGCATACAGCGCGCGCGTGGTGCGCCACGGGTCTTCGCGCGCGCCCTCCGGATCGAAGATCGGTCCGGGCGACATGAACAGGCGCCCGAGCCGGCCCGGCTCGACCGTGGTCAGCCCGCCGAACGGGGGATCTTCCTCCTGCAGCGCCTTCAGGTCGCTCTTGCGCAGCACCGGCAACTGGGCCAGCGCCTTGCGCGAGCTGATCGCCTGCGGATCGACGCCCCGCAGCCGCGCCCGCCAGCCGCGCGCGTTCGCGCTGGCACGCGCAACGAGTGCCGGCAGCGCCGCCATCAGTGCGCCTTCGCGCGCCTCGGCCGAGCGGGTCTCGAGCAGGTCGTAGTAGGCGGACATCGGCTCAGAGCCAGCGCTTGCGGCGCTTGTAGGACTTGAGGTTCTTGAACGAGCGGCGCTCCTCGCCGCCGCCGCCGCCCAGGTAGAACTCGCGCACGTCCTCGTTGTCGACGAGCTCGGCCTGCGTGCCGTCGAGCACGATCTTGCCCGACTCCATGATGTATCCGTAGCTGGCCGCCTGCAGCGCCATGCGGGCGTTCTGCTCGACCAGCAGGATGGTGATGCCCAGCTCGCGATTGAGCTGGCGGATGATGCCGAACACTTCCTTCACCAGCAGTGGCGACAGGCCCATCGACGGTTCGTCGAGCAGGATCATCTTCGGCCTGGCCATCAGCGCGCGGCTGATCGCGAGCATCTGCTGTTCCCCGCCCGACAGGTAGCCGGCCAGGCCGGTGCGTTCGCGCAGGCGCGGGAAGAAGTCGAACACCATGTCGAGGTCGCGGCGCACCTCGCCGTCGCGCCGCGTGTAGGCACCCAGGCGCAGGTTCTCGACGACCGTCATGTCCTCGACGATGCGCCTGCCCTCCATCACCTGGAAGATGCCGCGGCGCACGATCTGCTCGGGCGCCATGTTGGCGATCTCCTCGCCCATGAAGTTGACGTTGCCGCGCGTGACCTCGCCGTCCTCGGTGCGCAGCAGCCCGGAGATCGCCTTCAGGGTGGTCGACTTTCCGGCGCCGTTGGGCCCGAGCAGCGCGACGATCTGCCCCTGCGGGACCGAGAGGCTGACGCCGCGCAGCACGAGGATCACCTCGTCGTAGACGACCTCGATGTTGTTGACCGTCAGGATCGGGGTGCCGGCGGCGACCGCCGGCTCCGCCTGCTTCGTTTGCGCTTCGACCATGGTTGCGCTTCCTGCTGCGACCGGCCGCTTCCCTTCCGCGGACGCCAGTGGCGCGGAAGGGAAGCCGGCAGCGATCACCAGCCGAGCCACTCCGGCTTGCGCGGGATCACCGACTCGCCGATCTTCTCGATGCTCTGCGCGCCGCCCTTCGAGTTGGCGCGGTAGATGAACACGGTCGTCGTGCCGCGGTGGTCTTCCGGCGTCCAGGTGGACGGAATGCACACGCCCTGCAGCTCGGCCGGAACGTGATCCTTCATCTGCTCCATCGCCTTCTTGATGTTCGGGCCGGTGACCCCGCCCGCCTTGTCGGCCACGGCCATCGCATCGCGCATGTAGTAGACCGAGCAGATGCCGCGCATGTAGTGCACCGGCCGGTACTGGTTGCCCGAGGGATCGGAGACCTTCGAGATCTCGCGCACCGTCTTCATGCCCGCAGCGGTCGACTTCCAGTCGGCCGCGCCCACCACGAACACCACGCCGTTGGCGGCGTCGCCCGCAGCCTTCAGCGCGTTCTCGTCCATCGCCCAGACGTTGCCCAGGAACTGCGTGTCCACGCCCACCGTCTCGCACGACTTCAGCAGCGAGATCGTCGAGCCGCCCGTGTTGGCAAGGAACGCGTAGTTGGCGCCGGACTCCTTCAGGCTCAGGCACTGGGCCTTGAAGTCACCGGGCTTGAGCGAGTACTGGATCGGCGGAACGACCGCGAAGCCCATCTCCTTGGCGTATTCGCCGCAGGCGGCCTTCGGCGCGTTCGGGTACGGATGGTTGTCGCCCAGGTGCACGAATTTGGGCGAGGCGATGCCCTTCTTCTTCGCGTCGGCCGCGGCCCACTGCACCAGCGCACGGCAGCCGTCGGTGTACGACGGGCCGTAGAAGAAGTTGTACGGCGCCGGCTTCGAGCCGTGCGTGCCCTTGCCCGACGGGTCGGTCAGGTGGCCCGAGTACGAGGCCGAGAAATACGGGATTTCGTCCTTGGCGACGAAAGTGACGAGGGCTTCGGTGTCGCCGGTGCCCCAGCCCTGGATCGCCGCGACTTTCTGCGAGCCGGTCCACTTCTTGTAGGTGGCGATCGCCCGCGGAATCTCGTAGCTGTAGTCGACCGTCTCGAATTCGATCTTCTTGCCGTTCACGCCGCCGTGGGAGTTCACGTAGGCGAGCGCATCGGCCACGCCCTGGCCGTAGGGCTTGCCGACGTCGGAGGTGGCGCCGGTGTAGTCGGCGATGTGGCCGACGAATATGCCCTGGGCGGCGGCCGGGCCGGCGCCGATCAGGACGGCCGCCGCGGCTGCGGCGGAAAGCAGGTTGCCCTTCATTGCAGTGCTCCTCTCTGGGGGTCGTGGCTAGTAAGAGAACGGGTACAGCTTCCAGTAGGTCTTGATCATCTTCCAGCGATGCGCGAGCCCGTCGGGCTCGAAGATGAGGAACAGCACGATCGCCAGGCCGATCGCGCCCTCCTTCACGAAGGCGAGGCCCTCGGTGAGCGCCGGAAACACGCCACCGAGGCCGCGCGACAGCGCCCCGATGCCCTCGGGCATCAGCACCATGAACGCGGTGCCGAGCAGCGTGCCCATCACGCTGCCCAGCCCGCCGATGATGATCATGCCGAGGAACTGGATCGACAGCAGGATGGTGAACGCCTCGGAGGACACGTAGCCGAGGTAGTGACCGAACAGCGCGCCGCCGATGCCGGCGTAGAACGCCGAGATGCCGAACGAGAGCACGCGGTAGCGGGTGAGGCCGATGCCCATCACCTCGGCCGAGAGATAGTGGTCGCGCACCGCGATGAACGCGCGGCCGTCGCGGCTGCGCAGCAGGTTCGTGCCGAGCAGGTACATCACCACCACGTAGGCGAGCACCACGTAGAAGTAGCCGCGGTCGCCGCTGACCTCGTATCCGAAGATGCTGAACGGCTGCGCCAGCGTGCCGGCCGAGCCGCCGGTGAACCACTTCGCGCGCGCGAAGAAGTCTTCGAGGATGAACTGCGCCGCGAAAGTGGCGATCGCCAGATACAGGCCCTTGATCCGCGCGGCCGGAATGCCGAACAGCAGGCCGACCAGAGTGGTCAGGACTCCGGCCAGCGGAATCGCCCAGAACACCGGCACGCCGAACGAGTTGCTCAGCCACGCCGACGCGAACGCACCGAAGCCGAAGAACGCCGCGTGCCCGAGCGAGATCTGTCCGGTGAACCCCACCAGGATGTTGATGCCCAGCGCGGCGATGCCGTAGTAGCCGATCTGGATCAGCAGGTTGAGCTCGTACTTGCCGAGCAGCTCGACGCCGCCGATCTTCAGCGGCGCCAGGCACAGCAGCACCAGCGCCGCGATCGCCACCGCCCGGGTGGCAGGCGTCGGGAAGATCGTGGTGTCCTTGCGGTACGTGGTCTTGTACTGGCCGCAGGGAATGAGCGCGGACGAAGTGGTTGCCAACTCAGACCCTCTCGATCTGTTTCGTGCCGAACAGCCCGTACGGCTTGATCATCAGGATGATGATCAGCGCGTAGAACGGCGCGACCGTGTACAGGTTGCCCAGGTTCAGGTACTGGCTGTCGGCGAACTCGGCGAGGTTCTCGAGCACGCCGATGATCAGCCCGCCAAGGATCGCTCCGACGATCGAGTCGAGGCCGCCGAGGATGACGACCGGGAACACCTTGATGCCGAAGAACGACAGCGCCGAGGACACGCCGTTGACCATGCCCACGACCACGCCGGCGAGCGCCGAGACCATCGCGGAGATCGCCCAGGCCATTGCGAACACCGACTTCACCGAGATGCCCAGGCTCTGCGCGACCTGCTGGTTGAACGCGGTGGCGCGCATCGCCAGGCCCAGCCGCGAGAACTTGAAGAACGAAGATCGACAGCCCGATCGTGACCATGATCACCGAGATGATCGGCTCGCCGATCATCGGCCTGAGCACGATCACCTGCAGCAGCACCCCGAACACCATCATGAACGCGAGCGTGATCGGGAAGCCGATCCAGAACGGCAGCTGCCACGAAGTGAGCAGCCACCAGCAGACCCAGGCGCCGATCAGCAGGAACTCGCCCTGCGCGAAGTTGACGATCTGGGTCGACTTGTAGATCAGCACGAAGCACATCGCCACCACGCCGTACAGCGTGCCGATGATCAGGCCGTTGACCAGCAGCTGGACCAGCAGGTCGGTGTTCATCGCGCCTCCAGTTCCGCGGGCTCGGCCGGCGCCGGCTTCGACGGCCGCGGCGGCTCGATCAGGGTCTCGAGCACCAGGTCGGTGCGGATTCTCGACGTGGTGCCGTCCTGGAAAGTGATCGTCGTGTCGACGTGCACGCTCGAACGGTCGGAGTAGATCGCGTCGATGATGTCCGCGTACTTCTCGTTGATGACGCCGCGGCGCACCTTGCGGGTGCGCGTGAGTTCGCCGTCGTCGGCGTCGAGCTCCTTGTACAGCAGCACCAGCTTGTGGATGCGCTGCGGCTCGGGCAGCGAGGCATTGACCTTCTCGACCTCCTCGCGCAGCAGCCTGTAGACCCGCGGCTGCGCGGCGAGGCTGGTGTAGTTGGTGAACGCGATGCCGCGCTGCTCGGCCCACTTGGCGACGATCGAGTAGCGGATGCAGATGATCGCGGTCAGGTAGGGCTTGCCGTGGCCGAGGATCACCGCCTCGGCGATGAACGGCGAGAACTTCAGCTTGTTCTCGATGAACATCGGCGAGAAGCGGGTGCCGGTCGATGTGGTGGCGAGGTCCTTGATGCGGTCGATCACCACCAGGTGCCCGTTCTCCTTCTTGATGTAGCCGGCATCGCCGGTGTGCATCCAGCCGTCGCGCAGGTCGGCGCGGGTGGCCTCCTCGTTCTTGTAGAAGCCCAGGAAAGTGCCGGCGCTGCGCGCGACGATCTCGCCGACGCCGTTGGCGTCGGGGTTGTCGATGCGCACTTCGGAGGTGTCGAAAGGCACGCCCACGGTGTCGAAGTCGACGTCGTCGGGCCGGTGGATCGTGTAGGCGCCCGACAGTTCGGTCTGCCCGTAGATCTGGCGCAGCGGCACCCCCATCGCCTGGAAGAAGCGGAAGGTCTCGGGGCCGAGCGCGGCGCCGCCGGTGGCCGCCGACTTCAGGTAAGTGAAGCCGAGCCGGTCGCGCAGCGCCCTGAACAGGATGAAGTCGGCGAGCTTCGAGCGGCGGCGCTGGTCGAGTGCGGCCAGCCCGAGCTTCATGCCCCATTCGAACATCTTCTGCTTGAACGGGGTCGCGTCCATGATGCGCGCGCGCACGTCGGCGGCGATCTGCTCCCAGACGCGCGGCGCGAGCAGCACGAAAGTGGGACCGATCTCGCGCAGGTCGGCCATCTGCGTTTCGGGCTCCTCGACGAAGTTCACCGTGATGCGCGAGATCAGCGCCTGCGCCACCGCGTAGACCTGCTCCATGATCCAGGGCAGCGGCAGCATCGAAACGTAGTTGTCGGTGGGCAGTTTCGGGTCGGCGCGCAGGTACGACAGGCAGTGCGCGAGGAACGGCCCCGATTGCAGCATCGCCAGCTTCGGGTTCGAGACGGTGCCCGAGGTGGTGCACAGCACCGCGACGTCTTCGCCCTTGCCCAGCGCCACCTCGGCCGCGAAGCGCCCGGGGTCGGCCGCCTCGACTTTCGCGGCCACCGCCTTGAGTTCCTCCCAGCTCATCAGCCTGGGGTCGTCGTACTTGCGCATGCCGCGCGGGTCGAAATAGATGATCCGCTCGATCGGCGCGGACGCGGTTTCGCCGACTTCGAGCAGCTTGTCGACCTGTTCCTCGTCTTCGGCGAGCACGATGCGCACCTGCGCGTAGTCGAGCAGGTAGGCGACCTCCTGGTTCAGCGCGTCGTGGTAGATGCCGAGCGTCATGCAGCCGATCGCGTGGGCCGCGATCTCGCCCCAGAGCATCTCGGGACGGTTCTTGCCGATGAGGCTCACCGTCTCGCCGCGCCGCACGCCCAGCCCGTGGAGGCCGAGCGCGATCTCTTTCACCCGCGCCAGGTAGTCGGACCAGGTGAACTCGTTCCAGATGCCGAATTCCTTCTCGCGGATCGCGACCTCCGCCGGCCAGCGCGTCGCGTTGTGCACCAGCAGCTTCGGGAAGGTGTCGTGCTGGACGACGTCGCCGTACTCGGGCTGCATTCAGACGGCTCCCGCTTCGTCTTCGACGCCGAGGTAGGCGCGCTTGACGTGCTCGTTGTCCATGATGTCGTGCGGCAGGCCGTCGGCGATGACCCGCCCGAAATCGAGCACCATGACGCGATGCGAGATGTCCATGACGACGCCCATGTCGTGCTCGATCATGATCACCGTCATGCCCCATTCCTCGTTGAGGTCGACGACGTAGCGGGCCATGTCCTCCTTTTCCTCGAGGTTCATGCCGGCCATCGGCTCGTCGAGCAGGATCAGGTCGGGCTTGACCGCGATCGCCCGGGCGAGCTCGACGCGCTTGCGCAGGCCGTAG
>QEVL01000021.1 GCA_003577305.1 Burkholderiales bacterium
CGTCACGCCGCCGGCCGACACCAGCGGCAGCATCAGCGTGTCGGTGCCCGCCGGCGCCGCCTCCGACCTGTCGGGCAACGCGAGCATCGGGCCGGTTTCCGCCTCGCAGCCCTTCGACACCGCCGCCCCGACCGTCACGATCTCGCAGATTCTCGACAACGTCCCGCCCCCGGACGTGCCGATTTCCAACGGCGGCACGACCGACGACAACTCACCGACCCTGGTGCTGACCTTCAGCGAGCTGTTCACCGTGGGTGCGCAGGTCGAGGTGTTCCGCAGTGGCACGTCGATCGGTTTCGCTACGCCAAACGACACGCTGGGTGCGAGCTTCACCGACACGACTGCACCCGTCGACGGCACCTATGCCTACACCGCGCAGATGACGGACGCCGCAGGCAACGTCGGTGTACCGAGCGCGGCATTCACGATCACGATCGACACGACGCCCTGAGCGCGCGCCGCAGCGTGCGAACGATCGGGTGCGAAGAGCGCGCGTGCAGCGGATATTGGCCGCGGTAACCCGACCGCGGTCCGCCTGCACTACACTATGTCCATCGGCTGATCGCCGCGCCGCACTCGACTCGCCGAAGCCATGATCCCGCCCCGCCCCGCCTCCCCGCCACCACGCGCGCCGCTTCGCCGCACGCTGGCGGCGCTCGCAGCCGCCGGCCTGGCGCTCGGGGTCGCATCGCCTGCGCTCGGCTCCGACGCTGCCCACGAACTGGTCGAGACCGCCATCCGCCACGAAGAGGGCGACGGCGTGCCGCGCAGCCTGGCGCGCGCCTACGAGTTGTACTGCGAGGCGGCGCGCGCCGGCTCGCCCGAGGCGCTGATGCGCATCGGCTGGATGTACGCGCAAGGGCGAGGCCGCCCGCGCGATGCGTCGATTGCGGAAACCATGTTCCGGCGCGCGGCCGGCGCCGACAGCGACTTGCGCGATCGGCTGCCCGACTGCCTGCGGCCGCCCTACCAGATCGTCGCCTACACCGAGCCCGAGCCGGAGCCGGCCCGGGTTCTTGCGCCTGCAACCACGATCGTGAAGGCGGTGCAGCCGCCATCCGACCCGCTCGCCGACTACCCCGAGTTGCAGCGCAGCAAGCTGGCCGGCACCGTGGTCGCCCTGGCGCGCGAGCACCGCCTCGATGTCCGGCTGGTGCTGGCGGTGATGCGCGCCGAGTCGAACTTCGATCCGAACGCCCGTTCGCCGAAGAACGCCCAGGGGCTGATGCAACTGCTGCCGGAAACCGCCGAGCGGTTCGCGGTGCGCAACGCGTTCGACCCGGTGCAGAACCTGCGTGGCGGGATGCGCTACCTCCAGTGGCTGCTGTCGTACTTCCGCGGCGACGTCACGCTGGCGCTGGCCGGCTACAACGCCGGCGAGCGTGCGGTCGATCGCCACCGCGGCGTGCCGCCGTATCCCGAGACGCTCGACTACGTGAAGCGGATCCGCGCGCTCTATCCCGACGATCGGCACCCATTCGATGCCGGGGTCACCGAGCCTTCGCCGTGGCTGCCGTCGCACGACGCGCCGCGTGCGACGATCAGGCGTGCGTCCTGGTCGGCGGGCGATTAGCGGAAGCCTGTCCCTGGTGCCTTGCCTGCCGCAAGCCCCGCCGCGCCTGCCGGCCCCGCGCCGAGGAAAGCAAGCAATTACATGCGGATCGCCGCCATCGTCACAGCCTGTCTCGTCGCGCCCTGGAACGTCGCGTCTGCCGCGTCGCTCGCCGACGTGGTTCGCAACGCGCTGGCCAACTATCCGGCGATCGCGGTGGCGCAGTCGAACCGCAATGTCGCGCAGTACGACATCGCCCGGGCACGGGCATTGCACTACCCCACCGTCGACCTGCTCGGCACCCGGCGCCTGGCCGGCGCGGCGAGCAACCTCGCGCAGCCGCGCATGCGGGTGAACCTCTGGGCTTCGGGCGGCATCGAAGCTTCCGTCGAGCGCGAAGAGCTGCGCGAAGAAGCGCTCGCCCGCCGCGAGCTCGAGACGCGCGAAGCGGTGGCCTTCGACGCAGCCCAGGCGTACCTGCGCCTGCTGCGCGGCGTCAACGTGCTCACGGCCGCCCGGCGCAACCTCGAGCGCCACGAAGCGCTGGTGCGCGACTTCGAGTCGATCGCGTCGATCGACGTCGGTCGACGCTACGACCTGGTGCAGGCGCGCACGCGGCTCGAGCAGGTGCGGCTGCAGATCGCCGACAACGAAGCCGAGATCGCCTCGGCGCGCGAAGCGCTCGCGCGCTTCTATGCGCCGCCGATTCCCGCCAACGAACTGACGCTGCCCGATCCGCTGCCCGACCCCGGGCCCGGCGCCGCACAGGTAGTGCTGGCGGGCCATCCATCGGTGGAGGCCGCCCGGCGCGAACTGCTCGCCGCCCAGGCAGCGGTGAGAGTGGCGCGTGCCGACCGCATGCTGCGGGTGGACGTCGAGTCGACGATGGGCAAGCAGAGCGCCACGCAACTGGTGGTTTCGTGGCCCGCGTTCGACCTCGGACGCGGCGCAGCCGAGCAGGCCGCGCAGGCCGCGCTGATCGGCGCCCGGGCACGCGTGGACGAACAGGAGCGGCTGGTGGAAGAACAGCAGCGCTCGGCGATGCAGGACTACCGCGCGGCGCAACGCCGCGAGGCGGTCTCCCGCGGCCAGATCGGCCTGGCCGAAGAACTGGTCGAGGTCTACCGCGAACAGTTCCGGGTCGGCAGGCGCAACCTGCTCGACCTGCTCAACGCCTTCGCGGAGCTCTCGGGCGCCGAGATCACCTACGAGACGTCGCGCGTGGACAAGTCGCTCGCGCGCTACCGTATGGAGTACGCACAGGGCCGACTCGCAACGCATTTCGACCGGACTTCCCCATGAATGCACGAGAAACACCCGTCGCCGACGGCCTGCTGCAGGGCATCGCACAGCTCGCGCGCCTGGGCGGCAAGCCGCTGTCGGCCGTGGCGCTGCAGGCGCAGTGCACGCGCGAGCGCGACGGCCGCATCAACCTGGAATCGCTGCGCGGCGCGCTCGCGGCCGCCGGCCTGGATCTCGCGCAGCTCGACGGCAAGCTCGAGCGACTCGGGCGCGACGACCTGCCGGCGATGCTGGCGCTCGAAGGCAACGCGTATCGCGTGGTCACCAGCGCCGACGAACTGGCGTCGACCGACCTGAAGAACGCCTACGCCGGCCACTACCTCACCGTCACGGCCCGCCCCGCCCCGGACATGCGTTCGGAGATTCCCGCGCGGCGCAGCGCGCGCGCCTGGTTCTGGCGCGTGCTTTGGGGGCTGCGTCCGTACTACCTGCACGTGGCGCTGGCCACGCTGCTGGTGAACGTGCTCTCGATCGTGGTGTCGCTGTACGTGATGAACGTCTACGATCGCGTGGTGCCCAACCGCACCTACGAGACGCTGTGGGTGCTCACGATCGGCACCATCGGCGCACTGCTGTTCGACTTCGTCGCGCGCACGCTGCGCGCCTGGCTGGTCGACACTGCCGGCAAGCGCGCCGACCTGGAGATCAGCGCGGGCCTGTTCCGGCGCCTGCTCGACATCCAGCTGATCCAGAAGCCGGTGTCTTCGGGGGCGTTCGTCAGCAACCTGCGCGACTTCGAGGCGATCCGCGAAGTGCTCACCTCGGCCACGCTGACCGCGCTGATCGACCTGCCGTTCTTCCTGCTGTTCGTGGCGGTGATCGCGGCAATCGCCGCGCCGCTGGCGCTCGTGCCGCTGGTGGCGATCGTCGCCGTGGTGATCGTCGGCGCACTGGTGCAGGCGCCGCTCGCGCGCAGCATCCGCGACTCGATGAAGGAGAGCTCGCAGCGCCAGGGACTGGCAGTGGAAACCGTCGAGGGGCTCGAGACGCTCAAGGTGAACAACGCGCAGGCGCACGCGCAGCAGCGCTGGGAGTGGTACACCGAGACGGTGGCACTGGAGTCGATGAAGTCGCGCAACCTGTCGAACCTGGTGATCAACGCGACTTCCACGCTGCAGCAGCTTGCCACGGTGGCCACCGTCGTGATCGGCGTCTACCTGATCCACGACGCCCGGCTGTCGATGGGCGGACTGATCGGCGCGGTGATCCTGTGCGGGCGCGCGATCGCGCCGCTCGGGCAGGTGGCCGGGCTGGCGGTGCGCCTGCAGCAGGCGCGCACCGCGTTCGACGGCCTGCAGGCGCTGATCGACAAGACCAGCGAGCGCGACCCCGAACGCAGCTACCTGAGCCTGCAGTCGGTGCGCGGCGACATCGGCCTTTCGGGGGTGGACTTCAGCCACGACCCGCAGGGCAGCACGCTCTTTCGCGGGCTGAACCTGTCGATTCGCGCCGGCGAGCGCGTGGCGATCCTCGGGCGCACCGGAAGCGGCAAGTCGACGCTGCTGCGGCTGGCTGCCGGCCTCTACGTGCCGAGCGCGGGGCTGGTGACGCTCGACGGCATCGACCTGCGCCAGATCGATCCGGCGGACCTGCGCGCGAGCGTCGCTCTGCTGCCGCAGGACGCCCGGCTGTTTCTCGGCACGCTGCGCGAGAACCTCGACATGGCACGCGCCGATCGCGCGCGCGACGACGACCGCCTGGTGGAGGTGCTGCGCCAGTTCGGTCTGGACCACTTCATCGCGCAGCACCCGCGCGGCATCGACATGCCGCTGGGCGAAGACGGCCTGGGGCTGTCGGGCGGCCAGAAGCGGCTGGTGTGCCTGGCGCGCATGGCGCTGCGCGACCCGGCGGTGGCGCTGCTCGACGAGCCCACCAGCGGCCTGGACCCGGGCACCGAGCAGCAGATCCTGCGCGCGATCGCGCAGTGGGCGCGCAGCGGGCGCGAACGCACGCTGGTGGTGGTCACGCATCGCCCGCAGGTGCTCGAAATCGTCGACCGCGTCATCGTCGTCGAACAGGGCCGCATCATCGTCGACGGGCCGCGCGCGCGCGTGATCGAACAGTTGCAGAAAGGCATCACGGTGCCGGCTGCGGAGGCGGTGTCGTGAGTCGGTCGACGCTGCTGGGCCAGGAACGCCCGTGGCTGGTGTTCCTGTCGATCGGCTTGATGTTCGCCGTGGTCGGCAGCTTCGTCTGGTGGGCCGCAGCTTCCGAACTCGAGGAGGTCACGCGCGGCCAGGGCCGCGTGGTGCCGTCGAGCAAGGAGCAGGTGATACAGAGCCTGGACCCGGGCGTGCTCACCGAGATGCGGGTGCGCGAAGGCGACAGCGTGGAGAAAGACCAGCTTCTGTTGCGCATCGACGACACGCGCGCCACCGCGCTGTTGCGCGAACTGCAGGCCAAGACGCACGCGCTGGCCGCATCGGCCGCGCGCGCGCGCGCCGAAGCATACGGCGGCCGGCTGGAGTTTCCGGCGGAGGTGCGCAGCGCGCACGAACTGATCCGGCGTGAAACTGAAGCCTACAATGCGCGGCGCCGCGCGCTTGACGACAGCGTGGAGGCGCTGCGCAACGGCATGCGGCTGCTCGATCGCGAGATCGAGATCACCGAGCCGATGGTGGGCCGCGGCCTCGTTTCCGAGGTGGAACTGCTGCGCCTGAAGCGCCAGCGCAACGACCTTGCGCTGCAGATGGCCGATCGGCAGAACAAGTTCCGCACCGACGCGGCCGCCGACCTGATCAGGTTCGAATCCGAGCTCGCGCAGGCACGCGAGACCCTGGTCGCGCGCGCCGACGCCGCGCAGCGCACCGAGATCCGCTCACCGATGAAAGGCACGGTGAAGAGCATCCGCGTGAACACGATCGGCGGCGTGGTGCAGGCCGGCCAGGAGATCATGACGATCGTGCCCACCGAAGACACGCTGGTGATCGAAGCCTACGTGCGGCCGGCCGACGTGGCGTTCATCCACCCGGGCCAGAAGGCGGTGGTGAAGATCAGCGCATACGACTACGCGATCTACGGCGGGCTCGACGGCACGGTGGAGAACATCAGCCCCGATACGCTGCGCGACGAACGGCGCGCCGGCACCCCGGTGGCCGACGTGGCCGACGAAGCCAATTCGTACTACCGCGTGCTGGTGCGCACGACCTCGAATTCGCTCACCACCCCCAACGGGCAGGTGCTGCCGATCATTCCCGGCATGACCGCAAGCGTGGAAATGCTCACCGGCCGCAAGACCGTGCTGCAGTACCTCGTCAAGCCGCTCAATCGGGCGAGCGAGGCGTTGCGGGAGCGCTGACGAGCGAGAAGCCACTGCGGCTCCGCAGAGCCGAGGGCGAAAAAATCGCCCGACGCGCCCACGGGCGATCGCCCTGGGCAGCCACCGCCGGGTTGCCCGCATCGACGCCGTGATAGCCGTGCTCCACGATGAGCTGTTTCCGCGTGCCCCGACGATCAATCCGCGCCGGTGCGTGACGGCGATGCTCGCCCTCACGCCGAACTCGTAGGGCTGGCGAGCCTTGCCCTTGCCGATGGTTGTGGATCAGCGTGGAATTCGGGGAGAACGTCGCGATCTGACCTCACTCACTTCGCCTTGCGCTGTTGACGCAGCGCAAGTTCACAAGATTCGACAAAGCGTTGAGCTACCCGGTCCGGAGTAATGGCCAGGGCCGTCTGGCGCGCTTTCTCGCCCATGCCGCGCAACTCGGCGACCGGCGTGTCGAAGAATCGTCCGATCGCCGCAGTCGTGTCGCTCGCCAAGCGAGGATCGAATAGCCAGCCGTTTTGACCATCCGTCACAAGCTCGACAGCGGCCTGACTCAAGATGCTGCCAAGCACCGGCAACCCCGCGGACATTGACTCGTTTATGACGAGCCCCCAAGTGTCGCCTAGTGTAGGCAGGACGAGAGTATCCTGCCTGGGCATAGACTTCGCCAAGGCTCTCGTAAGCCACGATCCCAAGCATCGTCAACTCCAGGTTCGCCGCGTGTGGCATCGAACGTATTGCACTCTCTCGGTCCCCGCCGCCGGCGATCACGACCTCGGCACGAAGCGCAGGGCGTTCCACCAGATACTCGCTCAGCCTTTCGATGAATTGCTCCAGACCCTTGAGTTCGATCAGGCGACCTACATAAAGGATGCGGCGCTTGGTGTCCGTACGCCACAACGGTCGGACGGACGAGAACAGCTCCACGTCGGTGGCGAAAGGAAGCCTGTCGATTCGACTTCCCGGGAAACCCAGACTCTCTATATATCGTTGTCCACTCGCACCATTTACGGCGACCCGCTCCGTGCGAGAGAGGATGATCTTTCGAACACCAGTGCGAATTACGCCCCATTTGCGCTCGGTCTCCCCCGACAAGTCCGCGTGAATAACCATCGGCTTCCGGTGCACGGTTTTGTAGACCGTCGCCATCAGCGTTCGCAGCCCGAATTCGTGCGCATGGATCACATCCGGATCGATAGCCTCGAGGGCACCATAAACGCCACGAGGGATGTGCAGTTGATAGGTTTCGATATAGCCGTTCGGATGCCGGCGCCGCCGTTGAATTAGAAGGCTTGGCAGGATGCGAATATTCAATCCCGTCTCGTTGAGCTTCGGATCGGAGAGGCTGGAAGACAGCAGGAGCGTGAGATCGACCTTCCGGCCGAGGGCAACAAACGTGGAGATTCGATATGAGGTGATGTAGTGTGTGAGTACAACCAGCTTCATCTTGAACCTGCCCAAAGGAAGGAGCACAGGCTTGCTGATATTCTCATGCCGCCTCTGAGCAATTCAGGCCCGCATATGGACCCGGTGTTCCGTAAGAAAAATCAATGACTTACAGAACGTTTTCTTGAGAGGCGGAGAAGGGGAAGCCTCAGATCCGGTCCCGGCCTTCACGGACAATCCAGTGGAGCATACCTTCGAATCTTCCGAGGGTCGAAGCCAGACCCAGCGCGAAGCCATTCGTGGCCGAACTCGAAGCACGCGGTATGAAGTTCATCATCAGCGGGGCAAGCAGCCCCCTGGCGATGACAAAGGGCGACAGGCGGTGCTTTACGTAAAGGGCCCCGACTCCGCGCTCCCGGCGCCGTTTTGCCTGCCATTGGTCACTGGAAAGGCGACCAGTCGAAAGCGGTGGGGCATGTCGCACGCGTGCAGTCGACAGAACCCGGATATCGGCACCTGCAGCCAGGAGTCGGAGCAGCAGATCGGTTTCCTCTCCAGCGCCGTACCACTGGCCCACACCCAGCCTCGAATCGAATCCGCCAAGGGTCTTGACCAGACTGCGGCGCAGGAACAAGGTAATCGAACTCGCGTCGCCGCCACGGAACCTCCGCCACGTTTCCAGGCTCAAACGTCTTGGGGATCCGCTATCGGGGTCCGGGGTTACGTCAACCCACCTCGCCACGACGCCGTCGACTGTCGGTGCAGATGTAAGGAACTCGTGGACACGAAAGAGCGTTTCGGGTTCGTACCAGCAGTCGTCATCCGGGAATCCGACGAATTCTGCGCGCGCCACATGGAGCCCGGCGTTGCGCGCCAACGAGAGATTAGGAGAATCCTGCAACAGCCGAACCGCCTCTATGGACCCGGCACATGCACGCTCGAGGAAGGGGCAGATCCGTTCGTCCGGGTTCTGATCGACCACGACCAATTCGAAAGAGCGGAAACACTGGGATCGTAACGAGTCCAGGAAGACCTGGATTTCCTCCGCGCGTCCGTAGGTGGCAAGACCGGACAGGACGGCCCTTTTACATCAAGTCCTGAACTCTTTCGTGACCACCTGCAGGCCCTGAGCGGCGGGATTTCGGTTCCTGAGCTTCGATGAGTTCCGCACAACCTGCGGACGCGAGTTCAGGGGCAGCAGAAAGAGCGTGCTGATTACCATTGACGACGGATGCGCGGATAAGTGGTTCTCGGGATATCCGGTGCTACGTGAACTCGAGATTCCGGCAGTATTCTTCGCCATCAGCCGGAAAGTGATCGACGGTCCTGTTCGTCTGCGGTCAGATCAGGTTTCCGACCCTGCGGACCGTGGCTGCTGGCCGTCGTACGACGAGCGAATGACTTGGGCAGAGCTACGGGTGATGTCCGCTGAGGGTGTGGTGTCGCTACAGTCACAACCGGCGTCCCAACAGAACTTCGCCGTACTGGTGACGAGACCCACTGCTCGCCACGCCGCTGATCGGCTATGCGTACTCGATCGCCCGCCTCGGTTATAACCGACTGTGACACAGTGTTGCGCCGATGCGCTTCTGAGGACTTCTATCCGATCTGGCGCGCACAGAATCCGCCCGTCATCGGCAAGCCACTTGCAACGCAAGAACCTGGTGGCGCTCTGCGCGCCATGCATCGGCGATATATGGCCGACTGTTAATTCCGTCAACGTGCACCGACCGTCTTGGTCTATGCTTTCGTCTCCCCTTGGAACTGATCGCACCATGAAGAAAGCACTGATAACAGGCATCACCGGGCAGGACGGCGCGTATCTGGCGGAGTCCCTGCTCGAGAAAGGCTATGAAGTCCACGGTATCAAGCGGCGGTCGTCGATGTTCAATACCGCCCGCATCGACCATCTCTACCAAGACCCGCATGCGCAGGACCGCAAGATGATTCTGCACTACGGCGATCTCACGGACTCGACCAACCTGATCCGGATCATCCAGCAGGTGCGGCCGGATGAGATCTACAACCTCGCCGCGCAGAGCCATGTTGCAGTCTCCTTCGAATCGCCCGAGTACACCGCGAATGCGGACGCTCTCGGCACCCTCAGGATCCTCGAGGCGATCCGCATCCTCGGTCTCGTCGACAACACGCGGTTCTACCAAGCATCCACATCCGAACTCTATGGCAAGGTGCAAGAGATCCCGCAGAAAGAGACGACTCCTTTCTATCCGCGCAGTCCCTACGCTGTCGCGAAGCTTTACGCTTACTGGATCACCGTGAACTACCGAGAGGCTTACGGCATCTATGGGTGCAACGGTATCCTGTTCAACCACGAATCCCCGGTACGAGGCGAGACTTTCGTCACGAGGAAGATCACGCGCGCGCTGGCGCGAATCAAGCTGGGTCTGCAGGGTAAACTCTATCTTGGCAATCTGGATGCGAAGCGTGACTGGGGACACGCCAGGGACTATGTGGAAATGCAGTGGCTGATGCTCCAGCAAGAACAGCCGGAAGACTTTGTCATCGCTACGGGATATCAGTACTCTGTTCGCGATTTCGTAACGACTGCGGGCCGCGAACTCGGCATTACCTTCGAATGGCGAGGACAGGGTATCGAAGAAAAAGGCTACGATCAGCAGGGGCGTTGTCTGGTCGAGGTGGACCCCCGTTATTTCCGCCCAACCGAGGTAGAAACCCTTCTCGGCGATCCGACAAAGGCACGTGAAAAACTCGGGTGGGTACCCAAAACCTCGTTCAAAGGATTGGTCTCCGAGATGGTCCGTGAGGACCTGAAGTCGGCGCAGCGAGACGACCTCATCCGGCGCCACGGCTATCCCGTCTATCAGTACCACGAATGAAGGCCGATTCGAAGATCTACGTAGCGGGTCATCGGGGGTTGGTCGGCTCGGCGATTGTCCGGGCGCTGCGCGCCCAAGGCTTCGATAACCTGCTGCTGCGCAGTTCCGAAGAACTCGACTTACGGGATTCGGCGACCACCGCACGTTTTCTCGATGCCGAGAGGCCCGAGTACGTATTTCTCGCTGCAGCACGGGTCGGCGGGATCATGGCGAACTACAGGTATCCGGTCGATTTTCTGCAGGATAACCTCGCGATCCAAGGCAACGTGATCGCGGGTGCATTCAAGGCGAATGTTCGGCGCCTTCTGTTTCTCGGCTCTTCATGCATCTATCCGAAGCACGCTCCGCAGCCGTTGCAAGAGAGGCACCTGCTCACCGGGTCCCTCGAACCGACGAACCGTTCGTACGCGCTCGCCAAGATCGCGGGCATAGAGCTTTGTTGGGGCTACAATCGTCAGTTCGGGGCCCGCTTCCTGGCAGTGATGCCGACGAACCTTTACGGCCCCGGAGACAATTACCACCCCGAGAACTCGCATGTCATTCCAAGTCTGATCAGGAAGTTCCATGAGGCGAAAATCGCCCGGGCGTCGTCGGTTTCGGTCTGGGGAACCGGCAGACCTCGTCGTGAGTTCCTCCATAGCGACGACTTGGCCGATGCATGCCTGTTCCTGATGTCTCTGCCCGACGGCAGGTTCGACTCGCTTCTCGGAGCAGACGAACACGCAACGGGTGTCTTCGAACCACCGCTGATCAACATCGGGGTGGGCGAGGACATGAGCATTGCCGAGCTTGCAGAAGCCGTCAGACAGGTGACCGGATACACCGGAAGAATCGAGTTCGATGTCTCCAAGCCGGACGGGACGCCGAGAAAGCTGCTCGATGTGAGCCGTATGCACCGGCTGGGATGGCGCGCGAAGGCCGGCTTGCGCCAGGGACTGGAGTCCGCCTATCGTGATTTCCTCTCGCGGCTCGACTGAGTACTTGCGGTTGGTGACAGGTTGAGAGGAGTGGCGATTCGGTATGTTTTGGCCAAGACTTGGCCAGCGACGAGTTCACCGACGTGCTGAAAAGGCACGGGATCGCCATCAGCGTGGGCGGCCGCGGCCAGCGGCACGGCGATGCCTTCGTCGAGAGGTCGTGCGCTCGTCGCTAGCGACGCCCCGCCCGCCACGGTGGACAATCCTGCGTCGCAGTACTTCAAACCGCCACCGATCGACTTACCTCACCCAGGATCGCGTTCAGACGAGTGAGGTCAGCTCTCTCGTCCGAATTGGCTTTGCGACGAAGATCTCGGTTTGCTCAAGGGCCCCGATGCGTTCTTCCCCTGCAGCTTTCCTGATAACGCATCATCACCGCCTCGGCTCAGATTGTTGCGCGAACTTAACAGCTGCTCGAAGATGCAGCCCGCGCCTTGATGCATCGTAGCAGCTGATTACCCCGCAACCGCCTGCCGCACCGCGCTCTCCCAGCCGCTCATCAGCGCCTGCGCGCGATCGCGGCTCATCGTCGGCACGAAGCTGCGCCCGACGCGGCGCTGGCGCGCCAATTCCTCGGTGTCGCGATACAGCCCGCAAGCCAGCCCGGCCAGCTGCGCGGCGCCCAGCGCGGTGGTCTCGATCACTTCCGGCCGCACCACCGGAATGCCCAGCAGGTCGGCCTGGAACTGCATCAGCAGGTCGTTCGCGCAGGCCCCGCCGTCGACCCGCAACTCGGTGATCGGCTTGCCGGCGTCGCGCCCCATCGCGTCGAGCAGCGCGGCGCTCTGGAACGCGATCGACTCGAGCGCAGCGCGCGCGATGTGCGCGACGGTGGTTCCGCGGGTGAGGCCGGTGATCGTGCCGCGCGCCTCGGGCCGCCAGTACGGTGCACCCAGCCCGGTGAAGGCCGGCACGAACACCACGCCGCCGGAATCGGGCACCGACGCGGCGAGCGCCTCGACGCCGGACGAGCGCTGGATTGCGTGCAGGCCGTCGCGCAGCCACTGCACGACGGCGCCGGCAACGAACACGCTGCCTTCGAGCGCGTACTGCCTCGTCTCGCCGGGTTGCGCGGCGGCGGTCGCGACCAGCCCGTGGCGCGACGGCTCGAAGCGCTCGCCGGTGTGCATCAGCATGAAGCAGCCGGTGCCGTAGGTGTTCTTCGCCATGCCGGCCTCGAAGCAGCCCTGGCCGAAGAGCGCCGCCTGCTGGTCGCCGGCGATGCCGCCGATCGGCACCGGCGCGCCCAGCAGCGCGGCGTCGGTCTCGCCGAAGCGGTGGCTCGACGGGCGCACCTCGGGCAGCAAGGCGCGTGGAACGTCGAGCGCTTCCAGCAGTTCGTCGTCCCACTGTCCGCGACGGATGTCGTAGAGCATCGTGCGCGAGGCATTGGTGGCGTCGGTGACGTGCAGCCGCCCGCCGGTGAGCTGCCACGCGAGCCAGCTGTCGACGGTGCCGAACGCGAGCTCGCCGCGCTGCGCGGCCTCGCGCGCGCCGGGCACGTGCTCGAGCATCCAGCGGATCTTGGTGGCCGAGAAGTAAGCGTCGATCACCAGGCCGGTGCGCTGGGCAACGGTCGCGGCGAGACCCGCGTCGCGCAGTTCGCGGCAGATCGGCTCGGTTCGGCGGTCCTGCCAGACGATCGCGTTGGCGATCGGACGACCAGTGGCGCGCTCCCAGATCACCGTGGTCTCGCGCTGGTTCGTGATGCCGACGGCTGCGATCTCGCGCGCTTCGAGCCCAGCTGCCGCGAGCGCCTCGCGCGCGGTGGCGAGTTGCGTGTTCCAGATCTCCACCGGATCGTGCTCGACCCAGCCGGGTTGCGGAAAGACCTGCCGGAACTCGCGCTGCGCCATCGACACGATGCGGCCCTCCGCATCGAACACGATGCTGCGCGAGCTGGAGGTACCCTGGTCGAGCGCGAGGAGGTACCAGGTTCCTCTCACTTCGGCAAGCCGATCAACGGAGGGGGATTCGCGCGAAGTTGCGCCTCGCTCAGGTTCGTCCAGCCGAAGAGCTGCCACTGCCGCGTGACGTACTTGAGGCGACCGGATCCCATGCGAAGCGCATTCTGCCGCTGCGGCTCGCGCGCGTCGAGCGAGGCGCGCTCTGCGAGCCAGTCTCCGGCGCACGCCGAGAGGACGTGCGCCTTGTCGCGATCGTCGGGCCCGTTCGGGTCGTCGAGTATCAGGCGCGAGAAGAAAGCACCGACGGCGCCCACGGCATTCGCGGGCACCGGACTGGAACCCGACGCCTCGCGCCACATGTGCCTGGCGTAGCCTTCGCGCCCGATGCTGCGCATCGAAGCGCCTCCTCCATTGGCCGACTCGTCACGCCAGATGTCCGTTCCCGCCTTTTCGGTGCCGCCGGCCTGGTCGAGAGGGAGCATGAGGTCGGAGGGTCTCGCGTGATGCGAACCCAGCACCCACTTCCCGTCACTCAAGAGCCACCAGATCTGTATGTCGCGTTGCTGCACGCGCGTGTTCGGCGCCTGGTTGCCGGTGTACGGCCCGGGAACACGCCACGGATGATCGCCGCCGCTCGCATGTGCCATGTCGGCCATCGTGTGGGTACGGGCGCGCGCGTGGGCCCAGCCCGATGGCCGTGGCCTCGCTTCCGGCCAACCGGCGCCCAGGCCCCCGTCGGCAGTGCTGCCGAGCGCTGCCGAAGGGCCATCGTGAAACAGTCGCATGTCGTCGACGAGCGTGTCGATCCAGTCCGTGCCCGCTGCAGCCGCAGGCGCCGCTTCCGGTTTCACTGGCACCGCGGCAGGAACGGGTATGACGTTCGAATCGACGACCTTGCCGGGCACGACGCCCGCCGCGGGAATCACGTTCGTGTTGACCACATTGCTGGATACGGCGCCGGCCGACAACACGACCGGATCCGGTTCCGTCGCCTCACCGCCATCGGAGCCGCCACAGGCCGACAGCGCGAGCGCCAGCAGGCCGACGGGCAGCAGCGCGAAGCATCTGCGCGCGCGCAGCGGGCGCCGCCCCGGACCGATCGGTGTGGCATGGGAAGCATGCCGGTTTGCGTGCATTGCCTGAACCCCCGAAAGCGAGCCGGATGTCGGAGCGACGCGACGAGTGCCCTGCCCTCCCGGCGCGCCGGACGGAGTGACGAATATCACGAAACCCGCGTAAACCACCCCGCTGGTGCCCGAACGCGCCGACGCGCGGCGGCTTGCGGCAGATTGGAGGGCACTCTCGAAACCCCCGGGGCTATGCTTCGTCCGGTGACGGGGTTCTGGGCCGAACGGACACTTGCATGAACGCGAACGATCGACTGCTTCAAATCGGGATGCTGCTGCAGGCGCAGCGCGACGCCCATCGACTCGCTCCCTTCCCGGAGTGGCAGGCGCGGCGCGACCGGCTGCAGCGGCTGCGAAAGATGCTCGTCGACAACGAGAGCGCGATCGAGGACGCGATCGACGCCGACTTCGGCGGCCGGCCGCGCATCGAAACCCAGGTGGCCGAGGTGTTTCCCTCGCTGGCCGAGATCCGCGCGGCGCTGCGCGGGGGCCGGCGCTGGATGAAGCCGCGCAGCGCCTGGGTGTCGAAGTGGTTCCTGCCGGCGCGCGCGTGGATCATGCCGCGCCCGGTCGGCGTGGTGGGCATCATCGTGCCGTGGAACTATCCCCTGTACCTGACGATCGGCCCGCTTGCCGGCGCGATCGCAGCGGGCAACCGCGCGCTGATCAAGCTCTCGGAATACACGCCGGCGTTCTCCGCGCTGCTGCAGCGGCTGGTGGCCGAGGCGTTCGCCGCCGAGGAGATCGCGGTGGTCACCGGCGGGCCCGAAGTGGCCGAGGCGTTCGCCGCGCTGCCCTTCGATCACCTGCTGTTCACCGGTTCGGGTTCGGTCGGGCGCAAGGTGATGGCGGCCGCGAGCGCGAATCTCACGCCGATCACGCTCGAGCTGGGCGGCAAGTCGCCCGCGGTGATCGCGCCCGGCTATTCGATCGAACGGGCCGCGACGCGCATCATGGCCGGCAAGCTGCTCAACGCCGGGCAGACCTGCATCGCGCCCGACTACGTGCTGGTGCCGCGACCCGAGCTCACCCGGTTCGTCGATCGGGCACGCGCACAGGCGCAGAAGATGTACCCGGCGGGGCTCGCCGACCCCGACTACTGCAGCATCGTCGACACGCGCCAGTACGAGCGGCTGGTGGGCTACCTCGACGACGCCACTGCCGGCGGCGTGCAGTCGGTGGAACTGTTTCACGGCCCGGCCCGCGACGACGCCGCGCACAGGCTCGCGCCGGTGATCCTGGTCGATCCGCCGCACTCGCTGGTGGCAATGAGGCACGAGATCTTCGGGCCGATCCTCCCGGTGCTGCCCTACGACCGGCCCGAGGACGCGGTGGCGTTCGTGAACGCAATGGCGCATCCGCTCGCGCTGTACTGGTTCGACGACGACCGCCGGCGCGCCGACTGGGCGCTGAAGCAGACCCACGTCGGCGGCGTCTGCATCAACGAGACGCTGCTGCACGTGACGCAGGAAGAGCTGCCGTTCGGCGGCATAGGCCCCTCCGGAATGGGCCACTATCACGGCAAGTGGGGCTTCGACACGATGAGCAAGCTCACGCCCGTCTTCAGGCAGTCGCGCCTGAGCGGGGTCGGGCTGTTCATGCCGCCTTACCGGCCGATTGCGCGACGGCTCCTCGCGCTGATGAAGCGCTTCTGAAGACTGCCCTGCCCGACCCGTCCCGAAGCGATGCCCGGATACCGATTGCTCGCCGCGGTCGACCTCGGATCGAACAGCTTCAGGCTGCTGATCGGGCGCGCCGAACGCTCGTCGCGCGACACGCGCGTCGTGCCGACGGAGAGCGTGAAGGAGACCGTGCGGCTGGCCGCCGGCCTGCGTGACGACGGCAGCCTCGACACCGCATCGCGCCGACGCGCGCTGGCCGCGCTGGCCAGGTTCGGCGAACGGCTGCGCTCGCTCGAGCCCGACGCGGTGCGTGCGGTGGCCACGAACACGCTGCGCGTGGCGAGCAACGCCGCGCAGTTCGTGACCAGCGCCGAGGCGGCGCTGGGCTTTCCGATCGAGATCGTCTCCGGGGTGGAGGAGGCGCGGCTCGTCTATCTCGGCGCTGCGCATGCGCTGCCGTGCGACGGCGTACCGCGCCTGGTGGTCGACATCGGAGGCGGCTCCACCGAGTGCATCGTGGGCACCGACATGCGCACGAGCGCGCTCGAATCGGTGCAGGCCGGCTGCGTCGTGCTGTCGACGCGTCACTTCCGGGATGGTCGCGTGGAGCGCGAGACCTTCGAGCACGCCTACCGTGCGGCGCGCGCGCTGTTCGCGCAGGTGGCCGAACCCCTGGCGCAGCAGCGCTGGCGCTACGCGGCGGGCACCTCGGGCACGGTGAAGGCGCTTTGGCAGGTAGCGCGAGAGCAATGGGGTGCGGCCGGGCTCGACCGCGACTCGCTGGCGCGCATTCACGCCGCGCTGCTCGCAGCCGGTCACGTCGATGCGGTGCGGCTGGCGGGGCTGCGTCCCGATCGCCGACCGGTGCTGGCCGGCGGTCTCGCGGTGATGATGGCCGCGTTCGACGAACTGCGTATCGACTCGATGCGCTATTGCGACGGCGCGCTGCGCCACGGCGTGCTGCACGACCTGCTCGCAGGCGGGCATCCGCTGGCACGCGGGAGCCGCGAGACCTGAAGCCGCGGCCCGGCGCGAAATCAGCCGCCCTGCGTGCCCGCCGTCTCGGCCGGCTGGCTGCTCTCGGCCTGCAGCCGCCGGTATTTCGCCAGCAGCTGCTCGCGCGTTTCGCGCCGGTCGGGGTCGAACGGGATGCAGTCGACCGGGCACACTTCGCGGCACTGCGGTTCGGCGAAGTGGCCGACGCATTCGGTGCAGCGGTCCGGATCGATGCGGTAGATCTCGGGGCCCATCGAGATCGCGCCGTTCGGGCACACCGCCTCGCAGACATCGCAGTTGATGCACTCGTCGGTGATGATCAGCGCCATCGTCGGCTCCTGCGCGGTTCAGGGCCTGTTCACGCTACGATCGCGCGCCCAGCTGCACCAGCTTCTTGTGCAGCCAGTCCTGCACCGATGGCGCGACGAACTTCGAGACGTCGCCGCCCAGCAGCGCGATTTCGCGCACCAGCGTGCCCGAGATGAACTGGTACTTGTCGGTCGGGGTCATGAAGACCGTCTCGACCTCGGGCATCAGGTGGCGGTTCATGCCGGCCATCTGGAACTCGTACTCGAAGTCGCTCACCGCCCGCAGGCCGCGGATCACCACGTCGGCCTTCTGCTGGCGCACGAAATTCACCAGCAGCCCCGAGAAACCGACGATCTCTACGTTCGCGTGGTGCGAGAGCGTCTCGCGGGCGATCGCCAGCCGCTCGTCGGCGCTGAAGATCGGATTCTTGCCGCGACTGTCGGCCACCGCCACGATCAGCGAATCGAACAGCCCTGCCGCGCGACGAACGAGGTCTTCGTGACCACGCGTGAGCGGGTCGAAGGTGCCCGGATAGATCGCCCTGGTCATCGTCAGCTTCCCCCTGGTGTGTGCCCGCGGCCGATCAGGTGATAGTAAACGTTGCCGGCACGAGCCGCGCGCTCGATCCGCCAGCCCGGCGGCGGCGCGAACGGCGCGTCGGTCTCCACGTAGACCCGGGCGCCCGCTGCCAGCAGCGGCCCGAGCAGCGGCAGCGCCTGTTCGACCAGGCCCTCGCCGAAGGGAGGATCGAGCAGCACCAGGTGGAAGCGCTCGCCGGCGCGCGCCAGTCGGCGCATGGCCTCGAAGGCGTCGCCCGCGAGCAGTTCGACCGCGTCGGCACCCAGGCGATCGATCGCCGCGCGGATCGCCGCGGCGGCGACGCGGTCGCGCTCGACCATCACCACGCGGCGTGCCCCGCGCGAGGCAGCCTCGAGCCCCAGCGCGCCGGTGCCGGCGAACGGATCGAGGCAGGCGCAACCGTCGAGCGTCTGGCCGAGCCAGTTGAAGAGTGTCTCGCGCACGCGGTCGGGCGTTGGTCTCAGCCCGGCGACCTCGGGCACCGCAAGCGGCGTGCGTTTCCACTTGCCGCCGACGATGCGCACGCGCTGCGCCGGATGCCCGGCCGCGCCGCGCACCCGGCGCGTCGAGGCTCCCCTAGCGGGCGACGCTGCCACCGGTGGTAGCCCGCGCGCCCGGGGCAGCCGGGGCGGTCGAAGCTGCCGGCGCGGGCGCGGCGTCGCCGTTGCCCACCACCACGGTCACCAGCGCATCGGGGTGCACGTGGCGCGCGAACGCCGCTCGTACCTGCTCCAGCGTGACCGCCTCGACCCGTGCGGTCCAGCGATCGAGGTAATCGAGCGGCAGCCGGTAGAACCCGATCATCGCGAGGTTGTCGAGGATCTTGCGGTTCGAATCGATGCGCAGCGCGAAGCCGCCGACCAGGTTCGCCTTCGCCGCCTGCAACTCCGCCTCGGTGGGGCCCTCGCGCAGGAAGCGCGCCAGCGTCTCGCGCACCACTCCGAGCGCCACCGCGGTCTGCTCGCGCTGCGTCTGCAGCCCGATGGTGAAAGGCCCCGGCTGCAGCATCGGCGAGAAGTACGAATAGACGCTGTATGCCAGGCCGCGCCTCTCGCGCACTTCGTCGTAGAGCCGCGAGACGAATCCGCCGCCGCCGAGCACGTAGTTGCCCACCAGCAAGGGGAAGAAATCGGGGTCGCCGCGCGCGAGCGCGGGCTGCCCGATCAGGATGTGGCTCTGCGAGGCCGGATGCTCGATGCGCCG
Source organism: Burkholderiales bacterium (assembly GCA_003577305.1). Classification (GTDB taxonomy): domain Bacteria; phylum Pseudomonadota; class Gammaproteobacteria; order Burkholderiales; family Burkholderiaceae_E; genus Zeimonas. The sequence continues at coordinate 19,084 of QEVL01000021.1, forward strand.
ATCGATCGCCGTAGCGGGCGGCGCCACCGGGGCGATCGCGCGCGAGGCTCCGCCCGCGGGCAGGTCGCGCGTGAGCTGCTCGGCGATTGCCTGCGCGCGCTCGCGACTGATCGCGCCGATCATCGAGACGACCACGCCGCGCGCATCGTAATAGCCACGATGGAAGGCAACCAGGTCGTCGCGGCCGATCGCCGCCACCGATTCGGGCTCCGCGTGCGCGCCGTACGGATGGCTGCCGTACATCGCCCGGTCGAGCGTGCGCTGCGCGATCGTCCCGGGCCTGGTCTGCGCCTCGCGGATCGCCTGGATCGCGCGCTCTTTCTCGCGCGCCAGCACCGCCTCCGGAAACTCGGGGCGCGAGACCACGCGCGCGAGCAGCCCGATGGCGTCGTCGAGCTCGGGCTCGCTCGCGAGCGTGCGCAGCGTGACGCTCGCACGATCGTCGCCCACCCCGCCGCCGCGCTGCGCGCCCACGCGCGCGAAGCCCTCGGAGATCGCCGACTCGTCGAGGCCGGCTGCGCCGCGCGCCAGCATCGCGTTCACCAGCGACGCGAGCCCTTCGCGGCCGGCCGGATCGAAGCGGCTGCCGGCGTCGAAGCCCAGGCTCACGTCGAGCATCGGGATCGTGTCGGCGCGCACGAAGTAGACGCGCGCACCATTCGGGGTGGTCCAGTGCTGGATCGGCAACGCCGCGTGCGCCGCGCACGCGAACACGCCCGGCACGAAGAGCGCGATCAGGAAGCGAAGGACGGTACGCATGGCGCGGCTCATGGGTGGCGGGCGCCGGCCGGCGCTTTCTGCGAGGCGTTTTCGGGCAGCGGCTGCGGCAGCAGCGTCACGATGGTGAGCGCATCGTCGCCGAAGTACTTCGCGGCAACCGCCTGCACCTCGGCAGGAGTGACTGCGCGAATGCGCTCGAGGATGCGATCGTCGTCGCCGTGGGAAAAGCCCGAGATCTCGAGGCTGCCGATCTCCATCGCCTGCGCCATGATCGAGTCGCGCTTGTAGATCTCGCTGGCGACGTACTGGGTCTTGATGCGCTGCAGTTCGTCTTCGCGAACGCCCTCGCGCGCGATGCGGGATACCTCGGCGCGCAGCGCGCGCTCGACGTCGGCGGTGTCGCGCCCCTGCGCCGGCGTGCCGTCGAGTACGAACAGCGCGGGCCCGCGAGCCACCAGCCCGTAGCTGGCCCCCACCTGGTTGGCCACGCGCGAGCCGCGCACGATGTCGCGCGTGAGGCGGCCGTTCTCGTCGGCGTCGAGCACCGCGGCCAGCACTTCGAGCGCGAACGGTTCGGTGTCGCGCGCCACGTCGGCGAGCCGCGGCACCTTGAACCCGAGGATCACGTACGGATTCTCGGCCGGCGCCTCCACCCAGGCGCGGCGCAGCCCGCGCTGCGGCGGCTCGCCCTGCGGTTTGCGCTCGGGCAGCGCGTGCGGCGCGATGCGCCCGTAGGTGCGCTCGGCCAGCCGGTAGACCTCCTCGCCCGACACGTCGCCGGCCACCACCAGGATCGCATTCGACGGCGTGTACCAGCGGCGGTACCAGCCGACGGCGTCGGCGGCGCGCATCGATTCGAGATCGCTCATCCAGCCGATCACCGGCACGCGGTAAGGCGAGGCAGTGAACGCGGTGGCCATCAGCTGCTCGTACACCAGCGCCTGCGCGCGATCCTGGGTGCGAAGGCGCCGCTCCTCCATCACCACCCTGATTTCCTTGTCGAACTCGCTGTCGTCGAAGGCGAGGTTCGACATCCGGTCGGCCTCGAGCTTCATCACTTCGGCCAGGTGGCTGCTGCCGATCTGCTGGAAGTAGCCGGTGTAGTCGCGCGTGGTGAAGGCGTTCTCGCGGCCGCCGAGCGCCGCCACGCGGCGCGAGAATTCGCCGGCCGGCACCGTCTTCGTACCCTTGAACATCATGTGCTCGAGCACGTGCGCCACGCCGGTGGTGCCGTTCACTTCGTCCATCGAGCCGGCGCGGTACAGCACCAGGTGAACCACGGTCGGGGCGCGCCGGTCCTCGCGCACGATCACTTTCATGCCGTTGGGCAGCGTGCGCTCGAAAACGCCGGCGGCCGTCGCAGCCGCGACCGCGTCCGCGCCCGGCGTGGGGGCGGTCGATCGGGCGACTTGCGCTGCTGCGGGCGAACCTGCATCGCGGCCTGGCTGCTGCGCGCCGGTAGCAGCGCAGCCGGCGAGCAGCGCGGCCGTCGCGGCTGCGGCGAGGAGGCACGGAACGCGCGCGAGACGGACGCTGCGCGGGCGCGGACAGGGAGCGGCAGGCGAAGGGAGCATGGGCGGCACGGGTAGAATCGAGCCCGAGTGTAGCCATGTTCGGATTCCTACGTCGCAAGAAGCCCGCGGACCCGGGCGCCGCCCCCACGCCGCCAGTGCCGGCCGTCGAACCGGTGGTGGCCGGCGCCGCGGCGCCGCAGGCGGTCGAAGCCGCACCGGCTGCAGTCGAAGTCGCACCGGCCGCAGTCGAGGCCGCACCGGCTGCTGCCGAAGCCGCGCCCACGAGCGGGGCTCGCGCGCCCACCGCGCCCGAGCGGCGCGGATGGATGGCGCGGCTGCGCGCGGGCCTGTCGAAGACGCGCGGCAACCTGGCCGGCCTGTTCTCCAACGTGCGCGTCGACGACGCGCTGTTCGAGGAGCTCGAAGCCGCGCTGCTCGCGAGCGACGCCGGCGTCGCCACCACCGACTGGCTGATGCGCGAACTGCAGCAGCGAGTGCGCCGCGAGCGCCTCACCGACGGGGAACAGGTTCGCCAGGCCCTGCGCGCGCTGCTCGTCGAGTTGCTGAAGCCACTCGAGCAGCCGGTGGACATCGATCGCGCCGAGCCGCTCGTGCTGATGATCGCGGGCGTCAACGGCGCAGGCAAGACGACCTCGATCGGCAAGCTCGCGCACCATCTGCGGCGCGAAGGCAAGTCGATCCTGCTCGCCGCCGGCGACACGTTCCGCGCCGCGGCGCGCGAGCAGCTCGCCGAATGGGGCGCGCGCAACGAAGTCGAGGTGATCGCCCAGCAGGGCGGCGACCCGGCGGCCGTGGCCTTCGATGCGGTGAGCGCCGGCCGCGCGCGGCGCACCGGGGTGGTGATCATCGACACCGCCGGCCGCCTGCCCACGCAGCTGCACCTGATGGAAGAGCTGAAGAAGATCCGCCGCGTGGTCGCCAAGGCCATGGACGGCGCGCCGCACGAGACGCTGTGCGTGCTCGACGGCAACACCGGCCAGAACATGCTCGCGCAGGTGAAGGCCTTCGACGACGCGATCGACCTGTCGGGGCTGATCGTGACCAAGCTCGACGGCACCGCCAAGGGCGGCGCCATCGCGGCGCTGGCATTCACGCGCCGCGAGCGCCCGATTCCGGTCTACTTCATCGGCGTGGGCGAAGGCATCGAAGACCTGCAGGCCTTCTCGGCCGACGAATTCGCGAGCGCGCTGCTCGACTCCTGACGGAGTCCGGGACACAGATGCCTCTTCCCGCTGTCCGGTTCGACAACAGCTACGCGCGCGAGTTGCCGGGCTTCTACGTTGCCTGGAAGCCCGACCCGGTGCCGGCGCCGCGTCTGCTGTACCTGAACGTGCCGCTGGCCGAAGAACTGGGGCTGGACGCAACGGGGCTCGCGGGCCCGGAAGGGGCGGCGCTGTTCGCGGGCAACCTGCTGCCGGAGGGCGCCGAACCGATCGCGCAGGCCTACGCCGGCCACCAGTTCGGCGGCTTCTCGCCGCAACTCGGTGACGGCCGGGCGCTGCTGCTCGGCGAGATCGTCGACCGCCACGGACACCGTCGCGACCTCGCCTTCAAGGGCTCGGGCCGCACTCCGTTCTCGCGTGGCGGTGACGGCAAGGCCGCGATCGGGCCGATGCTGCGCGAAGTGCTGATCAGCGAGGCGATGCACGCGCTGGGCATCCCGACCACGCGGGCACTCGCGGTCGCCGCCACCGGCGAACAGGTCTTTCGCGAGCAGGCGCTGCCGGGCGCGGTGCTCACCCGCGTGGCGGCGAGCCACATCCGGGTGGGCACTTTCCAGTTCTTCGCGGCGCGCGGCGAGCACGATCACGTACGACGGCTCGCGGAATACGCGATCGCGCGACACGATCCGGCGCTCGCGGGCGCACCCGATCGCTTTCTCGCGCTGCTCGACGCGGTCGTTCACCGGCAGGCGTCGCTCGTCGCGCAATGGATGAACGTCGGCTTCATTCACGGCGTGATGAACACCGACAACATGACGCTGTCGGGCGAGACGATCGACTACGGACCCTGCGCTTTTCTCGAGGCGTACGATCCCGGCACCGTGTTCAGTTCGATCGACCACGAAGGCCGCTACGCGTTCGGCCGACAGCCGCAGATCGCGCACTGGAACCTGGCGCGCTTCGCCGAGTGCCTCGTGCCTCTGATCGACGACGAGCAGGAGCACGCAGTAGCCCGCGCCAACGAGGTGCTCGGGCGCTTCCCGGCGCTGCATCGCGCCGGGCTGCTGCAGGGGCAGCGCGCGAAACTCGGACTGCGGGCCACCGACCCGCCGGACCCGGCCCAGGACGCCGACGACGCCGCCCTCGCCGACGACTGGCTCGCGCTGCTTCAGCGCGAAAGCGTCGACTTCACACTGGCGTGGAGGCATCTGGCGGACGCGGCCGAAGGTCGCGACGGCGTGCTGCGCGCGTTGTTCGCCGATCCGCAGGCGCCGCAAGCGTGGCTCGCGCGCTGGCGTGCGCGTTGCGGGCACGAGCACGTGCAGGCCGGCAATCGCGCCGAGGCCATGCGCCGCGCGAGCCCGCGGATCATCCCGCGGCACCACCGCGTCGAGGCGGCGCTCGACGCGGCATCCGAAACCGGCGACCTCGTCCCGTTCCGGCGCCTGCTCGATGCGCTGCGCCGGCCCTTCGACGACGATCCTTCGCTCGACGAGTTCGCGCAGCCCGCGCCGCGCGAACTCACTGCCGCCTATCGCACCTTCTGCGGCACCTGAATGGAGAAGCCCATGCCGATCGATCGCGTCGTCCCTGCCCTGCTCGTCGCAATCGGTGTCGCGGTTGCGGGCTGGACAGTCTCGCAGGGCCTGGAGCGCTTCAGGATGTCCGACCGGACGATCACCGTGAAAGGATTGGCCGAGCGCGAGGTGGAGAGCGATTTCGTCGTGTGGACACTCACCTTCCGGCGGGCCGGCAACGTCTTCGGCGAGGTGCAGAAGGCGCTCGCTGCCGATCGCGAGCAGGTCGCCGCCTTCCTGCGCGAGGCGGGCATCGAGGACGCCGAAGTGGAGGTGCGCCCGCTGCAGGTGATCGACGTCTATTCGCGCGAATACTCGCAGCCCAACCAGCCGATGCGCTTCACCGGCAGCGGGCAGGTGCTGGTGAAGTCCGCACGGGTGGCCGAGGTGTCCAGGGCGGCACTGGCGATCGACCCCCTGATCCAGGCCGGGCTGGTGATCGAGGGGGGAGACGGCCCGCGCTACCAGCTGCGCGGCTTCAACGCGGCGAAGGCGCCGCTGCTGGCCGAAGCGACGCGCAACGCACGCGAGCAGGCGTCGAAATTCGCCGCGGAAGCCGGCGCCGCGCTGGGGCGCCTGAAAAGCGCGAACCAGGGCGTGATCCGGATCGCGGGCGACGACGGCGGCGACTTCGACGACGGCAGCTCGCGCGTCAAGCGCCTGCGCGTGGTCAGCACCTTCGAATACGAACTGCAGTAGGGGCCGGCGGCTGCCGCACCCGAACCTAGACGATCGCCACTTCCTGCAGTTGCGCCGCGATGCCCGCGTGATCGGGCAGGCCCGCATGGCGCGGCACCCTGTGCGCGGCGCCGTTCGGGTCGACGACGGCAAGCAGGTCGATTTCCGGATGGCGTTCGACGAAGAAGAAATCGTGCAGCGGATGCCCGACCCCGAGTGCGCGTTCGCGCGCCTCGAACACGCCGAGCACCATCAGCCGGTGCGTGGCGGCGCCGCGGCCATCGGGCGCGAAGCGTATCGGCCCGGACTGCGGATCGCGAAAACCGAGCCACTCGTACTGGCGATCGGCCGGCTCGCGCACCGCGATCAGCATCGTGTCGGCCTGCGCGGCCAGGCAGTAGCGGTGAAACGCCTTCCACAGCATCAGGCGCACCAGCGTGGCGTTGCGCCCGGGCCGAACCGCCAGACGCGAGGCCTCGGCGATCGAATCGGCCTTCAGCACAGCGGGCAGGTCGATGCGATCCTGGACGGCGAGCCTGCCGCGCTCGCCCGCGAGAATGATGCGCAGGCTCCCCAGAGGCTCGCCGTCGACGCGCGATTCGGCCAGCAGCAGCGTGGCGTTCGGTCGCTCGTCCCAGGTCTCGGGCGCCGGGTCGGCTGCTTTCGCGCCTGCGCCGCCCGCCGCGGCGGCCCGCACCGCCAGCACCTTGCGCAGGTCGGTCTCGCAGTGCGCGACCCGGATCGTGACGGGAAGATGATGGCTGGTTCCGGCTGGCATGGACGCTTTCCGCTTTCTGTTCGTCGACTCGCGACCGCCCCCGTGCGCGCCAGTCTGGGCGGCTGGAGGGGTCGAGTCAATGCTACGGCGCGGGGCGCGCCGGGTGGCGTCCGCCGGTCGGAACCGGGCAACCGCTGGGGCGGATCGGCGTTTTCGGGCATTTCGGCCTCCCGCGACGCCGGTCGTCGGGAATGTGTCTGGAGATGTTGGCACTCTCGACCAATGAGTGCTAATCTTGCATAAGGCTTGGAACTGACCGATGGGTCATCAACAGGCAGGGCATGGGTGTCCTGCCGACCCTCCGGCCGCTTCCCCGGGCCACGAAAGGAACGCGTACATGTCCAAACGGAATTCGACTGCCCTCGTGCCCGCCGCCGGCTCCGGCGCCGTCATGGCATTGCCGGCCGTCGGGAACCTGGACGCCTACATCTCGGCGGTGCATCGGCTGCCGATGCTCACTGCGGAGCGCGAAATCGACCTCGCCCGCCGCTTCCGCGACGCGCAGGATCTCGACGCGGCGCGCGAGCTGGTGATGTCGCACCTGAGGCTGGTCGTCTCGGTCGCCCGCCAGTACCTCGGCTACGGCCTGCCGCATGGCGACCTGATCCAGGAAGGCAACATCGGCCTGATGAAGGCGGTCAAGCGCTTCGATCCGGAGCGCGGAGTGCGGCTGGTGTCGTTCGCGCTGCACTGGATCAAGGCCGAAATCCACGAGTACATCCTGAAGAACTGGCGGATGGTGAAGGTCGCCACCACCAAGGCGCAGCGCAAGCTGTTCTTCAACCTGCGCTCGCACAAGAAAGGGGCGCACACACTCACGCCGGCCGAGGTCGACGCGATTGCCCGCGAACTGAACGTGCGCGAGAAAGACGTCATCGAGATGGAAACCCGGCTGGGCGGGCAGGATCTCGCGCTCGATGGCCAGGTCGACGACGGCGAAGAGAGCTATGCGCCGGCCGCGTGGCTGGCAGCACCACAGGCCGAACCGACCCAGGTGCTCGAGGCGCGCGAGTACGACCGGCTGCAAAGCGACGGCATCGCCCAGGCGCTCGAGGCGCTCGACGCGCGCAGCCGGCGCATCGTCGAGGCGCGCTGGCTGCGCGACGCCTCGGACGGCGGCACGATGACGCTGCACCAGCTCGCCGACGAATTCGGCGTGTCGGCCGAGCGCATCCGCCAGATCGAAGCCAAGGCGCTGCAGAAGATGAAAGGTGCGCTGGCCGCGTACGTCTAATGAAGGCGTCGCGGCCCTGCCGCGGCGTTTCATTCGTTCTTTCCTCCCCCTCTTTGCCGCCGAAGGGACACCCGAGGCGGCATTCTTTTTGGCGCACTCGAGGTGAACAGGTCTAAAGCAATTCCTGCGCCCAACGAGCGAATTCTTCGAGGTCCGCGAGCAACCGACCGGCTTCATCACGCGTGGCTTGCCGGGTGCCGTACTGCACTTCGTCCTTGAAACTCAGGATGCGTCGGTAGCGACGCTCCTGGCCATCGGGCAGCAGGTTGCCGAGCACGTCCCGCAGAAGGCGTGGCGCCTGGGCATGGGCCTGCTGGTTGACGACCTTCTTGCGCGGACTCTTGCCTGTCATGCCGGCAGTGCCCCCTTGGCGCACCGGGCTGTTTCCCTGGCCGGCGCGACCCCTTTGAGCACTTTCGCATCCCGGCACACCTCGGACCACCAGTGGTCACCTGGAGGCAGCTTGGCCAGCTCCGAGGGCGTGAGAACTACCGCAGAGATGTGCACGCCCAGTCGGTCACCCAGCACCTGCAGGGCGTCGCGCACCTGGCGGCTTGCGTCCACGCTGTCATCGGCAAGCACGAGCGCGATGTCCAGATCGCTCCGAGGCTCGTCCGTGCCGCGCGCGACGCTGCCATACAGCCATGCCGAGCGAATCCGCGTTTCGGCGTCCAGTCCGTCGCGCAGTTGCTCCTGTAGCCACTGCCAATGCTGGCGTTCGGCTTCGAAGAGCCGGGCGAGCGCTGATACCAGCGGCTGCTCGAGTGCCGGCGCAAAGAGCCTGGCGCCAGCCGGGCCCATCACCTTGACGGCGCCCTGCGCAACCAGCGCATCGAGCGTGTTGCGAACGCCCCGCGCCGTCATGGCGCAGTCGGAAGCCAACTGCGCCGCGCTCTGGGCGCCACCGTGACTGAGCAGCGCGCGCAGCACACGGACGTGCCCGCCGCTCGCCAGCAGATGGGTCAGCGGAAAGCGCACGAAGCTCTGAACGGTCGAGGGCTGCATGGTGCTCACATCGTAGAGCGCATCGATCAGGAAATCAAGTTCCTAATACGGAACTACATTTCCTTACATGGAAGGCAGGATACGTAGCGCCCACGCCAGCCTGGGCTATCCTCGGCGCCCATGCCTGCCGAGCCCCGGAATCCCTTCACCGCACGCGCTGCGGCAGTCGGCTGCCTGCTTCTCAATGCCTTCGTCTGGGGCGTCTCCTGGTGGCCGTTCCGGCAGCTGAACGCGCTCGGGCTGCACAGCCTGTGGGCCACCGGGTTCGCGTTCGGACTGTCCACCCTGCTCGTCAGCCTGTGGCGCCCCTCGGCCTGGCCCGCGCTGCTGCGGCGCCCGCAACTGCTGTGGATGGTGCTTGCCGCCGGCCTCACCAACGCGGCATTCAACTGGGGGGTGATGATCGGCGAGGTGGTGCGGGTGGTGCTGCTGTTCTACCTGATGCCGGTCTGGTCGCTGCTGCTGGCGCGCTGGCTGCTGGGCGAACCGATCACCGGCGCGGCGCTCGGCCGGATCGCGCTGGCGATCGGCGGCGCCGCGATCGTGCTCTGGCATCCCGAGACGGGATTGCCGCTGCCGTCGTCGCTGGCCGACTGGCTCGGCATCGTCGGCGGCGCGAGCTTCGCGCTGGTGAACGTGCTGGTGCGCCGCCATCGCGAAGCGCCCGACGAGGCACGTGCGCTCGCGATGTTCGTCGGCGGCTTTGCGGTCGCTACCGCGATGGCCGCCTCGCTCGCCGCGACCGGCGCGATCGCCGCACCGCCGGCGCCGGCCTGGCCGTGGATCGCCGGTAACGCTGCGCTCGCGCTGGCGCTGCTGGGCGGCAACTTCGCGCTGCAGTACGGAGCCGCGCGCCTGCCCGCCGCGGTCACCGCGATCGTGATGCTGTCCGAGGTGGTGTTCGCGGCACTCTCGTCGGTCGGGCTCGGTGGCGAGACGCTGGGCGCGCGTACCATCGCAGGCGGACTGCTGATCCTCGGCGCCACGCTGCTCGCTTCGCTGCCGGCCGCCGCGCCGGCGGGCGCTACCCGCGCGACCGGAGAACCGCGATGACCACCGTCCACGACTTCAGCGCCGACACGATCGACGGGCGCTCGCGAGCGCTTTCGAGCTATCGCGGCAAGGTGCTGCTGATCGTCAACACCGCCAGCCAGTGCGGGTTCACGCCGCAGTACGCCGGGCTCGAGGCGCTCTACCGCGAGTATCGTGACCGCGGACTGGAGATACTCGGTTTCCCCTGCAACCAGTTCGGAGCACAGGAGCCGGGAAGCGAGAGCGAGATCGCGAAGTTCTGCGAGACGCGGTACGGCGTGAGCTTCCCCATGTTCGCGAAGGTCGAGGTCAACGGCGACACGGCGCACCCGCTGTTCGAGTGGCTGCGCAAGGAGGCGCCAGGCCTGCTGGGCTCGCAGGCAATCAAGTGGAACTTCACCAAGTTCCTGGTCGATCGCGAAGGCCGTGCCGTCGCGCGCTTCGCGCCGACCACCGCGCCCGCCGACCTGGCGCCGGCGATCGAGAAGCTGCTGTAGCTGCGCGCACGGCCCGCGCCAGCCCTTCTCAGGCGCCCGCTGCCCAGAGGCTGCGATAGTCGGCCGCGATCGCGTCGAGCACCGCGTCGCGCTCGCCCAGCACCGGCCAGAGGTCGATGCGCAGGCCGGGGTGGCTGGCGCATACCTCGCCGAGGAGCGCCGGCACGTCGCGCTTCAGGTGGCCGCCTTGCGCCCAGAACACCGGCGCGACCGCGATCCGCGTCGCCCCCTTCTCGACGGCCGCCGCGACCGCCTCGGCCAGCGTGGGGCTCATCAGTTCGAGGAAGGCGGCGTCCACCTCGGTCTGGGGCATCGTCGCGCGCAGGCGCCGCGCCAGCGCATCGACCGGCTCGCGCCAGGCGGGGTCGCGCGCGCCGTGCGCGAAGAGGATCAGGGCGCCGGTCAAGAGGCTTCCTTCAGCAGCAGCCGCAGGTCGTGGGCGATGGGCTCGGGGCCGGTGCCGTGCTTCACGAACAGGCGCAGCCTGCCCTGCGGATCGTAGACGAAGCTGCCGGCGGTGTGGTCGACGGTGTAGGTGTCCGGCGTCTTGCCCGGCACCTTCTGGTAGAACACCCTGAACGCCTTGGCGGTGCGCGCAGTGGCCTCGGCATCGCCATAGAGCCCCAGGAAGCGCGGATCGAACGCCGGAACGTAGTGGGCCAGCAGTTCCTGCGTGTCGCGCTCGGGGTCGACGCTCACGAACAGCACCTGCACCCGGTCGGCGTCGGGGCCGAGCTGCTTCATCACCTCGGCCAGTTCGGCCAGCGTGGTCGGGCAGACGTCGGGGCACTGCGTGTAGCCGAAGAAGATCACCACCGCCTTGCCGCGGAAGTCGGCGAGCGTGCGCGGCTTGCCGTCGTGGCCGGTGAGCGAGAAATCGGAGGCGAAGTCGGCGCCGGTGACGTCGGTGTTGCGGAACTCGGGCTTGCCCTGGCAGCCGGCGAGCGCAAGGCCGAAGGCCAGCGCCAGTGCCCAGCCGGCCAGGCGCACGCATTGCGCGAAGCCGATCGGGCGGCGTTGCGGAGAGGTCATGGGTACGACGAGCCTTCGCGCTTTCAGCGCAGGTAGTGGTCGACGAGCAGCGCACCGAACACTGCCGCCAGGTAGAAGATCGAGTAGCCGAACGCCTTGCGCGCCACCGTGTCGGTGTAGGCGCGCCACATGCGCCAGGCGTAGCCCAGGTAGACCGCGTCGAGCACGAGCGCGGCGGCGAGGTAGAAGAGCCCGCTCATTCCGATCATGTACGGCAGCAGCGAAGCCGCGGCGAGCAGCACGGTGTAGAGCAGGATGTTCAGCCGCGTGAACTCGGCGCCGTGCGTGACCGGCAGCATCGGCAGGCCCGACTTGCGGTAGTCGTCGATCCGGTACAGCACGAGCGACCAGAAGTGCGGCGGAGTCCAGACGAAGATGATCAGGAACAGCACGAACGCCGGCGCGCCCACGTCGTTCGTGACCGCGGCCCAGCCCAGCACCGGCGGCATCGCGCCCGAGGCGCCGCCGATCACGATGTTCTGCGGCGTCGATGGCTTGAGCAGCACGGTGTAGACGATCGCGTAGCCGACGAAAGTGGCCAGCGTGAGCCACATCGTGAGCGGGTTGACGAAGAAGTACAGCAGCACCGCGCCGAGCACGCCGATCGACGCGGCGAAGGCCGCCGCCGCCGCGGTTCCGACCTCGCCGCGCGCCAGCGGGCGGGCCCGGGTGCGCGCCATCCGGGCATCGATGGTGCGCTCGATCAGGCAGTTGAAGGCGAAACCCGCGCCGGCCAGCAGCGAGATGCCGGCCGTGCCGAAGACCAGGATCTGCCAGGGCACCAGCGTCTCGGTCGCCAGCAACATGCCGATCAGCGCGCAGAACGCCGCCAGCATCACGATGCGCGGCTTCGTGAGCGCGAGGTACTGCCCGCCGAGGTGGCGCCAGCTCGCCGGGCCGATCTGCGAGACGTCCATGTTCACACCTGCAGGCGCGCCTGCCGCGCGCGGAAGTACAGCGTCAGCATCAGGGCCAGCAGCACTGCGGCCCCGCCGTTGTGCGCGACCGCCACGGCGATCGGCAGGCTGAAGTACACGTTGGACAGCCCGAGCAGCCACTGCAGCAGCAGCATCGCGAGCAGCGCCGCTCCCAGCCCCTTCACGCCGTCGGTGCGTGCTGCGCGCCAGCCGAGCCAGCCCAGGTAGCAGGCGACGATCACCGCGCCGATGCGATGCATCAGGTGGATCGCGGTGAGCGCCTGCATCGGCAGATTCTCGCCGTCGCCGGTCTTGCCGAGTTCGCGCACGAAGTGGAACGCGTCGCGAAAGTTCATCTCGGGCCACCATTGCCCCTGGCAGGTCGGCAGGTCGGTGCAGGCGAGCGCCGCGTAGTTCGTGCTGGTCCAGCCGCCGAGGAAGATCTGCGCGCACGCGAGCACCACTCCGAGCAGCACCGGCGCGCCGAGCGCGGCCACCGGCTCGGCGTCGACGTAGCGCGGCGGGGTCTGCTGCCTGAGCCACAGCCACAGCAGCATCGAGAAAGTGAGCAGCCCGCCGATGAGGTGGCCGGTGACGATCGCCGGCTTGAGCAGCAGCGTCACTGTCCACATGCCGAAAATGCCCTGCAGGATCACCACGCCCACCAATGTGACCGGCAGCGCGGGCGACTGGCGCAACGCCTCGCGACGCCGCCACGCGATCACTGCGATCGCGATGATCAGCAGGCCGAGCACCTGCGCGAAATACCGGTGGACCATCTCGCGCCAGGCCTTGCCCATCGACACCGGGCCGTGCTCGCCGCCCTGCTCGGCAACCGCCCGCGCGATCTCGTCTTTCGCGTGCAGCGGCGTGAGCTTGCCGTAGCAGCCGGGCCAGTCGGGGCAGCCCAGCCCCGCGTCGGTCAGGCGCACGTAGGCGCCGAGCATCACCAGCCCGAAGGTGAGCACGAGCGCCACCGCGACCAGGCGCCGGTAGCCGGCCAGCCCGGCGGCCTGCCGCCCGGCGCGAGGCGCCGAAGCCCCGGGGATCGTCGCGCTCATGTCACCCGACCCTCGAGGCGCGCAGCAGCCTGGCCAGGTCTTTCTTCATGCGGTTGGGATCGGCGTCTTTCGGAAAGCGCATCATCAGGTTTCCCAGCGGATCGATCATGTAGACGTGATCGGAGGCGACGGCACCGGGCTCGGCGGGCAATTCGCGAGCGAGCGTGGCGGGATCGGAGCGCATCAGCACCAGCCCTTCGTGCTGCGCGAGCAGCGCAGGGTCGGGCACGCCGTCGTCGTCGATGATCCAGACCCGCTCGACGCGGTCGCGCTCCTTGCCGGTGGTGAGCCGCACCTGCCGGATCTCGTACAGGCGCTCGCGACACGGCGCGTCGCACGACGCGGGCCCGGTCACCAGCATGATCCAGCGACCGTGCAGCGAGGCGATGCCGCCGGCCGCGGCGGCTGCGGCCGCACCCGTTGCACCCGTTGCGCCCGTTGCGCCCATCAGCGTGCCGAGTGCGCCGACGTCGCGAAGCGGCGTGATCAGCGTGCCGTAGTTGGTGCGGCCCTCCGGACGGATCACGTAATAGGTGTAGTAGGAGGCGAGCACCGGAGCGACGCAGACCAGCAGGATCCCCAACATCTTCCAGCGGCCGATGCGCGCGCGCCGGCGCGGGTCGCCAGCCGCGGGCGCTCCGCCGGCCTCGGCGGCCTGTACGGTTGCGGCGTTCGTCGATCGCATCGTCACCTTCCGGCCTTCCTTCTTCCAAACAGCACGAAGCGCACCCAAAGGCCCGCCGCGAGCACGGCCAGCGCGTACCACTGGAACGCGTAGCCGAGGTGCCTGTCGACGCCACTGCCCGGATCGGGCCAGTCGCGCACGAGCCCGTCGTCGAACACGGCCGCACCGATCCGCGGCGCAACCGTCTCGCGCACCACGATCGGCTGCATCGCCAGGCCCGACCAGCGCGCGAACGAGGCGATGTCGGCGTTCTGCCACAGCCGGTCGTGCGGACCCGGCGGCGGCGACCGGCCGAGCTCGAGCGCCTTTTCGAGGTCGCGCTCGGCGATGCCCTCGATTTCGACCTCTGCGGCCGGCGTCCCGAGATCGGGCAACCGCGTGCGTTCGCGCGGATCGCTGGCCACCCAGCCGCGCAGCACCAGCACGTGACGATCCGAACCTGTGATTCTAAGCGGAGAAAGCACGTGGAACCCGGCAATCCCATTGTGCGTCCGATTGTCGACGAACACGGTCCAGCGCGGCAGCAGTTCGCCGCGCGCCGCCACTCTCCTGCCCTGCAGGCTGGCGGGATCGATCTCGCCCCCCGGCATCCGGATCGCAGGATCGCGAGCGGCCGCCTCGCGGCTGGCGTGCAGCGCGCGCTTCTCGTCGGCGCGCCGCACCTGCCAGTTGCCGAGCGAGACGGTGACGATCACCAGCGCCAGGGCCGCCAGCGTCGGCACCAGATCGCGCGGCTTCATGCGGCCGCGCCGCTCGCTAGAATCGGGGATGCGCCAGCGGAGTCGCCCGTGAAGTGGATCATCGTCGTCGGATTCGCCCTGATCATCGGCAGCCTGGCTTCCGCGATGATCTTCCTGATCCGCGACCGCGGCCGCACGCGCAACACCGTCCGGGCGCTCGGGTTTCGCGTCGGGTTCTCGATCGCGCTGTTCCTGTTCATCGTGTTCGCCCACTGGATGGGCTGGATCCAGAGCACGGGCGTACCGATCGTAACCCGTTAGAGCGCGCGACCGGGGGGCGAGCGGCCCCCGGCCGGGAGTCTTCGGCTACAGCCAGTAGACGGTCACGTACAGGCCGAGCCAGACGACGTCGACGAAGTGCCAGTACCAGGCCGCCGCCTCGAACGCGAAGTGGCGCTCGGGCGTGAAGTGGCCCTTGATGATCCGGAACAGCACCGCCGACAGCGTGATCGCGCCGATCGTCACGTGAAAGCCGTGGAACCCGGTGAGCATGAAGAAGGTCGAGCCGAAGATGCCCGAGGACAGCTTCAGGTTCAGGTCGGAGTACGCGTGCATGTACTCGTAGGCCTGGAAACCGAGGAAAGCGAAGCCCAGCAGGATCGTGACGAACATCCAGAAAACCAGAGCGCCGCGCCGGTTGTCCTTCAGAGCGTGGTGCGCGATCGTCAGCGTCGCGCCCGAGGTGAGCAGCAGCGCGGTGTTCAGCGTCGGGATCGGCCACGGCCCGATCGTCTGGAACGGATCGACCGTGCCGGCCGGGCCCGCGTTGGGCCAGGTCGCGTGGAAGTCGGGCCACAGCAGCGCCCTGTTGTCGAGGTCGCCGAGCCAGGGCGTGGCGATCGTGCGCGCGTAGTAGAGCGCGCCGAAGAACGCCGCGAAGAACATCACTTCGGAGAAGATGAACCAGCTCATCGACCAGCGGAACGACACGTCGACGCGATCGCCGTACAGCCCGTTCTCGGATTCGCGCGCCACCGCACCGAACCAGCCCACCAGCATGTAGGCGAGGATCGCGATGAAGATCGCGAACAGCCATGGACCGAACGGCGCGCCATTCACCCAGCTGGCCAGGCCGAAACCGAAGAAGGCCAGCGCGATCGCGCCGACCATCGGCCACTTCGACGGATGCGGCACGAAGTAGTAAGGCGCGTGTGAGCTTGCACCCGATGCCATGTTCCTGTCTCCCCGAAAGAAACCCCTGTGATTCGTTTTCGACTTCAACCCGCCGCCACGCGGGCGATCGTGACCAGCACCAGCACGAACGCTGCCGCCGCCAGCAGGCCCGCAATCACGACGCGCACCGGATCGAGCCCGGCCAGGTCGCGCTCGTGCGAGCGCCGCCCGCGCACGCCGAAGAACGACGCGCCGACCGCCTGGACGGTGTCGACGAACCCGGTCTTTCGACGCGGCGCCTGGCGACCGTCGCCCTGCATCATCCGCCTCGCGCGGCCCCGGCATCGCGCGCCTGCTGCGGCTGCGCCGAGGCCGACCTGCCGCCCACCTCGAAGAAGGTGTACGACAGGGTGATCGTGTTCACGTCCTTCGGCAGCCTGGGGTCGAGCACGAAGACCACCGGGAAGCGCCGCGTCTCGTTGGCGCCGAGCTCCTGCTGCTGGAAACAGAAGCATTCGATCTTGCGGAAATACCCCGCCGACTGGCGCGGCGCGTAGCTCGGAATCGCCTGCCCCACGGTGGGCGCCGGGCGGGTGTTCTCGAGGTCGTAGACGACGGTGACCAGCTCCCCCGGGTGCACCTCGAGCGAGGCGACCTCGGGCTTGAACTTCCAGGCGCCGCGGCCGTTGGCGTCGAACTCCACGACCACGGTGCGCGAGCGGTCGACCTGGGTGTTGCGGGCGAATTCGGCGGCACCGCGGTCGACCTTGGTGAGACTGTTGACGCCGGTGACTTCGCAGATCCGGTCGTACAGCGGCACCAGCAGGAAGCCGAAGCCGAACATCGCCACGGCGACCACGGCCAGCTTGCCGAGCATGCGCAGATTCAGCGCGCGCGCGCCGGAAGCGGGCGGGTTGCCGTTCACTTCGCGAGCAGCCAGTGGTTGACGATCACGCCCACGAAGAACGCGAGCGCGATCGAGGCCAGGACCAACGCGGTGCGCAGGTTGTCGCGACGGTTCACTTCACCACCGGCGGGGTCTCGAAGGTGTGGAAGGGTGCCGGGCTCGGCACGGTCCACTCCAGGCCGTGGGCGTTCTCCCAGACCCGGTCGGTGGCCTTGACGCCGCCGCGGATGCACTTGACGACGGCCCACAGGAAGATCAGCTGCGACAGGCCGAAGCCGAACGCGCCGATCGTGACGACCGCATTGAAGTCGGCGAACTGCATCGGGTAGTCGGCGTAGCGGCGCGGCATGCCGGCGAGCCCGAGGAAGTGCATCGGGAAGAAAGTGATGTTGAAGGTGATCATCGACATCCAGAAATGCCACTTGCCGAGCCTCTCGTCGTACATGTGGCCGGTCCACTTCGGCAGCCAGTAGTAGGTGCCGGCGAACAGCGCGAACAGCGACCCGGCCACCAGCACGTAGTGGAAGTGCGCGACGATGTAATAGGTGTCGTGCAGCTGGATGTCGAGCGGGGCGACGGCCATGATCAGCCCGGTGAACCCGCCGATCGCGAACACGAAAATGAAGCCGGTCGCGAACAGCATCGGCGTCTCGAAGGTCATCGATCCGCGCCACATCGTGGCCACCCAGTTGAAGATCTTCACGCCGGTGGGCACCGCGATCAGCATCGTCGCGTACATGAAGAACAGCTGGCCGGTGACCGGCATCCCGGTGGTGAACATGTGGTGCGCCCAGACGATCATCGACAGGATCGCGATCGAGGCGGTGGCGTAGACCATCGAGCTGTAGCCGAACAGCTTCTTGCGCGCGAAGGTCGGGATCACCTCGCTGATGATCCCGAACGCGGGCAGGATCATGATGTAGACCTCGGGGTGCCCGAAGAACCAGAAGATGTGCTGGTACATCACCGGATCGCCGCCGCCGGCCGCGTTGAAGAACGAGGTGCCGAAGTGACGGTCGGTGAGCACCATCGTGATCGCGCCGGCAAGCACCGGCATCACCGCGAGCAGCAGGTAGGCGGTGATCAGCCAGGTCCAGCAGAACATCGGCATCTTCATCAGCGGCATGCCGGGCGCGCGCATGTTGAGGATCGTCGTGATGATGTTGATCGACCCCATGATCGAGCTGGCGCCCATCAGGTGCAGCGCGAGGATGGCGAGATCCATGCCCGGGCCCATCTGCACCGACAGCGGCGCGTACAGCGTCCAGCCGGCCGCGGTGGCGCCGCCGGGCACGAAGTACGAGGCCACCAGCAGCGAGGCGGCCACCGGCAGCAGCCAGAAGCTGAAGTTGTTCATCCGCGCGAACGCCATGTCGGAGGCGCCGATCATCAGCGGCACCTGCCAGTTCGCGAAGCCGACGAAGGCCGGCATGACCGATCCGAACACCATGATCAGGCCGTGCATCGTCGTGAGCTGGTTGAAGAACTCGGGCTGCAGGATCTGCAGGCCGGGCTGGAACAGCTCGGTGCGCAGCAGCAGCGCGTTCACCCCGCCGACGAGCAGCATCGCGAACGAGAACCACAGGTACATCGTGCCGATGTCCTTGTGGTTGGTCGCGAACAGCCAGCGGCGCCAGCCGGTCGGATGGTCGTGCGCGTGGTCGTGTGCGTGATCGGCGCGGTGGTCGAGGACGGCGCTCATCTGGCTGTGCTCCTGCGGATTCGCTCTGTTTCGTTCGCGGCGCGGCGAAGAGGTTCGGCGCTCACTTGCGCGCGGCCGTCACTGCGGACGGCTGCACGACGTTGTCCTGTGCCTTGTTGCCCCAGGCGTTGCGGGTGTAGGTGATCACCGCCGCCAGCTCGACGTCGGAGAGCTGCTTGAAGGGGGCCATGGCGGTGCCGGGCCGGCCGTTGAGCACGACGTCGACCTGCGCCTGCGGCTTGCCGAGCACGACTTTCGAGCCGTCGAGCGCCGGGAAGGCGCCCGGCACGCCCTTGCCGTTGGCCTGGTGACAGGCCACGCAGTTGGCCGCGAAGACCTTCTCGCCACGCTCGCGCAGGTCGGCCAGCTGCCACTGCTTCGTCGGGTCGTCGGCCCTGGCGAGCATCTCCTTCTTCTTCTCGTCGACCCACTTCAGGTAGTCGGCCTCCGAGCGCACGTCGACGACGATCGGCATGAACGCGTGGTCCTTGCCGCACAGCTCGGCGCACTGGCCGCGGAACACCCCGATCTTCTCGGCCCTGAACCAGGTGTCGCGCACGAAGCCCGGGATCGCGTCCTGCTTGACGCCGAACGCCGGCACCATCCAGGCGTGGATCACGTCGTTGGCGGTGACCACGACGCGCACCTTCCTGTTGACCGGCACCACCAGCGGGTGGTCGACCTCCATCAGGTAGGTGTCGTTCTGCGCGCGGCGCGCCTTCGCGTCGGGATAGTTGCGATCCTCGATCTGGTCGCGCGGGGTCGACAGCGTGGAGAGGTACGAGATGCCCTCGCCATCGCCCTTCAGGTAGTCGTAGCCCCAGCGCCACTGGTAGCCGGTGGCCTTCACCGTGAGGTCGGCGTTGGCGGTGTCCTTCTGCTCGACCACCATGCGCGTGGCCGGGATGGCCATGCCGACGATGATCAGGAAAGGCACGACGGTCCAGGCGATCTCGACCGCGGTGCTCTCGTGAAAGCTGGCCGGCTGGTGGCCGCGCGACTTGCGGTGCCTCCAGACCGAATAGAACATCACGCCGAAAACGATGACGAAGATCGCCACGCAGATCCACATCACGAACCAGTGGATCCAGTGCTGCTCCTCGGCGATGCGCGTGACCGGCGTGGCGAGGTTCAACTGGCGCACTTTCGGCCCGCCAGGCATGTCGCCGACCGCTGCCGCGATCGAGGCCCAGCCTCCCAGTGCCCCCACGGCCAGTGCGTCGGCCATCCGCTTCAGTCTCATTGTCCCATCCCCGCCATTGCTCGTTCTTCGATCCGGTCAGCCCGTTCGCCCCCGGGCGAGCGCGCCACGCAATTCGCGTACCAGTTCCGCCTTGCGATCGTCCGGCACGAAACGCCCGATCGCGATCTGCTCGCGCCCGCTCACCAGCCGGATCGGCTCGCGGCGCGAGCCGCCGTACTCGATGCGCACCCGCGCCGCCTCGCGTTCGAGCCGGTCGAGGCGCACGCCGGTGCTGGTTTCGACCGTCAGGCGCTGTGGCGTGGCGACGATCCGCTCGTAGTCGCCCGCATGGCGCCCGTAAGCGAGAAAGGCCACCGCCAGCGCGCCCACCTCGACCAGCGTGAACGGCACCACCACCCACGCACCGCCGGCCGCCAGCACCGCGGCGATCAGCAGCGAAAACAACGCCAGCGTGCCGAACCAGCCCCCGAGTTGGCCGGGCGTGAGCGCGCAGTTGCGCTTGAGCACCCACTGATGCCGGTCGGCCTCGGCGACATACATCCAGCAATAGGCCATGACGTACGGTACGCCTTGTTCCGCATCAAAGCTTTTGTTGCGGTCACGGATTATAGGGGGCCCGCACCCCGTCAGCAAATGGCCCGGAAACCTTTACTGGCCTCGCGGGTATCGGCCGATCGAGCTGCGTTGCACGAACCCGATCGGCGCCAGCCCGTCGCCGCGACGCTTGCGCTGCGGGCACCAGGCGTGGCCGAAGACCAGCTCGACCGTGAGCTGCAGGCGACCGTCGCTGCGCCGCAGTGATTCGAGCGCGCGCAGCCATGCGTCGCGATGCGCGCGCCCGAGCAGGCCGCGAGAGCGGCCGCGCAACGCGTTGCCGCCGAGCGCGCGCAGGTCGGCGAGCATCGCGCCGGCGTCGCTCCAGGACAGCTGCAGGCGTTCGCTGTCCATCACCGGTTCGGCGAAACCTGCGGCGCCGAGCAGGTCGCCCACGTCGTGCAGGTCGTGGAAGTGCATGATGCGGGCGCCCAGCGCGCGCACTTCGGCGAGCGTGTCCACGCCGAAGAAGGAGAACTGCAGCAGCGCGCCGGGTCGGGCCACCCGATGGAACTCGGCGAGCGCCCGTTCGGGCGCCTCGAACCAGTGCAGCGCGAGGTTCGACCAGACGAGGTCGACGCTGGAGTCGGCCAGCGGCAGCGCGCGGGCATCGGCCGCCACGATCCGCGCCACCGGTTGCTCGCCTCGCGCGCGCAGGCGTGCGAAGAACCCCTGCTGCGGCGGCGCGAGCGCGACGCGAGCCGCGCGCACCATGGCCAGCGCGGAATCGAGCCCGATCAGTTCGGCCGCCGGATAGCGCTTCTTCAGCGCGAGCAGACCGCGCCCGGCCCCGCAGCCGACGTCGATCACGCTGCGCGGCGCGAGCCTGACCGGGTCGAGCCGCTCGAGCATGCGCGCCTCGACCTCGGCGAACAGGAAATCGGCACTGCCCGGCGAGGCAGCACGGCGCGAGAACTGGCGCCGCACCGCCGACGGGTCTAGGTCGGGTGCAGTAAGCATCGTGCGCAGTATAGGTGCGCGATCGGTTCCAATGATCGCCATGAACGCGCGCCTCAGGGTCTCGTTGCGAAGCGCCATCGCGCAGCCGCTGCGGCGCGCCTGCGCGGGCTTCTTCGACGCCTGGCTGCCGGCCGCGTGCATCGTCTGCGGCGGCGCGCGCAGCGACTCGCTGTGCCCGGAATGCGAGGCCGGGTTGCCGGGCCATGCGGCGATGCGCTGCGCGTGCTGCGCGATCGCGTTGCCGCAACCGGACACCGCGCCGCCAACGCAAGCCGCCGGGCGGGCGCAATCGGAGAGCGAGCCGCGGGCTGCGCGCTGCGCCGAATGCGAAGCCGACCCGCCCGGGTTTTCGGCCACCCTCGTGCTGGCCGACTATGCCCCGCCGCTCGACCGACTGGTGCACGCGCTGAAGTTCGGCCGCGATGCCGCGCTCGCGCCGCCGCTCGGTCGCGCGCTGGCGCGCCGGCTCGCGGCCGCACTCCCCGAGTGTGCCGGCAGCGCCGACCGGGCGCCTGCGGCCGCGCGGGGCGAGACGGCAACACCGGTCGTCACCGCGATCCCGCTGTCGATCGACCGGTTGGCCTGGCGCGGCTTCAACCAGTCGCTGGAAATCGCGCGGGCGCTCGCGCGGGCGCGGCGGCTGCCGCTCGATCACCGGCTGCTCGCGCGCACCCGCTCCGGCATGCCGGCCTCGACGCTGCACGCGCGTGAGCGCCGGCTCGCGCTGGCCGGGGCGTTCGCGGCGCCGCAAGCGCTCGCGGCACGCACCGTGATCGTCGTCGACGACGTGATGACCACCGGCGCCACACTGCGGGCGGCGGCCGACGCGCTGCGCAGCGCCGGCGCCGCGCGTGTGATTAACTGCGTGGTCGCCCGCACTGCACACGCCGATGCAAGACGCGATCGTCCACGTCGTCCTGGTTCACCCTGAGATCCCGCCGAACACGGGCAACGTGATCCGGCTGTGCGCGAACACCGGCGCGAGCCTGCACCTGGTCGAGCCGCTGGGTTTCGCGCTCGATTCGGCGAGACTGCGTCGCGCCGGCCTCGACTACCACGAGTTCGCGACGATCCGGGTGCATGCGAGCTGGGAGGCCTTCGTCGCGCAGCAGCGGCCACGCCGCATGTTCGCGCTCACCACCCGCGGCGGACGCAGGCCCGCCGAGGTCGCCTTCGAGCGCGGCGACTGCCTGGTGTTCGGTTCCGAGACGCGCGGCCTGCCCGAGGCGATCCTCGCGCAGTTCGCGCCTGCGCAGCGCCTGCGCCTGCCGATGCGCCCGGGCAATCGCAGCCTGAACCTGTCGAACGCGGTGGCGGTCACCGTCTTCGAGGCCTGGCGGCAGTTCGGCTTCGAGGGCGCCGACGACCTCGCGGCCGGCGGCCCGCTCAGGACCTGAACAGCCGGTCGAGCAGCGGCTCGATCCGCGGCTCCTGCACGATGAAGTCGATGTCGCCCGGCAGCACGAAGCCGCGTGCGACGAACTCGCGGCAGGCCGCGAGCAGGGTGTCGAAGTAGCCGTCGAGGTTGTACAGGCCCACCGGCTTGGTCTGCTGGCCGATCTGCCGCAGCGTGAGCACCTCGAACAGCTCGTCGAGCGTGCCCAGCCCGCCGGGCAGCGTGACGAAGGCGTCGGACAGTTCGATCATGCGCTGCTTGCGCACCGCCATGTCGACCACGATCTCGAGCCGGGTGACCCCGGGATGGGCCGGTTCGCGAGCCATCAGCGGGCGCGGGATGACGCCGATCACCTCGCCGCCTGCGGCCAGCGCCGCATCGGCCACCGCCGCCATCAGGCCGACCCGCCCGCCACCGAACACGATTCCCAGGCCGCGGGCAGCGATCGCGCGGCCGGTCTCGCGCGCGGCCTCGAGGTATTTCGGCTCGGCGCCCGCCTTCGCGCCACAGAACACGCCGATCCACTTGCGTGCGTCGGCCCGAGTGATCGCGTTGCTCATGCGGTGCGGTCGTTCTCGTTGCGCGGTTCGCGCGACAGCAAGGCGAGCACGGCCTCGCGCGCGCGCTGGCGCCCGGCCAGCACCGCGTTCACTGCCGAGACGATCGGCATCTCCACCCCATGCGTGCGCGCGAGCGCCTCGGCGGCCTGCGCGCAGTGCACGCCTTCGGCGACGTGGCCGAGTTGCGCGACGATCGTCTCCAGCGACTCGCCCGCAGCCAGCGCCAGACCCACCTGGCGGTTGCGCGAGAGGTCGCCGGTGCAGGTGAGGACCAGGTCGCCGAGGCCGGTCAGCCCCATGAAGGTCTCGGCGCGCGCGCCCATCGCGGTGCCGAGCCGCACCGTCTCGGCCAGCCCGCGGGTGATCAGCGCGGCGCGCGCGTTCTGGCCGAGCGACAGGCCGTCGCAGATGCCGGCGGCAATGGCCATCACGTTCTTCAGCGCGCCGCCGAGCTCCACGCCGATCACGTCGTCGCTGCGATAGATGCGCGCCGGCCCGTGATGGAAAGCCTCGACGGCCGCGGCCTGCAAGTCGGCCGACGCCGACGCCACGGTCAGCGCGACCGGCAAGCCGGCCGCCACCTCCTGCGCGAAGCTCGGCCCCGAGAGCACCGCCGCGTCGTGCCGGTGGAGTTCTTCGGCGGCAAGCTCGTGCGGCAGCCGCCCGGTTGCCGCCTCGATGCCCTTGCACAGCCAGACCACGCCGCGCGTTGCCGCGGCAAGCGCGGCGTCGAGCACGCGCAGCGTCGGGCGCAGGCCCGCCACCGGCGTGGCGACCACTGCGAGCGAGCCGGCCGCGTCGAGCCACCGGCACGCGGCAACCGCGTCGTCGGTGAATTCGATCTGCGGCGCAAGCGCGACGCCCGGCAGGTAGCGTTCGTTGCAACGCGCCTCGCGCAGCGCCTCGACCAGTTGGCGGTCGCGCGCCCACAGCATCACCGGATGGCGCTTCGCGGCGTGCACCGCCAGCGCCGTGCCCCAGGCGCCGGCACCGAAGATCGCGATTCGCACGTCGGGCGCCCCCGGCTCAGCGGCCCCAGACCTCGCCGGCGCTCACGAACCCCGTGGCGCCATCGCGATGCCGCACGCGCAGCCAGCCGGCGGGTGCGCTCGCCTCAAGCACTTCGAGCAGCACGCCGCGCTCGACCTGCACGACCAGTTCGCCGTTGGGCTGCGCGGTGCGGCGGATTGCCGCGAGCGTACTGGCGACCACGTGCCGCGACTCGCCGAGGTCGGCACGACGAATCCACAGCACGTCGCCGCTCATGTCGCGCACCTTGACCCACTGATTCAGCGCCGACAGCACTTCGAGCGGGGTGCCGCGCACCACGATGAACAGCTTTCCGGCGTGATCGGACGGGCCGTCGTACAGGATCGCGGCAGGTACCGCGACCTCGCGATAGCCGGCTTCCGGCGCCTGGGCCGGCGCCTGCGCGCTCGCCGCTGCCAGCCCCAGCCCGACGAGGGCTCCGGAAATGGCTCGCTGAGTGGCACGGCGCCGCGTCAGTGCGCGGTGCCCGGCAGGATGATGCCCGATCCCTGCTGCTCGGCGCGCTGCTGGGCCAACCGCTGCTGATAGAGCGCCTCGAAGTTGATCTCGGCCAGATGGATCGGCGGGAACCCGGTGCGCTGCACGACATCGGCAACGTTCGAGCGCAGGTACGGATAGACGATGTTCGGGCAGATCACGTTCAGCAGCAAATCCATCTGGTCGGCCGGAATGTTGCGCATCTCGAAAATGCCGCCCTGCTTCGCCTCGACCAGGAACGCAGTCTTGTCACCGACCTTGGTGGTGACGGTGACGGTGACCGTGGACTCGTAGACGCCTTCGGCGAGCTGCTCGCTGCCGACGTCCATCTGGATCTCCACCGACGGCTGCTGCGTGTCGAGGAAGATGCGCGGCGCGTTGGGAATCTCCAGCGAGAGATCCTTGAGATAGACCCGCTGGATGGCGAAGACCGGGGCTTGCGCCTGCTCGCTCATGGGTGTTCCTCGGTGGGTGCCGGCGACCGGCCGGCTGGAGTGGAGTGGAAATCCGGGGACGGCGAACCGGCCTCAGCCGCGCAGCAGCGGGATCAGTTCGTCCGCGGCGTCGAGTTCGGCCAGGTCGTCGAAGCCGCCGACGTGCCGCTCGCCGACGTAGATCTGCGGAACGGTGCGCCGCCCGGTGCGGGCGATCATTTCATCGCGCAGCGACGGTTCGAGGTCGATGCGCAGCTTCTCGATGGAGGTGACGCCGCGCGCCTCGAGCAGCCGCTCGGCGCGCACGCACCAGGGACACGTCGCGGTGCAGTACATCAGGACGCGTGCAGTCATGGGTCGATCTCTCCTCGCCTCACTTGACCACCGGCAGGCCGGCTTGCCGCCACGACTGCAGTCCGCCGCCCAGGTTGAAGACGTCGCTGCGACCGGCCTTGCGCAGGATGCCGGCGGCCCGGCTGGATGTGACGCCGCTCGCGCAGCACAGCAGCACCGGCTTGCCGGGAGGCAGCTCGCCGACGCGCTTCTCGAGTTCGCCCATCGGGATGTTGCGTGCATTCGGCAGGTGGCCGCCCGAGAAATCGGCCTGCGAACGCACGTCGAGCACGATCGCGCCGGTGTCGTTGATCAGGCGGGTTGCGCCCAGCGTGTCAAGCGAGGGGCCGGAGGCACCGCGCATCACCATCGGCCAGAGCAGCATGGCCCCGGAGACGAGGGCGACGGCGATCAGCACGAGGTTTTCGGTGATGAAGTCCACGGGTCTGCAATCGGTCTGCGAAACGGTGGATTATAGAATAGCGGTTCGTCCGCCACGCCGATCGCCACCGATGACATACCGACTCGTGCTGCTGCGCCACGGCGAAAGCCAGTGGAACCTCGAAAACCGCTTCACCGGCTGGACCGACGTCGACCTCACCGAGACCGGCCTCGGCGAGGCGCGCCGCGCCGGCCAGCTGCTCAGGGCGGAAGGCTTCGACTTCGACCTCGCGTTCACCTCGGTGCTCAAGCGCGCGATCCGCACCCTCTGGACGGTGCTCGACGAGATGGACCGGATGTGGATCCCGGTGGTGCACCACTGGCGCCTGAACGAGCGCCACTACGGCGCGCTGCAGGGGCTCAACAAGGCCGAGACCGCGGCCCGCTTCGGCGACCAGCAGGTGCTCGTCTGGCGCCGCGCGTATGCGATCGCCCCCGATCCGCTGCCTGCCGGCGACCCGCGCGGCGCCGAGAACGACCCGCGCTATGCCGATCTGCGCGCGAGCGAGATTCCGCGCACCGAGTGCCTGAAAGACACCGTCGCCCGCGTCGTTCCGTACTGGAACGAGACGATCGCTCCCGCGATCCGCCTGGGCAAGCGGGTGATCGTGGCCGCACACGGCAATTCGCTGCGCGCGCTGATCAAGCACCTCGATGCGATCGGCGACGAGGAGATCGTCCACCTGAACATCCCCACCGGGCGACCGCTGGTCTACGAACTCGACGAAGCGATGCGTCCGGTGCGCAACTACTATCTCGGCGACCAGGCCGAGATCGAGGCCGCGATGGCAGCGGTCGCCGCCCAGGGCAAGGCGCGTCCGCCCGCCTGAGGCATCCGCGGGCCGGGGGTGCCCGCACCGGGCGCCACCCCCGGCGGCGGCAGATGGCCGCCGGCCGGACGTGCCATCGGCCACCCGCGCAGGCGCCGCGGTTTATACTGGCCCGTCGGGCAGACGGCGTGCGGCGCGAGGTGAAGCGCCGGCCGCTCTGCCTGCAGGATGTTCGATGAAGGGCAAGCTCAAACCCCTGGGTCTCCTGTCGGCCGGCGCGCTCGCCGGCGTATTGATCAGCCTCGGCCTGACCGCGGTCGCCCAGCGCGAACCCGTCGCCATGCTGCCGCTCGACGAACTGCGTCAATTCACCGACGTCTTCGGCGCGATCAAGGGCAACTACGTCGAGCCGGTCGAAGACCGCAAGCTGATCACCGGCGCGATCGAGGGCATGCTCTCGAACCTCGACCCCCACTCGGCCTACCTCGACGCCGAGGCGTTCAAGGAGCTGCAGGTCGGCACGCAGGGCGAGTTCGGCGGACTGGGCATCGAGGTGGGCACCGAAGACGGTTTCGTGAAAGTCGTGGCCCCGATCGAGGACACCCCGGCAGCGCGCGCCGGCGTGAAGGCCGGCGACCTGATCGTGCGCATCGACGACAAGCCCACCAAGGGCATGTCGCTGAACGACGCGGTCAAGATGATGCGCGGCAAGCCCAAGACGCCGATCACCCTGACCATCTCGCGCAAGGGCGAGACGCAGCCGATCGTGGTGCGCATCGTGCGCGACGTGATCAAGGTCCAGTCGGTGCGCTCGAAAGTGCTCGAGCCGGGCATCGGCTACGTGCGCGTCACGCAGTTCCAGGAGCACACCGTCGAGAACCTCGTCAAGCACCTCGAGGGGCTCGCGAAGCAGAACGCGCTCGAGAGCATCGTGCTCGACCTGCGCAACGACCCGGGCGGCCTGCTGCACGGCGCGGTCGGCGTGTCGGCGGCGTTCCTGCCGCCGAAGGCCACCGTGGTCACCACCGACGGACGCACCGAAGACGCCCGCCGCAAGTACGTCGCCACCCCCGAAGACTACATGCGCGGCCGCCGCGACGACGTGCTGCGGCGCCTGCCGCCGGCCGCGAAGACGGCGCCGATGGTGGTGCTGGTGAATGCGGGCTCGGCCTCGGCCTCGGAAATCGTCGCCGGTGCGCTGCAGGACCACAAACGCGCCGTGGTGCTGGGTACCCAGACCTTCGGCAAGGGTTCGGTGCAGTCGATCCTGCCGCTGTCGCACACCACCGCGATCAAGCTCACCACCGCGCGCTACTACACGCCGAACGGCCGCTCGATCCAGGCCAGGGGCATCACTCCCGACTACCTGGTCGAGGAGACGCCCGAAGGCGATTCGGGCGCGTTCCGGGTGCGCGAGGTCGACCTCAGCCGCCACCTCAGCAACGACAAGGGCCCAGAAGCGCGCCCGGCCGTGCCCCGGCCCGACGACGCGTCGCAGCCGCCGAAGGAGCGCAAGCCGGTCGAGTTCGGATCGGCCGACGACTACCAGTTGTCGCAGGCGCTCAATTTCCTGAAGGGGCAGCCGGTCGTGATCGCCAAGGCGCGCGACGACACGCTGCCGCCCGGCACGCCGGGCGCCAAGGCTGCGGAAACCCGATGACCGCACACGATGGTCGCCCGCCGAGGCGGGGGCGACCGTCGTGTCCCGGCACCCCGCCCCGCCGGCGCCCGACCGAGGGCTCGCGCGCCGCCGCCACGCCACGCCGGACGGCCCCGTCATGAACGACGACCAGCTGCTTCGCTACAGCCGCCACATCCTGCTCGACGAGATGGGCATCGAAGTGCAGGAGCGCCTGCTCGGCGCCACCGCGCTGATCGTCGGCGCCGGCGGGCTCGGCTCACCGACGGGGCTGTACCTCGCCGCGGCCGGCATCGGACGGATCCTGCTGGCCGACGACGACGCGGTCGACCTCACCAACCTGCAGCGGCAGATCCTTCACCGCCAGGACCGCATCGGCCAGCCGAAGGCCGAATCCGGGCGGCGTTCGATGCTCGAGATCAACCCCGGCATCGAGGTTGAGGCGATCGCCCGCCGGCTCGACGGCGACGCGATGCTCGAAGTGGTGGCGCGCGCCGACGTGGTGCTCGACTGCTGCGACAACTTCGCCACCCGCCACGCGGTGAACCGCGCCTGCGTCGCGCATCGCAGGCCGCTGGTCTCGGGCGCCGCGATCCGCTTCGACGGCCAGATCGCGGTCTTCGACGCGCGGCGCGACGAATCGCCCTGTTACCACTGCCTGTTTCCCGAAGGGCAGGACGTCGAGGAGGTGCGCTGCGCGACGATGGGCGTGTTCGCGCCGCTCACCGGCATCGTCGGCACCACGCAGGCGGCCGAAGCGCTGAAGCTGGCCGGCGGCTTCGGCGTGCCGGCGGTCGGCCGGCTGCTGATGATCGATGCGCGCGCGATGCGCTGGCACGAGGTGCGGGTGCCGCGCGACCCCCAATGCGCGGTGTGCGCCTCGCGCCCCCGATGAGCGCCCGGGCCTCGTCCACGTTCGACCGCGACGCGCTGGCGATCCTGAACCGGGTGTTCGGCTACGCGTCGTTCCGCGGCGCGCAGCACTCGATCGTCACGCACGTCGCCGCGGGCGGCGACGCGCTCGTGCTGATGCCCACCGGCGGCGGCAAGTCGCTGTGCTACCAGATTCCCGCCCTGCTGCGCGACGGCGTCGGCGTGGTGATCTCGCCGCTGATCGCGCTGATGCAGGACCAGGTCGACGCGCTGCGCGAACTGGGCGTGCGCGCCGCGTTCCTCAATTCGTCGCTGGGCGCCCGCGAGGCCGCGGCGGTCGAGCGCGCGGTCGCCGCGGGCGAGCTCGACCTGCTCTACGTCGCGCCCGAACGGCTGCTCACGGCGCGCTGCCTCGAACTGCTCGAAAACGCCCGGCTCGCGCTGTTCGCGATCGACGAGGCGCACTGCGTCTCGCAGTGGGGCCACGACTTCCGCCCCGAATACCTGCAGCTCGCGGTGCTGCACGAGCGCTGGCCGCAGGTGCCGCGCATCGCGCTCACCGCGACCGCCGATGCGCTCACGCGCCGCGAGATCGTCGCGAAGCTCGGGCTGCACTCGGCGCGCGAGTTCGTCTCGAGCTTCGACCGCCCCAACATCCGCTACCGCATCGTCGAGAAAATCGACCCGAAGCGCCAGCTGCTCGATTTCGTTGCCGGCGCGCACGCCGGCGAGGCGGGCATCGTCTACTGCGCGTCGCGCGCGAAAGTCGACGAGATCGCGCACTGGCTGTCGGCGCAGGGGATCGCGGCACTGCCGTACCACGCCGGCCTCGACAACGCGACGCGCAGCGCCCACCAGGCGCGCTTCCTGCGCGAGGACGGCCTGGTGATGGTCGCGACGATCGCCTTCGGCATGGGCATCGACAAGCCCGACGTGCGCTTCGTCGCGCACCTCGACATGCCCAAGAGCGTGGAGGGCTACTACCAGGAAACGGGGCGTGCCGGCCGCGACGGCGCACCGGCCGAAGCCTGGATGGCCTACGGACTGGCCGACGTCGTGCAGCAGCGACGGCTGATCGAGCAGTCGGAGGCCGACGACGCGTACAAGCGCGTGGCGAGCGCGAAGCTCGACGCGATGCTCGGACTCGCCGAGACCATCGACTGCCGGCGCGTGCGCCTGCTCGCCTATTTCGGCGAATCGAGCCCCCCATGCGGCAACTGCGACAACTGCCTCGAGCCGCCGCAACCCTGGGACGCGACCGAGCCCGCCCGCAAGCTGCTCTCGTGCATCTACCGGATCAGGCAGGCCAGCGGCTTCGGGTTCGGCGCGCAGCACGTGATCGCGGTCCTGCGCGGCCACGCGAGCGAGCGCGTGCGCCAGCACGGGCACGACGCGCTCAGCACCTTCGGCATCGGCGCCGATCTCTCCGAAACCGAATGGCGCGCGGTGCTGCGCCAGCTGATCGCGCAGGGCCTGGTCACGGTGGACCACGCCCGCCACCAGGTGCTGGTGCTCGCCGATGCCAGCCGGGCGTTGCTGCGCGGCGAGCGCACGCTGCAGATGCGCCGCCCGAAGACCGAGTCCGGCCGGCGCGCGGGCCGCAGCGCGCGCCGCGCGCGCGACGCATCGGCGAGCGACGGCACTGCGGCGGCGCCGGCGGTCTTCGGCGACGCAACCGTCGAGGCGCTGTTCGAGCGGCTCAGGCAATGGCGGCGCGCCACCGCGAGCACGCGCGGCGTGCCCTCGTACGTGATCTTCCACGACGCGACGCTGCGCGGCATCGCCGAGCGCCGCCCGGCCACGCTCGCCGAGCTGGCCGGGATCAGTGGCGTCGGCGAGAAGAAGCTCGAAGCCTACGGCGCCGAACTCATCGACCTGATCGGCTCGGCCGACCCCTGAAGCCGCCGACTCCGCCGGACCTTGCCGGCGCCGCGGCAGGCGCCGCGGCAGGCGCAGCGGCGAGCGGCGCGCGCGCCGGCTTCGACGGCGCAGCGCCACGACCGGCCTGCGCGCCCTGACCCGTCGCGGAGCCA
>QEVL01000022.1 GCA_003577305.1 Burkholderiales bacterium
CCGCTGCGAGTGCGCCGAGCACGCCGGGCACCGCAGCTCGCGGCGGCCTGGCCGCCGGCGCGCGCAGCACGCCGCGAGTCGATGCGACCTGGAGCGGCAACGTGCCGCCGCCCTACCCCGCCATGGCGCGCCGCACGGGCGAGCAGGGCGAAGTGAGGCTGGACGTGTACGTCGATGTCGACGGCAGGGTGACCGAAGTGCGGTTGCGGCAATCCAGCGGTTCGACGCTGCTCGATCGCACCGCGATCGACACGGTCAGGAAATGGCGCTTCAAGCCGGCCACGGTCGACGGCCAGCCTGTGGCGGAGTGGTATCACGACTGGCGATGGGTCTTCCGACTCGAAGGGTGAGGGAACGCGCGATGCACGATCAGCAACTCGGCTTGATGCACTTCTGGGAGTCCGGCGACGTCGTGACCCACACGGTCGCCTGGCTGCTGCTGGCGATGTCGATCGTCAGCTGGTACTTCATCCTGTCCAAGGCGTGGAGCGCGTGGCGCCTGCGCCGCGGCGCACGCGCGGCGCTCGAGCAGTTCTGGAGCGCCCGGTCGATGGAAGAAGCGGTGGCCACGCTCGAGCGCGCCGACGCCGAACGCGTCTTCCTGCCGCTGGTGCAGAGCGCGCGCGCCGCGGCCGCAATGCAGCCCGACAGCTCGCTCGCCGCGTCGATCGACCGCGACGAGCTGGTCACCCGCGCGATGCGCGGCGAGATCACGCAGGCGTCGGCACGGCTGGAAACCGGCCTGGCGTTCCTCGCCTCGGTGGGCAGCACCGCGCCTTTCGTGGGGCTGTTCGGCACCGTCTGGGGCATCTACCACGCACTGCTCGCGATCGCCTCGAGCGGCCAGGTGATGATCGACAAGGTCGCCGGCCCCGTCGGCGAGGCGCTGATCATGACCGCGGCCGGCCTGGCGGTGGCGATCCCTGCGGTGCTCGCCTACAACGCGTTCGTGCGCGTGAACCGCATCGTCCTCGCCGAGCTCGACGGCTTCGCGCACGACGTGCTCGCACTGGTGATCACAGGGCGCAGGCTGAAGGAACACGAAGGCGACGCGCTGCGCGGCGCGGTCGCGCCGCTGGCGGCCAGCCAGATCGTGCGCTGAAGCGCCGCAACCACGACGGGAGACCCGAACGATGGCATTCGGCGGACTCGATCCAGGCAGCCACCCCCAGCCGATGGCCGAGATCAACACGACGCCGCTGGTCGACGTCATGCTGGTGCTGCTCGTCATCTTCATCATCACCGCGCCGCTGCTCACGCACGCGCTGCGCATCGACCTGCCGGTCGCCGCAGCGCCAGCCGCGGCCGAGAAGCCCGAGACGGTCACGCTGTCGATCGACGCGGCCGGCGCACTGTACTGGAACGACGAGCCGGTGCCCGGCATCGAGGCGCTGGGCGAGCGCCTGCAGCGGGCGGCGGCGCGCCAGCCACAGCCCGAGCTGCACCTGCGCGCCGATCGCGACACGCGCTACCAGCGCATCGCCGAAGTGATGGCCAGCGCGCAGCAGGTGGGCATCGCGAAACTGGGTTTCGTCACCGACCCGCGCGACCGCGATCGCGACGCCGGCCGGTAGCGCTGGCTCGAGCTTCACGCTCAGAGCGTGAAGCGCAACGCGCCGACCAGTGCGGCGGGCGCGCGGATGCCGCCCGGTTCGCGCCCGTTCCAGGTGTCGCCGGCCGGAATCGGCTCGGCCGAGTCGGTCAGCGCAAGCAACTGCTCGCCGAGCACACGATACAGGCTGTCGTCGAAGCGCATCGGCTCGATCGGCGCGACCGGCTCGCCATCCTCGACCCACAGCGTGGCGAAGCGGGTCATGCCGGTGGCGCGACAGGCCTCGCGATCGGAGTAGTTCAGGTACCAGAGATCGGCGATCGACACGCCGGTGCCCAGCGCAGCCAGCGCCTGCGCCGCCGGCAACTCGCCGGGTGCCACGCAGGCAGCGAGCGGCCGTTCGTCTTCGTCGGCGCCGTTGCCCTCGACACCGAACTCGCGCGCACTGCGCGGCGAAACCAGCCGCCGCACCGGGCATCCCGCCTCGAGCAGCGCGATGCGCGCCGGGCGCTCGAAGCCGTCGTCCTGGAAGCGCGGCACACCGAAAGCGTCGGCATCCTCGACGAGCGTGAAACCGGCAGCGAAGCGGGCCTCGCCGCGCGCCGCGCGCGCCAGCGGCGACTGGCCGCTGCGCCAGGCACGCTCGGAGAAACCGTCCCAGCCGAGCAGCGCGACCAGTTCCGCCAGCGCCTGGGGCGCGAGCAGCACGCGGTAGTCGCCCGGGGCGAGCCGGCGCGCCGGACGCTGCAGGATTCGTGCGCGCTCGCGCGCGGCGCGAATCGCGGCCTGCAGCGACGCCGCGTCCCAGTGCCCGGAGAACCAGCAGTCCTTGACCGCGCGATCGCCGCCTGCCTGAACCGAGAAATCGAAACTCGACGACATCGTCTGGTGGTAGTGGCGATGACCGAGGCTGCTGGCGAGCGCGCGCACCATCGGGCCGCCGGCAAAGAGCCCGACCAGGTCGGCGTTGCCGGCCGCGCCGAGAATCGCGTCGATCGCCGCTGCGGGCCCGGGAGCGTCGCCGTCGTCGACGCGCTCGCTTCGCCCGGGCACCGGCTGCCAGCAGGCCCACGGATCGGCCGGCAGCTGCGCAATGGCGGCACGCAGCTCGGCGAGCGCGCCACCGAGCACCGCATCGATCCGTTCGCGCTCGCCCAGCGTGCAGACCATGCGCGCCTGCCGCCCGGCATCGAGCAGCCGCAGCCCGACGGTGACGCGCTCGACCGTGCCGGCCTGACGCACCCGCGCGCGATTCACCCGCAGGAAGTCGCTGCGCTCGCCGCGCAGCGTGCCGAACAGGATCTCGCCGCGCGCCGGCGCCGACCCAACGAACTGCGCCAGCGAAGCGAACTGCGCGGCGAACAGCGCATCGGCGGTCATGCCCGGCCCCGCGGCGCGCCGCGCGAATCGAGGCGCCTCACGATTCGCCCCCGAACACCTCGACCGAGCGGAACAGGCACGCGGGCG
This sequence comes from Burkholderiales bacterium, assembly GCA_003577305.1. Lineage (GTDB taxonomy): Bacteria > Pseudomonadota > Gammaproteobacteria > Burkholderiales > Burkholderiaceae_E > Zeimonas. The sequence continues at coordinate 3,020 of QEVL01000022.1, forward strand.
AAGCGTGGCCGACACGCACGATCTGGCCGGGTTCGCCCTTGCCGCAGTACGGCGTGCCGAGCACCTGCATCGTGCTGCGGTCGCCCACCGCCGCCAGGTTGCGCCAGAAGGTGGCCGAGATGCCGCGGTAATTCGGGTTACGCACCAGCGGGCCGAGCCGGCCGTCGTCGATCAGGCGTGCCCACTCGCATCCGAACTGGAACTTGTTGCGCGAATCGTCGATCGACCACGACGCGTTGGTCTGCATCCAGATGCCGCGCTCGACCGACGCGATCATCGAGTCGAGCGTCGCGTCGCCCGGTTCGAGGTTCAGGTTGGCCATCCGGTCGATCGGCGGGCGATACCAGCCGCTCGCGCGCGAACAGGCCACGCCCTCGATCGGCCAGCCGAGCGCGCGGGCACGCGCCTGCGACAGCGCCCCGCCCAGCGCGCGCAGCAGGATGCCGCCTTCGATCAGCCGTCGGGGCTGCGCGGCGGCGCCGTCGTCGTCGACCGCATAGCTGGCGAATTCTCCCGGCACGCCGGGATCGAAGCTCACGTTGAGCAGCGGCGAGCCATAGCGATAGCTGCCGAACATCTCCGGCACGACGAAGCTCGTGCCGGCGAAATTGCGCTCGTCGCCGAGAATGCGATCGAGCTCGAGCGGATGCCCGATCGACTCGTGGATCTGCAGCATCATCTGGTCGGGCGAGAGCAGCAGGTCGCGCGCACCGTCGGGGCAGTTCGGCGCGCCGAGCAGCTGCAGTGCCTCGTCGGCCACGCGCGCGCCCCCGCTCACGATGCCCGAGTCGCGCAGCACCGACCCTCCGCCTTGCCGGCAAAAGCCGTTGTATTGCCCGCCGAGCGTGCGGGTCTGCGAGCGGCCCGCATCGACCGCCGTTGCTTCCAGGTTGGGAACGACGAAACGGAACGACTGGCGTGCGGCGAGCGCGCCGTCGATCCACAGTTGCTCGCTCGTGGAAGTGGTGCGCAGGCTCGCCGACCAGTGACGCACCCGCGCATCGCGCGTCATCGCCGCAGCCTCGGCGCGCAGCAGATCGATCAGCTCGGCGCGCCCCGGCAGCGGATCGTCGGGCGGCTCACGGCTCGAAGGCGCTTGCGGCCGCGGCCATGGCGCGTCGGCCAGGCCCAGGCCGCGGCCGCGCGCGGCGCGTGCCCACTCGAGGGCCCGATCGGCCGCCGCCCGCAGGCCGCGCGGCGCCAGGTCCGCGGTCGCGCAATAGCCGATCTCGCCGTCGAGCCAGACCGAGACCATCGCACCCCGATCGATCGCGAGCCGCGCCGGCTGCACGACGCCGCGCGTGACGGCCAGCGTCTCGTGACGCTCCTCGATCACTCGCAGCGACACGCGCGCGCCACGTTGCGCGACGCGCGGAAACGCACTCTCGTCCGGCAAGCCCGGGAACACGCCTGCCGTGCGGCCCTGCACGCCTCGGGTTGCTACGCAGCCGGCTTGTCGAGCCACTCGACCAGCGGCCCCCAGGTGGCGCGATCGCGATCGACGCCCTGCGCAGACACGTCGAACACGGTGAGACCGTGAGCGGCCAGGTGCACGTAGTTCTGCGTGTCGCGAACATAGCCCGCTACCGGCAGGCCGAGCCCGCCGACGAAGCGCGCCAGCTGCTCGGCAGCGCGAGTGCGCGTGTCGACGCGCATGCCGACGATGCCGACGGTTTCGCGAAAGCGCCGCGTGCTGTCGAACAGTGCCTCCAGCTCCTCGAGGAACCGGGCCGTGGCGAGCACGTCGAACATCGAAGGCTGCAGCGGCACGACGATGCGATTGGCCACGCGCGCCACCTGCGCGAGCCGCTTGCCCTCGATCTGCGCCGGTGTGTCGAGCACGACGTGAGTGACCCCGCGCGGCGGCCGGGCGACCTCGCCGTTCATCTCCCAGCTTTCGATCGATCGCGCGTCCGCGGGCCGCAGGTTCAGCCATTGACGCGCCGACTGCTGCCGATCGAAGTCGCCGAGCATCGTGCGCTTGCCGCTTGCGGCGTAGTAGCCGGCGAGGTTGGTCGCGAGAGTGGTCTTTCCGACTCCTCCCTTCGGATTCACGACAGCTACGACAGGCATGCAGCGACCTCCGCGATTGAGTTGTGCCTGTTGCGATGGTAACAAAAACCGATCGCGTCACGACGGGTTTCGTGCGGCATCGATCGCGGTGCACATGCGTTCGAGCGCATCGAGCACGCGCGGACCCGGCCGTTCCATCGTCGCGGCATCCAGCGCGACGAAGCGCGCCGGGCCTTGCGGTGCAAGCAGGCCGCGCTCGCGCCAGAAGCGTTCGGCGCGCGCGCCGTCGGTAGCCAGCACCATCTCGGGGCGAGCCGCGAGCACCGCCTCGGGGTCCACTTGCGGCGCTGCAGGCACGGTGCCCGACAACACGCTGCGCGCGCCGCAGGCGCGCACCGCTTCCGCGATCACGCCCTGGTCGCCGATGCCGATCAGCGGCGACGACCAGACCTGCACGAAGACCCGAACCGGACGACGGCCGGCATGGCGTGAGCGGATCGCGGCGAGCCGCGCGCGAAATGCGCGCGCCGCGCGGAGTGCCGCCGCCGGGTCGTCGGACAGCACCGCGAAACGCGCGAGCGTCGCGCCGACCTCGTCGAGCGTGTGCGGCTCGGACACGAAAACCGCGAGACCCAGTCGCTCGAGTCGCGCGATCAGCGCGCGCGGGGCACCCGGCCCCCAGATCACGACCAGGTCGGGGGCCAGCGCGAGCAGTTGCTCGACATCGGGTCGCGGGTACGCGGCCACGCGCGGCAAGGCACGCACCTGCGGCGGGAAATCGCTGTCGCGATCGACCGCCACAACTTTGCGGCCTGCTCCGATCGCAAACAGCAGCTCGGTAGCGTGCGGCGCCAGCGAGACGATGCGCGTCGGCGCCGCCGGCAGCGCGACGACGCGCCCGCGGTCGTCCTCGAGCTGCAGCAGCGAAGTCGGCGAAGACGACGACGGCGCCGGCGAAGACGGCGCGACCGCGCGCGGCCGGCCGATGCCGGCCGCCGCCACCACTACCGCCACCGCCGTCGCGGCCAGCAGCCCGACGAAAGCGCGCCGGCGTGCCGACGCGTGCATCACCGCGCCGCGTAGCGCACGCCCACGAACAGCGAACGCGGTGGCGAGCGGTAGCCGGCAACCGTCTCGTAATCGCGGTTGCCGAGGTTGCCTGCGCGCGCGAAGAGCTCCCAGTCGCGCGCGAGCCGGTATGCGCCCCAGGCGTCGACGAAGACGTAGCCGTGCATGCGCTGGCCGAGCGTGTCGACGCGGCGCGCCTGCGCGATCGCCTCGGCGCCGAAGCGCCACGGCCCGTGCCGGCGCTCGACGCCCGCGACGCCGTAACGCGGCGCCCGGCGCGCGAGCTCGGCCTCGGTGCGCGCGCCGCCGACCGGATCGACCCTCACGCCCTCGGTGCGTTGCACGGTCGCGCTCGCGCGCAAGGTCCAGCCCCCCAGCGCATGCCGCGCATCGACCGTGAGTCCGCGCACGCGCGCCTCGGCGAGGTTGCGCGGCGTGTACATCGAGTCGAGCTCGATGGCATCGTCGATGCGGCTGGCGAACGCAGTCACCCGCAGCGAACTCGCTCCCGCGCTGTACTCGAGCGCCGCCTCGGCCCCGCGCGACTTCTCGGGCTTCAGCGCCGGATTGCCGTACGGCGGCAGGTAATACAGGTCGTCGAAGGTCGGCGCCCGGAATGCGGTGCCGTAGCTTGCGCGCACGAGCCAGCGCGGATCGAGGCGCCAACCCCAGGCGAGCGCGCCGGTGGTCTCGGAGCCGACCGATCCGATCCGGTCGCGCCGCAGCGTCGCGCGCACCGTGTGCTCGCCCCATTCGCGCTCGTAGCCGCCGAACACCGAGTTCGTCGTCCGGCTCTCGTGCGCGTAGACCGGAAAGCCGCCGCCGGTGACCCCCTTGCCGTCGATGCGCTGCCCGAGCCGCTCGAGGCCGAACTGCACGCGACCGCCCCAGGCGTCGATGCGATTGTCCCAGGCGATCGTGCGCGACTCGGTGCGCGGCGCGAAAGCGAAGGCCGGCAGGTCGTAGTCGATCGACGTGTTGCCCAGGCGAAGCTCGCTGCGCCATCCGGCGATCGGCTGCGCGCGCGCGTAGGCGGTGATCGAGCGGGTGCGGAACTCCTGCACCGATTGCGCGTCGCTCGGACACGCGAAGGGCGTGCAGCCGAAGTCGATCTCGGCACGCCCCCGATTCGACATCAGGTTCGCGCCGATCTCCACGTCGTTGGCGAGCCGATGCGACAGCGACGCGGTGAGCGAGGCCTGCCGCTGCCCGTCGCGATCGGGCTGGAAGTCGGGGCTCGACGGACGCGTGGCATTGAAGCCCGAACTGCGCTCGATGCCGGCCGAGAGCGAAACGCTCGTGCCCGACTGCACGCCGCGAAAGCCCGCCTGCGCGCGGGCGGTTCCGCGCGAACCGGCTCCCACCGAGGCGTACGGCCACCACCCGGGCGCATCGCCCTTGCGCGTGAAGATCTGCACGACGCCGCCGATCGCACCCGACCCGTACAGCGACGACATCGGCCCGCGCACGATCTCGATGCGCTCGATCGCCTCCAGCGGCAGGTACTCCGGCATCCCGCCACCGTTCAACGGGTTCTCGATGCGCACGCCGTCGACGAGGACGAGCGTCTGCGCGTTCCTGGTGCCGCGCAGGAACAGCCCCGAGACGGTGCCGATGCCGCCGGTCTGCGAGATCTCGACGCCGCCCGCGCTTCGCAGCAGCTCGGGCAGGCTCGAGACGCCGGCATCGCTGATCGCCTGGGCGTCGATCACGGTGACGTCGGCGAGCGCACGATCGATCGTGGTCTCGGTTCGCGCGGCGGTGACCACCACGGGGTTCATCGACTGGGAATACGCGCTGCAGCAGAACAGGCCGGCAGCCAGTGCGCTCGCGCACCGGGTGGTGACCGCGAACGCGTGCGCGGCCACCGGGCGAGTGGAAAGAAGGGACATGGGGACTCCTGTACGCCTTGCCCACCGCAAGGCGCCGGTTCTCGTCAATGGATCGACGGCGCAAGGCCGCGACCCCCCCTTCCGGCCGGTATCCGGGCTTGCAGCGTCGGCGGACCTCGCGGTGCGGGGCCGGACCGGGCGCGCACTGCCTTCCCGAACCGGCGCGCACGAGGCGACGCGAGGTTCAGTGGCGATGGGTGCGCGACCGTTCGCGCGAAGGCGAACGCCGCTGCTTACCGTTGCGGGGGCAGCACAGGTTGGCGACGGCCCCTGGGGCAGCGCTCCCTGTTTCCCGTTTAACCGCACGCCGGAATGCAGCGCACGGCACCGGAAGCGACCGCGATTATATGCCTGCCACGCGAAGCGCAAACGCCCCGGGCGCGATCGCGTCGAGCGCGGGTCAGTGATCGCTTGTACGTGCGACCGGGGCCGGCGCGACGCTGGCCAGCGCGTCCATCACGATGCCGCTGGTCAGCAGCTCGGGCAGGATTCTCGGCGCAGGCTGCCCAGGCGTGAAGAGCAGATAGAGCGGCACGCCGTTGCGGCCGTAGCGCGCGAGCTCTTCGGTGATCGCGGCGTCGCGATTGGTCCAGTCGGCCCTCAGCCGCACGACGCCGCGCTGCGCCATCGCAGCGACGATCGCTTCGCGCTCGAGCACCAGCCGCTTGTTGGCCTGGCAGCTCACGCACCAGGCCGCCGTGAAGTCGACGAACACCGGCTGCCCGCTCGCCAGCGCATCGGCAACCCGCGCGCGCGACCAGGGCTGCCAGCCCGACACCTCGCCGCTGCCGGTTGCGCCCGCCCGTGCCCGTGCCGCCGGCTCGTCGCCGGCGACGCCATGAGGCCAGGCAGTCCAGAGGCCCAGCGCCAGCACCGCCACCGCCAGCGAAGCCGCCCAGGCCCTGCGCCTGCCGCTGCCGCCCTGCACGAAGCGCCCGACGAGCCACAGCGCCAGCCCGAGCAGCACCGCTCCGATCGCCAGCGCGAACACCGCGTCGATCCCGGCCTGCTGCCCCAGCACCCAGGCCAGCCAGGCCGCAGTCGCGTACATCGGGAACGCGAGCGATTGCCGGAAGGTCTCCATCCAGCGGCCCGGGCGGGGCAACCAGCGCAGCCAGGCCGGAAACAGGCCGAGCAACAGGTACGGCGCGGCCATGCCCAGGCCGATCGCGGTGAACACGACCAGGGCCTCGAGCGCGCTGCTGCCGAGCGTGTAGCCGAGCGCGGACCCCATGAACGGAGCCGTGCACGGCGTGGCGACCAGCACCGCGAGCACACCCGAGCCGAACGAACCGGCAAGCGGATGCGACGCAGCCCCGGCCCCCTGCCCGAACTGGCCGAGCCGCGTGAGCGACAAGCCGATCTCGTAGACGCCGGAGAAGTTGAGCGCGATCGCGACGAACAGCAGCGCCATCGCCGCGACGAACAGCGGCGACTGCAGCTGGAAACCCCAGCCGGCCGCTTCGCCGGCTGCGCGCAAGCCCAGCAGCAGCGCCGCGAGCACCCAGAACGAAATCACCACGCCGGCGGAAAAAGCGAGCGCGCCGATGCGCGAGGCCGCGCTGCCCTCGCTGCCATGGCGCGCGAAGCCGAGCACTTTCAGCCCGATCACCGGGAACACGCAGGGCATCAGGTTGAGGATCAGCCCGCCGACCGCGCCGAACAGCGCGGCAACCCACAGGCTGCTCGCGCCGGCCGGGCCCCCGCCCGGCGATCGCGCGCCGTCGGAACCGGCCACGGGCGCACCCGACGACAAACCGGCGCCACCGCGCAGCCCCGGCAGTTCGAGCCCGTCCGTGCGGGGAGCCGGCGCGACCTGCGGCGCTGCGGCCACGCGCGCGATCTCGTTGCCGACGGGCAGCGCGGCCGGCGCAATCGAGACCGCCAATTCGCGCGCCTGTCCATCGATCACCACGATGCCCTCGGCAGCTTGCGCGAGCGCAGTCGCGTCGGCGCGCGCCTGTCGCGCGCCGTCTTCGGTCAAGCGCACCGCAAGCCGCACGCCGCCGTCGACCGCGTACAGCACCTGCTCGTCGGCATTGCGCAACGATCCTTCCCGGTACGGAAAGAACTCGGCCGACGCGACGCGCTGCGCCAGCCCGATCGACAGCGTGTCGCCGTCGGCGAACACGCGTGCAGGGATCCGCTCGCGCGGGATGCGGCTGTCGGCCGCGTCGAACAGCGCGGCGAAGCGCGACCTCGCGGCCTTGCCCGAGCGCTGCACCGGCAGTTCGAGCGCCACGTCGGCGTCGCCCGGAATGCAGACCTCGCGGCACATCAGCCACGACGCGCGGCCCGTGAACCGCACCTGCTCGCCGTCGATCGCGACCGGCACCTGCAGCGGCACCGGCAGCACGATCTCGTCCTCGTAGCCGAAGTTGGCCAGCGGCGGAATGAACAGGCGCTGCGGAGCGGGCCATTCGATCGCGCCGGCGCGAAAGCCTGCCGGAAGCTCGAGCGCGAGCTGCGTGGGCAGGCCCGAGTCGCCGGGATTGCGCCAGTAGGTGTGCCACTGCGGATCGTGCAGGATGCGCAGCCCGAGGCGCAGCGGCTGGCCGGGCACCACCGCGTCGGCCTCGGCGACCAGTTCGACTTCGATCGCTTCGACCCGCGTTGCGCCGGTGCGGGCCGCATCGGCAAGCGCCCCGGGCGCCGCCGCCCGAACAGCTGATACGGCCGCATCGGTGCCCGCTCCCTGCGCGAAGGCACGCGGCACCCCGGCACCCGCCAACACGAACGCAGCCAACGCCGATCCTGTCAGCAGCGAGCGAAGCAACGAATGCACGGTCATTATTCTGAACACCTCATGCACGCCTTCATTGGCTTGCTCGGCGGAGAACGCCACGAATTCGTCACACCGTCGGCGCCCCGCTTCAGAGCACGCGCGCTATCGCGCCGCGAAGATCAGGGGTCCTGAAGCGTCCCAGCGTGCGCCAAGCAACGCTGCCGTCGCGCGCCAGCACGATGGTGAAGGGCAGCGCGCCCGCAGTATTGCCCAGCCGGCGCATCAGCGCGAGTCCGCTGTTGCCGGCAACCAGCAAAGGATACCGCACTGGTGTCTTGCGCGTGAATTGCCTGATGTTGGACGCTGAATCGATGCCGATACCGACGATCTGCAACTGCCGAGCGCGGAACTCGTCGCTGATGTCCGACAGCTCCGGCATCTCTTCCACGCACGGCGGACACCAGGTAGCCCAGAAGTTTGCCACCGCCGGGTGGCCGCGCAACCTGGCCAGCGCAACCGATTGTCCATCGACATCGGGGAGCGTGAGTCCGTAGAGCAACTCAATCGCCTCGCTGTCGGCATCGGCAATTGCGTTGCCGCGCGAAGCCGCGCGGGCCACACCGAAGCCAAGCGCCAGTACGCCCAATGTCAGCCAGTGCCTGCGGTTCATCCCGGACATGACAGTTACCGATGTGCACTCGCCCGCAAGCACTGGCAGACCGGGGGTTTGCGCCTGCTGACCAAGGTCACCCGATGGGCGAGTCGATATCGTGCCGCGGCAATGGGCATCCGGCGCTCCCCCGCGGAGCCGCGCTCATGAGTGAACGAAACTACTTCCCGGCAAGCAGCAGCCTGATATCGGTGACGATTGCCTCCGACGGTTGCCCGTAACTGACGTGAAGTCGCAAACGACCTGCGGGATCGTAAACGTAGGTACCTGCCGAGTGATCGATCGTGTACGTGTCCGGAGTCGCTCCGGTCGCTTTCTGGTAGAAGATCATGAAGTCTCTGGCCACCTGTGCCGTGGCCTTCGCGTCGCCACGCAACCCGATGAAGGACGGGTCGAAGGCGGTGACGTACTGCGAGAGCAACTCCTCGGTATCGCGCTCCGGATCGACCGTAACGAACAAGACCTGAAGGCGCTTGCCATCTTTCCGGCCAAGCTCCTGCTTGACTGCCTTCATGGTAGCGAGTGTGGTGGGACACACGTCCGGGCAGTGAATGAATCCGAAGAAGATCGTGACGACGCTGCCCCTGAAATCTTCAAGGGTACGCGCTTTGCCGGTATGGTCCGTCAATCGAAACGCCTTGCCGTAACCGGCACCGGTGATATCGGTGTTCTTGAACGGCGACTTGCCCGCGCCATATGCCGCCAGCGAAATCACGAGCGCGAGCACGCCGATCGCGAACCTGGCGAGCTTGGGGTTCCGGGGCATCGAGCGCATGCGGGACTGTATGAACGCGATGGACGCAATGACGCTAGCATGCAAGGCACCCCCGGTCAACCGCGGGCCCATGTTCGCTGAGGCGCAGGCTTCCAGACACCCGAGATGCTTGCCCGTTACGGCAGACGGGAAATACAATCGGCGTGCAAACAGCCCTACTTGACATGGGCGCACAAGAGGGGAGACGCAAACATGAAGTCGAAGTTCGCACTTGCAGCACTGGCGGCAGTCGGGGCTGTCGTCATTTCGGGCACGCTATCCGCAGCATCGGATGTGAAACCACAAAATGCCGGGGCACCGTTCAACGCCTCCGGCTATTACGACTTCGAGATCACCTTCAGCAGCGATGGCAAGACGGCCGTCTGGGCCTCCAACCGACCGGGTGGGCATGGCGGCAACGACCTCTATTACGCCGAGTTCAAGAATGGCACGTGGGGTCCGGCGATCAACTTCGGGCCAGCCGTCAACAGCGGCGTCAACGAGCAAGAAGCTGCGATGACCGACGACGGGCAGGTGGTTTACTTCACCCGCTACCACGATCCCAAGGACTTTCTGTCAGGCGACCTCTATATCAGTCGCAAAGTGAATGGGAAGTGGCAGAAGGCACAAAGCTGGAACGATGTGCCTGAGCTGCCGGCCCTCAACACCCCGGATGGCGAGGAGCACTGCCCCATCTTCGTCCACAAGGACTTAATCTATTTTTCGACCAACCGCAAGGGTACCCAGGCGAGCGACATCTGGCAGGTTGCGCGCAAGAACGGCGTGTGGGGCAAGCCGGAGCCCTTGCCGGGTACCATCAATTCCCCCCATCGTGATCACATCCACTGGAACAACCTGTCCAAGGATAAGAAGGCCCTGCTTGTCATCTCCGACCGTCCCGACGGTGGTTCGCTCGGTGGATCCGACGAATGGATCTCGCGCATGAACGAAAAGGGGGAGTGGAGCACGCCGATCAATCTCGGGCCAACCGTCAATTCGTCAGGCAACGAGATCTGCTGGGTGCCAACGCCCGATGGCAGTTTCATGGGTGCCACCAACCGTTCCGGGCTCGGCCAGGGCGCACTTCATTTCGTCAAGGGCACTGTTCTGACGCTACAGGGATTCGAGGCGGACACTGCGGCGCCCATCAACATATTCAAGATCCAATGAGCGGCACGCAGGGCTGCTGAACTGCGACACGGAATGGGTTCGAGCCCCCTCGGGAGGCCGATCGAAGGACGTGCCTCCCGAGGTTCTTTGCGGTTCTCCGTCGTGCCGCTCGGGAAGCGGCAGGCCACCCGAACAGCACGAAGCGCCCAACTTGCCTGAATCGAGTACCGGCGCGGGAACGTCGCCGTCTGGTCGGTGAAGCGGTGTGCGCCAGCAGATCGATCGTGCTTCAGGTCGTGAGGATCATCCGTGAAGACAGCCGTTTGGCTTCTGGCGCTGCCGATACTCGTCACTGCGAGCTCTGTACCTGCCCAGATTCGCGTCGAGAACGCCTGGTCACGCGCCACACCACCAGGCGTGACGGTAGGCGTCGGTTACATGACGCTCCACAACGACTCGGCGATGGCCGACCGATTGATCGGTGGTGAATCTCCCGCTGCTCAGAAAGTCGAGACTCATGTAACCGTGCGCGATGGAGATATCAGCCATATGCGCCCGGTCGCAGGTTATGACATTCCGGCAAACGGGACCTTCGAGCTCGAACCGGGCGGTGCACACCTCATGCTCACGGGACTGAAAGCACCGTTGAAAGCCGGTGACCGCGTGCCCCTGGTCCTGAAGTTCGAGAGAGCCGGAGAACTGAAGGCCGATCTCCACGTTGAACCGATGGGTAGTCCGCAAGGTGATCACAAACACCATTAGGTCAATTGCAGGCAAGCCACTACGCCGGCACGACGACGCGCGCTGGTGATCGATCCGGGTACCTCTGCGCTGAAGTTGCCGATCGGCCAGATCCTGGGGTCAGGGCAACGGCCGAAGATTGCACCCGAGCGGATCCTGACGCGTGCGGCAACGGCAACCAGGGCCGAAACCCCGCCCTCGGCTGCCGCGTGATCGCCGATAACGAATCGCATCGGCAAGATGCCGATCGTCTTCTGCGCGTCATGAGTCCGAAGTTCCACCGCCCGCCTGCCGCATTTTCCCTTATACGCCCGGTACTTGGCGTGAAATCGGGGTTCCGGGTTCTGTCTACAGGCGGATTCTCTGGATCAGATCGAGTGCGCGCCGCTGCGTGGCGTTCGGCGTCGTGACGATCTCGAACGTCGGCGCCTCGCGCCCGGCGCTGGGCGTGCGGCAGGTGTTGCGCACGATGGTGGCGAGTTCGGCCATCAGCGTCGAGAAGCTGTGCACGGGCGTGCCGTCGTCGAGCGCGCGGAGGGCGATCTTGTCCAACGCTTGCTGCGAGCGCTGCGCGGGCGCCACCGGATCGCGCACGGCCTTGGCGGCCTGGTCGGGATCAGCGAACATCAGCTCGCGCCACGCCTCGCGCATGTGCCACTCGACGTACCAGGCGAGCATGCACAGGAAGATGTGGGCCCGCACGCGGTTCTCGGTGCGGTGATGGATCGGGCGCACCTTCAGGTCCACCGTCTTCAGTGAACGGAAGGCGCGTTCGACGTTGGCCAGCGCCTTGTAGTTGCGCACGCACTCGGGCGCATCCATGCGCTGCGCATCGACCGAGGTGCGGATGATGTAGATCCCGTCGAGCGCGGCTTCCTCGGCGATCGCCTCGTGCTTGCGCTCGAAGGTGAAGGAGCGCTCCTCGATCGCCAGCTCGAAGTGCTTGGCCATCTTGTACTGGTTGACGACGCGGCCCACGCGCAGGCCGATCGCATCCGCCCCGCGCAGCCTGCCCGCCTGGACGCACGCCTGGATCGCCTGCAGGCTACGCTCGGTGGCCGCCAGCAGGTCCTCGCGCTTGTGCGCGCGCAGCTTCGCCAACTGCGGGTTGCGGCACACGACGAGTCGCTCACCGGGGTACTCGGGCGAGGCGAGCTCCACGAGGTTGCGCTCATCGAACAGCCCCAGCTGCAGCTGCCCGCTCTCGAGCAGCGCGCGGATCGACGAGGTCTTCAGCGCCGTGATCCAGCCCACGCCGTCCATCTCGCGCAGCTCGGCGATCGCCTTGTGCCCGATCATGCCGCGATCGCCCACCATCACGAGCTGCTCGATGCCGAAGCTCTCGCGCACGCGCTGCACCTCGGCTGCGAACGTGGCGGCATCGGCGACGTTGCCCTCGTGCACCGAGACCGCCACCGGGCAGCCGCGCGCATCGGTGAGCAGCCCGTAGTTGACCTGCAGCAATCCCTTCTTGCCGTCGCGGTTGTGGCCCAGGCGCGCCAGCGGGCAGGTGGTTCCCTCGAAGTAGCTCGAGCTCAGGTCGTAGAGCACGAGGCCGCCCTCTCGCGGGTGGCGCGCGGCGAGCTTCGTCTGGATCGCCTCCTGGCGGCTGAGCAGCCAGTCCATCGCGGCGTACAGGTCGTTCTCGTTGGCCTCGGTCACGCCGAAGCCCTCGGCCAAGGTGGTGGTGTGCCACCAGCGCGTGGTGGCGAGCTTGGTGTGCGGCGCGACGATGCGCGCGGCGATCATCGCCAGCACCCGTTCGCGCTCGGGCGAGGGCTTGGCGCCCAGCAGCGACGCGAGGTTCAGGCGCTGCATCGTGGCGGCAACCGCCTGCACGTGGCCGTGCGGGCGCGAGGCGCTGATCTCGAACGACTGCGCAACGAGCTGCATGTCGTGTCCGGCGAGCACGCAGCGGATCGCTGCGATCTGCGAAGCGGAGAGGCTCGACAAGTTGGCGAGCGTTCGTTTGCGCACCTTCGTGCCTTCGCGATAGGACTCGCGCAGCAGCACGGTGGCGGGCGAGCCGCGGTTCGGGACGATATGGATGTGCATGTCTACTTTATACGCTGTTTACTGAGAAAGCTCAAGTCTTTTACATGCCTACAATCCGAACGTCGCAATTATGCCCATCTCGTTGATTTGCAAGGGATCAAGCGCTCCTACTGGGATAAAATTTCGCCCTCACGTCGGCAGCGATGAAGTTGCTTCTCACCGTATCGGTGATGCTGGCGCCATGGCGCAAGCGATCGGCGCCGGCCACTGTGGCGGCAGGCTGAATTTCGCATGGCCGACTCATTACCGACCCACCCCGGCTCGTCCAGCGGAGCGCGAGAGACAACAATAGACAGCGAGACCACCTGTCCAGGCACCCCGGCGAATCCGGTACCGCGCGAGCGCATAGGGCGGCCGTGGCCTGGCCGGCTATCAGGTGCCCCCGGGGCGGCGTCTTCATATACCATTTCGCCATGGACCAGGAAGTGGATCAGCTGGGCGAGAGCATCGACCGCGTGCTGCAGGTCGTGCGCCGGCTCGCCGACGAAAACGCCAGCCTGCGCGACGAACTCGCGGCGAGCCGCAGCGTCAACGAGCAGCTGCAACAGCGCATCGCCGAGGCGCGCGCGCGCGTCGAGTCGGCACTCGCGCGCCTGCCGCTGCCTGCCCAAGGCAGCCAATAGCGGCGCTCCGGACGGACCCCGACGATGGAACAGATCGACGTCAAGATCCTCGACCGCGACTACCGCCTGGCGGTGAGCGGCGAGAGCAAACCGCAACTGCTCGAAGCGGTGCAGATGGTCGACGAGAAAATGCGCGCGATCCGCGAGGCCGGACGCATCTCGGGCGTAGACCGCATCGCGGTGATGGCGGCGCTGCAACTCGCGCACGAGTTGCTCGGCGCACAGAACCCGCCCGCCGGCACGCCGAAGGCCGAGATCCTGGGCAAGATCCGCAAGATGCGCGAAGAACTCGACAGCGAACTCGCGCGCCAGGAAAGCCTGTTCTGATCCGCATTCCGCGATAGAATACGGCTCGACCCTGCAGTGTTCGACAAGGTCATATATTCCTTGAACCAATGCATTGCATCCAGGTCGCGGCTTCCTGCGTATCGCTGTTGTGATCGTCCCTCGTCGGACGAACCTGATGTGGTGCCTGCTGCGACCGAACTGAACTGAACGGTTCAGGATGCCGGCCTGCCGGCACAGGCGGGGTCCCTCTTCCCTTCGTCACTCGCTGCCGCCGCGCTGCGCGGCCACACCTTGTCCGCGCGACGATGCCCGCCCGCTCCTGCTGGCTGATGAAGTCCGAGCCCGACGAATGCTCGGTCGACGACGCGCTGGCGATGCCGCGGCAGACGGTGCCGTGGTCGGGAGTGCGCAACTACCAGGCGCGCAATTTCATGCGCGACGCAATGCGGGTCGGCGACGGCGTGCTGTTCTACCACTCGAGCTGCGCGCAGCCGGGCATTGCCGGCGTCGGCGAGATCGCCTCCGCGCCGTATCCCGACGAGACGCAGTTCGATCCGGCCTCGCCGTACTTCGATCCGAAGAGCACGCGCGAAGCGCCGCGCTGGGTGCTGGTCGACGTGCGCGTGCTGCGCAAGACACGGCTGCTCGGCATCGCGGAGCTGCGCGGGCACGCGGCGCTCGCCGACATGGCAGTGCTGCGTCGGGGCAACCGGCTGTCGATCACGCCGGTGACACCGGCCGAGTGGCGCTACCTGCAGCACCTGCTCGACGCGAAGCACTGACACGCGTCGCGGCAACCGTCAGCGGGCCGCAGCGGCGCGGGCGCGCGCCTTTGCTCGCATCAACCTTGGACACGACGTGCGCGTGCGGAGTCGCGCCGCGCGGACGGTGCTACAGTTCACAGCTTCCCGACCGACAAGCACGCCGATGAACGCGCCAAGCGAACTGCCCGACCTGTCCGCGCTGTGGATGCCGTTCACGGCGAACCGGGCCTTCAAGACGAAGCCGCGGCTGCTCGCCGGCGCGAGCGGCATGCACTACACCGCGCTCGACGGCAGGCGCATCCTCGACGGCACCTCGGGCCTGTGGTGCGTGAATGCCGGCCACTGCCGCACCGAGATCGCCGACGCGATCGCGCGCCAGGCGCGCTCGCTCGATTACGCGCCCGGCTTCCAGCTCGGCCACCCCGATGCGTTCCGTGCCGCAGCCGGAATCGCCGCGCTGATGCCCGAAGGCCTCGACCGGATCTTCTTCACCAATTCGGGCTCCGAGTCGGTCGACACGGCGCTCAAGATCGCGCTCGCCTACCACCGCGCGCGCGGCGAGGGGCAGCGCACGCGTTTCATCGGACGCGAGCGCGGCTACCACGGCGCCGGCTTCGGCGGCATCTCGGTAGGCGGCATCGTCGCCAACCGCAAGGCGTTCTCGGGCGCCCTGCTGCCCGCGATCGACCACCTGCCGCACACGCACCTGCCGCGCGACAACGCGTTCTCGCGCGGCCAGCCCGCCGTGGGCGCATATCTGGCCGACGAGCTCGAGCGGCTGGTGGCGCTGCACGATCCCTCGACCATCGCGGCAGTGATCGTCGAGCCGATGGCAGGCTCCACCGGCGTGCTGGTGCCGCCGGCCGGCTATCTCGAGCGGCTGCGCGCGATCACCAGCCGGCGCGGCATCCTGCTGATCTTCGACGAGGTGATCACCGCGTTCGGGCGCCTGGGCGCGGCCACCGCCGCCAGCGCGTTCGGCGTCACCCCCGACCTGATCACGCTCGCCAAGGGAATCAGCAACGGCGTGGTGCCGGCCGGCGCGGTCGCCGCGCGACGCCAGGTGCACGATGCGATCGTCGAGGCCACGCAGGGCGGCATCGAGTTCTTCCACGGCTACACCTATTCCGGACACCCGCTGGCGAGCGCCGCGATCCTCGCCACCCTCGATCTCTACCGGCGCGATGGCCTGTTCGAGCGCGCGCGCAGCCTCGCCGCGCTGTTCGAAGACGCGGCCCACGCGCTGCGCACCGCGCCGCACGTGATCGACGTGCGCAACCTCGGCCTGGCGGCCGGCATCGAGCTCGCCCCGCGCGACGGCGCGCCCGGCGCGCGCGCGACCGAAGCGTTCCAGCGCTGCTTCGAGCGCGGCCTGCTCGTCCGCGTGACCGGCGACGTGATCGCGCTCGCCCCGCCGCTGATCGTCGAGGCCGACCAGATCGCGTGGATGTTCGAGACGCTGCGCGAGGTGCTCGGCGAAATCGACGCGGGCGCTGGCCGGGCCTGAGCGCCACACCACCGTGAACGCGCCGCCGCTGCCGGCCCGATGACTCTCGACCTCATAGGGTGGTTCCTGCTGATGGGCGCCGCCACCGGCTTCGCAGCGGGGCTGCTCGGCATCGGCGGCGGCATGGTGATGGTGCCGTTCATCACCATGCTGCTCACGAGCAAGGGCTTCCCGACCGAATTCATCGTCAAGGCGGCGATCGCCACCTCGCTCACCACGATCCTGTTCACCTCGGTCTCGAGCGTGCGCGCGCACGTGCAACGCGGCGCGGTGCGCTGGGACATCGCCATGACGCTGGCGCCCGGCATCATGGTCGGCGCGATCGCCGGCGCGCAGGTCGCCGCGGCGCTGCGCGGCAGCGTGCTGTCGGTCGGGTTCGGCGGGTTCGTCGCGCTGATGGCCACGCGGATGCTGCTCGAGCGCCCTCGCAGCGCGCACGGCACGCTGCCTGGCAGCGCCGGGCGCTTCGGAATGGGCGTGGCGATCGGGTTGGCGTCCGCGATCGTCGGCGCGGGCGGCGGCTTCATCACCGTGCCGTTCCTCACCCGCGCACGGGTGAAGATCCACGAGGCCGTCGCGACCAGCGCCGCCTGCGGGTTTCCGATCGCGCTGGCCGGCACCGTCGGCTACGTCTACGCCGGATGGGGGCTCGACCTGCCGGCAGGCACCGTCGGCTACATCTACGTTCCGGCGCTGGCGTCGATCGTCGCCACCAGCGTGCTGACCGCACCGCTGGGTGCACGCGTCGCGCACGCGATGGACGTGAGCAGGCTCAGGACCCTGTTCGCGATGCTGCTCTACGCTCTGGCCGCCTACATGCTCTGGAAGGGCCTGTACGGACACTGAACGCGCGACGCGCGCGCGGCTCACCCGGCGCAGCGTTCGCGCAGCAGGTTCTTCTGCACCTTGCCCATCGTGTTGCGCGGCAACTCCTCGACGAAGTGCACCCGCCTGGGCACCTTGAAGCCGGCGATGCGTCCCTTCAGCGCCGCGATGATCGCCGCCTCGTCGAGCCTGGCTCCCGGTTTCGCCACCACCACCGCGGTGACCGCCTCGCCGAAGTCGCGGTGCGGCACGCCGATCACCGCCGACTCGAGCACCCCGTCCATTTCGTCGAGATACGACTCGATCTCCTTCGGGTAGACGTTGTAGCCGCCGGTGATGATCAGGTCCTTGCTGCGCCCGACGATCGACAGATAGCCGTTGGCATCCCACCTGCCCATGTCGCCGGTGCGGAAGAAGCCGTCGGCGGTGAACTCTTCCTTCGTCTTCTCGGGCATCCGCCAGTAGCCGGAAAACACGTTCGGCCCGCGCACCTGGATTGCGCCGATCTCGCCGGTCGCGCAGGCGAGCCCGGCGTCGTCGACCACGCGCACCTCGACGCCGGGCAGCGGCAGGCCGACGGTTCCGGCCACGCGGTTGCCGTCGTAGGAGTTGGAAGTGAGCATCGCGGTCTCGCTCATGCCGTAGCGCTCGAGAATGCGCTGGCCGGTGCGCTCCTCGAACTGCCTGAACGTGTCGGGCAGCAGCGGCGCCGATCCCGAGACGAACAGCCGCACGTTGCGGCACGTGTGCGCGCCGAAGCCGGGTTCGTCGAGCAGGCGCACGTACATCGTGGGTACGCCCATGAAGACCGTCGCGCGCGGCAGCAGACCGATCGCTTCCTTCGCGTCGAAGCGCGCGCGCCAGATCATCGTGCTGCCCGACAGCAGCGCGCCGTGGATCGCGACGAACAGGCCGTGCACGTGGAAGATCGGCAGCATGTGCAGCAGCACGTCGCCGGCGCGCCAGCGCCAGCATGTGTGCAGCGTGCGCGCATTGCTGGCGATGTTGCCGTGCGAGAGCATCGCACCCTTGCTGCGCCCGGTGGTGCCCGAGGTGTAGACGATGCAGGCGAGGTCTTCGGCGCGGCTGCGCACGGTCGCGAAGCGGTCGCGCTCGCGCGCGGCGGCTTCGAGCAGCGTGCCGTCGCGGCCCGCGCCCAGCGTGAACAGGTGCGGCACGCGATGGCGCCGCCGGATCGGTTCGATCCAGTCGAGGTTCGCCGGGCTGCACACCACCACCGACGGCTCGGCATCGCCGACGAAGTAGTCGATCTCGGCAGCCTGGTAGGCGGTGTTCAGCGGCAGGAAGACGTGGCCGGCGCGCAGCGTCGCGAGGTACAGCAGCACCGCCTCGGGCGACTTGTCGACCTGCACCGCGATCCGCGCGCCCGCTGGAAGCTTCAGCCCTTTCAGCAGGTTGGCGATCATCGCGCTCGCGCGCTCGACGTCGGCCCAGCTGTACCAGGCCGCCTCGCCCGCGTCGATGCAGCAGCGGCTGCGATCGGTCGGAAACCCGGCCGAAAGGATCGCGTAGAGGTTGTCGTTGTCGCGCTCCGGCATCTCTGGCCCCTCCCGATCTCCCAAAGCCGCCCCGCCTGCTACGAGCCGCTCGCAACCGGCCGGCGGCGTGCCCAGGCCAACAGCGCCAGCCCGGCGACGAACATCGGCAGGCACAGCCACTGCCCCATCGTGAGATCGAGCGCCTGAAGGCCGAGGAACGCATCGGGCTCGCGCGCGAACTCGGCGGCGAAGCGCAGTACCGCGTAGCCGATCAGGAACGTGCCGGAGACCGCGCCGACCGGCCGCGGCCTGGCCGAGTACCACCACAGCAGCGCGAACAGCAGCAGCCCTTCGCCGGCAAACTGGTAGAGCTGCGACGGATGCCGCGGCAGCGCGTCGACCTGCGGGAATACCATCGCCCACGGCAGGTCGGTCGGGCGGCCCCACAACTCGCCGTTGATGAAGTTGCCGACGCGCCCGGCGGCCAGTCCGATCGGCACCAGCGGCGCCACGAAATCGGTCACGGGCAGGAACGGCCGCCCGCCGCGCCGGCAGAACAGCCAGGCTGCCGCGATCGCGCCCAGCATGCCGCCGTGAAACGACATGCCGCCCTGCCAGATCGCGAGCACTTCGAGCGGATGCGCCAGGTAGTAGCCGGGCTTGTAGAAGAGCACGTAACCCAGGCGTCCGCCCAGCACCACCCCCAGCGCGCCGAAGAAGAGCAGGTCTTCGAGATCGCGCGGCGACAGCCCGCTGGACTGCGCGAATGCCGGTTGCTGCAGGCGCCGGCGCCCGAGCAGGAAGAAAGCCGCAAAGGCCACCAGGTACATCAGGCCGTACCAGCGCACCGCGACTGGGCCGAGGCTGAAGGCGACGGGATCGAACCGGGGATGGATCAGCATCGCTCTATTGTTGCACGCCGACCGCGTCGGTACCGGGCTGCGTGGTCACGCGGGCCGATCGTGGTCAATGCGGCCGGTACCACGCGCCCGCCGGCATAATGCAGCATCGATCCGCCGGGGAGGAGACGCGTGATGAAGGGCGACAAGAAGGTCATCGACTGGCTGAACAGGCAACTGAAGAACGAGCTGACCGCGATCAACCAGTATTTCCTGCATGCACGGATCTTCGGCCACTGGGGCCTGCCGGGGCTGGAGAAGTTCGAGCACGACGAATCGATCGGCGAAATGAAGCACGCCGATGCGCTGATCAGGCGCATCCTGATGCTCGAAGGCCTGCCCAACCTGCAGGACATCGGCAAGCTGAACATCGGCGAGAACACCGAGGAGATCCTGAACGCCGACCTCGCGCTCGAGCGTTCGGTGCTGCCGACGGTGAAGGCGGGCATCGCGCACTGCGAGAGCGTCGGCGACTACGTCTCACGCGAACTCCTGGTGGCGATCCTCGACGACTCGGAAGAGCACGTCGACTTCCTCGAGACGCAACTCGAACTCATCGGCAAGGTGGGCCTGCAGAACTACCAGCAGGCCCACATGGGCAGGAGCGCGGCTTCCTGAAGCCGCTGCCGCGGCGTCTCAGGCGCAGGCGCAGTCGGTGCCGCCGCAGCAGCCCCGGCTCGTGCTCGCGTGCTGGTCGATCAATTCGCGCACCTGCCGCGAGCACTTGCCGCAGCACTCGCCGGTGCCGAGTTCGGCGCGCACTTCCGCCATCGAACTGGCACCCTCGCTGATGACGGCGCGGATCTGACGATCCGAGACGGCGCGGCAAATGCAGACGATCATGGCCCGGCGTTCCTTCGATGGACGATGGGTGCGGAATCCTTGCTCCCGATCTCGATCCCAATCGCTTAATGCGAATCGATCTTGTTTAGATTAAGACAAATCCGGCGAACGCGCAAGCGCCAGACGGCCGTCCGAAGACCCCGGGGCGGCGCGCTGCGGCGGGCCTGGTTGCGGCCGGCTCCGGCCCCGGGAAACGATTCCGGTATCGCAATGCCGGATTCGGCCGTCGCCGCCCCGGCCGCTTGCTACACTCGCCGCCGAAGCCGCTGAATGATCCGGACACCATGACCACCAACCGCCGCAGCCGCAACATCACCGAAGGCGTCGCCCGCGCCCCGAACCGCTCGATGTTCTACGCGATGGGGTACAAGCGCGGCGACTTCGCCAACCCGATGATCGGCGTGGCCAACGGCCACAGCACGATCACCCCGTGCAACTCGGGCCTGCAGGTGCTCGCCGACGCCGCGGTCGCCGCGATCAGGGCGGCCGGTGCCAATGCACAGGTCTTCGGTACCCCCACGATCTCCGACGGTATGGCCATGGGCACCGAGGGCATGAAGTACTCGCTGGTCTCGCGCGAGGTGATTTCCGACTGCGTCGAGACCTCGGTACAGGGCCAGTGGATGGACGGCGTGCTGGTGATCGGCGGCTGCGACAAGAACATGCCCGGCGGCATGATGGGCATGCTGCGCGCCAACGTGCCGTCGATCTACGTCTACGGCGGCACGATCAAGGCCGGACACTGGAAGGGCAAGGACCTGAACATCGTGTCGGTGTTCGAGGCGGTGGGCGAGTTCTCGCGCGGCCGCATGACCGAGGAGGACTTCTGCGGCATCGAGGAGCACGCGATTCCGGGCACCGGCTCGTGCGGCGGCATGTACACCGCCAACACGATGTCCTCCTCGTTCGAGGCACTCGGCATGAGCCTGCTGGGCTCTTCCACCATGGCCAACCCCGACGCGGAGAAGGTCGAGTCCGCCGAGCAGTCCGCGCGCGTGCTGATCCGCGCGGTGCGCGACGACCTGAAGCCGCGCGACATCGTCACGCGCAAGTCGATCGAGAACGCGGTGGCGCTGATCATGGCTGTGGGCGGCTCCACCAACGCGGTGCTGCACTACCTGGCGATCGCGCACGCGGCCGGGGTCGAGTGGACGATCGACGACTTCGAGCGCGTGCGCAGGCGCGTGCCGGTCATCTGCGACCTCAAGCCCTCGGGGAGGTACCTGGCCACCGACCTGCACCGTGCCGGCGGCATCCCGCAGGTGCTGAAGATCCTGCTCGAGGCGGGAATGATCCACGGCGACTGCATGACGATCACCGGGCGCACGCTGGCCGAAGAGCTGAAGGACGTGCCGGTGGCGCCACGCGCCGAGCAGGACGTGATTTTCCCGATCGACAAGGCGCTGTACCCTGAGGGCCACCTCGCGATCCTCAAGGGCAACCTGTCGCCCGAGGGAAGCGTCGCCAAGATCACCGGCCTGAAAAACCCGGTCATCACCGGGCCGGCGCGCGTCTTCGACGACGAGCAGAGCGCGCTCGCGGCCATCCTCGACGGCCGGATCGTCGCTGGTGACGTGATGGTGCTGCGCTACCTCGGCCCGCGTGGCGCGCCGGGCATGCCCGAGATGCTCGCGCCCACCTCCGCGATCATCGGCGCCGGTCTCGGCGAATCGGTCGGCCTGGTCACCGACGGCAGGTTCTCCGGCGGCACCTGGGGCATGGTGGTCGGGCACGTCGCGCCCGAGGCCGCTGCCGGCGGTCCGATCGCACTGGTGCGCGAAGGCGATTCGATCACGATCGACGCGCACCGGCTGGTGCTGCAGCTCGAAGTCGACGAGCACGAACTGGCACGGCGCAGGGCGACGTGGCAGCCACCGGCGCCACGCTACACGCGCGGAGTACTCGCGAAGTTCTACAGGCTCGCCGCCAGCGCGAGCCGCGGTGCAGTGCTCGATGACTTCTGAACATTTCAGCCGCGCGCACCAGGCTCGGCACGGGTGCGGCTGAAATGCTCAGGAACCCGAGCCGCTGCGACGCCCCGATGCGGCACCGCCCTGGGCCGGAAACTGGGCCTCGACGCGTTGCTTGCGCAGCTTCGCGTAGTTGTCCTCGACGCGCTTGCGCCGATCCAGGCCGAACAGCGGCTCGATAAGTTCGAACCAGGCGAACGCCAGCGCCAGCGGCAACAGGACCCACCACCATGACCACTGCCCGAAGGGGCCGATTTCCAGCCACTTCAGGACGATCAGCAAGGCTCCGATCCAGACGAACGGCATGGGATGCGACGGTTGCGCTCGGAGCAACCAATGTGCCGCAGCACGGCACCAGCGTCTGTGCCGGCCGGCCGGGCGGTGGCCGCCGGGGTGTCAACGGCGGGCGCACCGGAGCGTTATCGAGCCTGACGAGCCACACACCCGATCGGTTCCCATCCTGACGGAGATTCCATGAAGCACTTCGCGTCCCTGAGCCTCGCCGCCGTTCTCGCCTGCGCCTCGGGCGCGGCGCTTGCGAGCGCCGAACTGGCCAAGGCCAGAAACTGCACCGCCTGCCACGCTTCCGACAAGAAGCTGATCGGCCCGGCCTACAAGGACGTCGCGGCGAAATACGCCAACGACAAGGACGCGGTGGCCAGGCTCACGAAGAAGGTCCGCGAAGGCGGCGTCGGCGTCTGGGGCCAGATCCCGATGCCGGCCAATCCGCAGGTGTCCGCCGACGAGGCCGACAAGCTGGTCAAGTGGGTGCTGTCGCACAAGTGACGCACGGCTCCCGTCCGTCAGGCCGCCCGGCCCACTGATCGCCGCGCGCACGCGCGCGGCCGCGCACATCGCTAGATTCAGGCTGCGGGGCGGTGGTTGCGCTCCGCGACAGGCCTCCTCTCCCAGCCGCGCAACGATTTTTTCCTCCCTGGCTGGTTCGCCCCGGTTCGCCCGGGGCGCTTTTTTTCCCCGGGATAACCCGCGGCCAAACCGCGCGCGACTTCGCGCACGGCGAGGTGCTGATGATCGGCGCGATGGTCGCAACCTGGCTGGTGCCCAGGCTGCTGGCCGCCGGTGTGCCGGCGCCGCTGGCACTGGCGATCGTGGTGCTGACGGCGATTCCGGCGTGCATGGTGCTGTCGGTGGCGATCGATCGCGTCGCATACCGACCGCTGCGCAACGCGCCGCGACTGGCTCCGCTGATCACCGCGATCGGCATGTCGATCGTGCTGCAGACGGTGGCGATGATGGCAGGCCTGCTGCTGGTGCACCACACCCGGCTCGGGCGTGCGATGCGCGCCACCGCCGGGAGTCCGCGCATCGCCAGCCTGATGGGGGTGGACGCGAACCGCGTGATCGCTGCCACCTTCGCGGTCGGCGCCGCGCTGGCGGCGCTGCCGTTCGTGCTCGACATGGGCGGCAACCGCTGGGTGCGGCTCGCCGACTTCGCGCTGCTCTACGTGATGCCCGCACTCGGGCTGAAATCGTGGTCGGCCACGCCGGGCTGCTCGACCTCGGCTACGTCGCGTTCCACGCGGTGGGCGCGTACACGTACGCGCTGCTCTCCTCGCCGCACCTGATGGAGAACTTCGAGTGGATCGCCGCGGCCTTTCCGGACGGGGTGCACAACTCGATCCGGCTGGTGGTGCCGCTGGGCGCGGCGCTCGCGGCGTTCTTCTGCGTGCTGCTCGGCGCACCGGTGCTGCGGCTGCGCGGCGACTACCTCGCGATCGTCACGCTGGGCTTCGGCGAGATCATCCGCCTCTTCCTGAACAACCTGAACGCGCCGCTGAACATCACCAACGGACCTCAGCGAATCACCAACATCGACCCGGTGCGCACCGCGCTCGAGAACGTGATGGTGGGCCGGCACGCACGCACCGGCGCCGGCGCCTTCGGCGCGGTGTTTCGCACCGCCGGGCAGCGTCGCGAGGAGCCGCAGATCCGCCAACGCGCGCTCGGGCTGCTCGAATACGCGGGCATCGCGCGTTACGCCGACTTCCAGGCACGCACGCTGTCGTACGGCGACCAGCGCCGGCTCGAGATCGCCCGCGCGCTGGCCACCGATCCGAAGCTGCTCGCGCTCGACGAACCGTCGATGGGCCTGTCGCCGATCATGGTCGAACGGGTGTTCGAGGTGGTGCGCGACGTCGCCGCTCAGGGCACGACGATCCTGCTGGTGGAGCAGAACGCGCGACTCGCGCTGGAGTCGGCCTCGCGCGCGTACGTGATCGACTCGGGCCTGGTCACCATGTCGGGCGACGCGTGCGCGATGCCCGACGATCCGCGCGTGCGCGCGGCCTGTCCCGGCGAGGAAGCGGCGGCCTGAAGCGTGGCGGCGGCCCGGTGCTATCCGGCCAGCGCGAGGTCGGCCGCCGAGGTGAACGAGTCGGCGAAGAACTCGGCCTGCGGCAGCCCGCAGCCTGCGGTGAAGTCGCGCCGCGCGGCCTCGACCATCGCCGGCGCGCCGCAGGCGTACACCTGGTGGCCCGACAGGTCGGGCAGGTCGGCCATCACCGCCCGATGCACGAAGCCGGTGCGCCCGTGCCAGTCGTCTTCGGGCAGCGCGTCGGACACCACGGGAACGTAGCGGAAGCCCGCGATCTCGTGCGCCCACTGCCCGGCGAGCGCGTTCATGTACAGGTCGCGCGGACGCCGCCCGCCCCAGTAGAGGGTCATGGGCCGCGCGATGCCGGCGTGGCGTGCGTGCTCGACCATTGCCTTGACCGGCGCGAAGCCGGTGCCGCTGGCCACGAACACGATCGGACGATCGCTGTCCTCGCGCAGGAAGAAGGTGCCCATCGGCCCCTCGAAGCGCAGGATGTCGCGCACCGCGATCGCGGGCTGCGACGCGCCGAACAACGCGTCGGTGAAGCGCCCGCCCGGCATGTGCCGCACGTGCAGCTCGAGCCGTGCGTCGGCCAGGTGCGGCGCGCTGGCCATCGAATAACTGCGCCGCGAGCCGTCCTTGAGCAGCAACTCGATGTACTGGCCGGCGAGGTATTGCAGCCGCTCGTTGGCCGGCAACTGCAGCACGAGCACGGCGACGTCGGGAGCGGGACGCTCGATCGAGGCGATCCGGCACGGCATCCTGCGGATCGGGATGTCGCCGGCGGCCTCCACCACACGGCACTCGACCGCCAGATCGGAGAGCGCGTGCGAGCAGCACAGCAGCGCGTAGCCGCGCGCCGCCTCGTCGGCGGCGAGCGCCTTCGGGGAGTGCTGCCCCTGCTCGATGCGGCCCTCGAGTACGCGGGCCTTGCACGATCCGCACGCACCATCGCGACAACCGTAGGGCAGCACCACGCCCTGACGCAACGCCGCCTCGAGGATGAACTCGTCGTCGCCGACCTCGAACCGGCTTCCGCTGGGGCTGACGGTGACCTTGAAGCTCATGAGTGGAAGGAGGGTGCTCGCGCGAAGCCGCTATTATGGCCCGCCGAATCGAGCGCGCCCCCGACGTCGATGAAACCCTGTCCCGCTTCGCGCGCAGCGCCGCGCGCCCTGCCCCGGCGCTTGCGGCGTCCGCGCCTGCTGGTGCTCGGCTGCGGCGACGTCGGCCTGCGCCTGCTGCGCCAGCTGGCGCCGCGGCTGGGCCCCGCACTCGGCGCAATCGCGGTCACCCGCAGACCCGAACAGCAGGCGGCCGCACGCACGCTCGGCGCGCGCGCGATCGCCGCCGACCTCGACGACCGGCGCTCGCTGCGCCGGCTGGCCGCGTTCACCGGGTGGATGATCGATCTCGCCCCGCCGCCGGCCAGCGGCCGCGACGACCCGCGCAGCGCCCGGCTGATCGCCGCCAGCACGCCCGCGCTGCGCCGGCGCAGCGGCATGCCTGCCCGCTGGGCCTACGTCAGCACCACGGGCGTCTACGGAGACTGCGGCGGCGCGCTGTTCGACGAGACGCGCCCGGTCGCGCCGGCCAGCGCGCGCGCGATCCGCCGTGTCGCCGCGGAGAAGCGGATGCGCGCACTCGGCGCGAGCGGGCTCGTGCGCGTGGCGATCCTGCGCGCGCCGGGCATCTATGCGCAGGATCGCCTGCCCACCGAGCGGCTGCGCCGCGGCACGCCGGCGCTCGCCGAGGCCGACGACGTGTACACCAACCACGTGCACGCCGACGACCTGGCCCGGGCCGCCTGGCTCGCGCTGTTTCGCGGGCGCCCGGGGCGCGTCTATCACGCGGTCGACGACACCGACCTGAAGATGGGCGCGTATTTCGACAAGGTTGCCGACGCGCTCGGCCTGGCGCGGCCGCCGCGCCTGCCGCGCGAGCAAATCGCCCGGCAGGTGAGCCCGGCGATGATGTCGTTCATGAGCGAATCGCGGCGGCTCGCCAACCGGCGCCTGAAACGCGAACTGCGCTGCCGGCTGCGCTGGCCGACGGTGGACGCGACGCTGGCTGCGCCGGAAGCGACGCTGCTATAATTACAGGCTTGCCGTGCCGCTCATGAAGCGAGTGACGCGCAGCAACGCCGGTGTAGCTCAGTTGGTAGAGCAGCGCATTCGTAATGCGAAGGTCCCCAGTTCGAATCCGGGCATCGGCACCACTTCCCCGGCGCGCAAAACCCCGGGCCGTCTGGCCCGCATCCTGCCGCCAACACACTCCCTGAAGCCCGGCTGATCACGCGCGGGTTTGCAATGCGTCGGCGCATGCCCTACCTTTTCGGGTACGGCGCAGCACGACAGCCGCCGATGCGCAGGCGCCGGATGCATCGATCCGGCGCCACTTCCTTGCCGGCCGCGTCATTGCGACGCGCGCCCCCACCCACGACCAATGAAGGAGCCGCATGCAGCCGCAGCGCTATCAGATCCGTTTTCCCGTCGACGACCTCACCCGTGCAAGACAGGACGAGGCTTATTTCACGATCGTGAAGGATGGTGTGCAACGCCGGATCGGGTTTCACGACTATGCCGAGATCTACCGGCACCCCGGCCTTTACGAACAACTCTACTACCAGCGCCTGAAATGCAGTTCGCCCGCCAGGCTCAGCCAACTGCTGCACCAGGTGGTGCGCAACGCCGGCGAGCACCCGGCCCGTCTGCGCGTACTCGACGTGGGCGCCGGCAACGGCATGGTGGGCGAAATCCTGGCCGAACAGGGCACAGCACGCCTGGTCGGCGTCGACCTGATCGACGAAGCCAGGCGCGCCACCGAACGCGACCGTCCGGGCATCTACGACCGTTACTACGTCGCCGACCTGAGCAGGCTGTCGCGCGAACTGCTGGCGGAATTGCGCGGCTGGAACTTCAACGCGATGACCTCCGTGGCGGCGCTCGGGTTCGGCGACATCCCGGTCGCGGCGTTCGTTCCGGCCTTCAACCTCGTCGCCAACGACGGCTGGATCGCCTTCAACATCCGCGAGTCGTTCCTCGATGCGACCGACACCAGCGGTTTTGCGCAACTGGTCAGGCGCCTGCTGCACGGCGAGTACTTCAAGCTGCATCACTTCGAGCGCTACTGCCATCGCCTGTCGATCGAGGGCAACAGGCTCTACTACAACGCGGTGATCGGCCGCAAGCGCCGCGACATCGACGATGCCTGTCTCGCCGAGCCGTGATGCCGCATTCTCGTTGAGCGGTGTCACCCACGTCTTCGGCACGGTCCGCGCGATCGACGACCTCACGCTCGACTTCGAACGCGGGCGCACCACCATCCTGATCGGCAGCAGCGGCTCTGGGAAATCCACTGCGCTGCGGCTGCTGATCGGGCTCGAATGGCCGCAGCGCGGCGAAGTGCGCTGCGATGGCGAGCCGCTGCGCCGCGAACGGATCCTGGAGCTCAGGCGCCGGGTGGGCTACGTGATCCAGGAGGGGGGCCTCTTTCCGCACCTGAGCGTACTCGGCAATCTCGGCCTGCTGCCGCGGCATCTCGGCTGGAACCGGCTGCGCGTCGCCGAACGCGCCGGCGAACTCGTCGAGATGGTCCACCTGCACCCGGACCTGCTCGGGCGCTTTCCGGCCGAACTGTCCGGCGGCCAGCGCCAGCGCGTCGCGCTGATGCGCGCATTGATGCTCGATCCGCCCGCGCTGCTGCTCGACGAGCCGCTCGGTGCGCTCGATCCGCTGGTGCGCCACGAACTGCAGGAGGAACTGCGCGAGATCTTCCGCCGCCTCGGCAAGACCGTCGTCATGGTGACCCACGATCTCGCCGAAGCCGCGTTCTTCGGCAGCCGGCTGGTGCTGATGCGAAGCGGGCGCATCGTGCAGGACGGCAGCCTCGAGGACTTCCGGCGCGCGCCGGCCGACGGTTTCGTGCGCGAGTTCCTGGCCGCTCACCGCAACCTGCCGGGCGCCGCTTCGTGAAGCGCTGGCTGGCGTGCCTGCTGTGCCTGTCGCTGGCGAGTCTCGCGCCTGCTTCGCGCGCGGCCGGGGCGACGATGGTGATCGGCTCGAAGGACTTCACCGAATCGGTGGTGCTCGCCGAAATCGCCCGGCTCGCCGCACGCGAGCGCGGCGTCGAGGCACGGCACCGGCGCAGCCTCGGCGGCACGCGCATCCTGTGGCGCGCGCTCGTGCAGGCGCAGATCGACGCCTACCCCGAATACACCGGCACGATCACCCAGGAGCTGCTGCGCGAGCTGCCGGCGAATGCCGGCTTCGACGCATTGCGCACGCGCCTGGCGCAATCCGGCATCGGGATCACCGATCCGCTGGGGTTCAACAACACCTATGCGATCGGCATGCGCGAGAGCGACGCCGGGAGGCTGCACATCCGCAGCATCTCGGATCTCGTGCGCCACCCGAACCTGAAGCTCGCGTTCTCCAACGAATTCATGAGCCGCGCGGACGGCTGGCCCGGGTTGCGCGCGGCCTATCGGCTGCCGATGGCCGCGCGCGGAATGGACCACTCGCTGGCCTACCGGGCGCTCGCGTCGGGCGCGGTCGACGCGATCGACCTCTACGGCACCGACGCCGAAATCGCCTACTACCGTCTGCGGGTGCTCGACGACGATCGCGGCTATTTTCCGCGCTACGACGCGGTGTTCCTGTACCGGCTCGACCTCGAACGGCGCGCGCCGCAATTCGTGGCTGCGCTGCGCGGCCTTGCCGGCAGCGTCGACGCCAGGCAGATGCGAGCACTGAACAGTGCAGTCAAGCTCGACGGCGAACCGGAGAGCGCGGTCGCCGCCGCGTTCCTCGGGCTCGATGCGCCCGGCGTCGCACGCGGCGACCTGCGCTCGCGGATGGTGCGCCACACCCTGCAGCACCTCAGGCTGGCCGGGATTTCGCTGCTGCTGGCCATCGTCGTCGCAGTGCCGCTGGGTGTGCTCGCGACACGCCGGCGCCACCTCGGCCAGTTCGTCCTGGGCCTCACCGGGGTCCTGCAGACCGTGCCGTCGCTGGCGCTGTTCGTGTTCATGATTCCGCTGTTCGGCATCGGCGCCGAACCCGCGATCGCCGCGCTGTTCCTCTACAGCCTGCTGCCGATCGTGCGCAACACCCACGCCGGCCTGACCGGCATCGACCCTGCGCTGCTGGAGTCGGCGGCAGCGCTCGGCCTGCCGCCGCGCATGCGGCTGTGGCGCGTCGAGCTTCCTCTCGCGCTGCGCTCGATCCTGGCCGGGGTCAAGATCGCCGCGGTCATCAACGTCGGCACCGCCACTCTGGGCGCGCTGATCGGCGCCGGCGGTTACGGCGAACCCATCCTCACCGGAATCCGCCTCGACGATCTCGGGCTGATCATGCAGGGCGCGGTGCCGGCGGCCCTGCTGGCGCTCGCGATCCAGGGCGCATTCGAGCTGCTCGAGAACGCGCTCACGCCACGCGGGTTGCGGATTCGCGCGAAGTCATGAATTCGCAGCCGGTGCGGGCCGCCCCAGCCCCTTGGGCAGCGGGAAAGTCATGTTCTCGCGCACGCCGTGCAGCGGCTGCACGCTCTTCACGCCGAGCGTCTTCAGGCGTGCGAGCAGTTCCTCGACCAGCCGCTCGGGCGCCGAGGCGCCGGCAGTGACGCCGATGCGCTGCTTGCCCGCCAGCCAGGCCGGATCGAGCTCGGCCGCCGAGCCGATCATCCGCGCCTCGCAACCCATCTTCTCGGCCACCTCGCGCAGCCGGTTGCTGTTCGAACTGGTGGGCGAGCCGATCACCAGCACCAGGTCGCATCGCGGCGCCATCGCCTTGACCGCGTCCTGCCGGTTCTGCGTGGCGTAGCAGATGTCCTGCTTCTTCGGCTCGGCGATCGCCGGGAAGCGCGCCTTCAGCGCCGCGACGATCTCGCGGCAGTCGTCGATCGACAGCGTGGTCTGCGTGACGTAGCCGAGGCGCTGCGGATCGCGCACCTGCAGCCGCGCCACGTCGTCGACCGTCTGCACCAGGTAGATGCCGTCGTCGGCCTGCCCCATCGTGCCCTGCACCTCGGGATGGCCCGCGTGGCCGATCATGATCAGCTCGCGGCCGTCGTGGCGCATCTTCGCGACTTCGATGTGCACCTTGGTGACCAGCGGGCAGGTGGCGTCGAACACGCGCAGGCCACGCCGCTCGGCCTCGGCGCGCACCGCGCGCGAGACGCCGTGCGCCGAGAAGATCACGACCGCGCCGTCGGGCACCTGGTCGAGCTCGTCGACGAAGATCGCGCCCTTGTCGCGCAGTTCACGCACCACGTGTTCGTTGTGCACGATCTCGTGGCGCACGTAGATCGGGCGGCCGAACGCCTCGAGCGCGCGCTCGACGATCTCGATCGCGCGATCGACGCCGGCGCAAAAGCCGCGGGGCTGGGCAAGAAGCGCGTCCATGCGTGGCTCAGAGAATGCCGAGGATCTCGACCTCGAAGCGGATCCGCTGCCCGGCCAGCGGATGGTTGAAGTCGAACAGTGCGCGCCGCTCGTCGAGCTCCATCAGCACGCCCGCGTATCGCCCGCCGTCGGGCGCCGGAAACTGCACCGCGTCGCCGGGGCGGTAGTCGGTGTGGCCGTCGGTGTTCGCATCGAAGGCCGCGCGCGTGAGCGCCTGCAGCAGCGCCCGATTGCGCTCGCCGAAGGCCTGCGCGGGCGCCAGCTCGAAGCTCGCGCGCGCTCCTTCGGGCAGCCCGAGCAGGCATCGTTCGAGCGGCTCGGCCAGCTGGCCGACCCCGAGCTGAAGGGTGGCCGGCCGACCGCCGAAAGTGCTAATGACGTCCTCGCCGGATTCGACCAGACTGAGCCGGTAGTGCAGCGTCAGATGGGAGTCGGCCGACACCGTGCCCGGTGTGCTCGTCGAAGAAGCGCTCGCCGAAGAAGTGCTCGTCATGGCCGCCATTCTAGTACGCCCACCAGGGAGCCCGACTTGAGAATCCGCGATTGGCCGATCGAACAGCGTCCCCGCGAACGCCTGCTGGCCGGTGGCGCGGCAGCCTTGTCGGATGCCGAGCTTCTTGCAGTGCTGCTGCGCACCGGCACCGCCGGCAAGCACGCGGTCGAACTGGCTCGCGAACTGCTCGCCGAGTGCGGCGGCCTGCACGCGCTGGTGTGCGCCGACGCCCGCGGGGGCGCGCGCAGTCCGGGCCTGGGCCCGGCACGGCGCGCGCTACTGCAGGCCGCGGTCGAACTGGCGCGGCGCAGCCTGCGCGAGGAATTGCGCAGCCGCGACGCGCTCGCCTCGCCGGCCGCGGTGCGCGAGTTCCTCGCGCTGTGGCTGCGCGATCGCGGCCACGAGATCTTCGCCGGGTTGTTCCTCGATGCGCAGAACCGGCTGATCGCCGCCGAGGAACTGTTTCGCGGCACGCTGACCCAGACCGCCGTCTATCCGCGCGAGGTGGCGCGGCGCGCACTCGAACTGAACAGCGCCGCGCTGATCCTCGCGCACAACCACCCGTCGGGCGTCGCCGAGCCGAGCGCAGCCGACCGCCTGCTCACGCAGGCACTGAAGGCCACGCTCTCGCAGCTCGACGTGCCGGTGCTCGATCACCTGATCGTGGCCGGCAACCGCTGCTTCTCGTTCGCCGAGGCCGGCCTGCTCTGAACGCGCAGGGCCGCCGGCTCAGCGGTTGCCGTTGCCCCGGCCCTGGTTGCCCTTGGCCTGGCCGCGCGGCCCCGGGTGCGGAAGATCCGTTCATGACCCGTCCGGCGCCGCAACCGCCGTGCAGGTTCCGGGATCGCCGGCGCACCTGCGCTGCCGGCGCAGACGCCGCCATTTGCGCGGAAAGCGTGAATAACGCTACAATTTGCGGCTTTGCTGCAATACCTGCCGCAACACCGAGACAACTCACCGAGACAACCCAGGGGCGGGTCCGCCAGGTCTCGCGCCGAGGGGCGAGCCCGCCAGGGTTCGCGTTCCCAGGAGCCCACGATGGCCAAAGTCTGCCAAGTCACCGGAAAAGCGCCGATGGTCGGCCACAACGTTTCGCACGCGAACAACAAGACCAAGCGGCGTTTCCTGCCGAACCTGCAATACCGCCGCTTCTGGGTCGAGAGCGAGAACCGCTGGGTGCGCCTGCGCGTCACCAACGCGGCGCTGCGGCTGATCGACAAGAAAGGCATCGACGCGGTGCTCGCCGAGCTGCGCGCCCGCGGCGAAGCGGCCTGACCCCAGGGACACCGATCATGCGCGACAAGATCAAGCTCGAATCGACGGCCGGCACCGGCCACTTCTACACGACGACCAAGAACAAGCGGACGATGCCGGAGAAAATGGAGATCCGGAAATTCGATCCGGTCGCCCGCAAGCACGTCGTCTACAAGGAAGCGAAGATCAAGTAGGCCGGGTGGCCCCTCGTTCGGGGGCCCTGTCGTTGCCTGCGCACTTCCTGCGCATCGCCTGCGCATTTCCTGCACTTGCCCCGCGGCCCCGTCACGGCGGCCGCACCCAGATGACGCCGCCGAGTTCGCGCTGCTGCGATTGCAGCAGGTTCGACTGCGCATGCTCGTCGGCCGGGTCGAGCGCCGCCGCCCGTTCGAGCACGGTACGCGCCTCGTCCCAGCGCCCGGCCTCCATGTACGCGACGCCCAGATTGTTCAGCACGCGCACCTTGTCGGGCGCGCCGCGGCGCGCCGCTTCCCACAGCGCGATCTCGCTGCGATAGTCGGCATTGCGCACCAGCGTCAGCGTGGACAGCGCGACCGCCGCGAAGATGCCGGCGAGCACCGCGAGCACCCGGCCCGCCCTGCCGCGAGCGCTGGCCCGCACCGCTTCGACCGCCAGCGCAAACGCCGCACCCCAGAGCGCGGGATAGAAATGGCGCTCGGCCAGCGGGTCGTAGCGCACGCGCAGCGCATAGAGCGGACCGAGCCACGCGAGCACCCACAGAAGCCCGAGCAGCCAGTGCGGCCGCGAGTGCCGCACGCGCCACGCCGACGCCGCGACGCCGGCGAGCACGAACGCGCCGAGCAGCCGATGCTGCGCCGACATCGCGCGCGGCGCCAGGTCCGGATCGATGTTCGGGTAGCGCAGCAGCGCGAAGGCCGAGGCGAAGTACTCGATCACGGGCAGGAACGACGCCTGCCCCAGCCGCGCGGTCGCGATGCGCCGCGACACTTCGAGCAACGCGTCGTAGCGCTCGTGCAGCGCGAGCCAGGCGGCAAAGAGCGCCACGATCGCGATCGGCAACGCAGCCCGCCGCACCACCTCGGCCAGGCGCGCGCGCGTGAACGCGGCCGATGCCATGGGCCCGGGCGACCCGGGCGATCCGGCCGAAGCGGCCGACGCGCGGTCGCGCCGCGCCCACTCCCAGCCGAGCCAGAGCAGCGGGGTCACGAAGGCGGTCTCGCGCGCCATGAACGCGCCTGCGCACGCCGCGAGCGCGAGCACACCCCAAGCGGCACCTTCGCCGCGGCGCCAGCGAAGGTATGCCCACAGGCTGGTCGCGGCGAGCAGCGTCCCGAGCGCCATCGAGCGCCCGTTCAGGTAGCTCACGGCTTCGGTCGCGAACGGATGCAGTCCGAAGATGGCCGCAGCGACGATCGCAATGGCGCCGGCGGCCTGCGCCTGCGCATCGGGCAGGCAACTGCGGGCGACACGCGCGCCGAGTGCGGCGAAGACGAGCACCGCAGCGAGGTGGATCGACAGGTTGCCGATGCGGTGCCCCATCGGCACGTTGCCGATCCGCTCGCCGAGCGCGTGCGTGAGCACGAAGCTCGCTTTCGTCAACGGCCGGACGTGGCGGCCGGCCTCTTTCCACCACGCGGCGACCGACTGCGCACCGGGATCGACCGCGATCGTCGCATGGTCGTCGAACTGGAACGGGCCCGGCAGCGCGACCAGGTACACCGCGGCGACCAGGGCAAGCACGATCGCAGCCTGGACGGGCCGCACTGCGGCCGGCTCATGCGAACCCGCACTCACGCTCAGGAGTCGGGCTCGCCGATCGTCGAGCGACTGCGCACGCGCGGATAGCCGGTCAGCCGCTCGAAGGCTTCGTCGAGCAGCGCCACGGCAACCGGCCAGCGGTCTTCGCCGCCGAGCACGACCGCGACCACGGTCGAGGAGCCGCGTTGCGCGGCGGCGATCAGGCACGGACCGGCGCCGCGCGTGAATCCGGTCTTCAGGCCGAAGGCTCCGTCGTAGCGCCCGAGCAGCGCGTTGGTGTTGTGCACCACGAACTCGCGCCGGCCATCCGTCGTGGCCAGGCGCACCGAGGGCAGCGCGGCCGCATCGGCGAGCAGCGGTTCGGCGAGCGCGCGCCGGGCGAGCGCGAGCAGGTCGAGCGCCGTCGTGTGCTGGCCAGGGCGATCGAAGCCGCACGGATCGACGAAGTGGGTGTCGGCCATGCCGATGCGCGCCGCGAGACGATTCATCCGCGTCACGAACGCTTGCGCGCTGTCGGCGACACGCTCTGCCAGCGCGACGCAGGCGTCGTTCGCCGAGCCCACGAGCATCGCCGCGAGCAGCGACGAGACGGACAGGCGCTCGCCGGCGCGCAGGCCCAGCCGCGTGCCGCCCGCCCGTGCAGCCCTTGCGCTCACCCGCGTGGACGCCTGCAACAGCGCCGGGTCGGCGTGTGCCGCCTCGGCGACGACCAGCGCGGCCGCGAGCTTGGCGAGACTCGCGGGCTGGCGCCTCACGCTCTCGCCGCGGCCGAGCAGCACCCGGCCGTCGGCCTCGACGACGTAGGCGGCGGGCGTGCGCGCGCCCTCGGGCATCCAGTGGGGTTCGGCCGCACCGGCCAGCGGCCAGGCGGCGAACAGCGCGAGCGCGAGGCGCACCGGCAGCGCCCGCGCAACCGGCCGGCGGCGCCGGCTCAGGGACGCGTGCACTTGCGTTCGAAGTCCCTCATGTCCGGCCTCGGGCAACGCCGCAGCGTGAAGCTGCGACCGCTCGGCGCGGGAACGAAGGCATCCGATTTGCAGCGGCCGGCCAGTTCCTCGAGCCTGTTGCGCGTGTACTGCACCTCGAGCATGTAGCCGGTGCGCTCTTCGTACATGTAGTCGATCGCCGACTGCGTGCTCATCCGGTTGATCAGCGCGCCGAGGTAGCTGAACGGATTGCTGGTGTCGCGCCACGGCGCGTCCGGCTGATTGTGCGCGTCGCACATCTTCTTGTGCCACGACTCGTGGTATTCGATCACCCCGCGCAGGCACGCCGTCGGCGCATCGACCGTCACGTTGCAGTTGCGGTCGGTGCTGCCACGGGCCGTGCGCGCCGGGACGTTGCCCTTGTCGTGGCGAATCACCGAGATCACCTCGTCCACGCACAGCGCGAGATCGTCCTTGGTACTGAGCGCGGAGATCACCTTGCCCTGCTTGCTCTCTTCCGAGCGTACCTGGCGGATCAGCCGGTCCCACTCGCCGACTGCACCCCGCGCGGCACAATAGCGCGAGAACAGGTCGTTCGCGTCCGCGCAGTCGCAATCGGTGCGGGACTGCGATTGCGCTTGCGCGGCGAGCGCGGCGAAAGCGAAGGCCACTGCCGCGAGCGCCCGCGCGACGAGTGCTCCCGAGGCCGGGTAGCCTGCGAACTTCATGCTCACCTCCCGAAGAGGCCGCGCAGCCCGCGCACGGCACGATCGACTTCCTGGAGCACCTGCCCGGCCGCCGGACCCGCGCCGCTGCCGGCCGGCGCGGGCTGCGGTGCGGCCTGCCCTGCCGGCGCCGCCGCCGC
>QEVL01000023.1 GCA_003577305.1 Burkholderiales bacterium
GAGATCATGTGCACGCGCGAACTGGGCGACCCGTTCCGGCGCGACGCGCTCTCGAAGCCGGTGCGCTTCCTCGACAAGTACAAGGACTACGTCTGAGCGGACGAACTCCTCTCACCCGAACGCGAACGTCATACGGAGTCCGGACATGAGCACACCCGACGTCGAATTCCTGAAGGCCTTCGGCGACGCCTGGAATCGCCACGACATCGAAGCGCTGATGAGCATGATGGACGACGACTGCGTGTTCCACGCGGTTGGCGGCCCCGACCTCTTCGGCAAGAGCTACGTCGGCCGTGACGAGGTGCGCACCGGCTTCGAAGCCGCCTGGAAGACCTTCCCCGATGCGGCGTGGCTCGACGGCGAGCACTTCGTCTGCGGCGATCGGGGCGTCTCGGAGACCACGTTCAAGGGCACGCGCGCCGACGGCACGCGCGTGGAGGCACGGATGGTGGACGTGTTCACCTTCCGCAACGGAAGAATCGCCGTCAAGAACGCCTTCCGCAAGGATCGTCCGCCCGTGACCGCTCCCGCCCGCTGATCAGCGTCGCGCCCCCGCGCGCAACCGTCTCCGAGGAAAACCCGCCATGTGCGCAACCGCCACGGCCGTGCCCGGATCCGCTGGCTCCGCCACCGCGAGCCTGCGTGCCTACGATCCGGCCTACGATCCGCTCGTCTCGCCGACGCCGGGACACGGCACCGACTACGCGCCCACCTACTGGATCGGCACTGCGGGCGCGCCGCCCGAAGACGACGGTCCGGTCGTCGCCGACATGGACGTGGACGTGGCGATCATCGGTTCGGGCTTCACCGGCCTGGCGGCGGCGATCTTTCTCGCGCAGGAACACGGCATCAAGGCCACGGTGCTCGAGGCCAACCGCAGCAGCTGGGGGTGCAGCACGCGCAACGGCGGCCAGGCGCAATGCGCCTCCGGGCGGCTCAAGCGCTCGCAGTGGATCACCCGCTACGGGCTCGACACGGCGCTGGGGCTGCATCGTGAATGCCTCGAAGGCATGGAGACCTTCAAGGAGCTGATCAGGGACATCGACTGCGAGCCGCAGCCCGGCGGTCACCTCTACATCGCGCACCGGCCCAAGGTGATGCCGACGCTGGCGAAAGAAGTCGAGTGCCTGCGCGAGGTCTTCAGGTACGATGCGCGCCTGCTCGACGCCGAGACGGTGAAGCGGGAATGGGTCGACGACCGCGAGGCGGCCGGCGCGATGCACGAACCCGAGGGCATCGGCATCCACGCGGGCAAGCTCGCGTTCGGCTACCTGAAGAAGGCGCGCGCTCTCGGCGCGAAGGTGCACCCGGCCAGCCCGGTGCAGGGCTGGGAGACGCGCAACGGCGTGCACTACCTGCGCACGCCCGGCGGCACCGTCAGGGCGCGCGCGGTCGGCATCGCCACCGGCGGCTACACCTCGCAGACGCTGCACGGCGAACTGAAGAACCGCCTGTTGCCGATCCTGTCGAACTCGATCGTCACGCGTCCGCTCACTTCCCCGGAGATCGAGGCGTGCAACTTCCGCACGCGGCAGGTGCTCACCGACACGCGCGTGCTGCGCCACTACTACCGTCTGCTTCCCGACAACCGGCTGCAGATCGGCAGCCGCAGCGCGATCACCGGGCGGGATGCGCCCCAGAAGAAGTACGAGCAGCTGCTGATCGGCGACCTGCATCGCAAGTTCCCGGCGCTCGCCGGCATTCCGATCGAGTATTCGTGGTGGGGCTGGGTCGACGTCGCGCACGACCTGATGCCGCGCATCTTCCAGCCCGATTCCACGCAGTCGCTCTACTACGCGCTCGGCTACGGCGGCAACGGCGTCATGTACTCCGCGCAGGCCGGCCGCCGGCTGGCGCAGTGGATCGCCGGCCAGGGCGCCTCGCTGCAGCTGCCGATCTTCCGTTCGAAGCTGCCTTTCCCCAATATCCGGGAAATGGTGGTTTCCGAGTACTTCGCCCCGTTCCGCCGCTTCGGCCAATGGTTCCTGTACCGCTGGTACTACCTGAACGACGAGATCCTGTAGACCCGTGCAGCCGGCCAGTGGTTGCAAGCACCGCGCTACACGGCTGGCGGCCATCCGGATTCCCGCGTGCCGGAATGCGACTTCCGCAGACAATGCTGGTGCCGGCTGCCCGACTCGAACGGGCGACCTACCGCTTACAAGGCGGTTGCTCTACCAGCTGAGCTAAGCCGGCACAAAGCATGGAGTGTAGCCGAACGCTGCCTCGCGGCAGCCGGGCGGCAAGGCGCCCTACTTGACGCGCTTCAGGTGGGGCCTGCCGGGCGGCTTGGGGCCGGGGCCGGGATCGTCCTCGCGGGGAGCGCCGCCGGAAGGCGCGACGCCGCGATCGTCGGCGGCACCTGTCGCACCGGTCGGCGCGCGGCTGTCCGGCGAGGCCGGTCGCGCCGCAGCGGGTTCGCTGCCGGCAGGCGTGTCGCGCGTCGCCTTCCGGCCCGGAAGTGCCGAGATCTGCGGCTTGCGACGCGCGGGCCTGGGGGCCTCCTCGCCGGGAGCCGGCACCGCCGACAGTTTCGGGCGCCGGCGGGCGCGGCCGCCGGCAGGCGCGGCTGCGGGGCCGGCGGATTCCTCGGCGGACGGCGCGTGCGCCCCGGAGTCGGCCGCGGCCGGTTCGCCCTCGACAGTGGCAGCCGGTGCGTGCCCCGGAGCCGCTGCCGGTGCCTTCGGCACCTCGAACGCCATGCCGTGCCCGGTTTCCTGCGCGAAGATCGCCGAGACGTTCTCGATCGGGATCGACACCTGGCGCGCGACGCCGCTGAAGCGCGCCTCGAATTCGAGCAGCTCGTTGCCGATCGTGAGCCGGTTGGTTGCGGTCGCCGAGATGTTGAGCACGATTTCGTCGTTGCGCACGAACTCGCGCGGCACGATCGTGCGCTCGTCGACGGCCACCGCGATGTAAGGGCGATAGCCGTTGTCCGTGCACCACTCGTACAGTGCGCGGATCAGGTACGGCCTGGTGGAGATCTCCGCCATCAGCGTCGCATCACCTTCTCGGACGGCGTCAGCGCCTCGATGTAGGCCGGGCGCGAGAAGATGCGCTCGGCGTAGCGCAGCAGCGGCGCCGCAGTCTTGGGCATGTCGATGCCGTAGTGGTCGAGGCGCCACAGCAGCGGCGCAATCGCCACGTCGAGCATCGAGAAATCCTCGCCGAGCATGTACTTGTTCTTGATGAAGATCGGCGTGAGCTGCGTGAGCCGGTCGCGGATCTGCGAGCGCGCCTTGTCCATCGCCTTCGAGGCGTCGCGCGCCTGGTCGCGGCGCTCGAGTTGCTGCACGTGCACGAACAGCTCGCGCTCGAAGTTGAACAGGAACAGTCGCGCGCGCGCGCGCATCACCGGATCGGCCGGCATCAGCTGCGGGTGAGGGAAGCGCTCGTCGATGTACTCGTTGATGATGTTCGACTCGTACAGGATCAGGTCGCGCTCGACCAGGATGGGCACCTGGCCGTACGGATTCATGATCGAGATGTCTTCGGGCTTGTTGTAGAGATCGACGTCGCGGATCTCGAAGTCCATGCCCTTCTCGAACAGCACGAAGCGGCAGCGCTGCGAGAACGGGCAGGTCGTGCCGGAATACAGCACCATCATGGTCGAGCTCCTGAAAAATCCGGGTACCGCATGAAAAAAGTCAGGGCGAGCCCGGCGGCGGACTCAGAGCCTGTGAATGAATCCGGCGCGCCCGAGCGGCTGGCCCGAACAGCGTCAATCGAGGCGCAAAGCGCAGCCGTAGCACGGGCTACGGCGAGCATTTGCAACGAAGAGTGGCGCCGTTCGGGACGGACGAGCGGGCGTGACGGATTCTTTCACAGGCTCTCACCCTGCATCGGGTAGGCGCCGCACTGCTACTTGACGTCTTTCCAGTATTCGCGGTTCAGCATCCATGCAAAGACGGTGAACAGGCCGAGGAACAGCAGCACCCAGACGCCGAGCCGGGTGCGCGTCTGCGCGGTCGGATCGGACATCCAGGTGATGTAGGCGACCAGGTCGGCGACGTTGTCGTCGAACTCGGCCTGCGACAGCTTGCCGCCCGCGGGCGCCGCCAGCGTCCAGTGGCGCGACGCGTGGTGCTTCGTGCCCTCGAGTTTCTCGGACTTCTCGGTGCGTACGCCGTCGGCGTCGAAGGTGACGACCGACTTCGTGAAGCCGGCCGACTTGCCGGTCTCGTCGTCGATGATTTCCCTGACCTCTTCGAGCGTTGCGCCGCGCGCGCCCTGCAGCTCCCAGAACACGTGCGGCATGCCGACGTTCTCGAACACCACGTTGTTCCAGCCCTGCGGGCGGGTGGAGTCGCGGAAGTAGGCCCGAAGGTAGGTGTACAGCCAGTCGGCGCCCGAACCGGCGCCCGAGGCCCGGGCGCGGGCGATCACCGACAGATCGGGCGGCAGCGCGCCGAACCACGCCTTCGCGTCGGCCGGCCGGATCGCGACCTCCATCGGGTCGCCGACCTTGTCGGCGGTGAACAGCAGGCTCTTCCTGATCTGGTCGTCGGTGAGCCCGATGTCCTGCAGCCGGTTGTAGCGCATCAGCGCCGCGCCGTGGCAGTTCAGGCAATAGTTGACGAACAGCTTCGCGCCGTTCTGCAGCGCCGGCTGCTGCGTGAGCTTCTCGGTGGGGAAGCGGTCGAGCGGATAGCCGGCACCGGCCGCGAACGCCGCGCCGATCGAGAGCGCCGTAACGAGCCCCGCTAGGGTCTTGACGAGATTTTTCATGTTCCGTGCGACTCCGTGTGCCCCGGTTGCGCTCAGTGCGCCGCGAAGGTGACGCGCTCGGGCACCGGCTTGAAGGTGCCCATCGTGCTCCACCACGGCATCAGCAGGAAGAACGCGAAGTAGATCAGCGTGCCGATCTTCGAGAACAGCGCGTTCACCGGCGACGGCGACAGCGTTCCGAAGTAGCCGAGCACGAAGAACACGACCACGAAGATCCCGTACAGCCACCAGTGGAACTTCGGGCGATAGCGGATCGAGCGCGCCGGGCTCTGGTCGATCCAGGGCAGCGTGAACAGGATCATCACCGAGGCGCCCATCGCGACGACACCCCAGAACTTCGCGTCGACCACGAAGAAGCCGCCGATCATGACCACCGCCACCGCCACCGCGATCGCCTTCGACAGGCCGCTGCGCGCGCTGACCAGCACCAGCAGCGTGAAGGCGATCAGGAACGGGATCATCCAGTACAGCAGGAAATCCTCGGTGGTCGCGCGCAGGATCGAGTAGAACGGCGTGAAGTACCAGACCGGCGCGATGTGCGGCGGCGTGACCAGCGGGTCGGCCGGGATGAAGTTGTTGTACTCGAGGAAGTAGCCGCCGAATTCGGGCGCGAAGAACAGCACCGCCGAGAAGGCGATGAGGAACACGGCAACGCCGAGAATGTCGTGCACCGTGTAGTAGGGATGGAACGGAATGCCGTCGAGCGGGATGCCGCGCGCGTCTTTCTTCGCCTTGATCTCGATGCCGTCGGGGTTGTTGGAGCCGACCTCGTGCAGCGCGATGATGTGCGCGACGACCAGGCCGAGCAGCACCAGCGGCACCGCGATCACGTGAAACGAGAAGAAGCGGTTCAGCGTCGCGTCGCCGACCACGTAGTCGCCGCGGATCCAGATGGCGAGATCGGGGCCGATGAACGGAATCGCCGAGAACAGGTTGACGATCACCTGCGCGCCCCAGTACGACATCTGGCCCCAGGGCAGCAGGTAGCCCATGAAGGCCTCGGCCATCAGCGCCAGGAAGATGAGGCAGCCGAAGATCCAGACCAGTTCGCGCGGCTTGCGATACGAGCCGTAGAGCAGCCCGCGGAACATGTGCAGGTAGACGACGATGAAGAACGCCGACGCTCCGGTGGAGTGCATGTAGCGGATCAGCCAGCCCCAGGGCACGTCGCGCATGATGTACTCGACCGACGCGAACGCCGTCGCGGCGTCGGGCTTGTAGTGCATGACGAGGAAGATGCCGGTGACGATCTGGATGACGAGCACCAGCATCGCCAGCGAACCGAAGAAGTACCAGAAGTTGAAGTTCTTCGGCGCGTAGTACTCGGAGAGGTGCTCCTTCCAGAGCTTCGTCAGCGGGAAGCGCTGATCGATCCAGCCGAGCAGGCCGGTGGTTTCGACAGTTTTTTCCTGCGCCATCTTCAATGCTCCCCGCGAGGCTCCGCGAGTGACGGGTTGATCGTGGAAACCCCCGGCAATGGCAGTCCCGGGGGCCGACTTCAGCGTTCGCCGCTCAGGCCTGCTTTTCCTCGCCGATCAGCAAACGGGTGTCGGACAGGAAGAAGTACGGCGGCACCTCGAGGTTGTCGGGCGCCGGCTTGTTCTTGAACACGCGCCCCGACAGGTCGAACGTGGATCCGTGGCAGGGGCAGAGGAAGCCGCCGACCCAGTCGTCGGGAAGCGAAGGATCGCCGCCCGCCTGGAACTTCTCGATCGGCACGCATCCCAGGTGGGTGCAGATGGCAATGACGACCAGGTACTCGGGATTGATCGAGCGTTGCGGATTCTGTGCGTACGGCGGCGTCGGGTAGGCGGTGCGCAGCGAACCGGGATCGGCCACCTTGCTCTCGGTCTTTTCGAGCGTCTCGAGCATCTCGGGCGTGCGGCGAAGCACCCAGACCGGTTTGCCGCGCCACTCGACCGATCGCAACTCGCCCGGCTTCATGTCGCCGACGTCGACTTCGACCGGCGCGCCCGCCGCCTTGGCCCGCTCGGAAGGCGACATGCTGCTGAGAAACGGGACGGCCACGCCCACGGTGCCGACAGCCCCCGCGGCACAGGTCAGGCCGATCGCGAGCCGGCGGGACGAGTCCAGGGGCTTGGATGAATCACTCATGTGTTCCCTGTTGGAGATGGGGTCCGGACCGAAAAACCCCTTATTTTAGCGTATTGCGGCGCAACGATTAAAGGGGCGGTGGCTGCACAGTGACGCGACGGTGTCGCGCCCGGCGCCGCGATGCTAAGGTGAGCGCCGCAGTGCGGCCGGACCCTGCACGTCCTGCCGAAGCGTGAACGACAACCGATTCCGGAGAAGCGACATGGGCATGATGACGGAGTTCAAGGCATTCGCGATGAAGGGCAGCGTGATGGATCTCGCGGTCGGCGTGATCATCGGCGGCGCCTTCGGCAAGATCGTCGACTCGCTGGTCAGCGACGTGATCATGCCGGTGATCTCGGCGATTCTGGGAGGCCGCTTCGACTTCACCGGGCTGTTCGTCGCGCTCGGCCAGGTGCCCGAAGGCACCGCGATGACGCTCGACGCGCTGAGGAAGGCCGGCGTGCCGGTGTTCGCCTACGGCAGCTTCGTCACCATCGTGATCAACTTCGTGATCCTGGCGTTCGTGATCTTCATGATGGTGAAGATGATGAACCGCTGGAAGCAGGAGCCGGCACCCGAGGCTCCGGCGGCC
This sequence comes from Burkholderiales bacterium, assembly GCA_003577305.1. Lineage (GTDB taxonomy): Bacteria > Pseudomonadota > Gammaproteobacteria > Burkholderiales > Burkholderiaceae_E > Zeimonas. The sequence continues at coordinate 7,418 of QEVL01000023.1, forward strand.
CCGCCCGCGCAGGAGGTGCTGCTGGGCGAAATCCGCGACCTGCTCAAGAACCGTCCCGCCTGAAGCGCCGGCGCGCGGCCCGGCGTGCAAGACGGGAGCGGATGATCGCTTCACACGTTCTCAGGCCGGATTGTCGTCGTCGATGAAGCGGTGCGCGATGCGCAACCGCCCGGCGACGTGCTCGCCGAGCGCCTGCACGCCATAGCGCTCGGTCGCATGGTGGCCGGCGGCGAAATAGACGACGCCGGCCTCGCGCGCCAGATGCGTGGTGCGCTCGGCGATCTCGCCGCTCACGAAGGCGTCGGCGCCCGCGTCGATCGCCTGCTGCAGCATGTCCTGCGCAGCGCCGGTGCACCAGGCCACGCGGCCGATCGGCCGCTCGAGCGCCCCCACCACGAGCGGGGTGCGCCCGAGGCGCTGGCGCAGCCGGCGCCCGAGCAGCGCGGCGCTCGTGGCCCGCGGCAGGTCGTGCCAGGCGATCAGGCCCTGCTCGCCGGCGCGGCCGTCCACGCGCCAACCCATCCGTGCGCCGAGTTGCGCGTTGTTGCCGAGCACCGGGTGCGCGTCGAGCGGCAGGTGATAGGCGAACAGGTGCAGGCCGTGGCCCAGCACTTCGGCGAGGCGGGCGCGCCGCGCGCCGATCACGCGCGGATCGTCGCCGCGCCAGAACCATCCGTGGTGCACGAGCAGCGCATCGGCGCCATCGGCCAACGCCGCGCGGATCAGCGCCAGGCTCGCGGTCACGCCGCTCACCAGGCGGCGGATCGGGCGCTCGCCTTCCACCTGCAGGCCGTTTGGGCAATAATCGGCGAACCTGCTCGCCCCGAGTACTTCCTCGAAGCACGCCGATAGTTCGGCGGCGGTCACCGCCGCGGCAGCCCTCTCTCCTTGCGTGCGTTCCACTCCGCGTCGCCGAGTCATGCTGAAGAAGCTCTGGTTGGTCTTTACGCAGGCCGTCACGATCCTGCTGGCGCTGCTGTTCACCTTCGCGACGCTTCGCCCCGAGTGGCTGCCGCAGCGGCTCGTGCGCGAGCGCCCGCCCGCGTCGCTGCCGGCCCCCGCCCCCGCGAGCCGCAGCGAACCGGGCGCGGCCAACGCTCCACCCCCGGAAGCATCCGGCGCCGTGACGGGTCGCACCGCACCGATTCTGTCATACAGCGAGGCTGCGCGCCGGGCCACCGCCGCGGTGGTGAACATCTACACGATGAAAGCGGCGCGATCGCCGCAGGATCATCCGCTGTTCGGCGACCCGTTGTTCCGCAGGTACTACGGCGACCAGTTCGGCGAGCGGCCGCAGACCAACAGCCTGGGCTCGGGAGTGATCGTCTCGTCCGACGGCTACGTGCTCACCAATCACCACGTGGTCGAGGGCGCCGACGAAATCGAGGTGCTGCTGGCCGACGGTTCGAAGGCGCGCGCCAGGGTGGTGGGCACCGATCCGGAGACCGACCTGGCGGTGCTGCGCATCGACATGGCCGACCTGCCGGCGATCGCTTTCGGCAATGCCGACGCGGCGCGCGTGGGCGATGTCGTGCTGGCGGTGGGCAATCCGTTCGGCGTCGGCCAGACGGTGACGATGGGCATCATCAGCGCACTGGGCCGCACCCAGCTGGGCATCAACACCTTCGAGAACTTCATCCAGACCGATGCGGCGGTCAATCCCGGCAACTCCGGCGGCGCGCTGGTCGACACCGAGGGACGCCTGATCGGCATCAACACCGCGATCTACTCACGCACCGGAGGCTCGCTCGGCATCGGCTTCGCGATCCCGGCAAGCACGGCGCGCCAGGTGATGGACCAGATCGTCGCCACCGGCTCGGTCACGCGCGGCTACATCGGCGTCGAACCGCAGGACGTCACGCCCGAACTCGCCGAAGCCTTCAGGCTGCCGCGCAAGGACGGCGCGATCATCGCCGGCGTGATGCGCAACGGACCGGCCGACCGGGCCGGCGTGAAGGTGGGCGACATCCTGGTCGAGGTCGACGGCCAGTCGGTGACCAACACCGCCACGATGCTCAACGTGATCGCGCAGCTTCGACCCGGCTCGACCGCGCGGTTCCGCTTCCTGCGCGACGGCGACGCGGTCGAGCTCCCGATCCGCATCGGCAAGCGGCCCAAGCCGGGCGCGCCGCGCGAGTGAGCGCCCGGGCGGGGGCACCCGCGGGCGCCTGGCGGGGCAGTCGGGCCTGCTACCGGGGCTGGCCGCCCGGCGACGCGGGGTCGGCCGGCGGCGCGATCGCCGGGGCGCCCGCATCGGCATTCGCTGCGGCGCCCGCGCTGGCCGTGGCGCCCGCCTCGGTTGCAGTGCCCGTGCCGGCGCTCGCCGCCGGCTCGGCGTCGTCGTCGGGAGCGCGGCTGCGCGCCTTGATGAAGCCTGCGAGCACGATGCCCAGTTCGTAGAGCATGATCAGCGGAATCGCCAGCATGAACTGGCTGAGCACATCGGGCGGCGTGAGCACCGCGGCGACGATGAAGGCGCCGACCACCACGTAGCGGCGTGCCGAACGCAGCTGGGCGGTGGTGACCATGCCCAGCTTGACCAGCAGCATCTCGGCCACCGGCACCTCGAAGGTGAGGCCGAAGCCGAAGAAGATCGCCAGCGTGAAGTCCCAGTACTTCTGCAGGTCCTGCATCACGTCGGCGCCGGTGCGCGAGGCGAACGCGAAGAAGAACTTGTAGGCGGCCGGTAGCACGAACCAGTAGGCGAAGGCGATGCCGATGACCAGGAACACGATGCTTGAGACGATCAGCGGCAACGCGAAGCGCCTCTCGTGCTCGTACAGGCCGGGAGCGACGAAAGCCCAGGCCTGGTACATGACCCAGGGCAGCGACAGCAGCACCGCGGAGAGGAACGAGACCTTGGTCAGCGTGAAGAATGCGCCGGCCTGGTCGATGAAGACCGGCCGGGTGCCCGGCGGCAGCGCCTGGTACAGCGGCTGCGACAGGAACCGCATGATGTCGCCCGAGAAGTAGAAGCAGACGCCGAACAGCACCAGCACCACCACCAGCGAGCGGATCAACCGATCGCGCAGTTCGACGAGGTGCGAGACGAAGCTTTCTTCCTGGCTCATGGAGATCGGGTCGGGCTACGGACGCCCGGGCGCGCGCCGGGCCGGCGGCGCGCCCGGCATCGCGGGCGTGTTCAATGGAGGCGGCGCTTCGGACGCTTGTGCCCGAGCTCCTTCTCGCGCTCGATGCGCCGGTCGCGGATGCGCTCGCGCAGTCTTCGTTGTGCGTACACCTTTTCCCAGTCGGTGGCCGGCTCGAGCGGCTCGGCTCCGCCGGCACCTTCGAGGTCGGCGGTGATCGAGTCGAACTGCGAGCGGGTTTCGGCGATGGTGGATTGCAGCGATTCCTGCAGGTCGCGCGCCGCGCCGCTGACTTCGCTCTGCAGATTGCGCAGTTCGTCGAGTTCCATCTGGCGGTTGATGTCCGACTTCACGTCGGCGACGTAGCGCTGCAGCTTGCCGAGCCACTGCCCGGCCTGCTTCGCGACTTTCGGCAGGCGCTCGGGGCCGAGGACGATCAGGCCCACGATCGCCACGATGATCATCTCGGAAAAGCCGAAATCGAACATCTTCGGGCCTCAGGCCGGCGCACGCGCATCGGCGGGCCCCGAAAACGACGCGAGCGGCCGCAGACGACCGCTCGCAGGCGAAACGGGGCGCGGAATGCGGCGGTCAGCTCTTTTCGCGGGCCTCGACATCGATGGTCTTCGACGATGCCTGCTGCGTCTCGGAGGCGGCCTTTTCGGTGCCTTCCTTGACGCCTTCCTTGAAGCCGCGCACCGCTCCGCCGAGATCGGAACCGATGTTGCGCAGCTTCTTGGTGCCGAAAACGAGCATGATGATCACCAGCACGATCAACCAGTGCCAGATGCTGAAGCTTCCCATCGCGTACTCCTGTCAGGGGCGGTTCATGCCCGAGCCCAATGGCGTAGATCCGCCCAGTACATGCACATGAAGATGATACACCTCCTGCCTGCCCACCCGGCCGTTGTTGACCACCACCCGGAAGCCGTCGACCGCGCCCTGCTCGCGCGCCAGTTGCCCGGCCATGCCGAGCAGCTTGCCGAGCAGCGCCTGGTGCTTCATGTCGGCGTCGTAGAGGTTTTCGAGGTGCATGCGCGGCACGATCAGGAAATGGACCGGCGCCGACGGATGGATGTCGTGGAAGGCAACGATGTCTTCGTCTTCGTAGACCTTGCGCGAAGCGATCTCGCCGCGTGCGATGCGGCAGAACAGGCAGTCGTCGTGGCGGGCCGGCTCGGGCCCCTGTTTCGTGCTCACCTGCGCACCTCCGTGGAACCGGACTTCCTCGCCGCCTTCTCGTCGAGTCCGGACAGGCCTTCGCGACGGGCCAGTTCGTCGAGCACCTGGCGCGGCGAGAGCCCGAAGTGGACCAGCATCACCAGGCAATGGAACCAGAGATCGGCGGTCTCGGCGACGATGCGATCAGGCACGCCGTCCTTCGCGGCCATCACGGTCTCGGTGGCTTCCTCTCCGATCTTCTTCAGGATCGCGTCCGGCCCCCTGGCGAGCAGCCGCGCCACGTACGAGCGCTCGGGATCGCCGCCCTTGCGCGATTCGAGCACCGCGGCGAGCCGGTCGAGGAGCGCCCCGGCGTCGGTGGTTGCGGCAACCGCACCCGCGTTCGGCTCGTCGCGCCTCGTCATCGGTAGATCGACTCCGGATCCTTCAGCACCGGGTCGACCGCGACCCAGCGTCCGTCTTCGTAGCGCCTGAAGAAGCACGAATGGCGCCCGGTGTGGCAGGCGATGCCGCCGTGCTGCTCGACCGACAGCAGCACCACGTCGCCGTCGCAGTCGAGGCGCAATTCGCGCAGCGCCTGGAAATGCCCCGATTCCTCGCCCTTGCGCCACAGCCGGGCGCGCGAGCGCGACCAGTACACCGCGCGCCCGGTGGCGACGGTTTCGGCCAGCGCCTCGCGGTTCATCCAGGCCAGCATCAGGATGCGCCCGCTCGAGGCCTCCTGGGCGATCGCCGGCACCAGACCGTCGGCGCCCCAGCGGACTTCGTCGAGCCAGGCGGCGTCGCTGCCGGTGCTCACGCGGAGTCGCCCGTGGGTGGCAACGGGCCCTGCTCGAGCCGCACCGGGATGCCGCGCTCGGCCAGGTAGCGCTTGGCCTCGCCGACCGTGAATTCGCCGAAATGGAAGATGCTGGCGGCGAGCACCGCATCGGCACGGCCCACGGTGACGCCGTCGGCAAGGTGCTGCAACGTGCCCACGCCCCCGGAGGCGATCACCGGCACGCCGACCGCGTCGGCGACCGCCCGGGTGAGCGCGAGGTCGAACCCCTGCCTCGTGCCGTCGCGGTCCATGCTGGTGAGCAGGATCTCGCCCGCGCCCAGTCGCTCGACTTCGCGCGCCCATTCGACCGCATCGCGACCGGTGGCGCGGCGCCCGCCGTGAGTGAAGACCTCCCAGCGCCCGGGAGCGACCGCCTTCGCATCGATCGCGCATACGATGCACTGCGCGCCGTAGCGCGCGCTCGCGTCGGCGACCAGTTGCGGGTTCTGCAGCGCGGCAGTGTTGATCGACACCTTGTCGGCACCGGCGTTGAGCAGCCTGCGCACGTCGTCGACCGCGCGCACGCCGCCGCCGACGGTGAGCGGAATGAAGATTTCCCCGGCCACCGCCTCGATCACCTGCAGGATGATGTCGCGCTCGTCGCTCGAGGCGGTGATGTCGAGGAAAGCGAGCTCGTCGGCGCCCTGCTCGTTGTAGCGGCGCGCGATCTCCACCGGGTCGCCGGCGTCGCGCAGTCCGACGAAGTTCACCCCCTTGACGACACGGCCGGCCGTCACGTCGAGGCAGGGAATGATGCGCTTCGTGAGCATCGTCAGCCGTTCAGCTCGTCGGCGTGCGCCTGCGCGGCGCGGAAATCGAGCTTGCCCTCGTAGAGCGCACGGCCGAGGATCGCGCCGGTGACCCCTTCGCTCTCGATCGCGCACAGCTTTTCGACGTCTTCGAGGCTGGCGAAGCCGCCCGATGCGATGACCGGGATGCGCAACTCGCGCGCCAGTCGCACGGTGGCCTCGACGTTCACGCCGGCGAGCATGCCGTCGCGGCCGATGTCGGTGTAGATGACCGCCTCGACACCGTAGCCCTCGAACTTGCGGGCGAGGTCGAGCACGTCGTGGCGCGTGAGCTTGCTCCAGCCGTCGGTGGCGACCTTGCCGTCGCGGGCGTCGAGCCCGACCATGATCTGGCCCGGGAAGGCGCTGCAGGCGTCGTGCAGGAACCCGGGGTTCTTCACCGCGGCGGTGCCGATGATCACGTAACTGATGCCGTCGTCGAGATAGCGCTCGATCGTGTCGAGGTCGCGGATGCCGCCGCCGAGCTGCACCGGCACGTTGCCGCCGACCGCGTCGACGATCGCCCTGATCGCCGGCTCGTTGCGCGGGCGTCCGGCCGCCGCGCCGTTCAGGTCTACCAGGTGGATGCGGCGCGCCCCCTGCTCGACCCAGTGGCGCGCGACGGCCCCAGGGTCGTCGGAGAAGACGGTTTCGGCGGTCATGTCGCCCTGCTTCAAGCGGACGCAGCGGCCGTCCTTCAGGTCGATCGCGGGAATGAGGAGCATCGGAATGGTGACAGTCGGTTCGGATGCGCGGGGGACGCGATGCTGCGGCGTCCGGTCCGCAGAGCTGCCCGGCGGCCCGCAGGCCGGGGCGTTCTAGGGTTGCCAGTGGATGAAGTTCTCGTAGAGCCTCAGGCCGTTGGCCGCGCTCTTCTCCGGATGGAACTGGGTCGCGAAAATGTTATCCCGCGCCACCGCCGAGGTAAAGCGAAGCCCGTACTCGGTTTCCCCGACCGTGAGGCCGCCGCTGGCGGGCGCAGCGTGGTAACTGTGGACGAAGTAGAAGAACGCGCCGTCGGGCACGCCCGACCACAGCGGGTGCGCGCGAACCTGGAACACGCGGTTCCAGCCCATGTGCGGCACCTTGAGCGCCGCACCGTCGGGCGCGCGCATCGCCTGCAGGCGCAGACGCAGCACCTCTCCCTGCATGAGGCCGAGCCCGCTCGTGCCGCCCTCCTCGCTGCGTTCGAACAGCATCTGCTCGCCCACGCAGACGCCGAACAGCGGCTTGCTGCGCGCCGCGCGCAGCACCGCCTCGCGCAGCCCGGCGGCTTCGAGGTGGCGCATGCAGTCGGGCATCGCGCCCTGGCCCGGCAACACCACGCGGTCGGCCGAGTCGATGCCCGCTGCGGTGCCGGCGATCGTGACGCGCGCCTTCGGCGCCACGTGCCCGAGCGCCCTGGCCACCGACCGCAGGTTGCCCATCCCGTAGTCGACGACCGCGATCAGCACCTCCCGCTCCCTTCTCCCGGCCCCCTTCCCGCCCTCAAAGCGCTTCCTTCGTCGACGGGATGCGCCCTGCAGCACGCGGATCGGGCTCGATCGCCATGCGCAGCGCGCGCGCGAACGCCTTGAACACGGTCTCGCACTGGTGATGCGCGTTCTCGCCGCGCAGGTTGTCGACGTGCAGCGTGACCTGCGCGTGATTGACGAAGCCGCGGAAGAACTCGCCGGCCAGGTCGACGTCGAAGTTGCCGATCATCGCGCGCGTGAAGGGCACGTTCCAGTGCAGGCCGGGCCTGCCGGAGAAGTCGATCACCACGCGCGTGAGCGCCTCGTCGAGCGGCACGTAGGCGTGGCCGTAGCGACAGATGCCTTTCTTGTCGCCGATCGCGCGCGCCACGGCCTGGCCGAGCGTGATGCCGATGTCCTCGACCGTGTGATGCGCGTCGATGTGCAGGTCGCCATGCGCCTCGACCTCGAGGTCGACCAGCCCGTGGCGCGCGACCTGATCGAGCATGTGGTCGAGAAACGGCACGCCGGTGGCCAGCTTCTGCTGGCCGGTGCCGTCGAGCGCGACGCGGACCCGGATGCGGGTCTCGGCGGTATTGCGGGTGACTTCGGCGGTACGCATGGCTTCGGCTTGCCGGCTCGGGCGGCGCGACGCGCGCGCCACGGGGTTCAGAGGGATGCGCGCAGCGCCTCGACCAGCAGCCGGTTCTCTTCGGGGGTTCCGACCGTCAGGCGCAGGCAGTTGCGCAGCGACGGGTGCATTCTACCGACGTCCTTGACCAGCACCCCGCGCGCGCGCAGCCGCTCGAAGGTCGCCGGCCCGTCGGGCAGCCGGATCAGCAGGAAATTGGCCCGCGACGGGTACACCTGCGCTCCCGGCAGCCCGGCCAGCAACCTCTGGAGCGAGTGCGCCAGCGCCTGGCGGTCGGCGCGCAGCCGCGCCGCCTGCTCCTTGAAGATCGCGAGGTGGTCCAGGGCGAAGCGCGCGGCCGCCTCGGTGAGCACGTTGACGTTGTAGGGCGGGCGCAGCTTCTCCAGTTCGTCGAGCCACGGCTGCGCCGCGCACAGGTAGCCCAGCCGCAGGCCGGCCAGTCCGAGCTTGGAGACGGTGCGCAGCACCGCGAGATTCGGATGCCGCGGCAGGCGCGGCAGCCAGCTGTCGATCGCGAACGGCTGGTAGGCCTCGTCGATCACGACCAGGCCGGGCGCGGCCTCGAGCACCCGCTCGAGCGCCGCCTCGTCGAAGCAGTTGCCGGTCGGGTTGTTCGGCCAGGACAGCCAGACGATCGCCGGCCGATGCGCATCGATCGCCGCCAGCGTGGCCGGCAGGTCGAGCGAGAAGTCGTCGGCCAGCGGCACGCCGACGAAGCGGCTGCCGGCGAGCCGCGCCGACAATTCGTACATCACGAACGAGGGCCACGGCGACAGATGCACCGCGCCCGGCCGCGCGGTGGCGAGCGTGAGCAAGGTGATCAGCTCGTCGGAGCCGTTGCCGAGCAGCACGTCGAATCCGGCCGGCACACCGAAACGCTCGCGGATCGCACGCCGCAGCTCCGGATGATCCGGCGCCGGATAGCGGTTGATCGCCACCTCGGCGAGGCGCCGGCCCAACTCGGCGCGCAGCGGCCCGGGAAGCCGGTACGGGTTCTCCATCGCGTCGAGCTTGACCAGGCCGGTGGCGTCGGAAACCCGGTAGCCCTGCATCGCGAGAATCTCGGGGCGCAGCAGTCCCGCCGGCGTGACGCCTGCGCTCACGAGTCGCGTTCCAGGCGCATCTCGGCGCTGCGCGCGTGTGCCTCGAGCCCTTCGCCGCGGGCCAGCGTCGCGGCGATGCGGCCCAGCGTGCGCGCGCCGGCCGCCGACACCTCGATGATGCTGGTGCGTTTCTGGAAATCGTAGACGCCCAGCGGCGAGGAGAAGCGCGCGGTGCGCATCGTCGGCAGCACGTGGTTCGGACCGGCGCAGTAGTCGCCGATCGACTCCGACGTGAAGGGACCGAGGAAGAGCGCACCGGCATGGCGGATGCTCGCCGCCCATACCGGGGCGTCGGCCGCCGAGATCTCCAGGTGCTCGGGCGCGATCCGGTTGGCGATCTCGCAGCCCTCTTCCATGCTGCGCACGACCACCAGCGCGCCGCGGTCGGCGAGCGAGCGGGCGATGACGTCACGGCGCTGCATCGTGGGCAGCAGCCGCGCGATCGACGCGGCCACCCGGTCGGCGAAGGCGGCGTCGGGCGTGAGCAGGACCGCCTGCGCCATCTCGTCGTGCTCGGCCTGGGAGAACAGGTCCATCGCCACCCAGTCGGGATCGGTGGTGCCGTCGCAGAGCACGAGGATTTCGCTGGGCCCGGCGATCATGTCGATGCCGACCGTGCCGAAGACCCGGCGCTTGGCCTCGGCAACCCAGGCGTTGCCCGGGCCGACGATCTTGTCGACCGCGGGCACTGTCGCCGTGCCGTACGCCAGTGCCGCAATCGCCTGCGCCCCGCCGATCGTGAACACCCGGTCGACGCCGGCGATGCACGCGGCGGCAAGCACCAGCGGGTTGCGCACGCCGTCGGGGGTGGGCACGACCATCACCAGTTCGCCGACGCCGGCCACGCGTGCGGGCAGCGCGTTCATCAGCACCGAGGACGGATAGGCGGCCTTGCCGCCCGGCACGTAAAGCCCGACCCGATCGAGCGGCGTCACCTGCTGGCCGAGTCGGGTGCCGTCGGCCTCGACGTAGGACCAGGATTTCGCCAACTGGTGCGAGTGGTAGGCCCGAATGCGCGCGGCGGCGGCCTGCAGCGCATCGCGCTCGGCCCCGCCCAGCGAATCGAGCGCCGCCTGCAGTTCGGCGCGCGGCAGTTCGAGCGCAGCGGCGTCGGCAACCTCGACGCGGTCGAAGCGCCGGGTGTATTCGAGCAGCGCTTCGTCGCCGCGGCGACGCACTTCCCGCAGGATCTCGGCAACCGTGCGCTCGATCGCGCCGTCCTGGAGCGGCTCCCAGGCGAGCAGCGCATCGAGCCGCCGCTGGAAATCGGGAGCGCGGCTGTCGAGCCGGGTGATCGGCACCGCAGCGCTCATCGCGCGCTCCCCGCCGCACGCCCGATCGCGGCCACCAGCGGCTCGAGACGTGCCGACTTCGTCTTCAGCGACGCCTGGTTGACGATCAATCGCGACGAGATCTGCATGATTTCCTCGACTTCGACCAGGTTGTTGGCGCGCAGCGTGCCCCCGGTGCTCACCAGGTCGACGATCGCGTCGGCCAGCCCGACCAGCGGCGCGAGTTCCATCGAGCCGTAGAGCTTGATCAGGTCGACGTGCACGCCCTTGGCGGCGAAGTGCTCGCGCGCCACCTGGACGTATTTGGTGGCAATGCGCAGCCGCGCGCCAGGGCGCACCGCCTCGGCGTAGCGAAACCCGGCCGGCACCGCGACCGACATCCGGCAGCGCGCGATGCCCAGGTCGACCGGCTGGTAGAGCCCCTCGCCGCTGTGCTCGAGCAGCACGTCCTTGCCGGCCACGCCGAGATCGGCAGCGCCGTACTGCACGTAGGTCGGCACGTCGGAGGCGCGCACGATGATCAGCCGCAGGTCGGGATCGCCGGTGGGCAGGATCAGCTTGCGCGAGGCGCCGATCGAGGCGTCCACCGCGATGCCCGCAGCCGCCAGCAGCGGCAGCGTCTCGTCGAAGATGCGGCCCTTGGACAGGGCGAGCGTAATCACGTCAGTGGCTCCAGCGCGCTGGGCGCGTTCTGCGATTGCGCACAAAGGCGCGGGCCGTGCGCCGCGGGCGCGCCGGGTGCTTGCCCCCGCTTCGCGGGGGTCCCCTGCGATGTCAGTGCAGTGTGCCCGCCTATGCGACGCTTGTGGGCCAGCGGATTTGCCCGGGTGGCAGCGTTGCGAATCCTCGCCATGCCACCCGGCATGGCTGCGGTTCGCGCCTTGCCACCCGGGCAAATCCGCTGGCCCACAAGCGTCGCATAGGCGGGCACACTGCACCGGCATCACCGGCTGGCGCGGCGAAACTCGCTGCGCTCGCTGCGCGAGCTCCGCTCGAACAGTCGCCACGAGAATGATGGACGATGCGCGCTGCGCGCGCCGCCGGTGCCGCTGCGCTTCCCGGCTGCGCACAAGGCGCGCCCGCGGCGCACGGCCCGCGCCTTTGTCGACACCGTCGTGGTGTTCGTGGGCAACAGCCCCGACTACGCATGGGACGCTGCCAGAGCGGCCGTCGGCAGCCGGACGGGGCGCAGCGCCCAGGGCGAACCGGTCGGGCGGCGCGCCTGCGCCGGGGCGCTCGGGCCCGGGGCCGCACGCGCGCCGGGCCTCTCGGGGCGATTTCGGCGGCGCCGAGCAGCGCAGCCTCGGGGTCGGCGCGCGAAGCGCGCTTCGTGCTTCTGACTTGCGGCGCTGTGTCTGAGCGAAGCGAGCGCAGCGAGCGAAGCGAGTTGCGCCGCACGACCCCGAGGCGAGCCGCGCAGGGAAGTCGGTGCGAAGCACCGACCGCCGCCGCCATCGCCCCGAGGGGCCCGGCGCGCGCGCGGCCCCGGGCCCGAGCGCTCCGGCGCAGGCGCGCCACCCGACCGGTTCGCCCTGGGCGCTGCGCCCCGTCCGGCTGCCGACGGCCGCGACGCGCAAGCATCGGCGGGCCATCTCACGGGCTCCCGGTGACCCGCTCGACGCGCGCGCCGAGCTGGCCGAGCTTGGCCTCCATGCGCTCGTAGCCGCGATCGAGGTGGTAGATCCGGTCGATCACCGTCTGCCCCTCGGCGACCAGCCCCGCGATCACCAGACCCGCGGAGGCGCGCAGGTCGGTTGCCATGACCGCGGCACCCGAGAGCTTCGGCATTCCGCGCACCACCGCCGTACTGCCCTCGATCACGATGTCTGCACCGAGGCGCTGCAGTTCGAGCACGTGCATGAAGCGGTTCTCGAAGATGGTCTCGGTGACGACGCCGGTGCCCTCGGCGATGCAGTCGAGCGCCATCAGCTGCGCCTGCATGTCGGTGGCGAACGCCGGATACGGCGCGGTGCGCACGTTGACTGCGCGCGGCCTGCGCTTCATCGACAGGCGGATGTGGTCGCCCGCGGCCTCGATCGTGGCGCCGGCCTCGCGCAGCTTGTCGAGCGTGGCGTCCATCGTCGCGGGCTGCGCGCCGGTGAGCGTGATCTCGCCGCCGGCGGCGGCAACCGCGCACAGGAAAGTGCCCGCCTCGATGCGGTCGGCCATCACCCGATGCTCCGCGCCGTGCAGCCGCCCGACGCCACGCACCGCAATGCGGTCGGTGCCGGCGCCTTCGATGCGCGCGCCCATCGCGACCAGCGCCGCGGCCAGGTCGACGACCTCGGGCTCGCGCGCCGCGTTCTCGATCACTGTCTCGCCGTCGGCCAGCGTCGCGGCCATCATCAGGTTCTCGGTGCCGGTGACCGTGACCATGTCGGTGACGATGCGCGCGCCCGCGAGCCGGCTCGCCTTCGCGACCACGTAGCCGTGCTCGATCGAGATCTGCGCACCCATCGCCTGCAGGCCCTTGATGTGCTGGTCGACCGGCCGCTGGCCGATCGCGCAGCCGCCGGGCAGCGACACCCGCGCCTCGCCGAAGCGCGCGAGCAGCGGCCCCAGCACGAGGATCGACGCGCGCATCGTCCTGACCAGTTCGTAGGGCGCCTCGACCGACCCGACGCCCGCGGCATCGAGCAGCACGCGCTCGCCGTCGCGCTCGACCGTCGCGCCGAGCCGCCGCAGCAGCTTCAGCGTGGTGGCGACGTCGTGCAGTTGCGGCACGTTGCCGAGCGCGAGCGGCCCTGCGCACAGCAGCCCCGCGCACAGGATCGGCAGCGCCGCGTTCTTGGCGCCCGACACGGCGACTTCGCCGCGCAGCGGGCGGCCGCCTTCGATTCTCAGTTTGTCCATGGACCTGTGTGGCCTCCCCGGGCGATCGCGGCCGTGCGCTTCGCCGGCCCCGCCGGGGCCTTCATGCGCCGCCGCGGTCGGCGAACTCTTCGGGGGTCAGCGTGTTCATCGACAGCGCATGCACTTCCTCGCGCATCCGGTCGCCGAGCGCCGCGTAGACGATCTGGTGCCGCTGCACGAGCCGCTTGCCCTCGAACAGCTTCGAGACGATCAGCGCCTCGAAGTGGCGCCCGTCGCCGCTCACCTCGAGGTGTTCGCATTCGAGGCCGTCGGCGATGAACTTGCGGAGATTCTCGGGAGTGACCATGGCGCAATCCGGGCGAAACGATGTCGGTTGGAGGATGGATCGCGTGCCGCAGCGGGCGGCATCAGTGCCGCAGCCGGTAGCCGCTCGCCAGCAGCCGCAGCGCGATCGCGCTGACCACGCCCAGCGTGGCGGCGACGACCACGAAGCTGGTCGCCGGCGGCACGTCGGAGGCCCCGAAGAAGCCGTAGCGGAAGCCGTCGACCATGTAGAAGAACGGATTCAGGTGCGACAGCGTCTGCCAGAACTCGGGCAGCGACTTCACCGAATAGAACACGCCGGACAGGAACGTGAGCGGCATGATGATGAAGTTCTGGAAGGCCGCGATCTGGTCGAATTTCTCGGCCCAGATCCCCGCGATCAGGCCCATTGTACCGAGAATCGCGCTGCCCAGCAGCGCGAAGACCAGGATCCAGCCTGGCGCGGCGAACGAAAGCCTGGCGAACCAGGCGGCGGCGAGGAACACGCCGGCGCCCACCGCGATGCCGCGCAGCATCGAGGCGAGCACGTAGGCCGCGTACATCTCGCGATGCGACAGCGGCGCGAGCAGCAGGAACACGATGTTTCCGGTGATCTTGCTCTGGATGAGCGACGACGAACTGTTGGCGAACGCGTTCTGCAGCACCGACATCATCACCAGGCCGGGCAGCAGGAACGAGGTGTAGCGCACGCCCTCGAAGACCTGCACCCGGTCTTCGAGCACGTGCGAGAAGATCACGAGGTACAGCATCGAGGTGAGCACCGGCGCGCCGACCGTCTGCACCCCCACCTTGACGAAGCGCAGCACCTCCTTGTGCAGCAGCGTCGCGAAACCCTGCACCGAGAACGATTCGCCGGCGCGACGGGCGGGGTCCATTCAGCGGGTCTCCTTCATCACCCGGACGAAGACGTCCTCGAGGTCGGTGCGCGCGAGTTCCATCTCCTCGATGCGGCACCCCGCCTCGCGCAGGGCCGCGAGGATCGCCTCGACCTCCGCGACGTCGTCCACGCGCAGACTGACCCTGGCGCCGCCCGCGCCCTGCCGGGCGTCGGGCTCGGCCACCCCGGGCTCGACGATGCGCAACGGCTCGAGCGCCGCCGGCAGCGGCGCGCCGGCCAGGCGCAACTGCAGGCGGCAGGTGGCGAACCGGCGCAGCAGCGAACTGGTGCGGTCGAGCGCCACCACTGCACCGTTCTTGAGCATCGCGATGCGATCGCACAGCTCCTGCGCCTCTTCCAGGTAGTGCGTGGTGAGCACGATCGTGTGCCCGTCGGCATTGAGCCGCCGGATGAACTGCCACAACGTCTGGCGCAGCTCGACGTCGACGCCCGCAGTCGGTTCGTCGAGCACGATCACCGGCGGCCGGTGGACCAGCGCCTGCGCGACCAGCACGCGGCGTTTCATGCCGCCGGAGAGCGCGCGCATGTTCGCCTCGGCCTTCGCTGCGAGGTCGAGGTTGGCGAGCACCTCGTCGATCCAGTCGTCGTTGCGCCTGACCCCGTAGTAGCCCGAAGTGATGCGCAGCGTCTCGCGCACGGTGAAGAACGGATCGAAGACGATCTCCTGCGGCACCACGCCGAGCGCGCGCCGGGCCGCGCGAAAGTCGCGCACCACGTCGTGGCCCATGACGCAGACCTCGCCCGAGCTGGCGCGCACGAGCCCGGCGACGATCGAGATCAGCGTCGTCTTTCCCGCTCCGTTGGGGCCGAGCAGCCCGAAGAACTCGCCCTGGCCGATCGACAGCGAAATGCCGCGCAGCGCCTCGAAGCCGTCGTAGCGCTTGGCTACGCCGCGCGCCTCGATCGCGGCGGTCATGGCGCGGTGCGGGTGTCGGCAGGGGCGCCGAACAGCAGGCTCTCGACGCCGTAAAGGCCGCACAGCTTGCGCAGGTTGGGCGATGCGCCGACGAACTCGCAGCGGCGTCCGCTGGCCGAGGCCCGGCGCGACAGTTCGAGCAGCACGCCGATCAGCGAAGAGTCGAAGTGCATGCACGCCGACAGGTCGAACGCGAGGCCCTCGCCGGCCAGAGCCGGCAGTGCCCGCTCCAGCACCGCCCGCGCGTGCGCGAAAGTGACCTCGGCCGGCAGCGCGAACGCGCCGCCGGCGCCGGTTGCCGGCGCAGGCTGCACTGCGGCGGTTCGTGCCTCGTTCACGTCTTGCCGTTCGCCGCAGGCTGGCGGTTCTTCTCGCTCAGGCTGCGGATCAGGCCCTCGATGCCCCCGGTGCTCACCTCCTGGGCGAACTGCGTGCGGTAGGTCTCGACCAGCCACACGCCGAGCACGTTGACGTCGTAGATCTTCCAGCCGTCGGTGCGCCTGGCCATCCGGTAGTCGAGCTGGATCGGCTCGCCGCGGGGCTGGACGACCTCGCTGCGCACGATCACGTCGGTGTCCTGCGGATTGGCGCGCAGCGGACGCATCCTCACTTTCTGGTCGGCCACCGACGAGAGCGCGCCGGCGTAGGTGCGGATCAGCAGCGCGCGGAATTCGTCCATCAACTGCTGCTGCTGTTCGGGCGTGGCGGTGCGCCAGTTGCGCCCGACCGAGAGCGCGGTCATGCGCCTGAAGTCGACGTGCGGCATGACGGTGTTGTCCACCAGTTCGTCGAGCTTCTTGCGGTCGCCCGCCTTCAGCGCAGCATCGGTCCTGATGCGCTCGAGAATCTCGTTGCTGAGCCGCTCGATCAGCCTGTCGGGCGGTTCGGCGGCCGCAGCCGTTGCAGCCGTCGCAGCGGCCGCAGGCACGAACATCAGCAGCCACAGGAGAAGCGGAAGCAGTCTCTTCGTCATCGGTTTTCGTCGGTTCGTGGTGCGGAAGCCGGCGCGCTCGCCGGCGCGTCGCCGGAGGCGCCGGGCGCCTCGGGGTCGTCCTCGGGGTCGTAGGCCGGCGGCGGTTCTTCGGGCGGATTGCCGTCGTAGACCAGGTTGCGCCGCCGCTGAAGGTAACCGTCGCGAATGAACGAATAACGGTCGAGGGCGGCGCCCTCGACCAGGCGCTCGGCACGCAGCAACCGCGCACGCGTATCGATGACGCGCAGCAGGTATGCGTTGTTGCGCTCGCCCTTCGAATCGATCGCGGTCACCAGGTCGCCCCTGTAATCGGGGATGAGCGCGGGAGCGTCGCGCAGGCTCGACGGCCCGAGCAGCGGCAGCACCAGGTACGGACCCGAGGGCACGCCCCATCGGCCGAGCGTCTGGCCGAAGTCTTCATGATGCTTCTCCAGCCCCATCGGCGTGGCGATGTCGGCGAGCCCGGCGACGCCGAGGGTCGAGTTGAGCACGAAGCGCGACAGGTCGGAGAGCGCCTCGAGCGGCTTGCCCTGCAGCAGCTGGTTCACCGCGGTCCAGAGGTCGGCGAGGTTGCCGAACACGCTTCCGATCGCGATTCGCAGGTTCTCCGGGACGTAGTCCTGGTAACCCGTGGCCACCGGCTCGAGCACCGCCTTGTCGATCGTATCGTTGAACTGGAACACCACGCGATTCATCGGCTCGAACGGATCGCGCGCCGCGGCCGGGCTGCCGGGCGTCGCGCAGCCGCCGAGAAGCCATGCGGCACCGAGCCAGGCTCCGGCGGCCAACCACGCGCGCAGCGACCTGCGCGGGTTCGGCCTGCTCGCGCGCGGCGCCGGTTTCACTTCTTCCCGGCCCCCTCGGCGGCCTTGCCGTAGAGGAACTGCCCCACCAGGTTCTCGAGCACCACCGCCGACTGCGTCATCGTGATGCGATCGCCGGCCGCGAGCATCTCCTCGTCGCCGCCCGGTTCGAGCCCGATGTACTGCTCGCCGAGCAGGCCCGAGGTGAGGATCTTCGCCGACGAATCCTTCGGGAAGTGGTAGCGCTGGTCGAGCGCCAGCACCACCTCGGCCTGGTAGCTCTGGTCGTCGAAACGGATCGCGGCGACCCGGCCGACGACGACCCCGGCGCTGCGCACCGCGGCACGCGGCTTGAGTCCGCCGATGTTGTCGAAGCGCGCGAGCGTGTCGTAGGTGGGGCCCAGGCCCACTGCGCTGCTCATGTTGCCCGCGCGCATTGCGAGGAAGACCAGCGCCGCGAAGCCGAGCAGCACGAACAGCCCGACCAGCAGGTCGACTCCCGTGCGCTTCATCGAAGGTTCTCCATGTTCGTGCTCCGGTTGCGGCGGCTGGCGTCTTCAGTCGGTGCTGAACATCAGCGCGGTCATGATGAAATCGAGGCCGAGGATCGCCAGCGATGCCGCGACCACCGTGGTCGTGGTGGCGCGCGCGACCCCTTCGGGCGTCGGCTGCGCGTTGAAGCCGACGAACAGCGCAACGTACGCTACCGTGAAACCGAAGACCACGCTCTTCACCACGCCGTTGCCGACGTCGTCGAGCCAGTCGACGCCGCTCTGCATCTGCCCCCAGAACGAGCCGGCGTCGACGCCGATCATCACCACGCCGACCAGGTAGCCGCCCAGCACGCCAAGCGCCGAGAACAGCGCCGCGAGCAGCGGCATCGAGAATACCGCGGCCGCGAAGCGCGGCGCGAGCACCCGCGACACCGGATCGACCGCCATCATTTCCATCGCGTCGATCTGCTCGCCGGCCTTCATGAGCCCGACCTCGGCGGTGAGCGAAGTGCCGGCGCGTCCCGCGAACAGCAGCGCGGTGACCACCGGGCCCAGCTCGCGCACCAGCGACAGCGTGACCAGCACGCCGAGCGCTTCCTCCGAGCCGTAGCGGCGCAGCGTGTAGTAACCCTGCAGGCCGAGCACGAAGCCGATCAGCAGCCCCGAGACGAGGATGATCGACAGCGAGTAGTTGCCGATGAAGTGCACCTGGTCGATGACCAGCCGCGGCCGCCGCAGCGCCGCCAGGCTCAGCCAGCACAGATGCACGAAGAAGCGCGCTCCCTCGCCGACCGCGACGACGAAGCCGACCAGCCATTGCAGCGGAAGCAGCAGCGTTCGCATCAGGCCCCCAGGCCGAGTTCCTCGGCGAGCGGCCGGGCCTGGAAGTGAAAGGCGATCGGCCCGTCGATGTCGCCCTCGAGAAACTGGCGCACGTTCGGATCGTCGGAGGCCTTCATTGCATCGGGCGTGCCCTGCGCCGCGATGCGGCCGCCCGCGAGCAGGAACACCAGGTCGGCGATCGCGAACGCGTCCTTGATGTCGTGCGAGACCACGATCGACGCGCATCCGAGCGCGTCGTTGAGCCGGCGGATCAATTGCGCGACCGTGGCGAGCGCCACCGGATCGAGGCCGGCGAAGGGCTCGTCGTACATGATCAGCGGCGGGTCGAGCGCAATTGCCCGGGCCAGCGCCACGCGCCGCGCCATGCCGCCCGAGAGCTCGGAGGTGTGGAAATGGGCCGCGCCGCGCAGCCCGACCGCCTCGAGCTTCATCAGCACCAGGTCGCGGATCATCTCCTCGGGCAGGTCGGTGTGCTCGCGCAGCGGGAAAGCGACGTTCTCGAACGCGGTGAGGTCGGTGAACAACGCGCCGAACTGGTAGAGCATGCCCATGCGGCGGCGCAGCCGGTACAGGCCGTCGCGGTCGAGCCGATGCACGTTCTCGCCGCCGAAGACGACCGAGCCCTGCTGCGGGCGCAACTGCCCGCCGATCAGCCGCAGGATGGTCGTCTTGCCCGATCCGGATCCGCCGATCAGCGCATACACCTTGCCGCGCTCGAAGCGCATCGAGATGTCGTGCAGGATGACGCGCTTGCCGTATCCGAACCGGACCCTGTCCAGGGTGAGGAACTCTGGCATCGAGGAGGTTGCAGTGAGAGAAGGCCCGGGTGTCGGCCCGGGGGCCCGCGTTTCCGTCGAACGCCGCATTCTAAACCGGGGTCGCGGCAAGGCGCGGCCCGTGCCCTGGCGCGGGGCCCAGTCGTCATATACTCGGGCGCATGAGCGAATGGAGCGCGGTCACGCCGGAGAGACTGCTCGGCCGGGCACGCGAGGTGCTGCGCATCGAGGCCGAAGCGGTGGCGCGTCTGGCCGAGCGCGTCGACGCGAGCTTCGCCGACGCCTGCAGGCTGATCCTCGCCTGCACCGGGCGCGTCGTGGTGAGCGGAATCGGCAAGTCCGGCCACGTCGCGCGCAAGGTCGCGGCCACCCTCGCCTCCACCGGCACGCCGGCGTTCTTCGTGCATCCTGCCGAGGCGAGCCACGGCGACCTCGGCATGGTAACCCGCGACGACGTCTTCGTCGCGCTCTCGAATTCGGGCAGCACCGCCGAACTGCTCACGATCGTTCCCGTGGTCAAGCGCCAGGGAGCGCGCCTGATCGCGATCACCGGCAACCCCGGTTCGTCGCTGGCGCGGCTGGCCGACGTCCACCTGCACGCCGCGGTCGATCGCGAAGCCTGCCCGCACAACCTCGCGCCCACCGCGAGCACCACCGCCACGCTGGCGCTGGGCGATGCGCTGGCAGTCGCGCTGCTCGATGCGCGCGGCTTCGGCCCCATGGATTTCGCGCTGTCGCACCCGGGCGGCACGCTCGGCCGGCGCCTGCTCACGCGCGTGGGCGACGTGATGCGCTCGGGCGGCACGCTCCCCACGGTGTCCGCCGGCGCGCGACTGGTCGATGCGATCCTCGAGATCACGCGCAAGCGCATGGGCATGACCGCAATCGTCGCCGACGATGGCCGCCTCGCCGGCATCTTCACCGACGGCGACCTGCGCCGGCTGATCGAGCAGGGCCGCGACCTGCGCGGCCTGTCGATCGACGAGGTGATGACCCGCGCGCCGGCGACGATCGACGCGCAGGCGCTCGCGGCCGAGGCGGTGCGGATCATGGAAGAGCGCCGGATCAGCCAGCTGCTGGTCGTCGATGCGCAGCACCGGCTGGCGGGCGCACTGCACATCCACGACCTGCTCACCGCGAAGGTCGTCTGAATGCGGCAGACGGCAGACGCGGCGCAGCGCGCTTCCCTGGTGCGCCTGGTGGCCCTCGACGTCGACGGCACGCTCACCGACGGGCGCCTGTTCATCGGCCCGGCCGGCGAGGCGATGAAGGCGTTCTCGGTGCGCGACGGCTTCGGGCTCACGCTGCTGCGCCAGGCGGGCGTGAAGCTGGCGATCATCACCGCGCGGCAATCGGCGATCGTGCAGGTCCGCGCCAGCGAACTGCATTTCGACGAAGTGCGCCAGGGCGTGAAGGACAAGGCCGCGGCGCTGCGTGAAATCTGCGAAAGCTTCGGACTGGCGTCGCGACAGGCTGCCTACGTCGGCGACGACTGGCCCGACCTGCGCCCGATGGCGCTCGCCGGCCTGGCCGCCAGCGTGGCCGACGCGCCCGAGGCGGTGCGCGAGCGCGCGCACTGGGTGTCGCGCGCGCCGGCGGGCCGCGGGGCGGTGCGCGAGTTCGCCGAGTTCGTGCTGCAATCGCAGCAGCGACTGGACGCGGCGCTGGCGCGCTACGCGGGCGACGCGACGTGACGCCGCGTTTCCACGACCGGCTGGCCGCAGGCATTTCGATCGCACTGCTGCTCGCGCTGGCCGCGGGCACCTATTTCCTCGCGCAGACCTCGCTGCGCGACGAGGGCCCGGCCGCTGCGCGGCTGCTCACGCACGACCCCGATTACTTCGTCGAAGACCTGGTCTTCACCCGGATCAACAACCACGGTGCGCCGGTGTTCCGGGTGTCGGCGAACCGGATGGTGCACTATCCCGACGACGAATCGAGCGACTTCGAGCAGCCGGTGATGATGAGCCTCGATCCGGAGAAGCCGCGCGTCACGGTGCGTGCCGATCGGGGCAGCACCAGCGCCGACGGCGCGGAGACGGTGCTCACCGGAAACGTGGTGCTGGTGCGCGATGCCGACGCGGGCGAGCCCCGGATGACGATCCGCACCGAGAGCGCGACCGTCTACAGCGAGACCGAGATCGCGCGCACCGACCTGCCGGTGCGCATCGAGCGCGGCGACTCGGTCTTGACGGGCGTCGGCATGGAATTCAATAATGCGGCCCGCTCATTGCGGGTCGACTCCCGGGTGCAGCTCACCTGGCAGCCGCCGCCACCTACCCGCTGACCATGCGCGCGTTCCCCGTCTTTCGACACCCGCCCCGCAGGCGCCGGGCCGCTGCAGTGCGCGCGGCGCTGGTGCTGGCGCTGTCGGCGGGCCTCGCGGCACCGGCCGTTGCGGAAAAGGCCGATCGCAACAAGCCGATCAACGTGGAAGCCGACCGGATGCAATACGACGATCTGAAGCAGATCAACGTGTTCAGCGGCAACGTGGTGCTGACCAAGGGAACCATCCTGCTTCGTGCCGACCGGCTGGTGATCCGCCAGGATCCCGAGGGCTACCAGTACGGCACCGCCACCGGAAACCTCGCATCCTTCCGGCAAAAGCGCGACGGCGTCGACCAGTACGTCGAAGGGCAGGCCCGGCGGATCGACTACGACGGCAAGCTCGAGACGTTCCGCCTGCAGCAGCAGGCGATGCTGCGCCGGACCGAGCACGAGCGGGTGATCGACGAGGTGCACGGCAGCGACATCCTCTACGAGAGCCGCAACGAGTTCTTCACCGTCGAGGGCGGCACCGCCGCCGCCTCCCCCGAAAACCCGGCCGGGCGCGTGCGCCTCGTCATCCAGCCGCGCGAAAGCGGCGCGTCCACGCCGCCGGCATCGGGCGAGGCCACCACGCTCAGACCGGCCGACCAGCTCGCACCACCGCGCGAGGGCACACCGCGCCAGGGTTCGTCCCGCTGATGGCCGGACCCGCCCCGAGCGCGCCGGCGAGCGGCGCCAGCCGGCTCGCCGTGCGCAACCTGATGAAGGCGTACCACGGCCGCAAGGTCGTGCAGGACGTCTCGCTCGACGTCGCCAGCGGCGAAGTGGTCGGACTGCTCGGGCCCAACGGCGCGGGCAAGACGACCTGTTTCTACATGATCGTCGGGCTGGTGCCCTCGGACGGCGGAACCATCGAACTCGACGGTGTGCCGATCGGCCGACTTCCGATCCACCGCCGGGCGCGGCTCGGGCTGTCGTACCTGCCGCAGGAAGCGTCGGTGTTCCGAAAGCTCAGCGTGGAGGAGAACATCCTCGCCGTGCTCGAGCTGCAGACCGACGAGCGCGGCCGGCCACTGCCGCGCGAGGAACTGCAACAGCGACTCGAGTCGCTGCTGATCGAATTGCAGATCGAGCAGATCCGCTCGAACACCGCACAATCGCTGTCGGGCGGCGAGCGACGCCGCGTGGAGATCGCGCGCGCGCTCGCCGGCTCGCCGAGATTCATCCTGCTCGACGAACCGTTCGCCGGCGTCGACCCGATCGCGGTGATCGAAATCCAGCGAATCGTGCGATTTCTCAAGGATCGACGCATCGGCGTGTTGATCACCGACCACAACGTGCGCGAAACGCTTGGCATCTGCGATCGCGCGTATATCATCAGGGCTGGTACTGTTCTTGCTTCCGGTCGACCGGACGAGGTCGTCCAGAACGAAGACGTCCGCCGCTATTACCTCGGCGAGCACTTCTCGATGTAGCGCGACGCGAGCCGGTCGCGCCCCCGTCCGCCGACGCGGGAGCAGTGCCCGGACCACCGATGAAGCCGTCGCTCCAGCTCAGACTCTCGACGCAGCTCGCGCTCACGCCGCAGCTGCAGCAGTCGATCCGGCTGCTGCAGCTGTCCACGCTCGAACTGAACCAGGAGCTCGAGCACGCCCTTGCCGAGAACCCCCTGCTCGAGCGACTCGACGACCCGTTCGCCGCGACGGTGCGCATCGCCCCCAACGGCGGACTCGAGGACGGTCGCGCGGGGGCAACCCCGGACGCGGCCGACGCCTCCGGCCACGGCGAACCGGATGAATTCGCGACCCCCGCGGACGATGCTGCCGACACTGCCCCCTGGGATGGCAACGACCTGCTCGCCGCCGACTGGGGCGGCGAGCGGGCCACGCGCGCCGAAGGCGACGAGCGCGAC
Source organism: Burkholderiales bacterium (assembly GCA_003577305.1). Taxonomy (GTDB): domain Bacteria; phylum Pseudomonadota; class Gammaproteobacteria; order Burkholderiales; family Burkholderiaceae_E; genus Zeimonas. Next base: position 30,819 of record QEVL01000023.1, read on the forward strand.
TACCCGCAGCTCGCGGCCGCCCGGCCATCGCTGCGCGAGCACCTCGTCGAGCAACTCGCGGGCCTGAAGTGCATCCGGCGCGATCGCGCACTGGTCCAGACGCTGATCGATGCTCTCGACGACGACGGTTACCTCGATTCGTCGCTCGTCGAGATCGCGGCGCTGCTGCCCGCCGAACTGGCCGTCGAGCCCGAGGAACTGGCCACCGCGCTCAGGCTGCTGCAAAGCCTCGATCCGGTCGGCGTCGGCGCTCGCGACCTGCGCGAGAGCCTGTTGCTGCAGATCGACCGCGGCGAGGCGGCGCGCGACCAGCCCGCCGGCGTCGTCCGGATCGCCCGAGCGATCGTCGACGAACACCTCGCGGCCCTGGCCGCGCACGACTTCGCCCGGCTGCGCCGGTTGCTGCATTGCGACGACGAAACCCTGCGCGCGGCGCAGGCCCTGATCCGCCGACTCGAACCGCGCCCCGGCGCCGCGTTCGGCGGCGGCGAAGCCGACTACGTGATTCCGGACGTGGTCGTCAGGCGCACCCGCAACGGCTGGGTCGCGACGCTGAATCCCGACGTGATGCCCAGGCTGCGCGTGAACGACGCGTACGCGCAGGTCCTGAAACGCAATCGGGGCGCCAACGGCGGGTTGGCCGCACAACTGCAGGAGGCTCGCTGGCTCGTCAGAAACCTTCAGCAGCGCTTCGAGACGATCCAGCGCGTTGCCCAGGCGATCGTCGATCGCCAGAAAGCCTATTTCTCGCACGGCGCGGTGGCGATGCGCCCGCTGGTGCTGCGCGAGATCGCCGACGCCCTGGGCCTGCACGAATCCACTGTCTCGCGCGTCACGACCCAGAAGTACATGCTCACACCATTCGGGGTCGTCGAGCTCAAGTACTTTTTCGGCAGCCATGTGGCCACCGACAGCGGCGGCGCGGCCTCGAGCACCGCGATCCGCGCGCTGATGAAGCAGATGTTCGCCGCCGAGAACCCGGCGCAGCCACTGTCGGACAGCCATGTCGCCGAACTGCTCGCCGAGCAGGGCTTCGTGGTCGCGCGGCGCACCGTCGCGAAGTATCGCGAGGCACTGCGCATCCCGCCCGTCGCCCGGCGCCGGGCACTGTGAACGACGTCCCCCATGCCCCGCCACATCGGTGCCGTGTTCCGGAATGTGGCGCCGTCTTGTTGCAGTGCCGTAAAGATCGCTTCCCTTCCTTGCCCCCGTCTATATAATCGCCGCAATCCCGGATTTGCCCGTGGGGGTGGATTCCCATGTTGCACGGCATCAGGCAAGCCCCAGCGGGCGTGGTCGCGATGAGCCGCCTCTCCAGAATGCTCGCCCCGGCCGACGTGGTGCTCGACCTGGCGGTCACGAGCAAGAAGCGCCTGTTCGAGCAGGTCGGCCTGCTCTTCGAAAACAACCACGGCATCGAGCGCAGCAAGGTCTTCGACTCGCTGTTCGCCCGCGAGCGGCTCGGGTCGACCGGGCTGGGCGAAGGCGTGGCCATCCCGCACGGCCGGATCAAGGGCCTGAAGGAGGCGCTGGCGGCAGTGGTCCGGCTGACCGAGCCGATTCCCTTCGACGCACCCGACGGCAAGTCGGTCGGCCTGCTGGTCTTCCTGCTGGTACCCGAGGCAGCCACCGAGGAGCATCTCGAACTGCTGTCCGAGCTGGCCGAGCTGCTCTCGGACGCGTCGATTCGCCAGTCGCTGGCCAACTGTACCGATCCGGCGCAGATGCACCGGATCCTCACCAGCTGGGGACCGCCCCACTCCGCCGGCTGAGCCTTCGGGCGGCGCGCCGCGATCGCGCCGGCCACGAACCGCGATCGCTGCCCGCCGGGCGGGGCTGTATGCTTGGCGCATGAGCGTCACCGTCCGCACCGTCTTCGAACAGAACCGCGAAGCGCTGCAGCTCGCCTGGATCACCGGCGAAGCCGGCGCCGATCGCAACGCCGCGCCCGGTTCCACCGAGCCGGCCGACCTGGTCGGCTACCTGAACCTGATCCATCCGAACCGGATCCACGTGTTCGGCAATGCCGAGCTCGCGTACACGGCGCGCATCGGCGCGGCCCGCTGCGCGGCGCTCAACGAAGACCTGGTCTGCGCGCGCCCGCCTGCGGTGATCATCGCCGACGGCATCCAGGCGCCGGCCGAGCTGCTCGCGCATGCCTCGGCCGCCGGGCTGCCGGTGCTCGGCACCCCGCTTCCCGGCGCGCGCGTGATCGAGTTGCTGCGCGTCTACCTGAGCAAGGCGATCGCTCCTACCTGCACGATGCACGGCGTGCTGATGGACGTGCTCGGGATGGGCGTGCTGATCTCCGGCGAATCGGGGCTGGGCAAGAGCGAACTGGCGCTCGAGCTGATCAGCCGCGGCCACGGGCTGGTGGCCGACGACGTGGTGGAGTTCGCGCGCATCGCGCCGCACGCGATCGAGGGCCGCTGCCCGCCGCTGCTGCGCGACCTGCTCGAAGTGCGCGGGCTGGGGCTGCTCGACATCCGCACGATCTTCGGCGAGACCGCGGTGCGCCGCAAGATGACGCTCAAGCTGATCGTCCACCTGATGCGCCGCGGGACGATGGAGGACGCCTACGAGCGCCTGCCGCTCGAGGCGCTCACCGAGGACGTGCTCGGGCTGGCGATCCCGAAAGTGGTGGTTCCGGTGGCCGCGGGGCGCAACCTCGCGGTGCTCACCGAAGCCGCGGTGCGCAGCACGGTGCTGCAGTTGCGCGGCTTCGACACCACCGGCGACTTCCTTGCGCGCCAGCGCAAGCTGATCGACTCGCAGGCGTAGGCGGATCATGCGCGTCGTGCTCGTCACCGGCATCTCGGGCTCGGGCAAGTCGATCGCGATCAACGTGCTCGAGGACGACGGCTACTTCTGCATCGACAACCTGCCGATCCGCTTCCTGCACGAGGTGATCACCTCGCTGCGCGAGGCCGGGCACGACAAGGTGGCGGTCTCGGTCGACGCGCGCAGCGGCGACTCGGTGTCCGACCTGCGCGAGATCAGCAGCGGGCTGGGCCGCTACGGCCACGACGTGAAGATCATCTTCCTCAATGCGCGCACCGACACGCTGGTGCAGCGCTATTCGGAGACCCGGCGCCGGCACCCGATGTCGCTGCGCGCCGGCGCCGGCGGCGAGGCGGCGCCGACGCTGGTCGAGTCGATCGAGCGCGAGCGCGAACTGATGGCGCCGCTCGAGGACATCGGCGTGTCGCTCGACACCAGCGACCTGCATCCGAACGTGCTGCGCAGCTGGGTGCGCGACGTGGTGGGCACCGAGCGTGCTCCGCTCACGCTGCTGTTCGAGTCGTTCGCGTACAAGCACGGCGTGCCGCTCGACGCCGACCTGGTGTTCGACGTGCGCTGCCTGCCGAACCCGTACTACACCGCCGAGCTCAGGCCGCTTACCGGGCTCGACGCACCGGTGGCCGAGTACCTGCAGTCGATTCCGTCGGTACAGCGGATGATCGACCACATCGGCGACTTCCTGCACACCTGGCTGCCTCACTACATCCTGGAGAACCGCAGCTACCTCACGGTGGCGCTCGGCTGCACCGGCGGGCAGCACCGCTCGGTCTACTGCGTCGAGGAGCTCGCGCGGCGCTTCCGGCGCATCGAGCACGTGCTGGTGCGCCACCGGTCGCTGGCCACGCGGGGCAGCGGCCGCGGCTGAACCCGGGTTCACGCGGCGCGCGCCTGCGCGGACGCGAGCCCTTGCAGCAGGGTCTTCACCGGGCGCGGCAACGCCGCGCCGGCGGCGGCGTCGAGCGCGAGCCAGGCGCGCCCCGGCGCCTCGGCGGCGGCGCCTGTCGCCACCGGCTCGCAGGCCAGCGGCTGCACCCGCAGGCGAAAGTGCGTGAACGCGTGGTCGAATGGCGGCATCGGCCGCAGCGCCGTGACGCGCAGGCCGAAGCGACGCTCGACCTCGTGCGCCAGCGAGACCGCATCGGGCAGCCCGTCGGCCGCGGTGGCGGCCTCGATCGCTGCCGAGCCGGTCGCGGCCGGCGGCAGTTCCAGTTCGGGCAGGCTCCACAGCCCGCCCCAGACGCCACTTGGCGCGCGCCGCTCGACGAGCACTTCGTCGCCACGGCGGATCACGAACATCGCGCAACGCCGCAGCGGCACGCTGCGCCTGGGGCGCGGCGTGGGCAACTGCGCGACCACGCCGTCGCGCAGCGCGCGGCAGTCGCTCGACAGCGGGCAGGCGGCGCAGTCGGGCCGGGTGCGCACGCACAGCGTCGCGCCCAGATCCATCAGCGCCTGCGTGTAGCGTTCCACCTCGCGCGACGGCAGCTCGGCCTCGGCAATGCGCCACAGTTCGCTCTCGACCGAACGCTCGCCCGGGTAGCCGTGCAGGCCCGCGTGGCGGCACAGCACCCGCCGCACGTTGCCGTCGAGGATCGCGGCGCGGCGGCCGAACGCGAACACCGCGATCGCCGCCGCGGTGGAGCGGCCGATGCCGGGCAGGCGGGCAAGCTGCCGGGCTTCGTCGGGGAATGCGCCGCCATGCCGGGCGAGCACTTCGCGTGCGCAGCGGTGCAGGTTGCGGGCGCGCCCGTAGTAGCCCAGGCCGCTCCACAACGCCAGCACTTCGTCGGGCTGCGCGGCCGCCAGCGCCCGAACGTCGGGAAACCGGGCCACGAAGCGCAGGTAATACGGCTTCACCGTGTCGACCTGCGTCTGCTGAAGCATCACCTCGGACAGCCAGATCCGGTAGGCGTCGCGCGTGTTCTGCCAGGGCAGGTCGTGGCGGCCGTGCAGGCGCTGCCACTCGATCAGTCGGGATGCGATCACCCGGCCGATTGTAAGGGCGCGCGGCAAGCGCGTGCCGATGCCGGGCTGCCCGGACGGCGCTTCACGCCTGCCGCGGTCAGTCTGCGGCGACTTCGGCGACTCCCGTCGTCTCGGCAAGCAGTTCGCGCACCTGCAGCGCGAACTCCGCGGCCAGCGCGATGCGCTGCTCGACCTCGGCGCGCTGCCGCTCGATCTCGTGGATCCGCGACTCCAGGCTGTCGTTGGCCTCGAGCACCCGCCGCACCGCGTCCAGGCGCTGCCTGAGCTGCGCCTGGTGCTCGCGCACCTGCGTCTCGATCGGCGACATGACGGTGCGCAGCCACGCCTGGATCTCCCGATCGGCGATCTCCTCGAGCTCGCGAAGCCGCGATGCGACCGACTCGAAGAAGCGCCGCATCAGCACCTGCTGCGAAGTGGTCGCCAGCGTGATCGCCCCGAACTGGCGGCGCTGCAACTGGTCGATGCGGTCGAGCTCCGCGTGGAAGCGCCGCATCGAGTAGAGCGCCGGATTGCCCAGCGACAGGCCGTGCTCCGCGCTGAAGCTGCGGTACATCGCGCTCATCAGCGTCGCCACCTCGTCGACCAGCTGCGATGCCCGCTCGAAGTCGGCGCGCACCGCGCCGATGAGCGCATTCATCCCCGAGCGCAGGCCGGTGGAGAAACTGCTGCTCCTCAATGCCTCGCGCGCCTGCCTCACGTGGCGCCTGAGCGATTCGCCGCCCACTGCCTCGCCGAGGGTCTGCGAATGCCTGGCGAGCACCGCCCTGAGCCCCTGCAGCTGGCGCAGGCTGCGGTCGAACTCGTCGCGCTCGCGACGGATTCGCGCGGCCATGTGATCCATCACGCCGCGGTTCTTGCCGCGCAGCCCGCCGAGTTCGAACAGTTGCTCGATCGCGGCGCGCCGCCGCGCGCCGAGCGTCGCGCCGACCTGAGCGTGCAGCGCCTCGAATTCGCGGCTCGCGTGCTCGCGCGCGATCGCGCGCTGCTGCGGCACCAGCTCGCGGCCGAGCGCGTATTCCAGGTCGGACATGCGGCTGCGCTTGAGCAGCAGCGGATCCCGGTTCACCCTGGCCACCAGCGCTTTCTGCGCGGACACCGGATAGATGCGGTCGTTGGGCAGCCCGAGCGTGTGCGCGACCGAGCCGACCTGGCGCGCGATCTCGATCTGCAGTTGCACCTCGTCCTTCAGCCCGTCCCAAAGCCCGTCGATCTTGTTGAGCACGACGAACCTTCCCGACTTGTGGCTCGCGCTGATGTGCTCGCGCCAGACTTCGATGTCGGAGCGGGTGACGCCGGCGTCGGCGGCGAGCACGAACAGCACCGCGTCGGCACCCGGGATCAGCTTCAACGTCAGCTCGGGCTCGGCGCCGATCGCGTTCAGTCCGGGCGTGTCGATCACCACCAGACCGAGTTCGAGCAGCGGATGCGGGTAGTTGACGATCGCGTGGCGCCAGCGCGGCACCTCGACGCGCCCCTGCGCATCGGGGCGCGCTGCCGAATCGGGATCGTTCTCGTCGTGCAGCCCGAGCAGCGCGGCCTGCGCCGCGTCGACCGCGACGGTCTCGCGCACGCTGGCGAGCGCCGCGGCCAGCCCGGCCGGGTCTTCGGGATCGATCGGGATCTCGCGCCACTCCGGGTCCTGCTCCCTGAGCTCCGAAACCGTGAGGTCGCGCAGCCGCGTCTCGATCGGCAGCAGCCGCAGAGAACTCGGGCGCGAGCGGTCGTACATCAGCTCGGTGGGGCACATCGTCGTGCGGCCGGCCGCCGAGGGCAGGATGCGCTGGCCGCGGTCGGCGAAGAAGATCGCGTTGATCAGCTCCGACTTGCCCCGCGAGAACTCGGCAACGAACGCGATCGAGATGCGCTCCTTCGCCAGGCGCTCGACGATCCGCTCGATGCGCGCCCGTGACGCGGCATCCGACAGGCCGGCATCGTCGAGCCAGTCGCCATAGCGTTGCACCGCCCCGGACAGCGCGCGCCGCCAGGCTCCGTACTCCGCGATCCGTTCTCCGAAGGTCGCCATCGGCTTCCCGCAAGTCCGCAGGTGTGACTGGCCACGATAGATAGCACGGGCGCGAGCGCGCCGGCGTGCGCGACTGCCGCGCCGCACGGGCGAGCCGCCCTGCGGCCGCTTCAGGGTCGCGAACGGCAGGTCAGCGCTGGCAGCGCGGACAATAGAACGTGCTTCGCTGCCCCTGCCGCACGCCGCGCACCGGCGTAGCGCAGACGCGGCAAGGCTGGCCCGCGCGGCCGTAGACGAAGCAGTCGAGCTGGAAATGGCCGCTCGCGCCATCGCTCGCGACGAAGTCGCGCAGGCTGCTGCCGCCGCGGCGAATCGCATCGACGAGCGTGGACCGGATAGCGGCGGCGAGGCGTTCGCAGCGCTCGCGCCCGAGCCGGTGCGCCGGCGTGCCCGGACGGATTCCGGCGCGAAACAGGCTTTCGGACGCGTAGATGTTGCCCACGCCCACCACGATGCGGCCCGAGAGCAGCGCCTGCTTGATCGCCACGCGACGCCCGCGCGTGGCGCGATGAAGCAGCGCGCCGTCGAAAGCCTCGCCGAGCGGCTCCACCCCCAGGCCCTCGAGCAACCGGTGCGCCTGCACCGGGCCGAGCCCGGCCTCGTGCCAGAGCATCGCGCCGAAGCGGCGCGGATCGCGAAAGCGCAGCGTGCCGTGCCCGAACGGCAGGTCGACGTGATCGTGGCGCGACGCAGGCGGCGGCGGCGACAGGAAACGCAGGCTGCCGGACATGCCGAGATGGACGATCAGCACGCCGTGGTCGAATCCGAGCAGCAAATACTTGCCGCGCCGCTCCACCGAGCGCACGGTGCGCCCTTCGAGCAACTGCGGCAGTTCGCGGGGCACCGGCCAGCGCAGCCGCGATTCGCGCACCACGGGCCTGCCGACGGTGCGCCCCAGCACGCTCTGTTGCAGGCCGCGGCGAACGACCTCGACCTCCGGCAACTCGGGCATCGGACGCGACGATGAAACGGGTGTAACGGCGAAACGGGGGCTGTCGACGGCCGATCGGCGAAGTGCTCGGCGCCCGGCTCGGGTAATCTTCTCGTCGGGCAGTGTAATGGAACCCGGACCGATGACACGATTGCTCCCGCCGCCCGGGCCCTGGCGCTCGCGCGCCGCAGCCTGGCGCGCGCACGCCACGGCTGCGGCCGGCGCCGGGCCGCGCGTGGGCGCGATGC
>QEVL01000024.1 GCA_003577305.1 Burkholderiales bacterium
CGGCGCGCGTTCTGATCGCCACCGCCTGGCAGGAACTCGAGAGCATCCGCAAGCTCGGCCTGCGCCAACCCGTCGCCATCATCCCGAACGGCGTCGACCTCCTGTCGCCGCTCTGCCCCGGTCGGCCGTGGCAACGAGCGCATGAGCGCGTGCGCAACGTCCTGTTCCTGTCCCGGGTGCATCCAATAAAGGGCCTGATGAACCTCGTCCAGGCGTGGGCGCGTCTTGCGCCGCGCGGCTGGCGCCTTCGCATCGCCGGTCCCGACGAGGGCGGACACCTCGCCGAGGTGACGGCTCTGGCGCGACGACTCGGGGTCGCCGAATCGATCGAGTACATCGGCGAGGTCGACGGGGAACGGAAATCCGCGGCGTATCTGGATGCCGACCTGTTCGTGCTGCCGACTTTCAGCGAGAACTTCGGCGTCGTGGTTGCCGAAGCGCTGGCGCACGGGCTGCCGGTGATCACGACGCGCGGCGCGCCCTGGGCCGACCTGGAAACCCGGCGTTGCGGGTGGTGGATCGAGATCGGCGTGGAGCCGCTGGTGGCTGCGCTGCGCGAAGCGATGGCGCTCGGAGACGACGAGCGGTGGGCGATGGGCGAGCGTGGGCGGGAATATGTGCGCCGTTTCGGCTGGGCCGAGATTGCCCGTGAGACCGCAGCCGTCTATTCGTGGCTCCTCGGGATGGGGCCGCGGCCCGAATGTGTCCAAGTGACGTAGACGACAGGAGAAGAATGGCAGTCATTCTTGGGTTCAACGCCTTCCACGCCGACTCGGCAGCGTGTCTCGTGGTCGACGGAAAACTGGTCGGTGCCGTTGCCGAGGAGCGCTTGGGCGCACGCATCAAGCACTCCCCGGCGTTCCCCGAGCACGCCATTCGCAGGCTGCTGTCGGATGCGGGGTTGACGCTGCGCGATGTGACGCACGTCGCGATGGCGCGCGACCCGAAGGCGAACTACGCCGCGAAGCTGGCCTACGTGGCGCAAAGGCCCTTGAAGGCTGCGGGCGCGGTGGTAGAGCACTTCCGTCGCAACCGGGAAACGAAGGGCACGCTGGAATCATTGGCGGAAATCTGCGAGGAAGATCCCTCGCGTCTTCGCTTCGAGGCGGTGAACGTCGAACACCATCTTGCGCACATCGCCAGCGCCTATTTCCTGTCGCCGTTCGAGACCGTGACCGCAGGGCTTTCGTACGACGGTTCGGGCGATTTCGCGAGCATGATGGCGGCGCGCTGCGAAGGGAATCGCATCGAAATTCTCGATCGCGTCACCCTGCCGGACAGCCTGGGGTTCTTCTACACCGCGCTTTGCCAGTTCATCGGATTTGACCGATACGGCGAGGAGTACAAGGTGATGGGCCTGGCGCCATACGGTCAGGATCTCCACCGGGATCTCATGGCCGAACTGGTCAGGCTCGATCGAAATGATTGGTTCCGGCTGGCGAGCGGGTACTTCGGCATGCACGAGGGCGGTGAAAGCGGCGCCGTCGACGAGAAGGGCCAGGTGGCGATGGGGCGCTTTTACACCGATCGCCTGGTCGAGGCGCTCGGGCAGCCGCGCGAACGGAATTCGCCGCTCACCCAGCGAGAGAAAGACATTGCGCGTTCGACGCAGGTGCGCTTCGAGGAAGCCGCAGTGCACTGCCTTACGCGTTTGCACAAGCTCGTTCCCACCGGCCAGGTCGCAATGGCAGGCGGATGCGCGTTGAATGGCGTGGCGAACGCTCGAATACTTCGAGAGACGCCGTTCGACACGCCTTACCTGCAAGCTGCTGCGTCGGACGACGGCACTTGCCTCGGTGCGGCGTTCTACACCTGGCACCAGGTTCTTGGGCGCACCGAGCGCTTTCACATGAAGCATGCTTTCTGGGGACCCGAATATTCCGACGAGCGCATGCGTGCCGTCGCGGAAGGCAGCGGCTTCCTCGTGAAGTCGTGTGTCGATGATGAGGAGCTTGTCGAGACTGCCGCCCGACTGCTCTCGGACGGGCTTGTCGTGGGCTGGTATCAGGGCCGCAGCGAGTGGGGGCCGCGCGCATTGGGCAATCGCTCGATTCTCGCTGACCCGAGCGTGCCGACGATGAAGGACACGATCAACGCGAAGATCAAGCGCCGCGAGTCGTTTCGCCCGTTCGCGCCCAGCGTGCTGAAAGAGGACGCAGGTATCTATTTCGAACAGGTGGTCGACACCCCGTTCATGATGCACGTGGTGAAGATACGCCCGGAGTGGCGCGACCGGCTGCCGGCTGTCACCCACGTCGACGGTACCGGCCGCATGCAGACCGTCGATCGCGAGAGCAATCCGCTCTACCACCGCCTGATCTCGGCATTCAAACGGAAGTCCGGTATCGGGCTTGTGCTCAATACCAGCTTCAACGAGAACGAACCGGTCGTCGATACGCCGGAGCAGGCCTATGCGTGCTTCGAGCGCACCGACATGGATGCACTTTGCCTGGGTCGGCACATATTGATGAAGCCGAGGGTCTCGCCGTGAGCACGGAAGCGGCGCCTACCGGCTACCGCTGGGACACCGCAGCGCTCACCTGCGCGCACGACTATCTCCTTCCAACCGTTCGCCGCGAGCTGGAAAGACTCTGCTCTGGCGACAGCACTATCGGGGGGGGGGGTCGAAGGGTCTTCGACCTCGGCTGCGGCAACGGGAGCGTTGCCAACGAACTCGCGAATCTCGGGTGGGACGTAACCGGCGTGGACCCTTCGACCGAAGGCATCGCCCGTGCGAAGGAGCACTACCCGCACCTGAGTCTGCACCAGGGCTCGGCCTATGACGATCTCGCGGCGCTCTACGGCCAGTTCCCGGTCGTGACGAGCCTGGAAGTCGTCGAGCACGTCTATGACCCGCGACGCTACGCCGCCACCTTGTTCGCGCTCGTGCAGCCGGGCGGCACGGCCATCGTGTCCACGCCTTACCACGGCTACTGGAAGAATCTCGCGCTGGCGATCACCGGCCGCATGGACGCGCACTTCACCGCGCTCTGGGATCACGGGCACATCAAGTTCTGGTCGATCCGCACGCTCTCGGAGTTGCTGCGCGAGGCGGGTTTCGCCGATATCCGTTTCGAGCGCGTCGGGCGGGTGCCGGCGCTGGCCAAGTCGATGATCGCCATTGCCCGGAGGCCATGAATGCTGACCACCGAGACCAATAACCGCTCGGTATCTGCCGCTACAGGGGAGTATCTCGTTCTTGGAGAACTTCTCAAACGGAATGTCGAGGCATACCTTGCCCATGGTGAAACCCAAAAGGGTTGGGATGTCGTGGTTATCGACAGCTCCGGCGCGAAGCGCGTTCAGGTCAAGACAATAGACTGGCCAAGACAGCTTGCAGTCAACGGAACGCTGACCGAAGGCTTCGACTATCTGGTTGTAGTCCTCCTCGACCGAGAGAATCCGCGAAGCAGATTTTTCATATTCTCGTGCGACGAACTCGGGTCGTTCCTTTCCGCACCTAACGAGAGCCGTGCTGGCGGGAAGCGAACGCTGACTATGAGCAGGAAATCCATGTCGGGTCATCTGAGCGTCTACGAAGACAACTGGAAGGCCATTCTTCAGAAACCGCCTGTTCCACCCAAGTGATTAAGACGTGATTCCATGCGCATCTACAACCCTCGCAAACGCATCCTCGTCACCGGCGGTGCCGGTTTTTTGGGATCTCATCTGATCGACCGCCTGCTCGAACGCGGTGACGAAGTCGTCTGCGCGGACAATTTGTTCACCGGCACCAAGGACAATGTCGAACATTTGCATTCGAATCCACGATTCGAGTTCATGCGGCACGACATTACCTTCCCCCTGTACGTCGAAGTCGATCAGGTCTACAACCTCGCCTGCCCGGCAAGCCCTATCCACTACCAGCACGATCCGGTCCAGACGACGAAGACCAGCGTGCATGGGGCGATCAACATGCTTGGCCTCGCAAAACGGGTGAGGGCCCGGATTTTCCAGGCGAGCACGAGCGAGGTGTATGGCGACCCTGCCGTGCATCCGCAGACAGAGAGCTACTGGGGCAACGTGAACCCGATCGGGCCTCGCAGTTGCTACGACGAAGGCAAGCGCTGTGCGGAGACGCTCTTCTTCGACTACCACCGCCAGCATCGCCTCGATATCAGGGTTGCGCGCATCTTCAATACCTACGGTCCGCGCATGCATCCGAACGACGGGCGCGTGGTCAGCAACTTCATCGTCCAGGCGCTCAAGGGCGAAGACATCACGCTTTACGGAGATGGCCTGCAGACGCGCAGCTTCTGCTATGTGGACGACTTGATCGAGGGAATCATCCGCTTCATGGACCTCGAGCCTGCGTTCGCCGGGCCGATGAATCTCGGTAACCCCGACGAGTTCACTATTCGGCAGCTTGCCGAGACGATCGTGGAACTCACCGGTTCGCGCTCGAAGCTGGTCTTTCGCCCGCTGCCGGCCGACGATCCAATGCAGCGCAAGCCCGATATCACGCTGGCCCGCGAACGCCTGCAATGGGATCCGAAGACAAGGCTGGAAGAAGGCTTGAAGAGCACGATCGCTTACTTCGACCAGTTACTCTCTTCGGCACCATGAGCATCGGGACGACCGTTGGCCGGCTGCCGATCACGGTCTTGCTGGCTGTAAAGAACGAGGCGGCCAATCTTCCCCGGTGCCTCGGTGCGTTGCGCCCGGCCGAACGGGTCGTTGTTCTCGATTCCCACAGCACGGACGAGACCCCCGAAATCGCAAGGCGCTTCGGTGCCGAAGTCGTTCAGTTCACCTATGGCGGTGGATACCCGAAGAAGCGGCAGTGGGCGCTGGAGAACCTGTCGCTTTCCACGCCATGGGTGCTGCTCCTCGACGCCGACGAGGTCGTGCCTGACGCACTATGGGTCGAGATCGCGCAGGCGATCGCCGGAGATCCCCGGGAAGCAGCATTCATGGTCACGAAAGGCTTTCATTTTCTCGGCCGGCCGATGCAGTACGGAGGCTTCTCTCATGCGGCGGTCTTGTTGTTCAGGGCCGGCCGGGCGCGCTTCGAGCGACTCTTCGATGATGTGAGCGACGGCCTCGACATGGAGATCCACGAGCGGGTGGTCGTGGACGGTCCGATCGGACGCATCACGACACCCCTGATTCATGAAGATTTCAAGGGTCTCGAAGCGTACATAGCGCGCCACAACAGGTATTCGACATGGGAGGCCCGGTTGCGCCATCGCTACCTGTCGACAGGTCGGTACGGCGAAGAGACCATCAAGCCCCGGTTTCTCGGAAACTCGCAAGAGAGACGGCGCGCAATCAAGAGCCTGATCGTTCGAATGCCCTTCGAGCACTGGCTCTGGTTCGCATACCACTACTTCTTCAGACTGGGGCTCCTCGAAGGCAGACCAGGGCTGATCGCGTGCCAGATTCGGGCGAGCTATATCGCCCAGGTCAGGGCGAAAATGTACGAGCTGGGGCGGTCTCGCGAGCGCAGGGATTGAGTGCCGACGCACATCTGGCGGTGGAAGGAAGACTGATCATTTCAGCATATTGAACCGTGGAATCGGCAACCAGCACAACCCTCATGCAGGCATACGAACTCTTCGAAGTACTCGCCGAGAGGACGTGGCGATCGATTAAACGTTTCGGTAGAAACCGAATCCACTTCGGCGAGGATACGATTACATCGCTCAATCTCGATGCCTTGGCATCTGCGAGACCAACCTTTGTGTTTGCTGAAGACACACGGGCAGCTGAATCGACCAAGGGTTGCGACTTCGAGCTCTGGATTGGCGCAGGTTCAATCGGCTGGCGCCGTTACGCGGTTCAAGCCAAGAAGGGTCAGTTCAGTAGCGGCAGATACGGCTCTCTGGCGCACGAAGTCGGAGGAACGCCGCAGATCGAGCTTCTGGAAAGATACGCTACCGCAAATCGCGCACTGCCAATCTACTGCTTCTACAACTGGTCTGATCGGCCGTATCGATGGAATTGCTCTCTTCCGGATTGCGCCGAGCAACTTGGTTGTTCGGTTGCCCCGCTCCCTGTTGTTCGGAGGGCGCTTGAGTGGCGCGGCGGGAGGACCTTCGACTTTCTCCACTCACAGGTCGAGACGTTACCTTGGCGTTGCCTGGTTCGCTGCAGGCGTTTCACTCAACGTCCGAGTCAACTCGAACCGCCCGCTGAGCGGGGTGCTGAGATCGAAGCGCCGTACGACGACAAATCGCACCATAACGGGTGGCCGGATCCGGCAGAGTTCCATTACCGCGAGCTCCCCAGGTCGCTTCGTGCGTTGCGCGAGCACGGCGCTTATCAGTTGTTCGATGACGAGTCTGATTTATTCAACACCGATGTCGCCTTGCGCCCGCGCTGGGTCGGTGTGATCGAAGTCCCTGCACCCGCCGACGACGGCGAACCCGTTGCTTGAGGGCACCCGGCGTCGTTGCACACCTGCGTGTCGCCGCAGTACGAGCACGTGCCCAGCTCCCCGCCCTTCACGATCTGCTCGGCCAGGTAGGCTTCCCCGACGCACCCGTGACAGATGCGCTTCTGATCGTCCTCGTCCTCGCTCATGTCGCCACCTGCCCCCTGTTCACGCGACAAGCATATGAGCATCGCTAGACCTGGCGATCACAGCAGGGGATGGCCGTCTACGACGGCTCGCCCTGTCGGCAGGGTACGTGCAGCAAGGGCCGTGGCCCCTCTACCCCCGGAGCACAGCGAGCACAGGGGAGCACAGCGAGTACGGAAGAGCACGGCGAGCACCGCGCCCGGCGCGCAACCCCGCATGGATGCTCGCTTCCCGCCGCACCACCGCTGGCAAGTGTGTTGACTCAGATGTCGAGTTGTGTACCCAAGATGGAACACAGAGAATGGCTTGCGGAAATGCCATGAACGCACAAGCCGGTCGCAGAAACGTAAGCCTTTGATTTGTATAATTTTTCAGGCACATTGACCAGGTCCGAACGCACCGTTGATCGAGAGCCTCCAAACCTCTCGTGAGCCAGCGTCCAAACCTGAGTTGTGCGTCGCGCGACCGGAGCTTGATCAGCCCCGGTCGCAGGGCACCTAAAAGCGCAGAAAGAGAGGTGGACATGATCACCAGGAAGAAGAGCCCGGCGAAGACGGCGACACCGGTCAAGAAGGCGGCCTTGAAGGCGGTCGCCGCACCCGCCGCCGTCCCGGCGGCGGTGCAGGCCGAGGTGCTGGCCGGGATCGGCGTGCTGAACGAGAAGCAGGCCCGCGCGCGCCGCAACGGCGCGACCGAAAGCAATCTGAAGATGCGCGCGCACCTGTGGCCCGATCTCGACGAGAAGCGCCTGTGGCTGCGTACCGACAAGACGCGCAAGGGCTTCACGACGATGCCCCGGACCATGGCGCTGATCGTGAACCTGATCGACGACATCTCGAAGCAGGTCACCAACGGCAAGGCCGTGCCTGCGGGCAGGACCTATCTGGTGCTTTGGTGCCGCGTCTTCGACGAGGGCTTCGTCCGGATCGACAACGAGGCTGTCGCCGCGCTGGAAGCCGGGTACGGCGGCGAGCGCAATGTCACGACGTGGCGGCAGCACCTCGCTGTCCTGCGAGACCTGGGCTTCATCGACTGCAAGGACGGTCCTGCTGGCCCGTACCAGTACCTGCTGCTCTTCAACCCCTATCAGGTGATCAAGGCGCTCAACGCCAAGGGGATGATCCAGCAGGGCACGTACACGGCCTTGTTCCAGCGCGCGATTGATGTGCGGGCGACCGACCTGACCGAGGCGTAAGAGCGGAAGGCGACGAGACGAGATATGTCCGACCTGACTTCCAGCGAGAAGCGAAAGCTCGAACGGCTGTTCAACATGGGCGGCGGCTACGTTCTCGACTTCAACAACCGGACGTTCGCCGAGTTCGTCGAGGAAAGCGTGCGTCGCGACATCTACGACGTGCGCTATGACCATGGCAGCGGCGGCTCGAAGGCGAACCGGCTGCGCGGCTTCTGGGCTGCCGAGAGCAACAGCCTGGTCGGCAAGCTGACCGCCGACCTGATCGACTACGGCAAGGACAGCGGCGCGTTCAAGAACGACGGCGCGCTTCCCGAGGAGTGCCTCAGGATCGTCGCGCGGCTCAGGCAGGCAAGCCCGGTTGCCGACCTCGATGCCCTGAGCGCGATAGCTGACGAGGGCGACTTCGAGGCGGTCGCGGCGCATGTCCGCGAGGTCATCGAGAAGAACCAGCCGGAAGCCGGTCTCGACCGGCTGCACACCTTTGTCATCAAGTATGTGCGCACGCTCTGCGAAGCACGTGGCATCACCGTCGTGCGGGAGAAGCCGCTGCACTCGCTGTTCGGCGAGTACGTGAAACGTCTGCGCGAGGACGGCCAGCTCGAATCCGAGATGACGGCGCGCATCCTCAAATCCGCGATCTCGGTCCTGGAAGCCTTTAACGATGTGCGGAACAACCAGAGCCTCGCGCACGACAACCCGATCCTGAACTACGACGAGAACTTGCTGATCTTCAACGACGTGGCGAGTTCAGTGCGGTTCATCCGCACCCTCGAAGACAAGCTGAAGCGACAGCGGCAGCGCGCGGAAACGACTGCCGTCAGCGATGACGACATTCCGTTTTGAACGTACCGCGACGACAGAAGACGATCTGATCAAGGACAGGGAGAAAGCGCATGTTTGGCCGCATCGACAAGAGCAAGGGCTTGCTGTTCGTGACCCACGATCTTGACCACTCCATTCGGCTCACCATGCAGAACATGCAGCAGGAGGTCGAGGGGCTCGACGAGAACCGGCTGCTGAACACGCCGCCCGAGGACTTGAAGCGCTACCTGGTCGAGAAGTTCGGCATCACGCCGATCACGCTGCTGCGCGACCAGTGGCATGCCGATCATCAGGATGTGCCGGTCGATGTCCGGCACGACCCTATGCGCTGGATCGACGACCGCACCCGCCCGGCCATGGTGGCGGGCGAGCGCGTCGAGGTCCGCATCCCCTTCGAGGGCGAGCCCGAACTGCTCTACACGAAGGCCAACACCTTCAACATGAACCCGCCGCGCGCGCTCATTGAGAAGAACGAGATCGTCCTGCGCTACGACACGCCTGCCGACCAGCCGCGCGATGTCCGGGCTCTGGTCGATCAGACGCTGAAAGAGATCGAGCAGCATCTCGGCTGGCAACGTCCGATGATCGACGCGCACAACCAGAACCTGCCTGCCGCAGCGGAACAGGCGATCGGCCAGCGGCGTGAACGCCTGCTGGCGCAATCGCAGCGCGCGGAAGCGCTCGGTATCCCGATCCGGCGGCGCGCCGATGCGCCGAAGACCTACGCGCTCCCGACCGTGAAGCGGAAGGTCGTGCCGACCTTGCCACCGGCGACGACGGCGCAGTTCAAGCCGGAACCGGCGCTTGCCATGGAGCTGTACGAGCACATCCTGAAAGTGGTGCAGGACATGGCGCTCGTGGTGGAGCGCAGCCCCGACGCCTTCAAGGCGATGAACGAGGAAGCCCTGCGGCAGCATTTCCTGGTGCAGCTCAACGGCCAGTTCGAGGGCAGGGCCACGGCTGAGACCTTCAACATGGCAGGCAAGACCGACATCCTGTTACGCGAGGGCGACCGCAACGTCTTTATCGCCGAGTGCAAGTTCTGGAAAGGACCGAAGGCCTTCGGCGAGGCCATCGACCAGCTCCTCGGCTATGCCACCTGGCGCGACGGCAAGACCGCGATCCTCGTGTTCAACCGGGGCACGGAAACGTCAACGGTCCTGACCGGCATCGACACCATCGCCAAGGCGCACAGCAACTTCAAGCGCACCAACGACTGGCCACATGAAAGCGGCTTCCGGTACACCTTCCATGCCAACGGCGACAAGAATCGCGAGCTGATCCTGACTGTGCTCGTGTTCCACGTGCCGCGGTAATACAACTTCAGCCTTCAAAGATCGTCCGGAAACGGCTATCTATGGGGATCGCTTCAGGGAGACCACATGAAACTCGTTCGACTTCGACTATCCAACTTCCGCTCTTTCGGTCCGGAACCCACGGTGGTCGAGCTGACCGACATGACGTTCTTGCTCGGGCCGAACGGCGCAGGCAAGACCGCCGTGCTCCAGGCGCTGGCCCGCATGTTCGGTCTCGATCCCGCGCAGCGGAGGATCAGGCGGTCCGACTTTCACGTCCCGGCAAGTGAAGCGCCAGAGGATGCCCCTGAACAGCGAACCCTCTGGATCGAGGCGGACTTCGAGTTTCCTGAGCTGGAACAGAACGATGCCGATGGGGCCACCCTTCCGGCAGTGCCTGGCAACTTCGCGCACATGCAACTGGTGGCAGCCGAAGGCCCGGCGCAAGCGCGCTTCCGGCTGAAGGCGACCATCGATCAGGACGATGACATTGAAGAAGGCTTCACGGTTCGTCATCAGCGAAGACGAGGACGGAAATCCAACCGAACAGAGCCGCGTATCGAAGCAGGACCGGAACGCCATCCAGGTCCACTATCTGCCAGCGCGACGCGACCCTGCCGACCACATCTCTTACTCTGCCAACGCGCTGCTCGGGCGGGCGTTGCGGTCCGCGGACTGGAGTGCGGAACGCAAGGAAATCGGCACGCTTACGGAGCAGATCGGCGATGAACTCCGGGACAACGCGGCCATCGGCGGGATCGCTGCCGCGCTAACCGACCAATGGGGCGGCCTGCACAAGGGGAGCCACTACACAAACCCGTCGGTCTCGTTCGGGCGGAACGAGATTGAGAACCTTCTACGGCATCTGAGCATCGGATTCACGCCCGGCTATGGCGAGAACATCGTGGACTTCACCCGGCTCAGTGACGGTCAGCAGTCCCTGCTCTACGTTTCTCTGGTGCTCGCCATGCACAACATCGGCAGCAAGGTCTTGAACGGCGAGCTGGCCGAAGCGTTTGACATCGACAAGCTGCGTCCCGCTGTCTTCACCCTTATCGCCATCGAGGAGCCAGAGAACAGCTTGTCGCCTCACTATCTCGGGCGCGTTGTTAGGACGCTGACGGCCTTCGCTGAGGGACAGGACAGCCAAGCGCTGGTAGCGACGCACGCGCCGTCGCTCTTGCGCCGGGTACCGCCGGAGTCCGTCCGGTATCTCCGCCTGAGCACGGAGCGAACCACGGTCGTCAAGAACATCGAACTCCCGACGGACGAGTCAGCGCACAAGTTTGTCCGCGAAGGCGTCCAGGCTTTCCCGGAGCTCTATTTCTCCCGCCTTGTCATCCTGGGCGAAGGTGACAGCGAGCAGATCGTGCTGCCGCGACTGCTGGAAGCCCGAGGAATCCTTGCTGACGATGCTTCCATCTCCGTAGCACCACTCGGCGGACGGCACGTCAATCACTTCTGGCGGCTGCTGAACGGCCTTGGCATCCCGCACGTCACGCTGCTGGACCTTGATGTTGCACGGCATCAGGGCGGATGGGGCCGCATCAAATACGCCGCCAAGGAGCTGTTGAAGTACGCCGACATCGACGGCAACGACCTGAAGCAGAAGCAGATCGACGACATCCCGAAATGGAACTCCGACGATGGAGTCATCGTTGATGACAAGGGATGGATTGCCCGCCTGGAGTCTCTCGGCGTTTACTTCTCCGCGCCGCTGGACCTCGACTTCATGATGATGACGCACTACCCCGCCGCGTACGACGTTGAGGATGATGATCTGGAGGAGCCAGACGAGGACACGATCAAGGCCGTACTTGGCAAGGGTCACGACGTGCTGGGAGGGCAGTACACCGACAAGGAGCAAAGCTACTTCGATGCCTACCACCAGAGGTTCAAGCTCGACAGCAAGCCCACCGCGCACATTCGCGCCCTGGCGGGCAGGGATGACGACGCTCTGGTCGAAGACCTGCCCGATGTGCTCGACCGCATGTTCGCTGCGGTTGAGGAAAAGCTCGCGGACCTGCCCGAATGATCCGGGTCAAACAATGGTCCCCTGCTGACGGCCTCTCCCTTGAGCCGAACGCGCTTGCAGCGGCCAAAGAGATCGACCGCAACCTGGCGCTGACGGCAGGCCCGGGCGCAGGCAAGACGGAGATGCTGGCGCAGCGCGCCGACTTCCTGCTGCGTACCGGGGCGTGCCGATATCCCAAGCGTATCCTCGCGATTTCGTTCAAGATCGATGCAAGTCAGAACCTCAAGGCTCGGGTCCGCAAGCGTTGCGGACCCGAACTTGCGGCGCGCTTTGATAGTCACACATTCCACGCATTCGCGAAGCGCGTCATCGACCGGTTCAGACCGGTTCTCTCTGGACGGGATGCCCTTGATCCGGATTACTCCATCGGTCCGCACCGCGTCCAGCGGCGATCAATTACCTACGACGACATGGTGCCGTTGGCGGCTCAGATCGTTGAATCGAGCAAGATCGCGCGCAACGCGATCCGACAGACCTACAGCCACGTGTTCCTCGATGAGTTCCAGGACTGCACGGACGTGCAGTACGAACTCATCAAGGCTTGTTTTCAGGACACGGCTGCCCGACTGACGGCGGTCGGCGACACGAAGCAAAGGATCATGGGATGGGCCGGGGCACTTGAGGGAATCTTCGAAACCTACGCGGAGGACTTCGACGCGCATCCGCTCAATCTTTATCAGAACTTCCGGTCGAAGCCGAGGCTGCGGCGCATGCAGAACGCCATGGTGCGTGTCATGGACCCACCGGCAGCTCTTGATGACGATGAGCTGGCAGGCGCTGACGGTGAGATCGGCGTTCTGCGCTTCGACAACGATGATGACGAGGCGAATGCCCTCGCCAATTCTGTGCGCGGCTGGATCGACGACGAGGGCCTTGATCCATCCGAGATCGCGGTCCTGGTGCGCAAGCAGCAGAACCTCTACGGTCAGAAGCTCCGTGCCGCGCTGGACGCTAGAGGCGTGCCCTTCCGGGATGAGGATGAAACCCAAAACCTAGCATCCGAGCCAGTTGCGAACCTCATCGTGGACTTTCTTCTGGTTGCCGCAGGGCAGCGACAGCCCGGCCCGTTTCAACGACTCCTTGACCTTGTGGTGTTCGGGCGCGGGCTCGATCAGGAGAACGAGTACCGTGCCCGATCCCGGTGGAACCGCTTCATCGCGACCGTCAAGCAGAGACTCGCGGCAGAGGAGGCCGATCTTGCGGACCTTGACGATCTCCGGACCATAGTCACCGAACTGCTCGACATCGTCGGACGCGATGCCGTAGTGGGGCTCTCGCCCGCCTATGTGCAGGGAGACTTCCTGCAAAAGCAGATCGAGGCGACGACAAGCCGTGCGCACGAACTGCTGTCCGATAGTGAAGACCCCGCAACAGCCCTCGCCTCATTCTCAGGCGACAGGGCTGTGCGCATCATGTCGATCCACAAGAGCAAAGGCCTAGAGTTCGATACCGTCGTAGTGCTCGGCGTGGAGAAGCAGACCTTTTGGGGTGACCAAGACGCCGAGCGGTCAGCCTTCTTCGTTGGCATCTCGCGCGCCAAGCGTCGGCTGTTCTTGACGGCGTGCGGGGAAAGAGAACGGCCCGCTGGGGCGAGACGCTGGGACAATGGCCGGACGGAGCATGATGAGTTTGTCGGATACGCGACGCCCTACCTCTAGAGCGACGGACGAACCACAAGACCGGCACGGCGGGGTGTTTCCGGTGAAGGTGTTGCGGCTGTTCCGCCATGGCCGCGGCCGCTGCGAGAACCGCTGGATGGACGAGCACATCAAGGTGGCGGGCACCACCGTCGACTTCGCCGGCGAGCTGATCGACGACAACCTGAACACGCTCACCTGGTGGACGAACAAGCACAACCGGTACGCCAGTCGCGAGGCGGTGGATCTGCTGAACCTCGAGTACCGCTTCATGCCGCACGATTCGGCCGCCTCCCGTCAGGCCTTCGCGTATTCGCCTACTTCTTCTACCGCTACGTCCTCAGGCTGGGCTTTCTCGACGGCCAGGCAGGCACCGCGTTCCACTTCCTGCAGGGGTTCTGGTACCGGTACCTGGTCGACGCGAAGGTCGCGGAGGTGAAGCGGCGCGGCCGCTCAGTCGTGCAACGAAATGTTGCGATTTGCTGCGTGGAAAGCGTTCCACGCGCGGAAACGCAACATTTGGTTGCACGGACTTGCCGGCTTCATTCGTTAGCCGGCAAGACAGCGCGAAAGCGGGACGACTGGTCACCGCTGAAGTTGCCTCGTAAGCTCGACCTGAGGCTCCACAAACACTGCAAAGCTCCGGCGATGAAACCCGAGTAATGTTTGAGTGCACCGTCAAAGGCTGCGCCTTGACGTCCGTCGGGTTCAAGCGCCAAAGACGATCTGAAGTTCCTGCGCGAGTTTGCGCGGTTTCTGAAGCGTCTCCGCGAGGTTGGGGTTGCGTAATACCGGTTCTGATGTCTTGGGACAGTGATCCGCCCTGTTCCATCGTCGGCCATCCGGCTGAGACCGATGCAGGTATCTGAAACATCCCGCCTGACGTACGATCGGCTCGTCGGCGGATAATGAAAGGCCCTGGATGTCTAGGAAAGCCACCCGCCACAAGCCGTGTCTGAGTTACGCCGCTGTAGACAGCGTTTGCTGTAGCTGGAGATTGTAATGTCCACTTTGGTCGAAGAGTTGTCCGCTCGCGCCAGAACCCTGTCTGCCGAGGATCGCGCACGCCTCGCGGAAGAACTACTGGACTCCCTGGCTGCGGAAGCCGAGGCAGTCGGGGAGCTTGAAGCCGAGCGCAGGGTCGCCGAGATCGAGTCCGGAGTGGTTACTCTCATCACCTCTGAGGATGTTCACGCTGAAGCCCGCCGACTGATCCGCCGGTGAGAGTAGTTCGATATCACCCGGAAGCTCGTGAAGAGTTCCTGCGACAGGTTGCCTGGTACGCTGGCTTCAGCACTCGGCTCGCAGAACGTTACGACAGAGCGGTCCGCAAAGCCGAAGTGCAGGCGGCCGAGGCCCCGGAACAGTGGCCGCCGTACAGTTTCAGGACGCGTCGCATCATCGACCGAACCTTCAAGTTTTCGCTGGTCTACTTTCACAACGAAAACGAGATTTATGTTGTGGCCTTGGCGCCAATGCAGCGCAAACCTGCATACTGGAAAGCGAGACTCAGTGACGGATGAAGGCGCGGGCCATGAAGCCGGGACGACTCAGGTAAACAAGAGCAAGATCACTCAAAATCTGTCGTATCCACGTGAAAATCTCGATCGTCACCGCCACCTGGAACTGCGCCTCTACCGTCGGCGACTGCCTCGATTCGGTCGCCGGCCAGAGCTGGCGAAACCGCGAGCACGTGGTCATCGACGGCGCGAGCCGCGACGCGACGGTCGACGTGCTCGAATCGCGCCGCGCCCAGCTCTCGGTGCTGGTGAGCGAGCCCGACCGCGGCATCTACGACGCGCTCAACAAGGGCATCGCGCGCGCCAGCGGCGACGTGGTCGGCTTCCTGCATGCCGACGACGTCTACGCCAGCCCCGACGTTCTCGCGCGCGTGGCCGAAGCGTTCGCCGACCCGTCCGTCGCCGCGGTGCACGGCGACCTGCAGTACGTGCGCAAGGACGACACGGCTCGGGTGGTGCGCCACTGGAAGTCCAGCCCCTTCAGCCCCGCGCGCCTGCGCCGCGGCTGGATGCCGCCGCACCCCACGCTCTACGTGCGCCGCGAGTGGTACGAGCGCATCGGCGGCTTCGACACCCGATACCGCATCGCGGCCGACTACCACAGCATCCTGCGCCTGTTCTCGCAGCCCGGGTTCCGCTCGGCCTACGTGCCAGAGGTGTTCGTGAAGATGCGCATGGGCGGCGCGAGCAACCGCTCGCTGGGCAACATCGTGCGCAAGTCGCGCGAAGACCTCGACGCGCTGCGCCACACCGGCGTCGGCGGCCTGGGCGCGCTGGCCTGGAAGAACCTCGGCAAGCTCGGGCAGTTTTGGGGGTAGGGGCGCAGGCGCGCGGGTGCGCCGCTACGCCGGCACGCGGGCGCGCGGCCACGCAGGCGCGCAGACCCCGTGCCGGGTAGTCCGTCCGGACGACTGGCCCTATGCGAATGACGCACCCAGAATGAGTTGTTGTGTCTCACACGAACTCCCTTACGCTGGACAGATATCACAGATGATATACAATGGCTGTCCTTATCATCGATCCCGCTGCAGAAGATGAGCTCGACCGGCTCTATGAGAGCGACGAAGACGCGGCAGCGCTGATCGATGCGTTGTTGGAGCAGCTTGGCGATGACGAGGGAACGCTGGGCGAGATATTCCGGCCCGGGCACTTCTTTCGCTATCGGCCACCGTTCGAGGTAAAGAGGTTCGAAGAAGCGCAACGTCGGGGGAAGAACATTTTCACGATGAGGGTGCGGGACGAGGCTGGAACCCTTTTGCCCTACCGAGTTCTGTTCGCGCACCACGCCCAGATCGACAGCTACTACGTGCTGTCCGTCGCTTCGAGAGAGGACGCCTATGACCCGAGCAAACCCGGCTTTCTCGACCTGCTCGTTCGATACGATGAGCATGGGATTCCTGCCTACAAGTATTGACAAGAACTGTGTAGTTGGGATCACGCTCGTCCCAACGGTCTTTTTCGTTAACGACGAAGAGGCCGGCTGTCTCGCGGCACCTGTGAGCGGAGCCAGGATCCAGGACCGGATCGCAAGACTCGAGAAGTCGCCGCGGCGCGCCGATGCGTTGGCTCGGGCACGTCAGCGTTTGGGCCGATGGCTGGATGCTGAGCAGCGCCAAGGGTCAGAGTTGGTCGCCCTTCGGATGGCTGCAGGGCTTTCACAGCGGCAACTCGCCGAGCTCCTCGGTACTCAGCAAGCGAACGTTTCCAGACTGGAGAAGTGCCCTGGCAATCCAGGCCTCAACACTCTGCAGAGTTGGGCTAGTGCGCTTGGCGTCTCGATAGATCGCCTTGCTTCCGCAATTCGTTCGACCACGGATGCCGGGCGTGAGTAGATCTCCCTTCGTCTTCTGTCAGTACGCCGATGACGTTCGGCGAGAGTACGGCGACAAGATGTCGATCATGGGCATCTATCAGGGCGGGTTGCGTGTCGTCGGAACGCTTCCGGTGGTATTGCCGAAACTCGTGGTCTTGGCGCACTTGGTCTCATCTGCCCAGCAGTCACTCGAGGCGATCACTTTCCGGGTTCTGTGGAATCGGACCGTACTTCATGAGATCCCTGCACCCGAAGCCCTGATCGAGCAAATGAAGGCGGCCCAGGATCCGACGAGTGAAACGCAAGCCATCCAGATGGTAATCGCGCTGCAGCCATTCACCATGGACGCCGGCGGAAAGCTGGAAGTTGTCGTCGAAGCTGACGGGTCAAACATCCCCGGTAATGCCTTGAGAATCGAAGTTGTTGCGCCGGAAGCAGGAGACGCTCCTGCGCCATCATCGGGGCACTGAGGTACGGCAGTCGCCGCTTGCGCTGACTGCATCGTGACACGCGCGGAAACGCAACATTCGGTTGCGCGGGCCTACCGGCTCCGTCGCTGCTTGCGCCGGCACTTGCCGATCGGTGATGGCCCGGCGGTCGTGCGGCGCTGGTTCCGGAAGCCGTCGACCTCTGCCGCCCGGACGTCAAGAACCGCATCGACCATCGGGACGACTGGTCACGCATCGCAAGACCGTGCAGAATCAATCGGATCCGGCCGGAATCGGGCCGTACCGAATGGTCCTGGTTACACAAGACCTCGAGTTGCGCCCTCGCCTGTCGACGCTGCTCTATCCGGAGGTCCCGATGTCATCGCGATTCGCAACGATTGAAGCCGAAGCGCTGAGGCTCTCGCCGGAGGAGCGCGTATCTCTTGCAGACCATCTGCTTGCCAGCGTAGGCCCGAAGGGCGCAGTGGAAGAGGCCTGGAGCGCGGAGATCGATCGTCGCTTGGCCGATGTCGAGGCCGGTCGTACCGTACTGGTTCCGGTAGAAGAGGCGATTCAGCGCGCCAGGCGCGCGCTCTCGTGAAATTGTCGCTTTCGAGCGAGGCGGAACAAGACTTGGTCGAGGGCGCGCAGTTCTACGCTCGCGAGGCGAACGATGAACTCGGCCGCAGGTTATCCTGACCTGACCAACGTCACGCGGCTACGCAACAAAACGTTGCAATTCGCGCCGTGGAACGCATCCCACGCGCGGAAACGCAACATTCGGTTGCGCGACAATCGTTGCATGGCATTTCCGGAAGCATCCAATTGACCAGAAAAGCCCTCATCACCGGCATCACCGGCCAGGACGGCTCCTACCTCGCCGAGTTCCTGCTCGACAAGGGTTACGAAGTGCACGGCATCAAGCGGCGCGCCTCGCTCTTCAACACCCAGCGCGTCGACCACATCTACGAAGACCCGCACGTCGAGAACCAGCGCTTCGTGCTGCACTACGGCGACCTCTCCGACAGCTCCAACCTCACGCGCATCGTGCAGCAGGTGCAGCCCGACGAGGTGTACAACCTGGGCGCGCAGAGCCACGTGGCGGTGAGCTTCGAGGCGCCCGAGTACACCGCCGACGTCGACGCGCTGGGCACGCTGCGCCTGCTCGAGGCCATCCGCTTCCTCGGTCTCGAGAAGAAGACGCGCTTCTACCAGGCCTCCACGTCCGAGCTCTACGGGCTGGTGCAGGAGATGCCGCAGAAGGAGACCACGCCCTTTCACCCGCGCAGCCCCTACGCGGTGGCCAAGCTCTACGCCTACTGGATCGTGGTGAACTACCGCGAGGCCTACGGCATGTATGCCTGCAACGGCATCCTCTTCAACCACGAGTCGCCGCGCCGCGGCGAAACCTTCGTCACGCGCAAGATCACCCGCGGCCTGGCCAACATCGCGCAGGGCCTGCAGCCGTGCCTGTATCTCGGCAACCTCGGCGCGCTGCGCGACTGGGGCCACGCGAAAGACTACGTGCGCATGCAGTGGATGATGCTGCAGCAAAGCGAGCCCGAAGACTTCGTCATCGCCACCGGCGCGCAATACAGCGTGCGCCAGTTCGTGCAGTGGTCGGCCGAAGAGCTCGGCATCGCGCTGCGCTTCGAGGGCCAGGGCAAGGACGAGCACGGCGTCGTCGAGTCGGTCAGCGGCGACAAGGCGCCGGCCGTCAGCCCCGGCGACGTCATCGTGCGCGTCGACCCGCGCTACTTCCGCCCCGCCGAAGTCGAGACCCTGCTCGGCGACCCCACCAAGGCCCGCCAGAAGCTCGGCTGGGTGCCCGAGATCGGCACCCGCGAAATGTGCGCCGAGATGGTCGCCCACGACCTCGACCAGGCAAGGCGCCACGCGCTGCTGAAGCGGCATGGGTACGAGGTGCCGGTGAGCAACGAGTGAGGGGCGCGCGGCCGGCGCGCGCCCGCGCTTGCACGTGGCCACGCGCCCACGCGCCCACGCAGCCACGCGCCCACGCAGCCACGCAGCAAAATGTTGCGATTTCCGACGTGGAATGCGTTCCACGCTCGGAAACGCAACATTCGGTTGCATCGAAGCGAACCGTCTGCGGACTTCGTCATCGCCACCGGCGCGCAGTGCAGCGTGCGCCAGTTCCTGCACCGGTTCGGCTTCGGCATCGGCCGGATGGACGAGCGCGCAGGGCGCCGGAATGCTGCAGACTGGATCGACTCCTTTGCCATGCGTATCGTTACGCGATACAATCTTCGATCTCCTCCGTGATCCGGTCGTTTCGTCACAAGGGTTTGCAGGCATTCTTCGAGCGCGGCTCCATTGCGGGCATTCAGGCCGCTCATGCGCCGCGGCTGGCCCGGCAACTGGCGCATGACGTTCGCGTTCGACGGCGTGGACGCCGTGCTCGTGGACTATCTGGACTATCACTGACGGGTTATCGCGATGGCAAGGATGTTCGCTCCCCCGCACCCCGGCCTCACGCTGCGTGACGACGTGCTGCCGGCGCTGGGCCTGACGGTCACGGAGGCGGCCGAACAGTTGGGTGTGGCCCGCGTTACGCTGTCGCGCGTGCTGAACGGCCATGCGGCCATTTCGCCCGAGATGGCGCTGCGCCTCCAGGCGTGGCTCGGCATCGAGCGCGGTGGCGACGCGCGCATCTGGCTCGGCCAGCAAACCGCCCACGACATCTGGCAGGCCGAGCAGAAGTTGAAGAAATCACGCCTGCGCGTGCGGCCCGCGCCGATGACGCGCGCCTGACTGCCTTCCCGATGAGGCCCGATTCCCGAATCTTCGTGGCCGGCCACCGCGGCATGGTCGGCTCGGCCATCGTGCGCCGCCTGCTGGCCGAGGGCGCGTCGCGCCTGCTGCTGCGCTCGCGCAGCGAGCTCGACCTCACCGACCAGGCCGCGGTCGAGGCCTTCTTCGCGGCCGAGAAACCCGAGTACGTGTTCCTCGCCGCCGCGAAGGTCGGCGGCATCCGCGCCAACAACGCGTATCCGGCCGAGTTCCTGCGCGACAACCTGGCCATCCAGACCAACGTGATCCACTCGGCCTGGAAGCACGGCGCCGCCAAGCTCTGCTTCCTCGGCTCGTCGTGCATCTATCCGAAGCTCGCGCCGCAGCCGCTGCGCGAGGAATACCTGCTCACCGGCCCGCTGGAGCCCACCAACGAGTGGTACGCGGTAGCCAAGATCGCCGGCATCAAAATGTGCCAGGCTTACCGCCGTCAGTATCGTTTCGACGCGATCTCGCTGATGCCCACCAACCTCTACGGGCCCGGCGACAACTTCCATCCCGAAAACTCGCACGTGCTGCCGGCGCTCATCCGCCGCTTCCACGAGGCCAGGCAGCGCGGCGACGCCAGCGTCGCCATCTGGGGCACCGGCACGCCGCGGCGCGAGTTCCTGCATGTAGACGATCTGGCAGACGCCGCGGTGTTTCTGATGCAGAACCACTCGGGCGAGCAGTTCGTCAACGTCGGCACCGGCACCGACCTCACCATTCTCGAGCTGGCACAACTCGTCGCCGACGTCGTCGGCTTCACCGGCGCGATCGTCACCGACCCCTCGAAGCCCGACGGCACCCCGCGCAAGCTACTCGACGTGAGCCGCCTCGAGGCGATGGGCTGGAAGGCGCGCATCGGGCTGCGCGAGGGGGTAGCGGGCGCTTACGCCTGGTATCTGGAGAACGCGGCGACGGCGCGGGGGTGAGGGGGCGTGGCGTTGGTGGCGGGGCACTGGTGCCATGGCTCGGGCCCAGCGGGCTCGGGCCGCTCAGCGCGCGCGGCGCACCGGGGGCAGCGTGACGTAGGCAGCGTGCGTGGGCAGCCTAGTGTGGGTAGCCCGGCGCGGCAGGGCGATCTTGGTGCCCGCAACAAAATGATGCATTTTCGGCCGTGGAACGCATTCCACGACGGAAAACGCATCATTTCGTTGCGGTCGTAACATCGCGCGTGGTCCGCGGCGTGCCGGCCGAGCCGTTGCGGGCCGCGCGTAGCCTGCAGCGCCCGCGCCGGCTGCCGCCGCCCGCACCCCGCAGCGCCCGCGCCGCCCGCGCGCACCCCGCACCCGCTACCACCCCCGCCACCCACGCACCGCGCGCCGCCCCGGCGCCGCCCGCCGCAGTTGCGCAATCGAGAGGCGCGGGTCGGCCAGCACCAGCGCCATGGCGCGCAACTCGTCAGCGTTCAGCCCTTGCAGGCTCTCGGGTGACGCTCGCACGCGCTCCTCGGCCAGGGCCTGTGCGTCCTGATCCCCGCCCGGAGCCGGCGCGCTCTCGCCCGTAACCGCACGCATCGTCCTCCACGCGTTCGTCCGGTGACGCCGCACGTGACGTGCGAGCTCCGGCGCCCGATAGCGCGTCCAGCGCGCGCCCGCCAGCAGGAAGAGCCGACGCTCGGCGGGGCCGAACTCGGCTGGCGCCAGGCTCGCGCTTCGCAGCACGAGCGCGACGGCCGTCGCGAGCGCGTCGATCGAGGCGTCTTTCGACTCGTTCGCGAGAAACGGCTGCGGATCGGCCAGCGGGCTCGCGTCGCGCACCGACACGTCGGACGAGACGTACTGGTGCAGCCATTCGGCATACGACTGTCCGTCGCAACCCATCGCGCGCGCCCATCGCGGGCGATCGACGCACGGGCGCGCAACGGCGCCGACCCAGTCGCGGTGGGTGCTCCACTCCCATTCGAGCGGGCTGCCGCAGAGGTCGTCGCGGCTCGGGTTCAGGTGGATGTAGCGCACCGTCCGCGCAATGTGCCGCTTGTCGCGCTGCACTTTCTCCGGCGGCGGAATCGGCTCCCACTCGAACTCGATTGGCGCCACGCGCCGCGCGCGCATGCGCAGGCGAAACGCCGAGAGCACGCGCGCGAGCGCCCGCAGCGCGCCGTCGCGCTCGAGTTGCGCGAGCACGTGCACGTGGTTCGGCATCAGCACGCACGCGACGAGGTCGAACCTGCGCCCGAGCCGCGCCCACAGATCGGCACACGCGAACCGGTGCTCGAAGGGCCGCGCGCCCCCGGCAGCGCGCGCAACGAGGTGCAGGAGTTCGGGCTTCGCCATGCACCGATCATGCGCGGCCGCGCCGGCGCGCGCACTTGAACGGAGGGCCTAAGACCGGCGTAGCGTGGGCGGCGGCGCGTCGGCGTCCGCAACCACCACGCTGTGCGACGCGCGCAACGGCCGCGCCGTCACGCCCGCAACGGAATGTTGCGAATCCCTCGGTGGAACGCATTCCACGCGCAAAAACGCATCATTTTGTTGCGGGGCAGTTGCAACGCGACCCCGAAGCGCAGGTGCAGGGGCTAACGCAGCTGCCGAGGCCCGGGCGCTGCCGAGGCCCGGGCGCTGCCGAGGCCCGGGCGCCGCCGAGGCCCAGGCGCAGCTGTAGGGGCCAGGGCGTAGCTGCATGGGTCCGAGCGTTGTTGCAGGGCCCCAAGCGTCAGCGCCAGACGAAAATTGCACCGGTGGCGCAGATCATGCTCGCCGCCGACAACCAAACGCAGGTGCAAAGGCCAAGCGCTGGCACAGAGGCCCAAGCGCAGGCGCTCTTTTCGGCGTCCGCAACAACCACACCTTCACGCGCGCAACGGAATGTTGCGATTTCCGCCGTGGAATGCGTTCCACGCGCAAGAATGCATCATTTTGTTGCGCGTCGTCGCAGGAGGAGGAGGACGGCGCCGGCCGGCGTCCCAGGAGGAGGAGGGCGCCCGCACGCCGCACGCCGCGCAGCCCCACCCCCCTACCTCCTCTCCCCCCCATACCCATACCCATACTTCCCGCGGTAATACCCATACCGCGCGCCATATCCGTACCGGATACGCGAGGGCCTGAAGCAGTTGAAGACGAAGCCGGTGGGTTCGGCGCCGCTCAGGCGGTACTGCTGCACGGCGTCGACGACGTCGGCGAGCGCGGCGCGCTTGTGGCGCACCACGAAGGCGGTCACGTCGGCGAAGCGGCCGAGCACCACGGCGTCGGACACGGGCAGGATGGGCGGCGCGTCGACCACGATCGCGTCGTAGTTGGCGGTGGCCCAGTCGAACACGCCGTGCAGTCGTTCTTCGGTGAGCAGGTCGCCGGGGTTGTCCACGCCGGGCCCGGCGGGCAGCAGGGAGAGGTTCGGCGCCACGTCGGGTTTGACGAATGCGGCCGGGTCGCGTCGCTCGCGCAGGATGTCGGAGAGCCCGCGGCCGGCGTCGGTCGGCAGGTAGCTGCTCATCGACGAGCGCCGGATGTCGGCGTCGATCAGCAGCACGCGCTGGCCGGCGCTCGCGATCAGCGAGGCGAGGTTGGCGGCGACGAAGCTCTTGCCCTGGCCGGGCACCGACGAGGTGAGCAGGATCGTGCGTCCGCCTTCGGTGTCGGCCAGCGCCAGCTGCAGGTTCAGCCGCAGCGTGCGCAGCGCCTCCACCGCGGACGAAGTGGGCCGCATGCGCGCGAGCAGGAACGGCGCGTGCGCGCGGCGGCGGTCCACCGCCAGCTGCTCGGGTGAA
Organism: Burkholderiales bacterium; assembly: GCA_003577305.1. Lineage (GTDB taxonomy): Bacteria > Pseudomonadota > Gammaproteobacteria > Burkholderiales > Burkholderiaceae_E > Zeimonas. The sequence continues at coordinate 23,768 of QEVL01000024.1, forward strand.
ATCGGCACGGTGGCCGAGACGTGCACACCGGTGGCGTTTTCGAGTTCCTGCGGATCGCGCACCGGTCCGCGCAGCGCGGCGAGCAGTTGCGCGAGCAGGAAGCCGCCCGCGAGTCCGCCGAGCAGCCCCACCGCCACCACCAGCGCGCGGCGCGGCTTGGTCGGGCGCTCGGGCACGACCGCGCGATCGACGATCGACACGTTGGCGATCGTGCCGGCGCGCGCCACGCGCAGCTGCTGCGCGTTGTTGAGCAGGCTCACGTAGAGCTGCGAGTTCACTTCCACGTCGCGCGCGAGACGCAGGTATTCCTGCTGCGTCTGCGGCAGCGCGCGAATGCGCTCGTTCACGCGCTTTTGCTGCGTGCCGATGCTCGCGGCCTGCTCGCGCAGCGCGCGCATCACCGGGTGCGCCGGCTCGTAGCGCCCGGCGCCTTCCTTCAGTTTCAGTTCGAGTTCGAGCCGGCTCTTCTCGAGCTCCACTGCCTGCGACAGCAGCCCGGTGATCTCGCCCGGAATGTCGATCGTCTGCTGCCGGTTGCGGAAAGTGTTCAGCGCGTCTTCCGAAGCCTCCACCTGCTTGCGCAACTGCGGCAACTGGTCTTCGAGGAACTGCAGGCTCTTTTCGGCTTCGGCCGCGCGGCGCTGCGCGTTCTGCTGCACGTAGGCGTCGGCGATCGCGTTCACCAGGCGCGCCGCGCCCACCGGATCGGGGTCGAGGTATTCCACGCGCATGATGCCCGACTGGCGCTTGGTCTCGCTCACCCGCAAGTCGTCGCGGATCTGCTCGGCGCGCGCCGTGAGCGAGTAGCGCCGCAGCGTGAAGCGCGTGCCCGGCCGCGCGACCAGTTCGGCGATGCGCAGCGCATAGCCCATGCCCGCGTTCTCGCTGCGCGTGCCCACCCGCCCTTGCAGCACGAGTTGCTCGTCGGGGTCGAGCAGCGTCCAGGCGCCGTCTTCGCCCACGGTGAGCAGGTGCGCCTGGCCGTACTGCTGCGGCGGCGTCTCGAACTCGGCCAGCAGCAGCCGTTCGCCGCCCCAGGCCCAGTGCGCCGGATTCACCAGCGGCAGCCTGGGGGCGATCGCCAGGCCGTTGTCGTCGCGTTCGAGCTTGCGCGCGAGCCAGTCGCCCACCAGCGGCAGCCGGTTCTCCACTTCGGCTTCGCTTTGCAGCCGCAGCGCCTCCACCGCGCGCGACACGTTCGTGCGCGAGCGCACCACTTCGATCTCGCCTTCCACCGGCGAGCTGCTCACGTCGAGCGCCTGCGCCACCGAGGCCAGCGCGCCGAGCGTGCTGCCCTTCTTGTCTTCCACCTGGATCAGCGAATCCACCGTGTACACCGGCGTGGCGAGCAGCGCATAGGCGGCCGCGGCCAGCGTGCACAGCAGGGCGACGCCGGCGAACAGCCAGCGGTGATCGACCAGGTTCTCGAGCAGGTCGGCGATCGAGATCGTGTCGTCGTCGTCGAGCGCCGAGCCGCGGTGCGACGAGGGCCGGAGCGACGAGCGCGACGATGATTGCGACGACGATGGCGACGCCGGCGAACCCGCCGACGATCCGTTCGCGCGGCGCGACGAGCGTGAGCTGGAAGGGACGTTTTCGGCCATGGGTTCGGTGGCTGCGCGCTCTACTCCGCGAGCTGCTGCGAGGTTCTCGCGCCCTGCAGCCACGGCAGCAGTTGCGCCAGCACGCGGCCGGCGCGCGCCAGCTGTGTCGGGTCGATGTAGACCACGTCGCGCGGTCGCAGCGCGAAGCGGTCGGCGAGAATCAGCGCCTCGGGCGAGCGCGCGTCGAGCTGGTAGATCACCGGCTTCTCGTCGGCGCCGGCGCGCAGCACGTAGACCTGCCCGGCGTGCGCCGACAGCGGGTTCGGGCCGCCCGCATCCGAGAGCGCCTCGGCGAGCGAGGTGCGGCCGCGCTGCAGCAGGTACGACCTGGGCTGCATCACTTCGCCCAGCACGAAGATCTTGCGCTGGCGCCGGTCGGGCACCGTCACCACGTCGCCGTGCCGCAGCACGATGTTCAGCGACAGGTCGCCCTCGTAGAAGAGCCGCTCGAGGTCCACCGTGTAGGTCTTGTCGCCGCGCGCGACGGTGACGGCCGACAGGTCGGCGTTCGTCGTGGTGCCGCCCGCCTGGCCGATCGCGTCGGCGATCGGCATCGGCACGTCGGTGATCGTGAGGTTGCCGGGGGTCTTCAGCTCGCCCACCATGAACACGCGCTGGCTGCGGTAGGCGGCGATCTCCACGTCCACCTGCGGATCTTTCACGTAGCGCGAGAGCTGCCGCGCGATCTGGCTGCGCACCTCGGGCACGGTGCGGCCCACCGCCGGCACACGGCCGGCGAGCGGCAGGTAGATGGCGCCGTCGCGATCGACCACGCGGTACGGCACCACGTTGCTCGCCACCGCGGCGCTGCCGCTGGTGAGCGTGGACGGCGTCACCGCGAGATTCGGCGCCATGTTCAGGTCGGGGTGGTTCCAGACCGTGACGCGCAGCGCGTCGCCGGGGCCGATGCGGTAGGCAGCGGCCTCGCCGGTGGGCACCTGCGGCACCGGCGCGCGCGCGGTCGCGTCGAGTTCGTGGATCAGCCCCCAGTCGATCGCCACCGGCACCACGGCGTCTGCCTCGCGCTGCGCGGCGCTGCGTTCGGGCGGCGGGCGGCCGAGCCAGAAGCCGGGCGCCCAGGCGCAGCCGGCGAGCACCGCGGCGAGCGTGACCGCGGCAGCGGGGCGTGCCGCGCGCACGATCGCGCGCGCGGTGCCGGTGCAGGAGCCGGTGCGCGCCCTCATTGCAGCAGTCCCTGTCGCGACAGCCGCTCGAGCCACTCGTCGATGCAGTCGATCATCAATTCAAGGCATTCCCGGTATTCGTGCGCCGGCCCGCCCACCGGGTCGACGATCTCCAGGCCCCGCCAGTGGCCCAGCAGCCGCACGCGCCCGGCGGCATCCGGCGCGCGCGCGACGATCGCCGAGCGCTGCACGTCCTCCATGCACAGCACCATGTCGGCCTTGCGCACCAGCAGCGGCGAGACCTGCCGGCTGCGATGCGCCGACAGGTCGCCCAGGCCCGCCTCGGCCACGGCAGCGATCGACAGCGGATGCGCCGGCTCGTCGGCCAGCGCGTCGATGCCCGCCGAGCCGAGCTGCGGCAGCGTGCCCCGCGCCGCCAGCGCATGGCGCATCGCCGCTTCGGCCATCGGGCTGCGGCAGACGTTGGCGGTACAGACGAGCAGGAATCTCAAGACGGCAAGCCTCGTCGGCGGGTGAATGGGCGCGCCGCATCATACCGGCGCTTCGGGACGCGCCGGCTCGGTGCGCGGGGCGATCGCCGCGCTGCCGGCAGCGCCGTCTGCGGCCGGGGTGCCCGCGATCGTGCGCTCGGCGGCATCGATTTCGCGCGAAGGCATCGGTATCGTCGGCGGGCCGGAGAGTGCGTCGCCGATCGCCGGGTCGGCAGCCAGCGGCACGAGTGCCTCGATCACCGATTCGCGCGCGCGGATGCGCCGCCAGGCGGCGGCGCTGGCCAGGTGCCAGGCCACGCCGAGCGCGAGCAGGCTCGCGAACATGATCCATTCGGGAACCCCGAGCCGCCATCCGGCCACGCCGGCCAGGCCCAGCAGCGCGGCGATCGCTCCTTCGACGAGCGCCACCTTGCCGACCGGCACGTCCCAGGCGCGCAGCAGGTGGTGCAGGTGGTCGCGCCCGGCGGCCATCGGCGGGCGTCCGTCGCGGATGCGCTGGATCGCCACCGACAGCGTGTCGACGATCGGCAGCGCGCAGATCCACAGCGCGGTGACCGGCGGAATGCCGCGCGCGCGCTGGGTGGCGTCGATCGCCGCCACCGCCAGCAGGTAACCGGGCAGCATGCTGCCGGTGTCGCCCATGAACATCAGCGCGCGCGGGCGCCCCGGAATGCGCGCGTTGAACATCAGGAACGCGAGCAGCGCACCGATGATCGCCAGGTTGCTGGTGAGCCGCGTCATGCCGCCCACCATCCACATGCTCGCCGCGAGCCAGCCGAACGACGACAGCATCACCTTGCCGGCCAGGCCGTCGAGCCCGTCGATCATGTTCACTGCGTTGATCACGCCGAGCACCGCGAACACGGTGAACGGCAGCGCCAGCACCGCCAGGCGCACCTGCACGCCGGGCAGCAGTTCGCCCAGCGAGTACAGCAGGTCGCCGTCGAAGAAGAGCGCGATCGCGACCACCGCCGTCTGCGCGAGCAGCTTGCGGCGCGCCGGAAGGCCGACCCGGTCGTCCTGCACCCCGATCAGGATCAGCCCCAGGGCGCCGAGCACGATCGGCATCTCCGGACTCCCCGTGTCGGCGACCAGCCAGGTGGCGAACAGCCCGATCGCCATGCCGATGCCGCCGACCACCGGGGTGGGCACGTCGTGGGTGCAGTGCCCCTGCGGATGTTGAATCAGCCCGCACCGCGGAGCGAGCGCCATCGCGAAGATCAGCGCCGCCAGGGTGATCGCCAGGCAGACGAGCGCAGCCAGAAGCATTCCGGAAAACTGGAAAATGACCTTGACTGTAGGCGTATAGCGCGCACGCGCGAGATGCGCAAGGCGGCGATCGGGTTCCGGCCACCGGAATGTCGCAAATTTGCCTAAGACTCTTGTTCTATTGAATTCAATCCATTAGGCGGCGCTTTTCGATTCGTTTCTCAGGATCGGTGGCGCCCGGCTCGGATCGACGTACCGCTCCCCGGTCCTTCGCCGCTTCCGGCGAGCCGGTGACGGCCACGGTGGAATTTCTTCACGCCACGCCGGTTCGCCGGGGCTATACTGGCCGTCCCACTTGCGTCCCACGGATCCCACCGAGATCCCACCCGCCATGAGCCCGACCGAAGCCCGCCTGCGCGAACTGCTCGAACGCCGCATCCTGATTCTCGACGGCGCGATGGGCACGATGATCCAGCAGCACCGGCTCGACGAGGCGGGCTACCGCGGCCAGCGCTTCGCCGATCTCGCGCGCGACGTGAAGGGCAACAACGAACTGCTCTCGCTGTCGCGCCCCGAGATCGTGCGCGAGATCCACGAGCAGTTCCTCGCCGCCGGCGCCGACATCGTCGAGACCAACACTTTCGGCGCGAGCGCGATCGCGCAGGCCGACTACCGGCTCTCGCACCTGGCGCGCGAGATGAACCTGGCCGCGGCGCGGCTCGCGCGCGAGGCCTGCGACCGCTTCAGCACCGCCGAGCGTCCGCGCTTCGTCGCGGGCGCCGTGGGCCCGCAGCCGAAGACCGCGTCGATCTCGCCCGACGTGAACGACCCCGGCGCACGCAACGTCACCTTCGACGAACTGCGCGCCGCCTACGACGAGCAGGTGCGCGCGCTGGTCGAAGGCGGCGCCGACCTGCTGCTGCTCGAGACGATCTTCGACACGCTGAACGCCAAGGCGGCGGTGTTCGCGATCGACGCGATCATGGCCGAACGCGAAGCCGCGGGCCTGCCGCGACTGCCGATCATGATCTCGGGCACGGTCACCGACGCGTCGGGCCGCATCCTGTCGGGGCAGACGGTCGAGGCGTTCTGGAATTCGCTGCGCCACGCGCGCCCGCTCGCCGTGGGCCTGAACTGCGCGCTGGGCGCCGCGCTGATGCGCCCGTACGTCGAGGAACTCTCGAAGAAGGCCGACACCTTCGTCTGCGTCTACCCCAATGCGGGGCTGCCGAACCCGATGTCCGAGACCGGCTTCGACGAGACGCCCGGCGTCACCGCGCGGCTGCTGGGCGAATTCGCGCGCGCCGGCTTCCTCAACGTGGCCGGCGGCTGCTGCGGCACCACGCCCGAGCACATTGCCGCGATCGCGCAGGCGGTGGAGGGCGTCGCGCCCCGGCGCGTGCCCGAGCGCCCGCGCGCAATGCGCCTCTCGGGGCTCGAGGCGTTCACCGTCGACGACGCGTCGCTCTTCGTGAACGTGGGCGAGCGCACCAACATCACCGGCTCGAAAGCGTTCGCGCGGCTCATTCTCGGCGGGCAGTTCGACGAGGCGCTCGCGGTCGCGCGCCAGCAGGTGGAAAACGGCGCGCAGGTGATCGACGTGAACATGGACGAGGCGATGCTCGATTCGGCGGCGGCGATGACCCGCTTCCTGAACCTGCTCGCGTCCGAGCCCGACATCGCGCGCGTGCCGGTGATGATCGACAGCTCGAAGTGGGCGGTGATCGAGGCGGGCCTGAAGTGCGTGCAGGGCAAGTCGATCGTCAACTCGATTTCGCTGAAGGAAGGCGAAGAGGAGTTCCTGCGCCAGGCCACGCTGTGCCGCCGCTACGGCGCGGCCGTGGTGGTGATGGCCTTCGACGAGCAGGGGCAGGCCGACACCTTCGAGCGCAAAGTGCGGATCTGCGAACGCGCCTACCGGCTGCTGGTCGATCGCGTGGGCTTTCCGCCCGAAGACATCGTCTTCGACCCCAACATCTTCGCGATCGCCACCGGCATCGACGAGCACGACCACTACGCGGTCGACTTCATCGAGGCCACGCGCTGGATCCGCGCGAACCTGCCGCACGCGAAGGTCTCGGGCGGCGTCTCGAACGTGTCGTTCAGCTTCCGCGGCAACGACCCGGCGCGCGAGGCGATCCACACGGTGTTCCTCTACCACGCGATCCGCGCCGGCCTCACGATGGGCATCGTCAACGCGGGCATGGTGGGCGTGTACGACGAGCTCGACCCGGAACTGCGCGAGCGCGTCGAAGACGTGGTGCTCGATCGCAGGCCGCGGCTGCCCGCCGGCCACCCCGACGAAGGCAAGAGCGCCACCGAGCGCATGATCGAGTTCGCCGCCACGCTGAAGGCCGGCGGCGCGAAGAAGGAAGAGAACCTCGAGTGGCGCAACCAGCCGGTGGAGCAGCGGCTCGCGCACGCGCTGGTGAACGGCATCACCGCTTTCGTGGTGCAGGACACCGAAGAGGTGCGCGCGAAGATCGCCGCGCGCGGCGGCCGCCCGATCGAGGTGATCGAGGGCCCGCTGATGGACGGCATGAACATCGTGGGCGACCTCTTCGGCGCCGGCAGGATGTTCCTGCCGCAGGTGGTGAAGTCGGCGCGCGTGATGAAGCAGGCGGTGGCGCACCTGGTGCCCTTCATCGAGGAGGAGAAGCGCCAGCTGGAGGCCTCGGGCGCCGACGTCTCGTCGCGCGGGCGCGTGGTGGTGGCCACCGTGAAGGGCGACGTGCACGACATCGGCAAGAACATCGTCACCGTCGTGCTCCAGTGCAACAACTTCGAGGTGGTGAACATGGGCGTGATGGTGCCGTGTTCGGAGCTCCTCGCGCGCGCGAAGGAAGAGAACGCCGACATCGTCGGGCTCTCGGGCCTGATCACGCCCTCGCTCGAGGAGATGGCCTACGTCGCGAAGGAGATGGAGCGCGACCCGTGGTTTCGCGAGCGCAAGGTGCCGCTGCTCATCGGCGGCGCGACCACTTCGCGCGTGCACACCGCGGTGAAGGTGGCGCCCAACTACTCGGGGCCGGTGGTCTACGTGCCCGACGCGTCGCGCTCGGTGCCGGTGGTGCAGGGCCTGATGTCGGCCGAGCAGCGCGACGAGTTCCTCGCGGCGCTGGCCGCCGACTACGAGCGCGTGCGCGCGCAGCACGCATCGAAGAAGGCGCCGAACCTGGTGCCGCTGGCGCAGGCGCGCGCCAACCGCCTGCCCTTCGACTGGCTGCACGCCGGCCCCGACGGCGGACCGTACCGGCCGCCGAAGCCCAGGTTCATCGGCCGGCGCGAGTTCCGCAATTTCGACCTGGCCGAGATCGCCGCGTTCATCGACTGGGGGCCGTTCTTCCAGACCTGGGACCTGCACGGCGCGTTTCCGGCGCTGCTCGAAGACGAAGTGGTGGGCGAGTCGGCGCGCCGCGTGTACTCCGACGGCAAGTCGATGCTCAGGCGCGTGATCGAGGGCCGCTGGCTCACCGCCAACGGCGTGGCGGGTTTCCTGCCGGCCAACACGGTGAACGACGACGACATCGAGATCTACACCGACGAGACGCGCACCGAGGTGGCCTTCACCTGGCGCAACCTGCGCCAGCAGACCGCCAAGCGCGAAGGCGTGGCCAACAAGTGCCTGGCCGACTTCATCGCGCCGAAGTACATCGACGGCAAGCCGAGCGGCATCGCCGACTACATCGGCATGTTCGCGGTGACTGCCGGCCTGGGCATCGAGAAGAAGCTCGCCGAGTTCACGAGGCTGCTCGACGACTACTCGGTGATCATGCTCGAGGCGATCGCCGACCGCATGGCCGAGGCCTTCGCCGAGTGCCTGCACGCGCGCGTGCGCCGCGACCTGTGGGGCTACGCGGCCGGCGAGACGCTCTCGAACGAGGAACTCATCGCCGAGAAGTACCGCGGCATCCGCCCCGCGCCCGGCTATCCTGCCTGCCCCGAGCACACGGTGAAGCGCGCGCTCTTCGACACGCTGCGCGCCGAAGAGATCGGCATGAACCTCACCGAGCACTTCGCGATGACGCCGGCCTCGAGCGTGAGCGGGTTCTATTTTTCGCACCCGCTGGCCGACTACTTCGCGGTGGGCCGCATCGGCGAAGACCAGCTGAAGGACTGCGCGGCGCGCGCCGCGCGCGACGAGGGAGAGCTGCGGCGGGTGCTGGCGCCGGTGCTTTAGAGCGACGGCGGTCGTCCATCTAGACCGATTACCATTTCCGGAGCTCCCGGCGACGACGCGAAGCAGTATCAGGTCCGTGCAGTGAACACGGCGATCGAGGTATCGAAGAAGTGAAGCGTTCTGCTCGTTACGTCAAGATTGTCGAGTGGTCCGACGAAGATCGGTGCTACGTTGGTAGCGCGCCAGGGCTTCTGTACGGTGGCTGCCACGGAGATGACGAGCTGGCTGTGTTCGAAGAGCTCAGCCAGATCGTCGAGGAGACGATCGAGCTCTACATCAAGGAAGGACGTCCGCTACCGCCCGCGACTTCGGGGCGCGACTACGCCAACAAGATGCAGCACGTGGCGTAACCACGTCGGGTCTACGTTGAAGCAGAACTCAGAGGCGAATCCGGGGCTGCGCCCGGCAGGTTGACGTCAGAGGTCACCGGCGTCGGCCGCCTGCATCAGCGATGCATTGCTGCGTGGATCGGCGCCGGGCTGCAGGCCACCTTTGCCGCGAAACACCCGCAGGTGTGTGCGAACCCGCTTCCGGGGCACTTCTCGCGTACACAGGCGAAGCTGCAGGGCTTCCTCGACGATCCGTGCAAGGGTGATGCCCCGATGCGCGGCGAGTGCTTTCGCCTCGGCCAGCAGTGCCTCTTCGAGATCGAGGGTGACCTTCATCCCCCGAGGATGCAGATTTCCGCGCGGCACTGCAATCGCCATGTCGGCTTAGGCCTTTTGGCAGACAGCGCCACTGCGCCCGGCTATCCTTCGAAGACGCGCGGGCGCAGAATATCCAGCTGTCGCCACCCGGCGCACATCGAACTTGCGCCCGACACGATCGGACGTGGAGCGACGACCATGAACGAGCGCGCCAAGCCCCTGCGCCTGCACGTGCCCGAGCCCACCGGGCGTCCGGGCCATCCCACCGATTTTTCCTACCTGCGCCTGGCGCCCGCCGGCGAGGCGCGCCGGCCGCCGATCCAGGTGCGCGCTGCCGACACCGCCGATCTCGCCGCCTCGCTGGTGCGCGTGCTCGACGACGAGGGCCACGCGCTGGGCCCGTGGGCGCCGCGGCTCGACCCCGAACGGCTGCGCTTCGGGTTGCGCGCGATGCTGGTCACGCGCATTTTCGACGCGCGCATGCTGATCGCGCAGCGCCAGAAGAAGCTGTCGTTCTACATGCAGTGCCTGGGCGAGGAGGCGATCGCGGTCGCGCAGGCGATGGCGCTGCGCGACGGCGACATGTTCTTCCCGAGCTACCGCCAGCTCGGGCTGCTGATGGCGAAGCAGGTGCCGCTGCAGGAGCTGATCTGCCAGCTGCTGTCGAACGAATGCGACCCGCTGAAGGGCCGCCAGCTGCCGGTGCTGTACTCGCGGCGCAAGGACGGCTTCTTCTCGCTCTCGGGCAACCTGGCCACGCAGTTCGTGCAGGCGGTGGGCTGGGCGATGGCCTCGGCGATCAAGGGCGACACGAAGATCGCTTCGGGCTGGATCGGCGACGGTTCCACCGCCGAGCCCGACTTCCACAACGCGCTCACGTTCGCGCACGTGTACCGCGCGCCGGTGATCCTGAACGTGGTCAACAACCAGTGGGCGATCTCCACGTTCCAGGCGATCGCCGGCGGCGAGCGCGCCACTTTCGCGTCGCGCGGCGTGGGCGCCGGCATCGCGTCGCTGCGGGTCGACGGCAACGACTTCCTCGCGGTGTTCGCCGCCTCGCAGTGGGCGGCCGAGCGCGCGCGCCACAACCTCGGGCCCACGCTGATCGAATGGGTCACCTATCGCGCGGGCGCGCACTCCACCTCCGACGATCCGTCGAAATACCGGCCCGCCGACGACTGGCAGCGCTTTCCGCTGGGCGATCCGGTGGCGCGGCTCGAGCGCCACCTGGAGACGCTCGGCGAGTGGTCGGCGCAGCAGGGCGAGCAGTTGCGCAAGGAGATCGAGGCCGAGGTGATTGCCGCGCAGAAGGAAGCCGAGCGCCACGGCACGCTGCTCGACGGGCGCGTGCCGTCGGCCGACACGATCTTCGAGGACGTCTACGCGCAGATGCCGGCGCACCTGCGCCGGCAGCGCGAACAGTCGAGGAGCGAGTCATGAGCACGCCAGCGGCAGTCACGCCGAGCGCCCCGGCCGCCGGAGCGCGCACCCGGATGACGATGATCCAGGCGCTGCGCTCGGCGATGGACCTGATGCTCGCGCGTGATCCCGACGTGGTGATCTACGGCGAAGACGTCGGCTACTTCGGCGGCGTGTTCCGCGTCACCGAGGGTCTGCAGGCGAAGCACGGGCGCACGCGCGTGTTCGATGCGCCGATCTCCGAGGGGGGCATCGTCGGCACCGCGATCGGCATGGCGGCCTACGGATTGCGCCCGGTGGTCGAGATCCAGTTCGCCGACTACTCGTATCCGGCCTACGACCAGATCGTCTCCGAGGCGGCGCGGCTGCGCTACCGCTCGGCGGGCGACTTCACCGCGCCGATCACGATCCGCATGCCGTGCGGCGGCGGCATCTACGGCGGCCAGACGCACAGCCAGAGCCCGGAGGTGCTCTACACGCACGTCTGCGGGCTGCGCACCGTGATGCCGTCGAATCCGTACGACGCCAAGGGGCTGCTGATCTCGGCGATCGAGTGCGGCGATCCGGTGATCTTCCTCGAGCCCAAGCGGCTGTACAACGGGCCGTTCGACGGCCACCACGACCGGCCGGTGGTGCCGTGGTCGAAGCATCCGCGCGGCGAGGTGCCCGAGGGCTACTACACCGTGCCGCTCGAGTCGGCGGCGGTGCAGCGCCCGGGCAGCGATCTCACCGTGCTCGCCTACGGCACGATGGTCTACGTGGCCGAGGCGGCCGCCGCCGAGACCGGCATCGACGCCGAGATCATCGACCTGCGCAGCCTGTGGCCGCTCGACCTCGACACGATCGTCGAGTCGGTGAGGAAGACCGGCCGCTGCGTGGTGGTGCACGAGGCCACGCGCAGCAGCGGTTTCGGCGCCGAGCTGGTGGCGCTGGTGCAGGAGCACTGCTTCTTCCACCTCGAGGCGCCAATCGAGCGCGTCACCGGCTGGGACACGCCGTACCCGCACGCGCAGGAGTGGGCCTACTTCCCCGGGCCGAAGCGGGTCGGCGCGGCGATGCGCCGCGCGATGGAGGCCTGAGCATGGCCGCCCGCACGATCAAGGTGCCCGACATCGGCGAGGGCATTGCCGAAGTCGAGCTGGTCGAGTGGCTGGTGAAGACGGGCGACGCGGTCGCCGAAGACCAGCCGCTGGCGGTCGTGATGACCGACAAGGCGAGCGTGGAGATACCGTCGCCGCTGGCGGGCACCGTGGTCGCGCTCGCGGGCGAAGCGGGACAGATGCTCGCCGTGGGCGCGGAACTGATCCGGATCGAGCCGGCTGGTGGGGCAGGGCCGGCTCGGGTCGATGTGACGGCGGCTGGGGTGGAACCGGCGGCGGGAGCGACAGCGACGGCCCGGCGGGCGGGGACGTCACGCCCGGCCGGGGCGGAACTGGGCCCGGCGGCCGAGACGGGCACTGCGATCCGCGACGCCGCGCCGGAGGCGCCCGTGATTGTCGACAAGCCGCTCGCGTCGCCGTCGGTGCGCCGCCATGCGCGCGATCGCGGCATCGACCTGCGGCAGGTGCCCGGCAGCGGGCCGGGCGGGCGCGTGCGGCACGAAGACCTAGAGCGTTTCGCAGCGCGGGCGATCGCGCCCGCCCCCGGGGCGGCGGCGCGCGCGGACGCACCCGCGCCCGCGCGCGCACCCGCCGGGCCGCGCTACGCCGAGCGCCACGACGAGCTGGCGGTGCCGGTGATCGGCCTGCGCCGGCGCATCGCCGAGAAGATGCAGCAGGCCAAGCGCCACATTCCGCACTTCAGCTACGTCGAGGAAGTCGACGTCACCGAACTGGAGGCGCTGCGCGCGCAACTCAACGCGAAGCACGGCGCCGAACGCGGGCGGCTCACGCTGCTGCCGTTCCTGCTGCGCGCGATCGTGCTGGCGGTGCGCGCGTATCCGCAGGTGAACGCGCGCTACGACGACGAGGTCAACGTGGTCACCCGCTACGGCGCGGTGCACGCGGGCATCGCCACGCAGACCGGGGCCGGGCTGATGGTGCCGGTGCTGCGCCATGCCGAGGCGCTCGACCTGTGGGCCGCGGCGGCCGAAATCGCGCGGCTCGCGCAGGCCGCGCGCAGCGGCAAGGCACTGCGCGACGAACTGTCGGGCTCGACGATTACCGTCACCAGCCTGGGCGCGCTCGGCGGCATCGCATCGACGCCGGTGATCAACCACCCGGAAGTGGCGATCGTGGGCGTGAACCGCATCGTCGAGCGGCCGGTGATTCTCGGCGGCGCGGTGGTGGCGCGCAGGATGATGAACCTGTCGTCGTCGTTCGACCATCGCGTGGTCGACGGCATGCACGGCGCCGAGTTCGTGCAGGCGCTGCGCGGCTACCTCGAGTGCCCGGCGACGATGTTCATCGAGTGATGCGCGTCTAACCGGGGAAGCGGTAGATCGCCGCCAGCCCGGTGATCGTCGGCATGCGCGCCGCCGGCACGATCACCACTTCGCCGCCGGTCGCGATCACGCGCTCGCCGATGTCGTCGAGCAGGTCGTCCACCTCGGGGTCGGCAAGGTTGGCTTCGACCACGCTGCCGTCGGCGGGATCGAAACGCCCCGGAATGATGCGGTCGGCCTCGATCAGCAGCGTGGCCACCTGGCCGGCCGCGGCGGCTTTCGCCACTTCGTGCAGGTCGTCGCTGCCCGCTCTCTTCGGCCTGGCCGCTTCGAAAGCGTTCACCAGTTTCGCGAGCCGCGCGAGGTACCAGGGCTCGACGAGCGCCCAGGCGCGCGTGCGCAGCTGATCGAGCGACAGGTCGTCGGGGTGCACGTCGAGGGCGTCGGCCGCCAGCATCGGATTGCGGCTGATGCCGCGGAACAGGCGATGGTGCTCGGGCAGCGCCGCGAGCAGCAGCGGCAGGCCGGTGGGGCGCGAATAGTGCTCGAGCACGTCGGCGTCGATCGTGCGGAAGAAGTGCTCGGTCTCCCGGTCGCGCATCGCCTGCTTCAGGTCGGTGCCGTGCCGCGTGGTCGCGCCCAGCGCGCCCGAGCCGTAGACCCGCGTGGCGCGCTCGCGCACCGGCGCGGGCGCGGCCGAGTCGATCGCCAGGTCGACCTCGGCGATCGCGTCGCGGTTGCCCTCGAACAGCCGCGCTTCGTGGCGATTCAGCCCGAGAATGTGATAGCGGTCGGCCGATTGCAGGATGCGCATCAGCGGCTTGGTGTGGAAGCTGTCGGCCACCACGGTGAGTTCGGCCACCGGCCGCTGCAGGCGCCAGGCGCGGAAGAACCCCGGCGCGGCGAGCACCGCCAGGCCGTCGAGCGTGTGGTTCCAGAAGTCGTGGTCGGCCGCCAGCGCCTCGAACGGCGCGAGCAGCGCCGCGCCGTCGCGCGCCGGGTACTTGCGCAGCAGCGAGTCGGCCAGCGCCTTCACCAGGTTGCGGAAGCGGATCGGGTCCTGCTGGTTGTCGGGGTGCACCCGGTGCGTCGGTTGATACAGCGACAGGCACGGCGGTTCGTGCCGACCCGAAAGCAGGCGCGGATAGTCGTCGGCCAGTGAAGCCATGGCGTGATTCCTCGTGACGGATGCAACGAGAGCGGGAACCCGCTGCACGCCGCAAGGGTAGCAAAACGCGAGGCCGCCTCCCCCGACCCGGCGGTGCGGCCGCGGGCCGCGTCGCTTCAGCGATTCGGGTGCGGCGCCGGCGCCGCTTCGACGCTGCCGCGAATCGTGCCGCCGCCGCGCACGCGATATTCGCAGTCGGCGCGCTCTTCGGGTGGCAGCGGCTCGCAGCGGCGCAGCGCGTTTTCGAGATAGCGGATCGGGTCGTCGGGCGCGGCGCCCGGCCAGCCGCGGCGTGCCTCGGCGCGCGCCGCGGCCGCTTCGCGCAGGCAGGCGGCGCGCTCTTCGGGCGATTCGATGCGCTCGCAGTGCTCGCGCTCGAGCCGGTAGCGCGTTTCGGGGTCGCTGGCGCCGTTCGCGGCGTTGGTCGCGCGCGGTTGCGCCACGGCCGCGATCGGCAGCGCGCCCGCGGCGATCAGCGCGAGGGCTGCCGCGGCGCGGCGCGCGTCACTCCAGCGTGAACCCGACATCGATCGTCACCTGCCAGTGCGCGACCTTGCCCTCGACCACGTGGCCGCGCGTTTCGACCACGCGGAACCACTGGATGTTGCGCACCGTCTCGTGCGCTTTCGCGAGCGCGTTGCGGATCGCGTCGTCGGTGCCGGTCTTCGACGAGCCGGTGAGTTCGATGTGCTTGTAGACGTGGTTCGTCACGATTCGCCTCTTCGGGGTTTTCGTCGGGGCGCCTCATTGTGCGCCCGGATTTCGGCGCCCGCGTCGTGGATGGAGTACGAGAACGGATTGCGTACCCGCACGCCGTCGACGAGCGCACCGTCCTGCAGGTCTTCGGTGAGCAGCACCGGGCAGCCCTGCTCGCGCGCCGCAGCGACGACGAGCGCATCCCACCACGAGAGGCGATGCCGTGCCTGGATGGCGCGCGCGCGCTGCATCGTTGCCGCATCGACGGGTTGCGGCCGCCACTGCATCAACGCTTCGACGTCGTCCCAGGCCTCTTCTTCGGACAGGCCCGGCTTCAGCTTGCGGGTGACGGTGACGTAGTACTCCGAGAGCACCTGCATGCCGGTGCGTCCGAGTTGCTCGGCCCACAGCCATTCGAGCCACGCGTGGGCGATCGGCTGGCGCCGGAGGTCGTCCGCGTCGCGCGCGTACACCAGCACATTGGTGTCAACGAAGATCGGCACGCTCATGAAGCTCGTCGCGCGTGGGCAGCCTCGATCCGGCTGCGTTGATCCGCGTGGGCCCGCGCGCGAGAAAGCGGCGCATCGCGTTCGCGTAGTCGCGCGATTCGCGCATGCGCCTCTCCAGCATTCCGGCAATGAAGCGGGAGACGCTCATGTCTTCGCGCGCCGCTGCCACCCGCACCCAGGCGGCGGTTTTCTCGTCGAGTGTGATGGTGATGTTCTTCATGACACGGAAACAGTGTAACACGAATTTCGTGTCAACCGGCTCCCCCCTGCCACGGCGCCGCGCCCCCGGACAGCTTCGCCAGCACTTCCACCGGCGCCTGCACCGCGCTGCGCTGGTGGTAGAAGCCGAGCGCACGCAGTCCGCCGAGCTCCTCGCCGCCGCCGGCACGGCCCGGTCCGCCGTGCAGCGACATCGGCATCACGTTGCCGTGGCCGGTGTGGCTCTTGCCGACCGCCGGCGTGACCACGTGCAGGCGCCCGTGCGCGTGCGCCATCTCGATCGCGGCGCGCGCGACGAACTCGGTGTCGTCGCTGAACACCGACGCGACCAGCGAGCCGAAGCCGCGGCGCGCGAGCGCGAACGCGTGGTCGGCGTCGCGATACGGCACCACGGTGGCCACCGGCCCGAACACCTCGAGATCGTGCGCGAGCGTCGCGGCGTCGCCGTCGTCGACCTTCAGCAGGTGCGGCATCACGCAGGCGGCCACTTTCGGGTCGACGTCGACCAGATCGGCTTCGCTGCCGGCCCAGGCGAGTTGCGCTTCGCGCCCGAGCGCGGCGAGCCCGTCGCGCACCGCCGAGAGTTGTGCGCGGCTGGCCAGCGCGCCCATGCGCACCGCTTCGTTGCGCGGATTGCCGACCTTCACCGCGGCAAGCGCCGCGGCGATCGCCTCGGTGGCGGCCGCGGCGTGCGCCTGCGGCACCAGCACGCGGCGGATCGCGGTGCACTTCTGCCCCGACTTGATCGTCATCTCGCGCACCACCTCCTTTACCATCAGCGCGAACGCTTCGCTGCCCGGCGCAGCGTCGGGGCCGAGCACTGCGCTGTTCAGGCTGTCGGTCTCCGCGTTCACGCGGATCGAGTGGCGCAGCACGTTGTCGTGCGCGCAGATCGTGCGCGCGGTGTCGGCCGAGCCGGTGAACGAGACCAGGTCGAACGGTTGCAGCGCTTCGATCAGGCCCTCCGAGCGCCCGCAGACGATCGACAGCGCGCCGGGGGGCAGCACGCCGGCCTCGATCACCTCGGCCACCATCTGCTGCGTGAGCCATGCGGTGGCAGTGGCCGGCTTGACCACCACCGGCACGCCCGAGAGCAGCGCCGGCGCCGCCTTCTCCCAAAGACCCCACGCGGGGAAGTTGAATGCGTTGATGAGCAGGGCGATACCGCGCTGCGGCACGAGGAAGTGCGCGCTCTGGAACGCGCCGTCCTTGCCGAGCTTCACCGGCTCGCCGTCGGCGAGGCAGCGTGCGTCGCCGAGCTTCGCGCCCCAGCGAGCGTACTGGCCGAGCGTGTAGATCGCGCCGTCGATGTCCGCTCCCGAGTCGTTGCGCGTCGTGCCCGAGTTTTGCAGCGCAATGTCGTACCAGGTGTCGCGCTTGCCCTGCAGCAGCTCGACGATGCGCGCAAGCAGCGCTGCGCGTTCCGCGTAGGTGAGCGCGCGCAGTGCTGCGCCGCCGCGATCGCGCGCGAACGCATAGCCCTCGGCCAGGTCGAGTCCCGCGCCCGAGACGCGCACCAGTTCGGTGCCCAGCACCGGATCGAGCAGCGCGATGCCGGCGCCGCCGCCGCTCTGCCAGCGGCCCGCGAGATGGTTGTCGAGCAGTCGAGTCATGTCCGGATCCTCATGAAGAAAACGTCTCTGCGAATGGGGTGCTGGCGCGGTCCGGGGGGTTGACGCCGCCCGCGACATGCATCATTATGCATTGATTCACATCAATTCGGCAATATAATTCATCATGAACGAATCTCCCCGGGTTGACTACCAGACCGAGCCATCGAGGTATCGCCACGTGAAGCTCGGCTTCGACGGACCGATCGCGACGCTGTCGCTCGACATCGACGAAGACGCGGGCATTCGCCCGGGCTACAAGCTGAAGCTGAACTCCTACGACCTCGGCGTGGACATCGAGCTGCACGATGCGCTGCAGCGCATCCGCTTCGAACATCCCGAGGTGCGCGCGGTGGTCGTCACCAGCGCCAAGGATCGCATCTTCTGCTCGGGCGCGAACATCTTCATGCTCGGGCTCTCCAGCCACGCGTGGAAAGTGAACTTCTGCAAGTTCACCAACGAAACGCGCAACGGCATCGAGGATTCGAGCCGGCACTCGGGACTCAAGTTCCTGGCGGCGCTCAACGGCGCCTGCGCCGGCGGCGGCTACGAACTCGCGCTCGCCTGCGACGACATCGTGCTGGTCGACGATCGCTCCTCCACCGTGTCGCTGCCCGAGGTGCCGCTGCTCGGCGTGCTGCCGGGCACCGGCGGGCTCACCCGCGTCACCGACAAGCGCAAGGTGCGCCACGACCGCGCCGACGTCTTCTGCACCACCACCGAAGGGGTGCGCGGCCAGCGCGCGAAAGCCTGGCGCCTTGTCGACGAAGTGGTCAAGCCGCAGGACTTCGCGCGCGTGGTGAACGAGCGCGCGCTGGCGCTGGCCGCGCAAAGCGATCGTCCGGCCGATGCGAAGGGCGTTCCGCTGGTGGCGCTCGAGCGCACGATCGACGACGCCGGCTACCACTACCGCTACGTCGACGTGCAGATCGACCGCGCGAAGCGCACCGCCACTTTCGTGGTGAAGGGCCCGGCCGGCGCGCAGCCTTCGGAGCCCGACGCGATCGTCGCCGCCGGCGCCAACTGGTGGCCGCTGCAGATGGCGCGCGAGCTCGACGACGCGATCCTGTCGCTGCGCACCAACGAGCTCGACCTCGGCGTGTGGCTGATGAAGACCGAGGGCGATCCGGCTGCAGTGCAGGCGGCCGACGCCACGCTTGCCGCGCATCGGAATCACTGGTTCGTGCGCGAGACGATCGGCATGCTGCGGCGCACGCTCGCGCGGCTCGACGTGAGCGCGCGCACGATGTTCGCGCTGATCGAACCGGGTTCCTGCTTTGCCGGCACGCTGGCCGAGATCGCGTTCGCGGCCGATCGCAGCTACATGCTCGCGCTGCCCGACGAGCCCGCGAAGGCGCCGCGCATCGCGCTCACCGAAATGAACTTCGGCGCCTATCCGATGGTGAACGGCCAGTCGCGCCTTGCGCGCCGGTTCTACGAGGAGGAGGCGCCGCTCGCGGCCGCGCGCGCGGCGATCGGCGAGGCGCTCGACGGCGAGCGCGCCGAGGCGCTGGGGCTGGTCACGGCCGCGCCCGACGACATCGACTGGGCCGACGAGATCCGCATCGCAGTGGAAGAGCGCGCCGCGATGTCGCCCGATGCGCTCACCGGCCTCGAAGCGAACCTGCGCTTCGCCGGCAAGGAGACCATGGAGACGCGCATTTTCGGCCGGCTCACCGCCTGGCAGAACTGGATCTTCATCCGCCCGAACGCGGTCGGCGACAAGGGCGCACTGAAGGTCTACGGCAAGGGCGAGAAAGCTGCCTTCGACTGGAACCGTGTTTAATCTCCGGAGCAACCCATGAGCACCGTGAACTACAGCGAGAAGATCCCCAACAACGTCAACCTGTCGGAAGACCGCACGCTGCAGCGCGCGCTCGAGCACTGGCAGCCCGGCTTCCTGAACTGGTGGCAGGACATGGGCCCCGACGGCTCCACCGCCTACGACGTCTATCTGCGCACCGCGGTGAGCGTCGACCCGAGCGGCTGGGCGCAGTTCGGCTACGTGAAGATGCCCGACTACCGCTGGGGCATCTTCCTGAACCCGGCCGACAAGGAGCGCAAGATCCACTTCGGCGACCACCTCGGCGAACCCGCCTGGCAGGACGTGCCGGGCGAGCATCGCGCCAACCTGCGCCGCATCATCGTCACGCAGGGCGACACCGAGCCGGCCTCGGTGGAGCAGCAGCGCCACCTGGGTCTCACCGCGCCCAGCCTCTACGACATGAGAAACCTCTTCCAGGTGAACGTGGAAGAAGGCCGGCACCTGTGGGCGATGGTCTACCTGCTGCACCGCTACTTCGGCCGCGACGGCCGCGAGGAAGCCGAGGCGCTGCTCGAGCGCCGCTCGGGCGACGCGAACAATCCGCGCATCCTCGCAGCGTTCAACGAGAAGACGCCCGACTGGCTGTCGTTCTTCATGTTCACTTATTTCACCGACCGCGACGGCAAGTTCCAGCTGTGCGCGCTCGCCGAGTCGGGCTTCGATCCGCTGGCGCGCACCACGAAGTTCATGCTCACCGAGGAAGCGCACCACATGTTCGTGGGCGAGTCGGGCATCTCGCGCATCGTGCAGCGCACCTGCGAGGTGATGAACCAGCTGAAGACCGACGACCCGGCGAAGGTGCGCGCGGCCGGCGCGATCGACCTGCAGACGATCCAGCGCTACCTGAACTTCCACTTCAGCGTGACGATCGACCTGTTCGGCGCCGACCAGTCGTCGAACGCCGCCACGTTCTACAGCTCCGGGCTCAAGGGCCGCTTCGAGGAAGGCAAGCGCACCGACGACCACCTGCTCAAGGGCGCGAGCTACAAGCTGCTCGACGTCTCGGGCGGCGCGCTCGTCGAGAAGGAAGTGCCGATGCTCAACGCGCTGAACGAAGTGCTGCGCGACGACTACATCAAGGACTCGGTGGCCGGCGTGCAGCGCTGGAACAAGGTGATCGAGAAGGCGGGCATTTCGTTCCGGCTGAAGGTGCCGCACAAGGCGTTCCACCGGCAGATCGGCACGCTCGCGGGCCTGAAGGTTTCGCCCGAAGGCAACGTGGTCTCCGAGGCCGAGTGGAATGCGCACCGCGACGAGTGGCTGCCGAGCGACGAAGACCGCGCATTCGTCGCTTCGCTGATGGGCCGCGTGATCGAGCCGGGCAAGTTCGCCCACTGGATCGCGCCGCCGGCGATGGGCATCAACCGCCAGCCGATCGATTTCGAGTACGTGCGCTTCAACTGATTCACCGACTGGACCAGGCCATGGGAGGCACGCCGGAAGTGCTCAAGCAGCACCTGATCGACCCCGAGATCTGCATCCGCTGCAACACCTGCGAGGAGGCGTGCCCGGTCAACGCGATCACGCACGACTCGCGCAACTACGTGGTCGATCCGGCGATCTGCCAGCAGTGCATGGCCTGCGTGCCGCCGTGCCCGACGGGCGCGATCGACAACTGGCGGATGGTGCTCAAGAGCGCCGCCTGGCCGCTCGCGGCGCAGTTCGAGTGGGACGAACTGCCGCCCGAGGTGCCGCTGCCCGAAGGGGTCGTGGCCGAGGCGCCGGCGGCGATCGAGGAGGCGGCAGCGCCCACCGGCGCCGTCGTCGCGGCGGACGCATCGGGCTTCGAGACCGCGGTGACCGCCGCTTCGTTCGGCGCGACGGTGCCGCCGTGGTCGGCCGCGCATGCATATACCAACCTGTACGGCCCGAAGAACCCGACCATCGCCACGGTGGTCGGCAACTACCGCGTGACCGACGCCGGCACCGAGAGCGACACGCACCACATCGTGCTCGACTTCGGCGCGATGCCGTTCCCGGTGCTCGAAGGCCAGTCGATCGGCATCCTGCCGCCGGGCGTGGACGAACGCGGCAAGCCGCACGTGGCGCGCCAGTACTCGATCGCCAGCCCGCGCAACGGCGAGCGCCCGGGCTACAACAACCTGTCGCTCACGGTGAAGCGGGTCACCGTCGACCACGACGGCCAGCCGGTGCGCGGTGTGTGCTCGAACTACCTGTGCGACCTGAAAAAGGGCGACACGGTGAAGGTGATCGGCCCGTTCGGCGCCTCGTTCCTGATGCCGAACCATCCGCGCTCGAACATCGTGATGATCTGCACCGGTACCGGCAGCGCACCGATGCGCGCGATGACCGAGTACCGGCGCCGCCTGCGCGGCAAGTTCGAAGGCGGCAGGCTGATGCTGTTCTTCGGCGCGCGCACGCAGAAGGAGCTGCCGTACTTCGGCCCGCTGATGAACCTGCCGCGCGACTTCATCGACGTGAACTTCGCGTTCTCGCGCGCACCCGATTCGCCGAAGCGCTACGTGCAGGACGTGATGCGCGAGCGTGCCGCCGACCTCGCCGCGCTGCTGGCCGACGGCGACACCTTCGTCTACGTCTGCGGTCTGAAGAGCATGGAAGAAGGCGTGCTCGCCGCGCTGCGCGAGGTGGCCACGCAGGCGGGCGTGCAGTGGGAGGAACTCGCCGGGCGCCTGAAGCGCGAAGGGCGGCTGCACCTGGAGACTTACTGAGAACGGCTGGTTGCCCGGGCACGGCGCCGGGGCTATAATTGCTCTTACTTCAGTCTTACCGATGCGGCTCGGGCCGCGATGCCTGTCATGGAAACCACCCGTCTGTCCTCGAAAGGGCAGGTTGTCGTGCCCAAGTCGGTGCGCGATGCGCGCAACTGGCCTCCGGGCACCGAATTCCTGGTCGAGGAAGTCGACGAGGGCATCCTGCTGCGGCCGGTGAGTCCGTTCAAGCGGACGGAAATCGAGGAAGTGATCGGCTGCACGGGTTACGCCGGGCCGCGGAAGTCGCTCGATCAGATGGAGGATGCGATCGCGCGTGGCGCAAAGGAGCAGCGTGCTCGCGGTCGATACTAATGTCGTCGTGCGTCTGCTCACCAACGACGACCCGGCGCAGGCACGGCGCGCGGCGGCGTTCTTCGCCGACCACGAGATCTTCATCGCGGTCACGGTGCTGCTCGAAACCGAGTGGGTGCTGCGCCATGCCTACGACCTCGAGCGCTCCGCCATCCTGCGCGGTTTGCGCGGCGTGCTGGGCCTGCCGCAGGTGCGGCCGGAAGATCCCGTGCGAATCGCGATCGCGTTCGATTGGTACGAGCGTGGGTTGGACTTCGGCGACGCCTTGCATCTCGCGGCCGGCCGGCACGTCGAACGGTTCGTCACTTTCGATCTGAAGCTCGCCAGGCGCGCAAAGGCGCTGGCGGCGCCGGAAGTCGTGGTTGCCTGAGCGCACGGCCTCGCCCCGTCATGGCCCATCCCGACCCTCGGCGCGTGCCGCCCCGGCATGGCGGCGCCGGGCGCGCTGGCGCAACATCATGAGCCCGGCTGCCGCCGGCAGCAGCGCGAGCGTGGCGTAGGCGCCCGCATAAGTGCCGCCGTGCCCGATGATCTCGGCGAACACGATCGGGCCGGCCATGCTGCCGCTGAAGGTGAAGAACTGCGAGGCGCCGGCGAGCGCGGCTGCCTCGCCGGGTTTCGACAGACGCGCGAGTTCGGCGAAGTAGACGCCGTTCCAGCCCATCGCGGTGGCCGCGCAGGCGGTGGCCGCCAGCACGATCGCCGCGTCGCCGGCCGAAGCCGGCAGCAGTGCGAGCCCGACGCTCGAGGCGGCCATCGCGAGGCCGAGGCCGCCGAGCAGCACGGCCGGATCGACCCAGCGGTCGGCGATCACTCCCCACGCGATCCGCGCAGTGGTGCTCATCAGCTGGGCGCCCGCGAGGATGCCGGCGGCCAGCGCCAGCGAGCGCCCGAGCGTGAGATTCAGGTACGACACGAGAAAAGTGACGAAGCACAGTTGCGTGAACGCGAAGGTGAACGACATCAGGCTCAGTCGCAGCACCGGACGATTGCGCAGCACCGCCATCAGCCCGGGGGCCGGTGCAGCGGCGTCGGCGGCCGAGGCGTGCACCGCGCCGGTCGGCGCCTGCACCGCGGGGTTCGCCGCCTGCACCGCGGCGGCGCTGCGCCCGCGTTGCCCGCGTCCGAAGCGCGGCTCGAGCCGCGCGATCGCGGGCCACAGCAGCAGCGCGAGCAGGATGCAGATGGCGCCCGCCACGGCGGTCGACGGTCGCCAGCCGAGCGCCTGCAGTCCCCAGGGCATCGTGAGGCCGGACAACGCCACGCCGAGCGGCACGCCGGTCTGCTTGAGCGAGAAGAAGAAACCGCGGCTCGATGCCGGCGCGTGCTGGCCCAGCAGGCTGGTCGAGGTCGGGTTGATCATCCCGTAGCCGGCGCCGACCAGCACCGCGGCGAGCGCGAGCGGCAGCGGGCTTCCCGCGATGGCGACGAACGCGCCGAAAGCGCAGGCCGCCATCGCTGCCTGGCTCACCGCCACCGCGCCCACGCGCGCGACCCAGCCGCCGCTCGCCAGGCCCGACAGCATCGCCGCGAAGTAGGCGATGCCGACGAACAGCCCCACGCGGTCGGCGCCCAGGCCGAGCGAGGGTGCGACGGCCGGCGCGATCACCGACGGGATGCTCAGCACCATGCTGCCGAACGTCTGCACGGACAGCGTGGCGGCGAGCGCGAGGAGCGGGCGAGTGTCGGTGTTCACCGTCGGCGAGTCTACGCGAGCGGCAATCCACGACCGGCAAGGTGCAATGCGCCACGCGGGCGAATGTGCGCTACGCTTCCTGCCTGGCGCTTCTACGAGGAACCGCATGCCCGCTGACCGACGACTGGCACTGCTCGCGCCCGTTGTGTTCGCGGCGCTCGCGGGCTGCGCGCAACTCGGGCTCGGCAGGGACCCCTGGCCGCCGGTGATCTTCGTGCACGGCAGGGGCGACTCGGCCGCATCGTGGCAGACGATGATCTGGCGGTTCGAGTCGAACGGCTGGCCGCGCCAGCGCCTGTTTGCGATCGACATGCCGTATCCGCCGGCCGACAGCGGCGATCCGATGCAGCACCTGTCCGACGAGGTCGATCACGTGCTCGCGAGCACGCGCACGAGCAAGGCCGTGGTGGTGGGCAGTTCGAGCGGCGGCTACGTGGTGCGCAGCTCGGTGAAGAACGGCGCCGCGGCGAAGACCGCCTTGCGTACCGCGCTGCTCGACGGCGCGCACGACGATTTCGTGCCCCGCAGCCCGTTCAACGATTCGCGCGTCTTCGAGCGCACCTGGCAGTTCGCCGCCGGCGAGCTGCCACGGCGGCTGGCGATCGTGCCGGAGTCGGCGCCGGTGCTCGACGGGCGCATCGAACAGCCCGACAGCCATCGGCCGATGGCCGGCGCCAGAGTGGAGATCTACGAAGTGGTGCCGCTCACCGGCGAGCGGCTCGGCGCGCCGGTGCACGCGGCCACCACCGGCGCCGACGGCCGCTGGGGTCCGATGACCGCGCGCTCGGACGCGCCCTACGAATTCGTGGTCGCGGCGCCCGGTTTCGCGGTCACGCACGTGTACCGCTCGGCGTTTCCGCGTTCGTCGAACATCGTCGACATGCAGCCGGTGCGCCTCACCGCGGCCGAGCGCGCAGCCGGCAGCGTGGTGCTCATGAGCCGCCCGCGCGGCTACTTCCAGCTGCGCCGCGATCATGCGAGCCTCGACGGCGCAGCGCTGCCCGGCGTGTCGGCCGGCGCGCCCGGCGTCTCGGAGTCGAAGCTGGTGCTGCCGCCCGCGCCGGTGCGCACCGTGGTCGCCGAGTGCAACAACGAGCGCATCGCCGCGCGCAGCTGGCCGGCCGCGCAGAACCACGCCGTGGTCGTCGAACTGCACTACTGAGCCCCCGTTTCATGTCCCGATTCTGGAGTGCGATCGTCGCTGGGCTGAGCCCGTACGTGCCCGGCGAGCAGCCGAAGATCGGCGGGCTGGTCAAGCTCAACACCAACGAGAATCCGTATCCGCCGTCGCCGGCGGTCGCACA
The DNA here is from genome assembly GCA_003577305.1 of Burkholderiales bacterium. GTDB lineage: Bacteria > Pseudomonadota > Gammaproteobacteria > Burkholderiales > Burkholderiaceae_E > Zeimonas. The sequence goes on from QEVL01000024.1 coordinate 48,917, forward strand.
GGCGATAGGCGCCGAGCTCGGCACGAACGGGCAGACGCTGCGCCTGTATCCCGATCCGCAGTCGGCGGCGCTGCGCGCCGCGATCGCCGAGCGCGAGGGGCTCGCATCCGAACAGGTGTTCGTCGGCAACGGCTCGGACGAAGTGCTCGCGTTCGCGTTCCAGGGCTTGCTCGCACAGTCGCGGCCGCTGCGTTTCCCCGACGTGACCTACAGCTTCTATCCGACCTGGTGCCGGCTCTACGGCATCGACTTCGAGACGGTGCCGCTCGGCGAGGGTTTCGCGCTGCGGGTGGACGACTACACCGGCGGCGCTCCGCTGATCCTGCCGAACCCGAATGCGCCCACCGGCCGCGCGATCGCGCGCGCCGAAGTGGCACGGTTGTGCGCGGCCAACGCCGACTGGCCGGTGGTGATCGACGAGGCCTACGTCGAGTTCGGCGCCGAGACGGCGGCGCCGCTGGTGGCATCGCATCCGAACCTGCTGGTGGTGCGCACGCTGTCGAAGTCGCACGCGCTGGCCGGGCTGCGCGTGGGCTATGCGCTCGGACAGCCGCCGCTCGTCGAGGCGCTGGTGCGCCTGAAGGACAGCTTCAACTCGTATCCGCTCGACCGGCTGGCGCAGGCGGGTGCCGAGGCCGCGTTGCGCGACCAGGCGTGGTTCGAGCGCTCGCGCGACGCGGTGGTGGCAAACCGCGCACAGCTGAGCGGCGAACTCGCCGCGCTCGGCTTCGAGGTGCTGCCGTCGCTGGCGAACTTCGTCTTCGCCCGGCACCCGGCGCACGACGGCGCGGCGCTGGCGCGTGCGCTGCGCGAGCGCGGCATCGTGGTGCGGCATTTCGCCAGCCCGCGCATCGAGCAGTGGCTGCGCATCACGGTGGGTACGCCGCAGCAGTGCGCGACGCTGGTGGCGGCCATGCGCGAGATCGTCGCTACACGCCCCAGGTGACGTCCTTGCCGGCCTTGTGCGCGGCCTCGAGCATCTCGATGAACGGGAAGGCGCGCTGCGCGAGCGACACCAGCCAGGCGTCTTCGCCGGCAGCCTCCTCGGGCGCGGCGGCCGCAACGCCACCGCTTTCTTCGGCGCGCAGCGCCGCGCGCTCCTCGTCGATCGCCTTGCGCAGCGCCGCGATCGCCGCCGGCATCTGCTCGACCGTGACGATGCCGGTGGCGCCGGGCTCCTTGCCGACGATTTTGAGGATCCACTCGGCCACCGGTTTGGTCATGATGACCGAGCCCGTGGCGCGCGACTTGAATTCATAGATCATGACCTGTCTCCGGTTCGGGCGTTGCCCGATTGATACCATTATCCGATGAACCCCCGACCCGGGTTGCGCCAGCTGCGGGCGCCGCTGGCCGCGGCCGCTTGCGCGCTCGCACTGGCCGCGTGCGCGCCCGACTACAACTGGCGCGAGATCCGGCCTGCCGGCGCGGGCTGTCTCGTCATGCTGCCCGGCAAGCCGGCGTCGATGGCGCGCCCGATCGACCTGGACGGCCTTGCGGTGACGATGACGATGAGCGGAGCAAGAGTCGGCGAGCACTCGTTCACCGTCGGTGCGGTCGTGCTGCCCGATGCGCAGCCGGGCACCCGCGAGAAGGCCGTCGCCGCGATGCGCAGCGCGATGGTGCGCAACATCGGCGGCCGTGAAACCGAGGCGACCGAAGCGGCGGTGCCGATCGTCGATCCGGCCGGCCGGACGACGGCGACGCAGCCCGGAGTGCGCGTCGAAGCGTCGGGGCAGCTCGGCGATCGCCGGTTGCACCTGTCGGCGCTCTTCGTCGCGCGCGGCGAGCGCGCCTGGCAGGCGGTGGTGATCGGACCGGAGCGCGACGCAGCAAACGCGCAGGTCTTTCTCGAATCGTTGCGCATTCTCGACTGACGCCGTGAGCAGCGTCGCCAGTTCCGTGCTTCCGGCTGGGCTCGCGATTCGCGTGTTCGCCGCGTTCGCGAGCGGCTACTTCATGTCGTACGCGTTGCGCTCGGTCAACGCGGTGATCGCTCCCGACCTGATCGCCGAGTTCGATCTGTCGAACTCGCAGCTCGGCTCGCTCTCGTCGGCCTATTTTTTCGCGTTCGCGGCGATGCAGATGCCGCTGGGCATCTGGCTCGATCGCTTCGGTTCGCGCCGCGTGGATGCGACGCTGCTGCTGGTGGCCGCCGCCGGTTGCGCGGTGTTCGCGCTGGCGCACAGCGTCACCGTGCTCTGGGTCGCGCGCGCGCTGATCGGCGTCGGCGTCTCGGGCGCGCTGATGTCTTCGCTGCGCGCCTTTCGCTTCTGGTACGTCGATGCGCGCCAGCAGCAGCTGGCCGCGTGGATGCTGGTGGCCGGCACGCTGGGCGCGCTGCTCACCACGGTGCCGGTGCAGCTGGCGCTGCCGCTGATCGGATGGCGCGGCGTGTTCTGGGTGGCCGCGGCGCTGCTGTGCGCGGCGAGCGCGGCGATCGCGCTGCAATTGCCCGGCGAGCCCGCGGGCGCCGCGCATCACGACGATGCGCCCTGGTCGGCCTACCGGCAGGTGTTCGGCGAGCCGTATTTCTGGCGCTTCGGCCTGACTTCGCTCACGGTGCAGGCGAGCTTCATCGCGTTCCAGGGCCTGTGGATCGGCCCGTGGTTGCGCAAGGTGCTCGGCATGGACGCCGAGAGCGCCGCGCAGGCGCTGTTCGTCTTCAACCTGGTGCTGATGCTGGGCTACCTGGCGCTGGGCTGGGCGGTGCCGATGCTGGTGCGCCGCGGCTGGACCACCCTGCGCGTGGTGGCCGGCGGCGTCGCCGTCATGCTCGTGCTGGAGCTGGCGATCGCCCTCGCGCACGGCACGTCCGCCTGGCTGCTGTGGCTGCCGCTGGCGGTTGCGGCCACGGTGAACACGCTGTCGCAGACGCACGTGAGCCTGTCGTTTCCCGAGAAGCTCACCGGGCGCGCCTTCACCGCCTACAATCTGTTGACGATGACCGGAATGTTCCTCGCCCAGTGGCTGTTCGGCGTGGCGGTCGACCTCCTGGGCGACGGCGTCGAACACACCGAGCAGGGCTTTCGCAGCGCGATGCTGGCGTGGGTCGTGCTGCAGGGCGCCGCGCTTGCAGTGCTGGTCTTCTGGCGGGTGCGCCCGCCCAGGATGGCGACATGAGCGTGATCGATCCGCCGCAGCAGCCGGCGGCCGCGGCCCCGAAGAAGCCCCGCTGGCTCGACGTGCGCTGCAAGACCCGCGGCGGCGTGCGCGTGCACATCCGGCCGCTGCGCGCCGACGATGCGGCGCACGAGCGCGCGTTCATCGACGGGCTGTCGCAGGCCTCGCTCGTGCAGCGCGTGCTCGGCGCGCTCGGCGAGGTCACCGACGAGCAGGTCGCGGAGCTCGTGAGGCCCGACTGGCCGCGCCGCCTTGCGTTGGCCGCGTTCGGCTGCGACGCGGCCGTCGGCGACGGAATCATCGGCGTGGCGCGCTTCGACGCCTCCGGACAGCCGGGCGCGGCCGAGTTCGCGATCGTGGTGGCCGACCGCTGGCAGCGGCGCGGCGTGGGCTACGCGCTGTTCGATCGACTGGTGCGCGCCGCGCGCATTGCCGGCTATCGCGAACTGGTGGGCACGACCTTCGCGACCAACCGCGAGATGATCGAGCTGGCGCGCTCGCACGACTTCGAGGTCGGGCCCGAAGACGGCGAACCGAGCCTGCGGCGACTGACGCTGCGCCTGTAGGGCGCGGCGACGCGTGCGGCGCGGCGCGGCTACGCGGCGCCCAGGTCGCGGTCGAAGCGGATCACTTCGGCCGGCTGCGCGAAGGGTTCGCCGCGATACAGCCCGTTGGCCAGGTTGTGCGGATGGCGCGCGGCCTCGGTGAAATCGAGCACCGGCGACAGGCAGGCGTCGTGGGCAGCCGACGCCTGCGCCCACTCGTCGCGGCTGCGCGTGGCAAAGCGCGCGGCGAAGCGCTCGATCGTCGCCGGCCAGGTGGCGGGCCGATACTGGTCGCGCGGATCGATCTCGGCTTCGAGCCCCGTGACGGCCAGCAGCTGCGCATAGAACTTCGGCTCGAGCGCACCGGCAGCGACGAAGCGGCCGTCGGCACAGCGGTAGACGCGATAGAAGGGCAGCGCGCCGTCGAGGAGATTGTTCGCGCGTTCGAGGTTCCAGAGGCCGCCGGCCATCAGCCCGTAGACCATCGGCGTGAGCCCGACCGTGCCGGCGAGAATGCTGGTCTCGGCGACGCCGCCGCGCTGCGTGATCGAACGCTGCACGAGCTTGGCGAGCACGCCCACCAGCAGGTGCATCGCGCCGCCGCCGAAGTCGGCCACCAGGTTCAGCGGCGGCACCGGCGCCTCGGGCGCGCCGATCGCGTTGAGCACGCCCGAGAGCGCGAGATAGTTGATGTCGTGGCCGGCACGCTGCGACAGCTCGCCGTCGCGGCCCCAGCCCGAGAGCCGGCCGACCACCAGCCGCGGATGCGCGTCGAGCAGCGCGGCGGGCGCCAGGCCCAGCCGCTCGAGCACGCCGGGGCGAAAGCCCTCGAGCAGCACGTCGGCGTTCGCGAGTTCGCGGCGCAGCGCGGCGAGCCCGTCGGGCTGCTTCAGGTCGACCGACAGCGCGCGCTTGCCCTGGTTGAGCAGGTCGTACTCGGGCTTCACGCCGATGCCCAGGCCGGGGTCGCTGGGCGGCGAGACGCGCAGCACGTCGGCGCCGAGCGAACGCAGCAGCTGGCCGGCGAACGGCACCGGGCCGATCGCGTGCAGTTCGACCACTTTGAGGCCGGAGAGCGGGGGCGTGGCGGTCATGGGGGCTTCCGGAGAGGGAAAAGAGGACGGAGCGAGATCATCGCACTTCGTGGGCCGCGGCGGGGCGGGGAGCGTCGAGCGCGCGGCGGTAGGCCACCGCCTCCGCGGCGTGCCGGGCGCCGATCGTGTCTTCGCCGTTCAGGTCGGCAATGGTGCGCGCCAGCTTGTGCGCGCGGTGCAGCGCGCGCGACGACCAGTGCTGCCGGTGCGCGACCTGGCGCAGCAGCGCGGCGGCGTCGTCGCGCAACGGGCAGTGGCGGTCGATCTCCGGGGGCCCGAGCTGCGCGTTCGGCTTGCCCTGGCGTGCCCGCTGGCGTTCGTGCGCGCGGGCCACGCGCTCGGCGATCGCGGCGCTGGGCTCGCCGTCGGCGCGCCGCATCAGGGTCGATTCGTCCACCGGCTGCACGCCGAGCAGCATGTCGATGCGATCGAGCAGCGGCCCGGACAGCCGCGCCTGGTAGCGGCGCACCTGCTCGGGCGTGCAGCGGCAGCGCTCGTCGCCGAGGTAGCCGCAGGGGCAGGGGTTCATCGCCGCCACCAGCTGGAAGCGCGCCGGAAACTCGACCTGCCGCGCCGCGCGTGCGACCGCGATGCGACCGGTTTCGAGCGGCTCGCGCAGCGCTTCGAGCACCGCGCGCGAGAATTCGGGCAACTCGTCGAGGAACAGCACGCCGTGATGCGCGAGGCTGGCTTCGCCGGGCCTCGGGTTCGCGCCGCCGCCCACGATGGCGGCGGCCGAGGCGCCGTGGTGCGGCGCGCGAAACGGCCGGCACCCCCAGTCGGCCGGCGCGAAGCGGCCCGCGAGACTGGCCAGCGCGGCGGTTTCCAGCGCCTCGTCGCGCGACAGCGGCGGCTGGATCGTGGGCAAGCGTTGCGCGAGCAGCGACTTGCCGGCGCCCGGCGGCCCGACCATCAGCAGGTTGTGTCCGCCAGCAGCGGCGATCTCCAGCGCCCGCTTCGCGCCGGCCTGTCCCTTGACGTCGGAGAAGTCGCCGCCGCCCGCCGGTGCCAGCGCCTGCGGAACCGGCGCTATCCGCTCCAAGGGGCTGTTTCCAACGAAGTGTGCAGCCACTCCATTAAGGTCGACTGCCCCCAGCAGTCGTGCGTCGTCGACCAGCGCCGCTTCCGCGCCGTTGGCGGCCGGCAGCAGCAGCGTGCGCGGGCGCTCTGCGCGTGCGACTGCCAGCGCCATTGCGAGCGCCCCGCGAATCGGCCGGATTGCGCCTGTGAGTGAGAGCTCACCGACCAGTTCCAGCTCATCGAGCGGTTCGCTCGGCAACTGCCCGCTCGCCACGAGAATGCCGATCGCGATCGGCAGGTCGAAGCGGCCCGACTCCTTCGGCAGGTCGGCCGGCGCGAGGTTGACCGTGAGCCTGCGGTTCGGGAAGTCGAAGCCCGCGTGCAGCAGCGCAGCGCGCACCCGGTCGCGGCTCTCGCGGACTTCGGCTTCGGGCAGCCCGACGATGTGGAACGCCGGCAATCCGTTGCCCAGATGGACCTCGACGCGCACTTCGGGCGCGTGCAGCCCGAGCAGGGCGCGCGAGCGGACGACGGCGAGCGACATGGCAGCCGGGCGGTGACGGGCGGTTCGTGAAGACGCGACCAATCGAGTCTAGCGGCCGAATAACGCGGCCGTGCATGTCACGCCTAAACCGATGGTTCAGCCGATGCGCCGGTCGCGCATGCAGCGTTGAAGGGGCGGCAGGCCCTACGTACGCTCGGCCAGCAGTTTCTCGAGCTGTTCGACGCGCTGCTGCAGCCGCGCCAGGCGCTCGAGCTGGGCGTCGAACTCTTCGCGGGTGACCAGGTCGGCGCGCTGGAAGGCCTGCGCCAGCAGGGCCTTCACGTTGCGTTCGATGTCGGCGGCCGGGCCGTTGCGCAGCAACTCGGCCAGTCGCGACTGAAGCTCGGCGAGCAGTGACGGGGGTGTGGCGCTCATTGCGAATCGAGTCTAGCACGGGGGTCGCCGCGCCCCGCCGCGCCCCGCCTCGCGCGTCGCGCTGAGCGGCAGCACGCATGCGCCGCACCGGACCGGTGCGCCCCGCGCCGTCGCACCGCGTTGGCGCAGCGCATGTCCGCAGGTTGCACCAATCTACCCCCGACCCGCCCCGCAGGGCCCGCGAACGGGCCGCTGGCACGGTCTGTGCATATCCGGTTCCAGCGGCCCCGACGGGGCCCGAAAACCCGAGCCTTCTGCGGAGCAAGCCGATCATGAAAAGGACGATCCTCGCCGTTGCCCTCGCCTGCGCAGCGGGCAGCCGGCCGGGCTACGCGCTTGCCCAGGCGACTGCGGCGACGCCCGAGCACACCTTCACGGGCAACCTGAGCCTGGTCAGCGAGTACCGCTACCGCGGCATCAGCCAGACCAACGCGAAGCCGGCGGTGCAGGGCGGGCTCGACTACGGGCACGCCAGCGGCCTCTATCTGGGCACCTGGGCCACGAACGTGAGCTGGCTCTCCGATGGCGGCGCCGGCGCGGTCAGCAACAGCCTCGAGTGGGACTTCTACGGCGGCTACAAGGGCAGCGCGGGGCCGATCGGCTACGACCTCGGGGTGCTCTACTACTACTACCCCGGCACCTACCCGGCCGGCTTCACGTCGCCGAACACCACCGAGCTCTACGTCGCCGGCACCTGGCAGATGCTCACGCTGAAGTACTCGCATTCGCTGAGCAACCTGTTCGGCTTCGTCGACAGCAAGGGCGCCGGCCACCTGGACCTGAGCGGCAATTTCGACCTCGGCAGCGGCGTCACGCTGACCGCGCACGTCGGGCGCCAGGTGGTGCCGTCGGGCACGGTCGGCGGCGTGCCGGTGCGCGCGAAGAGCGATTGCTCGTACACCGACTGGAAGCTCGGCGTGGCGAAGGAGCTGGTCGGCCTGAACTGGGGCCTCGCGTACGTGGGCACCAACGCGAAGGGCGACGCCGGCGAGTGCTATCGCAACGCCTACAACCGCGACCTCGGCAAGGGCGCGGTGCTGCTGTCGGTCGGCAAGACCTTCTGACGAGGAGACCGTCATGAAAATGATCACCGCAATCATCAAGCCGTTCAAGCTCGACGAGGCGCGCGAAGCGCTGTCGGCGATCGGCGTGCAGGGCATCACCGTCACCGAGGTGAAGGGATTCGGCCGGCAAAAGGGCCACACCGAGCTGTACCGCGGCGCCGAGTACGTCATCGACTTCATGCCGAAGGTGAAGATCGACGTGGCGATCGCCGACGACCTGGTCGAGCGCGCGATCGAGGCGATCGAGGCCTCGGCGCGAACCGGCAAGATCGGCGATGGCAAGATCTTCGTCTACGACCTCGAACAGGTCGTGCGCATCCGCACCGGCGAAACCGGCAACGAGGCGCTCTGAGCGCCCGGATCCGCACCACGGAGAACGTTCGATGAAATCCCTGACCCGAATCATCGCGCTGTGCCTGGCGCTGTCGCTGGCGCCGCTCGCGGCGCTGGCCGGCGCGCCCGTTCCCGACAAGGGCGACGTCGCGTGGATGAGCGTCTCGACGCTGCTCGTCGTCATGATGACGATCCCCGGCCTCGCGCTGTTCTATGGCGGGCTGGTGCGCACGAAGAACATGCTCTCGATCCTGATGCAGGTGCTGGTCGTGTTCTCGGTGATCGTCGTGCTGTGGTCGATCTACGGCTACTCGCTGGCGTTCGGCGGCGACGGATTGTTCTTCGGCAACCTGTCGAAGGTCTTCCTGAAGGGCGTCACGCCCGATTCGGCGGCCGCGACCTTCAGCAAGGGCGTGGTCATCCCCGAGCTGTCGTTCGTCGCGTTCCAGGCCACGTTCGCCGCGATCACCTGCGCGCTGATCGTCGGGGCCTTCGCCGAGCGGGTGCGCTTCCCGGCGGTGCTGCTGTTCTCGGTGCTGTGGTTCACGTTCTGCTACGTGCCGATCGCCCACGCGGTCTGGTACTGGGCGGGTCCGGACGCGATCACCGACGCGAAGGCGCTCGAGGCGGTCACCGCGGCGGCGGGCTTCATGTGGGCCAGGGGTGCGCTGGACTTCGCCGGCGGCACCGTGGTGCACATCAACGCCGGCGTGGCGGGCCTGGTCGGCGCCTGCGTGATCGGCAAGCGGATCGGCTACGGCCGTGAGTCGATGGCGCCGCACTCGCTGGTGATGACGATGATCGGCGCGTCGCTGCTGTGGGTGGGCTGGTTCGGCTTCAACGCGGGCTCGAACCTCGAAGCCAACGGGGTGGCCGCGCTCGCCTTCGTCAACACGCTGATCGCCACTGCCGCCGCCACCGTCTCGTGGACGCTCGGCGAGTGGATGGGCAAGGGCAAGCCGTCGATGCTGGGCGCGGCCTCGGGCGCCGTGGCGGGGCTGGTGGCGATCACGCCGGCCTGCGGCTTCGTCGGACCGATGGGCGCGCTGATCATCGGCCTGGTCGCCGGCGTCGTCTGCCTGTGGGGCGTCAACGGCCTGAAGCGGATGCTGGGTGCCGACGACTCGCTCGACGTGTTCGGCGTGCACGGGGTGGGCGGCATCACCGGTGCGCTGCTCACCGGCGTGTTCGCGGCGCCGTCGCTCGGCGGCACCGGCGTCTACGACTACGTCGCCAACGCGGTCGCGGCCGACTACTCGATCGCCAGCCAGGTCTGGGTGCAGCTGCAGGGCGTGCTGCTCACGATCGTCTGGTCCGGCGTCGTCGCGTTCCTCGCCTTCAAGCTGGTCGACCTGATGATCGGGCTGCGCGTGCCCGAAGAGGAAGAGCGCCAGGGGCTGGACATCAGCTCGCACGGCGAGACCGCCTACCACTACTGACCTCCACACCCCACCCTGCCGCGGACAGGGGCGGGACCGCGACGGGGCGGGCCTTCGGGTCCGCCCCGCTTTCGTTCGGGCGCTACAATTCTCCGGTCGACCCGCCCGCGCTCCCATGACCCCCCATCTCGTCACTGCGATGTCCGCCCCGCTGCAGGACTTCGAGCGCCGCATTCTCGATGCGACGCCGCGGATCGAGCGCTGGTTCCGCATGGAGTGGCAGGATCACACGCCGCCGTTCTATGCGTCGGTCGACCTGCGCAACGCCGGCTTCAAGCTCGCGCCGGTCGACACCAATCTCTTTCCGGGCGGCTTCAACAACCTGTCGGCGCAGATGATGCCGCTGGCGGTGCAGGCGGCGATGGCGGCGATCGAGAAGTACTGCCCCGAGGCGCGCAACCTGCTGCTGATTCCCGAGAATCACACCCGCAACACCCATTACCTGCAGAACGTGCAGCGGCTCTCGACGATCCTGCGCCAGACCGGGCTGAACGTGCGCTACGGCACGCTGAACCCCGGGATCCGCACGCCGACGAAGATCGAACTGCCCGACGGCCAGTCGATGACGGTCGAGCCGCTGGTGCGTCGCGGGCTGCGGGTGGGCCTCGAAGACTTCGATCCCTGCTCGATCCTGCTGAACAACGACCTGTCTTCGGGCATTCCCGAGGTGCTGAAAGACCTGCACGAGCAGGTGCTGCTGCCGCCGCTGCACGCCGGGTGGGCGGTGCGGCGAAAGTCGCAGCACTTCGGCGCCTACGCCGACGTGGCCAGGCGCTTCGCGCGGCAGTTCGACATGGACCCGTGGCTGATCAACCCGTACTTCGCGCGCTGCGGCAAGATCGACTTCCACGAGCGCGCGGGCGAAGACTGCCTGGCGGGCAACGTCGACGCGCTGCTCAGGCAGATCCGCGCGAAGTACCGCGAATACCGCATCGACGAGAAGCCCTTCGTGGTGGTCAAGGCCGACGCCGGCACCTACGGCATGGGCGTGATGTCGGTGCGCGACGCCGCCGAGGTGCGCGAACTGAACCGCAGGCAGCGCAACAAGATGGCGGTGGTCAAGGAGGGGCTCGAAGTGCACGAGGTGATCCTCCAGGAAGGCGTGCACAGCTTCGAGACGGTGAACGACGGCGTTGCCGAGCCGGTGGTCTACATGATCGACCGCTACGTGGTGGGCGGCTTCTACCGCGTGCACACGGGGCGCGGCAAGGACGAGAACCTGAACGCGCCGGGCATGCAGTTCGTGCCGCTGCCGTTCGCCGCGAGCTGCAACCTGCCCGACTGCAGCGCTTCGCTCGAGCACGCGTCGAACCGCTTCTACGTCTACGGCGTGGTCGCGCGGCTTGCGCTGCTGGCCGCCGCGATCGAGCTCGAGCAGACCGACCCCGACCAGTCGCGCTACGGCTGAGCGCGGCCTTCGCCCAACCTTGCCGGGAGCCCGCGCCGATGCGCCTGCTGGTGATCCTCGATCCGCTGCCCTCGATCAGGACGTACAAGGACTCCACCTACGCGATGATGGTCGAGGCCGCCGCGCGCGGGCACGAGCTGTTCGTGTGCGAGCAGAGCGCGCTGTCGCTCGCGCGCGGGCGCACGATGGCGCATGCCGCCGCGCTGCGCATCACCGACGCCACCGGCAGCGCCGCGTCGTGGTACGAAGAGGGCGAGCCGCGCAGCGAACCGGTGGCCGCGTTCGACGCGGTGCTGATGCGCAAGGACCCGCCGTTCGACATGGAGTACGTGTTCTCCACCTACCTGCTCGAGCACGCGGTGCGCGAGGGCGCGCGGGTGTTCAACGACCCGCAGGCGATCCGCAACCACAACGAGAAGCTGGCGATCGCCGAGTTCGCGCAGTTCACGCCGCCCACGCTGGTCACGCGCTCGGCCGACGAGCTGCGCGCATTCGTCGACGAGCACGACGAGGCGGTGTTCAAGCTGCTCGACGGCATGGGCGGCACTTCGGTGTTTCGCGCCAAGCGCGGCGACCCGAACATCTCGGTGATCATCGAGACGCTGAACCGGTTCGGCGCGCGCTCGGTGATGGCGCAGCGCTTCATTCCCGAGATCAGCGACGGCGACAAGCGGGTGCTGCTGATCGGCGGGCAGGTGGTGCCGTACTGCCTGGCGCGCATTCCGAAGGGCGGCGAATTCCGCGGCAACCTCGCCGCCGGCGCGCGCGGCGTGGCGCTGCCGCTGTCGGCGCGCGACCGCGAGGTCGGCGAGGCGCTCGCACCGCAACTGGCCGCGCGCGGGCTGCTGCTGGTGGGCCTCGACCTGATCGGCGACTACGTCACCGAGATCAACGTCACCAGCCCCACCTGCTTCCAGGAGATTCGCCAGCAGACCGGCTACGACGTCGCGAAGCTGTTCATCGACGCGCTCGAGGCGGCCTGCGTGCGATGATCGGGATCCTGGTCGTTTCGCACGAGCCGCTGGGCACCGCGCTGGTGCACTGTACGCGCCACGTCTACGGCCAGCTGCCGCAGCAGCTGGCGGCGCTCGACGTGATTCCCGACGAGGATCCGGCCGCCGCGCTCGATGCCGCCCGCGAACTGCTCGCGCGGATCAACGACGGCAGCGGCGCGCTGGTGCTCACCGACGTCTTCGGCGCCACGCCGTCGCGCGTCGCGATGGGGCTGGCGGTGCCGGGGCGCGTGCGGGTGCTGGCGGGCGTGAACCTGCCGATGCTGCTCAAGGCGATCTCGAACCGGCGCATGCCGGTCGACGCGCTGTGCGAGCTGCTCGTCGAGAGCGCCCGCAACGCGATCCGGCCCGCCGATTGCGAGCCCGATGCTCAGGGCTGAAGCGGTCGTCGCGAACCGGCTCGGGCTGCACGCCCGGCCTTCGGCCCGGCTCACCGCGCTCGCCTCGAAGTTCAGGTGCGAGGTGTGGCTCTCGAAGGGCTCGCGCCGGATCAACGCCAAGAGCATCATGGGGGTGATGATGCTCGCGGCCGCCAAGGGAAGCACGCTGCTCGTCGAGACCGACGGCCCCGACGAGGCCGAGGCGCTCGAGGCGATGAAGGAACTGATCGAGAGCGGATTCGGGGAGGACTGAACGATGGCATCGACCGACGCCTTTCTTGCAGCGCGCGACCTGCTGTTCGACGCGCGCACCGACTACGAGCGTGCCTGCCGCGAGTTCGCCTGGCCCGACATGCCCGAGTTCAACTGGGCGCTCGACTACTTCGACGTGCAGGCCGCGAGCGCGCCCGAGCGGCTGGCGCTGTGGCTGGTCGAGGAAGACGGCGCCGAGCAGCGCATCAGCTATGCGCAGATGAGCGAGCGCTCGAACCGCGCCGCCAGTTTCCTGCGCGCGCTGGGCGTGCGCCGCGGCGAGCGCATTCTCGTGATGCTGCCCAACGTGGCGCCGCTCTGGGAAGTGACGCTGGCGGCGATCAAGCTGGGCGCGGTGCTGTGCCCGACCACCACGCTGCTGTCCACCGCCGACCTGGCCGACCGGCTCGAGCGCGGCCGCATCCGCTGCGTGGTCACCGACGCCGAGGGCACCGCGAAGTTCGAAGGGCTGGCGCAGCAGTGCATCCGCGTGGTCACCGGCGGCGGGCGCGAGGGCTGGACGCCGTACGCGCAGGTCGACGCCGCGCCGGCCGCGTTCGCGGCCGACGGCGCGACGCGTCGCGACGATCCGCTGCTGCTCTATTTCACCTCGGGCACCACCGCCAGGCCGAAAATGGTGCTGCACACCCAGCAGACCTACCCGGTGGGCCACCTGTCCACGATGTACTGGATCGGCCTGAAGCCGGGCGGCGTGCACTGGAACATCAGCTCGGCGGGCTGGGCCAAGCACGCGTGGAGCTGCGTGTTCGCGCCGTGGAACGCCGGTGCCACCGTGTTCGTCTTCAACCAGGCGCGCTTCGACGCGCGGCGCACGCTCGACGCGCTGGTGCGCCACAAGGTCACCACGCTGTGCGCACCGCCCACCGTCTGGCGCGCGTTGATTCTCGAAGACCTGAAGAGCTGGCCGGTGGCGCTCGAAGAGGCGCTGAGCGCGGGTGAGCCGCTGAACCCCGAAGTGATCGAGCGCGTGCGCCACGCCTGGGGCCTGACGATCCGCGACGGCTATGGCCAGACCGAGACCACCTGCATCGTGGCCAACTCGCCGGGCCAGCCGGTGAAGGCAGGATCGATGGGCCGCCCGATGCCCGGCTACCGCGTGGTGCTGCTCGATGCCGAGGGCCGCGAGGCCGAGACCGGCGAGGTGGCGCTCGCGCTGCAGCCGCGCCCGCTCGGGCTGATGGCCGGCTACGCCGACGACGAGACGCGCAACCGCGAAGTGCTGGGCGGCAGCCACTATCGCACCTCCGACGTCGCCAGCCGCGACGAAGACGGCTATCTCTGGTACATCGGCCGCGCCGACGACGTGTTCAAGAGCTCCGACTACCGCATCAGCCCGTTCGAGCTCGAGAGCGTGCTGATCGAGCACGAGGCGGTTGCCGAGGCGGCGGTGGTGCCCAGCCCCGACGCGCGGCGGCTGGCGGTGCCCAAGGCGTTCGTGATCCTGCGCCCGGGCTTCGCGCCGGGGCCCGACCTGGCGCGCTCGATCCTCGCGTTCGTCGCGCAGCGGGTGGCGCCCTACCAGAAGATCCGCCGCATCGAGTTCGCCGACCTGCCGAAGACCATCTCGGGCAAGATCCGGCGCGTCGAGCTGCGCGCGCTCGAGGGCACGCCGGCCGAGCGCTCGCGCCGCGCCGACGAGTACCGCGAGGAAGACCTGTAGGCACCTGCCGCATGTTCAGCATCCACGGCACCGGCATCGGCGGCGGTATCGCGATCGGCCGCGCCCGGGTGCTGGAGTCGCGCCAGCGCGACGTGCCGCGTTACCGGCTGCGAGGCAACCAGCTCGACGCCGAGCTGTCGCGGCTGGAAACCGCGATCGAGGTGGTCAGGGCCGAGCTGTGCGCGCTCGGCGAGCATCTGTCGGCCGACGCGCCCGCCGAGGCGCGCGCGCTGCTCGACGTGCACCTGATGATCCTCGACGATCCGCTGCTCGCGCAGGCCGCGCGCGACTCGATGCGCGAGCACATGTGGAACGCCGAGTGGGCGTTCTCGGCGCAGGCCGGGCACCTGGCCGCGCAGTTCGAGGAGATCGAGGACGAATACCTGCGCGAGCGCGGCCGCGACGTGCAGCACGTCGCCGAGCGCGTGATCCGCGTGCTCTCGGGTTCCACCGCGGAGACCACTTCGGACGCCGAGCCGGTGATCTTCGTCGCGGCCGACATCTCGCCGGCCGACATGCTGTCGCTGCGCGCGGCGATCGGCTTCGGCATCGACCTGGGCGGCGCCACCTCGCACACCGCGATCCTCGCGCGCAGCATGAACGTGCCGGCGGTCGTGGGGCTGGGCTGCGCCAGCCAGCTGATCGTCGACGACGACTGGCTGATCCTCGACGGCGAAGCGGGCCTGCTGATCGTCGCGCCCGACGAGACGGTGCTCGCCGAATACCGGCGCCGACAGGCGGCGGCGCTGCTCGCGCGCGAGCGCCTGAAGTGGCTGATCCACCTGCCGTCGGTCACCGCCGACGGCGTCGAGGTGCAGTTGCAGGCGAACATCGAGCGGCCCGGCGAGGCGGTGCGTGCGCTGGCCGCCGGCGCGTCGGGCGTGGGGCTGTTCCGCTCGGAGTTCCTGTTCATGAACCGGCGCGACCTGCCCGACGAGGACGAGCAGTTCGAGGCGTATCGCGAGGCGGTCACCGCAATGCAGGGTCGGCCGGTCACGATCCGCACGCTCGACCTGGGCGCCGACAAGTCGGTGCCGGCGCTGCGCGGCGCGGCGCCGCAGAACCCGGCGCTCGGCCAGCGCGCGATCCGCTACTGCCTGGCCGAAACCGGGGTGTTCCTCGTGCAGCTGCGCGCGATCCTGCGTGCCTCGGCGTTCGGCAGCGTGCGGCTGCTGCTGCCGATGCTCGCGCACAGCCACGAGATCGACCAGGCGCTGCGGCTGGTCGAACTGGCCCGCGAGCAGCTGCGCCAGCGCGGCGAAGCGTTCGATCCCGCCACCCCGATCGGCGGCATGGTCGAAGTGCCGGCGGCCGCGCTCACTGCCGGCCTGTTCGTGCGCAAGCTCGACTTCCTGTCGATCGGCACGAACGACCTGATCCAGTACACGCTGGCGATCGACCGCTCCGACCACGACGTCGCTTCGCTCTACGAGCCGTTCCATCCGGCGGTGCTGCGGCTGATCGGCATGACGATCCGCACCGCGCGCAAGGCGGGCAAGCCGGTGGCGGTGTGCGGCGAGATGGCCGGCGACTGGGCCGCGACGCACCTGCTGCTCGGCATGGGCCTGACCGAGTTCTCGATGCACCCGGCGAGCCTGCTGCGCGTGAAGCAGGAGATCCTGCGCGCCGACACCTCGCGGCTCGCACCACGGGTGTCGAGGCTGCTGGCGGCCGACGACCCGCTGCGCGTGCGCGCGCTGCTCGCGCGGCTGGTCGAGGATCACTGACCCCGTGCGGGCGGGGCCGATCACCATCCGCCGCCGCCGCCGCCGCCCCCGCCGCCGCCCGAGCTCCCGCCTCCGCCAAAGCCCGACGAGGACGACGAGGGCGCCGGCATCGCGCTGGCAAACGAGGCTTCGGCGGCCGCCACCGTGCCCGCCACCGAGCTGGCGAAATTGCGGCTCGACCAGCCCGTGCCGCCGTGCCAGGCGGGGCGGTAGGCGTCGTGCAGGTCTTCGCCCGGATGCGCGCGCGCGAACGCGGCCTCGAAAGCCTCGGACCACGGTTTTTCCGCCTCGAGCGCGATCGCATACGGCAGCAGCCGCTCGAAGTGCGCAGTGGTGATCTCGGGCGCGCCCGCCATGTTCATCCGCGCACTCTCGGCGGTGCGCAGGTAGAGTTCCAGCCCCTCGATCCGGTCCATCACCGGCCGGCCCGCGGCAGTGGGCGCGCGCAGCAGGTAGTAGAACAACCCGTTGAGCAGCGCGAAGCCGCCGACCAGCGCGAGCGGAAAGCCGTTCTCGGCCAGCGCGTCGAGCGCGGTGCGGCGGAAGCCGTCGAGCGAGACACCGGACTCGACGAGCATCGTCGTGATGACCGCGCCGACGAAGACGATCATCGCAGTGTGAATCGCCGCCGGAACGATGGTGCGCAGGCTGCGCGCCTTCAGCAGCGAGCGCACCGTTCCCATGAGGAAGCCGCCCACGAAGACGCCGGCCGCGATCACGCCGATCAGCAGGCCGATCTCGTCGTCGTCGAGGTAACCGAACCTGAAGGTGGCCGCCACCGCGAGCGCGGTGAGTGCGATGCCGGCGACGAACCAGCCGAGGTTGCGCCGGAAGAACCGGTTGCGGTTGTCCTTCTCGATCGCGGTCTTGAAGCGGGCGAGGGCGGACACCAGGCTCTCGCCGTTGGAGCGTTTCACGCGCGCCGTGCCGCCACGCTCGTCGATCCAGCCGAGCAGCGCACGCTCGCCGGCGGGCAGGGTCGCTGCGGCGTCGGCGCTCGCGCCGTCGCGGTCGTCGAACACCACCAGCCCCTTCACCGCGAGCGAGACCGCCGCGGCGGTGAATTCGCGCCAGCCGCCTTTCCAGCCCCAGTTGCGGATGTAGGCGGCGAGCGCCGGCGAGATGCCCTCGGGCGGATGGAATTGCGGAATCACCGTGCCCTTCGGCGGGTCGCGGCCCACCGCGCGCCAGGCGAACAGGTAGAAGCCCAGCACGCCCAGCACGCCCAGCCCCGCGAGCAGGTAGCGGCGGTAGTCGAGCAGCGCATAACCGATCTGCTGCGCCTGCGTGGGGGCGGCCACCACGCCAGCCGGAAGCTCGGCCACCACGGTGAGACCCTCGCCGGGCCGCAGCCCGCGCGTGCTCGCGAAGACGAGCGCACCGTCGGGCTGCAGCGCGGCACGGAAGTCTTCGCCGCGCTCGCCGAAGCGGCCCGTGTAGGCGGTCCAGCGCACCGGCGCGGCGTTGCCCGGCAGCCGGACCGTCGCACTGGCTTCGCGGATCGGGAACGTCCACTCGTTGCCGGTCACGTTCCAGTAGAGCTCGACGTGGTCGGGAAAATGGCGCAGCTGCCGGCTCGTGACGTAGCTGAAGCGGTAGGCGTGGCGCCCTGGCTGCAGCAGCACGTCTTCGGCCCCGGCGTAGATGCGCACGCCGCGATCGTTGCGCCGCGTGAAGTGCGGCTCGGGCCGGCCGTCGCGCGTGACCTCGACGAGTTCGAAACCGACCTCGCGCAGCCTGCCTTCGGCATCGCGAAAGCGCAGCGGAAAGTCGCGAAAGATGCCGCGGCGGATCTGCGCGCCCTCGGCGTGCACCACGATCGTCTCGGTGACCGCGAGATCGCCGTCGGCGCGCACCTCGATCGTCGAGTCGAAGCGTTCGATCGCCTCTTCGGCGTGCGCGCTCGCCGCAAGTGCGGCGACGCCGGCCAGCGCCAGCGTGGCGACCCTGGCGAGCGCGGCCGCCGTGGCCGCCGTGGCCCGCAGCGCTGCCAGCGCGGTGCCCGGCAGCGAGCGCAACGCGGACGGCATCGCGCGTCCTGGCGGCCCGCTACCGGGGGAACGACACCTTCGGCACCGCGCGCGACTCCTCGTCGGTTTCGAAGAACGCGCGCTTGACGAAGCCGGTGAACCCGGCGACCAGGTTGCTCGGGAACGACTCGACCAGCACGTTGAGGTCGCGCGTGGCGCCGTTGTAGTAACGGCGCGCCATCTGCACCTCGTTCTCGATCGTCGCCAACTGCTCCTGCAACTGCAGGAAGTTCTGGTTCGCCTTCAGGTCGGGATAGTTCTCGACCACCGCCAGCAGCCGGCCGATCGCGCCCGAGAGCAGCCCTTCCACCTGCGCGCGCCCGGCCACGTCGTCGGGCGGCACGGCGCGCGCCTGGTTGCGCAGTTCGGTGACGCGCTGCAGCAACTCGCGCTCGTGCGTCGCGTAGCCCTGCACCGTCTCGACCAGGTTGGGCAGCAGGTCGGCGCGCCGCTTCAATTGCACGTCGATGCCGCTCCAGCCTTCCTCGGCCATCTGGCGCGCGCGCACCAGCCGGTTGTAGAGGGCGATGCCGTAGCCGACGACGGCGAGGACGACCAGTACGACGATCCAGGTCATGTTGCGCTCCGTGTGCGTCGCGCGAGACGCGGATGGTGAGGGTCCGCGACATGATAAACGGCGCGGCTGCGCGGTCAAACCGCCGTCATCGCGCAGCGCAGGCCGAGGTGCGTGACGAACGGGTCGAAATCGCGGTCGCTGTAGAGCAGCGCGTAGCCGTCGACGATGCAGCGCGTGGCGATCAGCGTGTCGATCGTCTTGCGCGCCGTGATGCCCAGGCGGCGCAGCGTGCGGAAGTTCCTGGCCGCGCCGAGCGCGATCTCGCGACCGCCCACGCAGACGAGGTCGAGCGTATCGAGCAGGCGGCGCGCCTGCTCGAAGTCGCGCTCGTCGACGAAGCCCTGCAGCACTTCGGCGAGCATCAGGTCGCCGGTCGCCAGCGGCTCGCTGCCCAGCAGTGCGTCGAGCCGGTCGGTCTGCGGGGTGACGGTGCCGCGGAAGTAGTCGATCCAGACGCTCGAATCGACCAGGATCAACGATCGGTCCTCATCGCTTCGAGGTCGCCTTCCCAGGGGAGCTTCCCGCGGAAACGCCGGATCTCCTGCTGGCGCCGCAGCCGCAGCAGCGTGCGCAGGCCGAGCTCGACCGCTTCGCGCTTGGTCTTCAGGCCGGTGGCCCTGAGCGCCTGCTTCATGAGTTCGTCGTCGATGACGATGTTGGTGCGCATGATGTGTACAAGTTTATGGATTCATACACATTATCGTCTCCGGGGGGGGCGTGCGCGCAATCGGTCGCCCGGACGACCCGCCGGGCCGATGCGTCCAGCCGCTGCACTCGCGAAGATGGATCGCGTCGAAGCCTACCTCACGCAGCAGGTGCATCCCGACAGCCTCGCCGGGGCGGTCTTCTATCTGCTGCTCTTCCTGGCGCTCGGTTTCCTGAAGGGGGTCGCGAGCGTGGCGATCCGGGTCGCCGTGCTCGTGGCCTACGCGCACCTCATCCCGGCGCTGCGAAACCTCGGCACTGCGCTGCTGGCCGGCGCCAGCGTCATCTCGATCGTTCTGGGCCTGGCCGCGCAGAGCACGCTCGGCAACCTGATCGCCGGCTTCGCGTTGCTGCTGTACCGGCCGTTTCGCGTGGGCGACCGCCTGCAGGTGAGTGCGCCCACCGGGGTGGAGACCGGCACGGTGGAGAGCCTCGCGCTGGTGCAGGCGCATCCGGCGGCACGGCCGCCGTTCTCCTGCCCGGTGGTCGGCGTCGGCCGTTCGGGCGTGGAGCTGTCGCTGCGCTGCTGGTGCGACGATGCCGGCGCCGCGCTGCTGTCCTGGCTGCAGGCGACACGCGCGGCCTTCGTGCGCGAGTCCGGACGTTGACGCCGAAGGCCGGTGCAGCGCACGATTGCCTGCCGCAACCGAGGCTCCTATTCTGTCGGGATCATGGAAATCGACGGCGGACGGCGGCCACTCAGCCTGGCCAAGCTGACCGCGCCGCAGCCGAACCGGGCATGGCCACGACGGCGCCTGTTCGAGCGCCTCGATGCCGCACGCCGCAACGGCAACATCGTCTGGATCGCCGCGCCGGCCGGCTCCGGGAAGACGACGCTGGCGGCGAGCTACCTGCAGGCGCGCAAGCTGCGCGCGGCCTGGTACCGGATCGACGCGGCCGACGCCGATCCGGCGGCGTTCTTTCACTATCTCGGGCAGGCGGTAGTGCCAGGCAGGCGTCGCGAGGCCGGGGTGCTGCCCGCGCTCACCGCCGAGTACCTCGCCGGGCTCGCGGTGTTCGCGCGCAACTGGTTCCGCCGTTTTTTCGCGGGCATGCGCGGCATGTCGCTGCTGGTGCTCGACGACTATCACCAGCTCGCCGCCGATTCGCCGGTGCACGTGGCGTTGCGCGAGGGTTTTGCGGAGGTGCCGCCGGGCATATCGGTGGTCGTGACGAGTCGTGGCGAGCCGCCGCCGCTGCTCACGCGGCTGCGCACGCTCGAGAATTTCACGCTGCTCGATCGTGAGGCGCTGCGGCTCACGGCCGACGAGTGCGTGGCCGTGGGGCGCCAGCGCCTGGGCGGTGACGCACCGGCCGACTCGGTGCTGCGCGACCTGCACGAGCGCACGCAGGGCTGGGTCGCGGGGCTGGTGCTGATGCTCGAGCGCGGTGCGGCGTCGACGCCGGGCGAGGGGGCGCGCGCGGCCGATCCGCTGGTGTTCGACTATTTCGCCGGCGAGTTGCTGGAGCAGGCCGAGCCGCGCCTGCAGCGCTTCCTGCTGCGCACGGCGCTTCTGCCGCGCTTCACCACGGCCTCGGCCGCGGCGCTCGCAGCGCAGGACGACGCGGCGGCGGTGCTCGCCGAACTCGACCGGCGCAACTTCTTCGTCGTGCGCCATGCGGGCCCCCAGCAGGGCGGCACCTGGGAGTACCACCCGCTGTTTCGCGAGTTCCTGCTCGAGCGCGGGCGCAGGCAGTTCGACGCGGCCGAACTCGCACGCCTGCGCAGCCAGGCCGCCGGCCTGCTGGCCGCCGAAGGCGATGCGCAGGGCAGCGTCGCGCTGCTGCGCGAGGCGGGCGACTGGCCGCGTCTGGTGTCGCTGGTGCTCGAACAGGCGCCGGCGCTGCTCGTGAGCGGACGCTTCCAGACGCTCGCCGAGTGGGTTCTCGACATTCCGCAGCCGCTGCGCGCGGGCACGCCCTGGCTCGACTACCTGTTCGGCCTGAGCCGGCTGCCGTTCGACCCGGCCCAGGCGCGCGAACTGTTGTCGAGTGCATACGCGGGGTTCCGCGCCGCCGGCCACGCCACCGGCGAATACCTGTCGTGGGCCGGTGTGGTCGACAGCTTCCTCTATGCATGGTCCGACTTCGTGTCTTCCGATCCGTGGATCGACGAGTTCGATGCGCTGCGCGCACGGCATCCGGAGTTCCCGTCACGCGAGGCCGAGGTGCGCGCGGTGGCCGCGATCTTCGCGATCCTGATGTACCGGCGCCCGCAGCACCCTGACCTGCCAGCCTGGACGCGGCGTCTCGACGCGCTGGTGGCGCAGGACGACGTCGAGCCTTTGCTGCGCATGTCGGCGGCGATGCACCTGCTCCTGTACTACGAGTGGTGGACCGGCAACCTCGCACGTGCGAGCGAGCTGGTGCGGCGCATCGAACCGTTCGCGAGCTCGCGCACCGTCGGCCCGTTCGTGCGCCTGGCCTGGGAGGGCATCCTCGCGATCTCGCACTGGATGAACGCCGAGCACGAGGCGGCGCTCGCCGCGGTCACGCGCGGGCTGGTGCTGGCCGACGAGACCGGCGCACACGTCTGGGACTTCATGCTGGTGGCGCAGGGCGCCATCGCCGCGGGCACCTCGGGCGACGCCTTGCAGGCGCGCGCGTTCCTGGAGCGCCTGGGCGAGCGCGCGCCCGGTTACCGGCCGCTCGACAGCGTCCAGTACCACTTCTTCTCGTTCCAGGAGGCGATGCGCCGCGACGATCGCGCCGCGATGCTCGTGCACGGGCGCGCCGGGCTGGCGAGCTCGGTGGAGGCGGGCGTCTGCTGGGCCGAGGTCTACACGCGCCCGGCGCTCGCGCAGGCGCTGTTCCTCGCCGGCGACGAAGCGGGCGCGCGGCGCGAACTCGAGCTCGGCGCGCAGGTGGCCGCGTCGATCGGCTGCACCAACGCGTTCTACTACATTCACGAGCTCGAGGCGCAATTCGCCGAGGCGCGTGGCGATGGCCCCGCGCGAATCGAGTCGATCGCACGGATGTTCCGGGTGATGCGCGAGCAGGGCTTCACGAACTCCGCCTGGTGGCGCGACGACCTGATGTCGCGCTGCTGCAGCATCGCGCTCGAGCACTCGATCGAGGTCGACTACGTGCGCACCCTCGTGCGGCGACGCGGCTTGCGCCCGAACGGCCCGGCGGCGCGGCTCGAGCGCTGGCCGTGGCCGGTGCGCGTGCGCACGCTGGGCGAATTCTCGATCGAGCTCGACGACGTGCCGCTGCGTTTCGCGGGCAAGGTGCAGAAGCGGCCGCTCGCGTTGCTCAAGGCGCTGGTCGCCCTCGGCGCCACCGGCGTGCCCGAGGCGCAGCTCGCCGAAGCCCTGTGGCCCGACGCCGACGGCGACGATGCGCACAACGCGTTCGTCACCACCTTGCAGCGGCTGCGCAAGCTGCTCGGCCGGCGCGAGGCGCTCGTACTGCAGGAAGGGCGGCTCGGCGTGAACCCGCAACTGTGCTGGGTCGACGCGCTGGCGTTCGAGTCGGTCGATCCCGACGCCGGCGGCCCCGGTGCCGCCGACGAGCGCGAGCGCGCGCTGCGGTTATACCGCGGCGCGTTCCTCGCGCAGGAAGACGCGCCGTGGACGATCGCGCCGCGCGAGCGGCTGCGCGCGCGCTTCGTGCGCCTGGGCGGCGCCGACGCGCAGCGGCACGTCGAGGAGGGCGACTGGGGCGGCGCGGTGGCGTGCCTCGAGCGCCTGCTCCAGGCGGACGCCACCGTCGAGCCCTTCTACCAGCAGTTGATGCGCGTGCAGCACCGGCTCGGCCGCAGCGCCGAGGTGCTGGCCACCTACCGGCGCTGTCGCGACGTGCTGGGCGCCACGATTCACCGGCTGCCCTCGGCCTCCACAGAGTCCCTGTTGAACGAGTTGAACGCCGGCGGCCGCGCCGCGTAGAAGGCGAGCGCCGCGGCGACCAGCGCCGCCGCGATGGCGCCCGTCACGACCGAGGTCCAGTGCATCGGACGCAGCAGGCCGAGCGCGACGGCCAGCACGAACAGCGCCGGCTCGAACTGCTGGCCGAAGCGCACGAGCGGCTTGCGGCGCGCGCGCTCCAGCGCCGGCGTGACCGGGTCGGCATCGCGCGTGCCTGCGAGCAGGCTGCGCATGTGCGCGGCGTGCGGATGCGTCACCGCCCTCGCCCAGGCCGACTGGAACACGAAGATCGCGGCCATGCCGGCGAGCCATGGAATGCGCACGAAGTTCCATCCGCCGTAGTAGCTCGCGACGAGCCACACTCCGGTGATCGCGAGCAGCGCCACGCCCGGCATCAGCACGCGCTGGGCCACCCACCCGGCGCGCCGGCCCGCGCGTGCGATCGTTCCGCAGTCGCGGGCGCGCCGGATGCGCGCATCGGCGATCCACAGCGCGACGACGGCCGCGCCGAGCAGCAGCGCACCGATCAGGTGCGTGGCCAGAAGCGGTGCGTGGCTCATTTCGTGCTCCCGGTCGGAAGGCCGGGCGCCCTGGCCTGATGCATCGCCAGGGCCGGTGCGCTCCACAGCGACGCGTTGAAGGCGTGCGTCAGCGCGTCGGGCGACGCGCCCGCGGCGGCCGGCGCCTGAACCGGGGTGCGCGGCGAGAGCATCCGCTCGAAGGCGGCAGCGGGCGATTCGGGCGGCGACGACTCGCTGGCCGCCACGATGGCTGCGCGCGCCTGCACGGTGTCGGCCGGAGCTTCCGGGCCCGCCGCGGCTGTGCGCAGCGCGAACAGGGTGACACAGGCCAGGGCCGCGGGAAGGACGATCGGTTTCATGATGGGGTCCTCGACAGAAGAGTTGGGAGAGGTCTGGTTTCGCTTCGCCCGGCTCATCGAACCGGGTCCGCGCAACGAATCCTGGGCGGCCAGGGCTAACGGATCGCCAACGGATCGACCGCCGTTAACAAATCCTTGCGCCTGGCCCGCGGCTCTTTACGTCGCGAGCGGGCACAATCCGGGTGCCATGCGCTCCAGCCCTGCCGATTTCGCACGGTTCGCCGTCGTCGCGGGCCTGCTCGCCGCGCTCGCCGGCTGCGCCGCGCCGCCCGTGCGCGACGGCGCACTGCCCGCACTGCCGGTGCCGGCCGCGTGGTCGGAACCGGCGGCCGGCGCAGCGCC
>QEVL01000025.1 GCA_003577305.1 Burkholderiales bacterium
GGCATGCCGTACTCGCGGCAGACGATCGCCGCGTGGCTCATCACGCCGCCCACGTCGGTGATGCAGGCGCCGATCTTCGCGAAGGCCGGCGCCCACGACGGCGACGTCGTCGGTGCGACCAGGATCTCCCCTTCCTGCAGTTCGCCGACCTCGCCCACCGTCCTGCACACCCGCGCCATGCCCTCGATCACGCCGGGGCTGCCGGCAAAGCCCTTGAGCTCGGTGATGGTGTCCGGATCGGCAACCTCCTGCACCGAGGCCCAGTCGGCGAGCGACTTGTTGGTCACGCCCCAGAGCACGATCGTGAACGGCTCCTGGATCACCTCGGGCGCGACGCCGATCGCCGGCGGCGGGCTCCACTCCCGGAACTTCTGCATCACGCCCTTGCGCCAGGCGACCTCCTTCGGCCAGGTCGCGGCGCCGCGCGGCGTGACACCGGTGGCCCATGCGGTGACGATGTCCCAGAGCGCCGACTTGATCTCGTCGCGCCGCAGCAACCAGACGTCCTCGATGTCCTCGAGGATGCCGTGCTCCTTCATGATCGCGGCCACCTCGCGCATCTTGTTCCAGAACACCGAGTGGAACCAGTGCTCGACGTAGAAGAGATGGTTCTCCACGTACGGGAACACCGTCTTGGCGCAGCCGAGCAGTTCGTCGAACTGCTTGCGGTCCTCGTCCTTCTCGATCAGGTCGCGGTACTCGGCGGTGATGCGGTCGCGCTCGGCCCGCACCTTGTCGGTGGGCCGATCGATGTTGTGCCCCTTCTTCAGCTTCCCGATGTAGGTGGCGATTCCGGTGAGCGGCACGTTCATCTGGTCGTTCCACGAGCGGTCGTAGTGGAACCATCCGGTGCCGGTGGAGATGTTGAACCAGGGCTCGCGCGACAGGTTCAGCGAAGTCAGCCATTCGACGCCCTTCGGGAGCTTCTTCAGCGCAGCCTCGACCTCGGTCCACTCGGAGCTGAAGGTCACGACTTCGTCCACGCCGAGCTCGATCGCCCGGCGGGCCAGCTTCTTCAGTTCCTCGTCGGGCTGGTACATCATCACGTCGATGCCCGAGATCATCTGCGTGACGCGTTGGGTCGGAATGCTCGGGAACAGCTTCTGCACGAAGTCGAGGAAGAACACGTACGCCGCATACCCGAGGTTCAGGAACTCGAAGTGGTATTGCCAGCACTTCAGGCCCAGGTTGATCAGGTCGTCGTAGTTCTTGAGCAGGTGATAGCCGTTGGACTCGCCGATGGCGTCGGTGACCACCGAGATGTCTTCCATCTCGGGCAGGCCCGGGATCTTCAGCGCCTCGAGCTCGCGGATCGTGGCCTCCATCTTCACTTTCCACTTCGCCTCGAGCTCGTCCCAGTTCTTGTAGTAGAAGCCCGCGCGCTCCATGAAGTTGGGGGCACGCCTGCCGATCTCCTCGGGATCCTTCACCGGCACCGGCGAGATGTAGACGTAGCCGTTGATCATCCGGTGGTCGACCCCGCGCACCGGCGGCACCATGAAGATGCGGTTGTTGAACTGCGACAGCGCGAGGTACCAGGCCTCGTCCCACATCGTGTCGAACGGATAGAGCGGCTCCGGATAGTGCAGCCCGTCGTAGAACCAGAAGGTCTCCTTCTCGTACTGGTTGCGCACGGGGTCGTCGGTGACGAACTGGTACTGGTACGGATACATCCGCTCCCAGCCCTCGGTACCCGGAATCGTTTTCGCCTTGACATCGTGCGGCACGGGAAATTTCATGTTCTCCTGCTCCCTGGTTTCGTGGATGCCCGCTCGGGGTGGCCGGACAGATGCGTCGCTGCCGGGACTCGATACCGGGATCGATGCAATCACCGTGCCACCGCGGAATTGCGCGCAGCAGCAACGCACTCCCCGCGGGCAGGCGCGATCGCGCCGTGCAGCGCCACTGGCCGGTTCCGGCGCGCATTGATGCACCTGCACAACCCGGCGTCTGCCGGAAGCCGCGGGGCGGCGCACCGCAGGCGCTCGGCCCGGTCGACCGTTGATCGTTTGGTCAGTTCCGCAGCGCCACGCGCCGGCGGTTTGATCATTTGATGAAGCGTCGCGGCGCGCGGCGCAGGCGGGCGCGCGCGCGGCGAATCCGATAGGTTGACCTCGATCAAGGCGCCGGCAGGCACCGGCGCCTAGAAGTGATGCTTCCCCTTCACCGGCCGGAAGCACGGCGATGACCAGGCTTCGTGGCTACGA
The DNA here is from genome assembly GCA_003577305.1 of Burkholderiales bacterium. Taxonomy (GTDB): domain Bacteria; phylum Pseudomonadota; class Gammaproteobacteria; order Burkholderiales; family Burkholderiaceae_E; genus Zeimonas. The sequence goes on from QEVL01000025.1 coordinate 2,208, forward strand.
CCACGTCGACAACGACGACCTGCGCGCGCAGGTCCACTTCTGCGCCGAGAGCGGCCAGATCTGGCTTCACGAGCACCGCATGCTGCTGGTGCACGCCGAGGCGCAGGCGAGCCTGCGCAAGGAGCTGATCGACACGCTCGGCATGGAGCGCGCGCAGGGGTTGCTCACCCGCATGGGATACGCGTCGGGCGTGCGCGACGCCGAACTGGCGCGCGCGCGCGCCGAGAGCCGCGACGACCTCGACGCGTTCATGACCGGCCCGCGCCTGCACACGCTCGAAGGCATCGTGCGGGTCGTGCCGGTGCGGCTCGAACTCGATCGCGCAACCGGCCGCTTCTACGGCGAGTTCGTCTGGGAGAACTCCTGGGAAGGCCAGTGGCACCGGCACTTCTACGGCACGCACGCCGAGCCGGTCTGCTGGACGCAGATCGGCTACGCCTGCGGCTACACCTCCGCCTTCATGGGACGCCCGATCCTCTACAAGGAGGTCGAGTGCGTCGGCATGGGTCACAACAACTGCCGCATCATCGGCAAGCCGATCGAGGAGTGGCCCGACGCCGACGCGCACAAGCACTTCTTCAATCGCGAATCGCTCGCCGAGCAGCTGTTCGACCTGCAGACCCAGGTCTCCCAGCTGCGCTCGTCGCTCGACGACAAGGAGAAGTTGCCGGCCGACATGACCGGCAACTCGCCCGGGTTCCGCGCCGCCTACGAATTGCTGCGCCAGGCCGCGAACACGCGGATCAGCGTACTGCTGCTCGGCGAAACCGGCGTGGGCAAGGAGCTGTTCGCCCGCGCGCTGCACGAAATGGGCCCGCGGGCGGCGCGCCCCTTCGTGGCGGTCAACTGCGCGGCGATCCCGCACGACCTCGTCGAGTCCGAGCTGTTCGGCGTCGAAAAGGGCGCATACACCGGCGCGCTGGTGTCGCGCCCGGGCCGCTTCGAGCGCGCCGACGGCGGCACGCTGTTCCTCGACGAGATCGGCGACCTGCCGATGCCTGCGCAGAGCAAGCTGCTGCGCGCGCTGCAGGAGGGCGAGTTCGAGCGGCTGGGCGACCAGAAGACGCGGCGCGTCGACGTGCGGCTGGTGGCAGCCACCAACAGCGAACTGCGCCGGCTGGTGAAGGAAGGACGCTTCCGCTCCGACCTCTATTACCGGCTGAACGCCTGGCAGATCGACATTCCGCCGCTGCGCGAACGCAAGGAAGACATCGGACCGCTCGCCAAGCACTTCCTCGAGAAGCACTGCGCGATCCACGGCAAGAAGCTGCGCGGCTTCACCGACAAGGCCAAGCGGGCGCTGCTCAACTACGGCTGGCCGGGCAACATCCGCGAACTCCAGAACATGGTCGAGCGCGGCGTCATTCTCGCGCCTGCGGGCACGCGGGTCGAGGTCGGGCACCTGTTCCCGTCGTACGCCGACGCACACGCCCGCGAATTCGGCCTCGACATCCACGGCGGGCTCGACTCCAGCCGCTGGGCCACCGGCAAGGAGTTGTGCGAGGCAGTGTTCAACGGCGTGATGACGCTCCAGCAGGTCGAGGCGATGCTGCTGGAGACGGCAGTCGACAAGGCGCGCGGCAACCTCTCCTCGGCTGCGCGCATGCTCGGACTCACGCGGCCGCAACTCGCCTACCGGCTCAAGCGCCTGCACGAGGGCGACGAGCTGCGTGGCGATCCGGCTGGCGCCGCACCCGTTGCTTCGGGCGCACCCGCCGCTGCGGGCGCGCCTGCCGACCCGGCCGGAGCACCGCGACCCTCGCTGGCCGCTCGATGACGGGCCCGGTGCGCGAACGGGTGCTCGCGTACCTGCGCGCGCATCACGTGATGACGCTCGCCACGCAGGGTTCGGCCGGACCCTGGGCAGCCGCGGTGTTCTACGCGAGCGAAGGCCTCACGCTGTACTTCCTGTCGGCGCCATCGACGCGGCACGCCACCGAACTGGCTGCACACGCGCGCGTCGCGGCGACGATCCAGGACGACTGCGCCGACTGGGCCGCGATCAGGGGCATCCAGCTCGAGGGCGAAGCCCGCGAAGTGCGCGGCACGCAAGCCGAGCGCGCGCGCACGATCTACGGCGCGAAGTTCCCGGCGCTCGGCAGCCCCGAGCGTGCGCCGGCGCCGATCGCCGCAGCCTTTGCGAAGATCCGCTGGTACCGGATCGTCCCCGATCGCCTCTACTTCGTCGACAACTCGCTGGGCTTCGGGCATCGCGATCAGCTGATTCCGGTCGGCTGAACCCGAAGTCCGTGCCCACGCCGCGCGACCCCGTGCGCGCGTGCGACAATGCGGGCACGCGAGGAGGCCGAACCCCATGAAGACCAGCGCGCGCAACCAGTTCGTCGGCAAGGTCGTCGCGGTCAGGCGCGGCGCGGTCAACGACGAGATCGAACTCGCGATCGCGGGCGGCGAGCGCATCGTCGCCACGGTCACCCGCGAGAGCACCGAGAGCCTGGGCCTGGCGCCGGGGCGCGAGGCTTTCGCCCTGGTGAAAGCCTCGTCGGTGATCCTGATGGTCGATGGCGATACGGCGCGCTTGTCCGCCCGCAACCGGCTGGCCGGCGAGGTCGCGCGCGTCGAGCCCGGCGCGGTCAACGCCGAGGTTCTGGTCGATCTGCCGGGCGGCGGCTCGGTGGCCGCGATCGTCACGATCGAGAGCGCGCGGAAGCTCGACCTGAAGCCCGGCAGACCGGTGACCGCGCTGTTCAAGGCGTCCAGCGTCATCGTCGGCACGGCCGACTGAGCCCCGGGACGAACCGTCTCGCGATGCCCACCACGCCGCTCGCCCGAGCCGCGACGACCCCGCGCGCCCGATGCCGGGTCTGACGACGGCCCGCAGCGGCCTGACGCCTGCACAGGCGGCCGAACGGCTGCGAACCGAAGGGCCCAACGAACTTCCGCGCACCGGCGTGCGCAGCCTCGGGCGGATCGTGGTCGACGTCGTGCGCGAGCCGATGTTCGGTCTGCTGCTCGCAGCCGGCGCGATCTACCTGCTGCTCGGCGACCTCGCCGAGGCACTGGTGCTGATGGCGTTCGCGTCGATCTCGGTGGCGATCGCGGTGGTGCAGGAGAACCGCAGCGAGCGCGTGCTCGAGGCGCTACGCGACCTGACCAGTCCGCGCGCGCTGGTGATCCGTGCGGGCCAGAGACTGCGCATTCCGGGCCGCGAGGTGGTGCGCGGCGACCTGATCGTGCTCGGCGAAGGCGACCGCGTGGCCGCGGACGCCACGCTGCTCGATTGCGCCGACCTGATGGTCGACGAATCCCTGCTCACCGGCGAATCGGTTCCGGTGCGCAAGACGGCCGCGGCGCAAGCGCCGCCGGCCGCTGCCGCGGACCGTTTCGCGCCCGGCGGCGACGACCTGCCGGCGGTGTTCGCCGGCACGCTGGTGGTACGCGGCCAGGGCACGGCACGCGTCGATGCCACCGGCGCGCGCAGCCGCATCGGACAGATAGGTCAGACCTTGAGCGAAATCGCCAGCGCCACGCCGCGCCTGACGCGACAGACGCGCGGCATCGTGCGCGCGGTCGCCGTGGCCGGCCTGGCGTGCTCGGCGCTCGCGGTGCTGCTCTTCGGCTGGCTGCGCGGTTCGTGGCTCGACGCGCTGCTCGCCGGCATCGCACTGGGCATGTCGATGCTGCCCGAGGAGTTCCCTCTGGTACTCACCGTGTTCATGGTGATGGGGGCCTGGCGGCTGTCGAAGGCACGCGTGCTCACGCGGCGCGCCGCGGCGATCGAGACGCTGGGCGCAGCCACCGTGCTGTGCACCGACAAGACCGGCACGCTCACCGAGAACCGGATGACGATTGCCGAACTGCGCACGCCCGGGGCGCGGCTGCGCCTGGCCGACGCCGGGCGTGCACCGTGGCCCGCGCCGATGCAGCGGCTGCTTCGCGCAGGCACGCTTGCGAGCGCGCCCGAGCCTTTCGACCCGATGGAGAAGGCGTTTCACGCGCTGCAGGCGAAGAACGGCGCCGCCGCCCCGCCGATGCAGCTCGCGCACGCCTGGCCGCTGCGCCCCGAACTGCTCGCGGTCACCCACGCCTGGCAGGCGGCCGGAGACAACGGCTGGCAGGTCGCTGCCAAAGGCTCGCCGGAAGCGGTTGCCGGCCTTTGCAGGCTCGATGCCGAGGCCGTCGCCGCGTTGCGCCGGCAGGTCGACGAGATGGCCGCCGAGGGGCTGCGCGTGCTCGGCGTGGCCGAGGCGCGCCACGACGCACCGCGGCTGCCCGAGTCGCCGCAAGGCTTCAGGTTCGAGTTCCTGGGCCTGGTCGGACTGGAAGACCCGGTGCGCGCCAGCGTGCCCGAGGCGGTGCGCGAGTGCCGGGAAGCCGGCATCCGCGTGGTGATGATCACCGGCGACTATCCGCAGACCGCGCGCGCGATCGCCGCGCGCGCCGGCATCGAGGATGGCGCGGTGCTCACCGGCGACGAGATGCGGCAAATGAATCCTACCGCGCTTCGCGAGGCGGTGCGCCGCAGCTCGGTGTTCGCGCGCGTCATGCCGGATCAGAAGCTGCAACTGGTGCAGGCGCTGTCGGCCGGCGGCGAAGTGGTGGCGATGACCGGCGACGGCGTCAACGACGCGCCGGCGCTGAAGGCCGCCGACATCGGCATCGCGATGGGCAGCCGCGGCACCGACGTGGCGCGCGAGGCCTCGTCGCTGGTGCTGCTCGACGACGACTTCGGCTCGATCGTGCGCACCGTGCGGCTGGGGCGGCGCATCTACGACAACCTGCGCAAGGCGATGACCTACATCCTGGCGATCCACGTGCCGATCGCCGGCATGGCGCTGCTGCCGCTGGTCACCGGCCTGCCGATCGTCTTCTGGCCGGTGCACATCGCATTCCTCGAGATGGTGATCGACCCGGTCTGCTCGATCGTCTTCGAGGCCGAGCGCGAAGAGGCCAACGTGATGCGGCGGCCCCCGCGCCGGCCCGACAGCCAGATCCTCTCGGGCAGCGTGATCGCGTGGAGCCTGCTGCAGGGGCTGCTGGCGTTCGCGCTGGTCGCAGCCACCTACCTGGGCGCTGCACGCGCCGGCGCCTCCGACGCCGAGGTGCGCACCATTGCCTTCGTGGCGCTGGTGCTCGCGAACCTGGCGCTGATCCTGGTGAATCGCTCGTGGAGCGTGCACCCGATCCGCCAGCTCACGCGACCGAACCGGGCGCTGCTGTGGGTCGTCGCGGTTGCGGGCGGCCTGATCGTGCTTGCCCTGACCTGGCCGCCCGCCACTGTCCTCTTCCGGTTCGGCGAGTTCCACTGGCACGACCTTGCACTGGCCGCGGCGGCCGCGCTGATGCTCGCGGTCGTGCTCGACCTCTTCAAGCTCGTCTGGCGCAGGCGGCTGGCGGGATAGGGTCAGGGGCGCGGTGCCCAGGCGAGTGCGAACTCGCCGCGCGCGTGCTGCAACTCGAGCCAGGTGACGCTCGCCTCGCGGTGATGCGGGGCGCAGTGGAACACGCGCCGATGTACCGATTCCAGATAGGCGATCCGCGCCCCGTAATAGAGGATCCGCAGCCAGCGAATCACGACTGCCTCTCGTGGGCGTCGCTCTGGAACCCGAACTGGATCAGCGCGTCGTCGAACCAGACCCGTGCCTGCGGCGATTGCTCGGCGACCACCAGCATGTAGGCGAATGCGGACTCGTATTCGCCGAAACTGAACTGGCCGCCCGAGCCATCGGCGTATTTCCATGTGACGGTGTGGGTGCTCATGATCCTTCCCCGGATGCGCCATTGTTCGGCGCCGAGCGGCGCCATCCGAGGAAATCGTTCACCGTCGCGCCCGATGAACGGCAACCGCCCGCCGCCAGGCGGCCCGATCGTGACGGAATCCGCGGCCGGGTGCTTCAGGGTTTCGCGACCGCCTCGAGCGACAGTTCGATCCTGCGGCGAATCGCTTCGGCGGCCCGCACGTCGCCGGCGGCCTGGGCACGCTTCTCCTGCACGCCCAGCCAGGCGACGAGCGGACGGCGCCACCCCTGGGCCGACGCCGTGTCCACCGCCTGTGCGATACCGGCGGGCGCAATGCGCCCGGCGCGAAACAGCGCCCCGGCCGCGACGAGGCGCGACAGCGGATCGTCGATCGCGGCGAGCGCGGCGCCTTGCGCCTGCGCCGCAGCCGTGGCGGACGGCGTCGATCCCTTCCCGAGCGGCTCCGCCGCTGCCCCCTGCAGTGCCACGACTGCCCGATGCCAGGGTGGCAGCAACGCGACGTCGAGCCCCTGCCATTGGCCGGCGAGATAGGCCGCGTAGGCGCGCGCGCCCGCACCGGCGTCCTGCGCCAACGGCCGGAAGCCCGGGCAGTCGTCGAATTCGAGGCTCGCGACCTGCAGCGCGCAGCGACTGAGCTCGGCGTGCGCGACGAGTTGCGCGTCGCCGGTGCTCGCCAGTGCGCTGCGCGCCCGCGCGAACTCCTGCGTGGCCACGAGCGCCTGGCCGCGCAGCCAGGCGGACTCGAACGCGCGCAGCGCACCGCGTGCATCGAGCCGCCACTGCGGCGGCGCGGGCCCGCCCGCGCAGGCGGCCAGCACCGCGGCGACCAGCAGCGCAGCAAGCACGAGCGATGCGTTTCGCACCGTCACGGCAGCCTCAGCTCGGTGTCGCGGCTGAACGGCCACTTGCGATTGATCTCGTCGATCAGCTGCCCGGCCTTGCGCAGGCTCGACTCGATCTCGGTGCGCAGCGCCTGCAGGTCGGCAGTTGCGGCGCGCGTGTCGCCGGCGATCGCCTGCGCATCGGCGAGCAGCGCATCGAGCCGGGCGAGACTCTGTCGCGCGTCGTCCAGCATCGCATTGACCTGCTGCACCGCCCGCTGCGTGTCGTCGAGCACGCCCCCGTCGCCCAGCACGGCCCGCTCTGCCGTGGCGAGCGTGCCCTCGAGCCTGCTGCCCAGGCCGTCGAGGCGACGCGCCAGCGCGTCGACCGAGGCGAGCACTTCGTTCGTACGCCCGATCGCCTCGATCACTTTCTTCGCTTCTTCCTCGCTGCCGAGCAGCGCGGTGAGCATCCCGTAGCGCCCGGCCATCCGGTCGGTGAGCGTGCGCAGGCCCTGCAGGCCCCGGTTCACGTCGGAGTCGTCCGTCGTCATCCGCTCGACGTTCTCGACCAGCCGCTTCACGCTCGCCACCAGCGCCGGCAACTCGTCGGTGGTGTCGCCGCGCAGCACCGCCCGAACCGCGCCGTCGGGCAGCGGATCGTCGCCGAGGTCGCCGGTGAACGCACGCAGCCGCGCCCCGCCAACCAGCCCGCGCTCGAGAGTGAACACGCTGGAACTGCGCAGCCACTGCGCGGACGAACGCGGCACGTCGATCTCGATGCGCGCCTGACCGGTGCGCGCCAGCTCGATGCGCTGCACGCGACCCACCGGGAAACCGGAGAAGGTCAGGTCCGAGCCGACCGACACACCCTCGGCGTTGTCGGCCATCAGCACCAGGCGCTGGGTCTCCTCGAAGGTGCCGCGCGCATAGAGCACGTAGCCCAGGAACGCCACCAGCAGCGCGATCGTGAACGCCAGCAGCAGCGTCGCCTTCACGCCGACGTTGGGCACCGGCTCTGCATCGTGCGGCTGGTCTTCGGTCATGGCGCGTTCAGGCATAGGTGACCGCAAGAAAGACGAGTTCGATCAGCACGAGCGCAGCCCCCAGCCGCACCATGGCGCGGCGCACCGCGTGCGGCACCTGGGCGCGATCGCGGCCGATGCCGAGCGCGGCGGTGATCGGGATCGCCCCGACCGCCAGGCCGAACAGGATCGTCCTGATCAGGAAGCCCGCCACGATCAGCGGATCGAACACGTGTCCGGTGATGCGCACGAACGAGCCCACCGCCCACGGCGACAAGCCGTAGAGCTCGAGGTAGGCGAGCGCCAGTGTGACCACGCCGTTCGACAGAGCGAGCAGCATCACCGCGACCAGGCTGCCGAGTGCGCGCGGCACCAGTTCGGCCGGGAGCGGATCGCGCCCCGCGCGCGCCAGCCGCTCGAACCCGCCGTCGGCGTGCATCAGCGCCACTTCGGCGGCAGTCGTCGCGCCCGAGCGCAGTCCGACGAACAGCGCCGCGAACAGCGGGATCAGTTCGAGCGCGAGCACGCGCACCGTGAGTTCGAGCGCGTAGTGCGCGAGCCCGTAGGCCTGTGCCGTCCCGATCACGATGCGCACCAGCACGAAGCCGAGCACGGCGAAGGCGAGCGTGAAGCCCGGCAGCGGCAGCCAGGCCGAAAAATGCAGCTGTCGCGCGGCAAGCAGGCGCGCATCGCGCGTCCAGGCCGACGGCGAGAGCGCGGTGACGACCACTACTGCGGCAAACCGGATCGCGCGCAACCGCCCCGCCAGGGCGCCGGAAAGCCCCGCGCCCCGCGTGCCGGCCCCGCGAAGCACCGTGTGGCGAGCCTGCGACATGCGGCGATGATAGCGCGCCGCCCGCTTCAGGATTCCATGCCCGCCTGGGGCCCGAGCACCAGCGACTCGGAGACGTCGTCGTATTCGTACAGTTCGGCGTAGCGGCCCCAGTCGATCGCCACGTCGAGCGTCTCGCGTGCGTACTGCTCGGTCAGGTGGTCTTCGAGCTCGGTTTCGAAGCGCACGCGCGGCGCCCGTCCGTTCGGGCGTGCCTGCAGGACGCTGCGAATGTGCGCAACCAGCGCCACGCTGCGCAGCGCATGCGTGCAGAAGATCTGCTTGCGCTCCTGCGTGTCGGCGTCCGCGTACTCGAGGCCCGCCGGCGTGAGCACGATGTCGCCCTCCGCCACGTCGGCCAGCCCGAGCAGGTGCAGCGCCTCGGCCACCGGCAGCAGTTCGTCGAGCTCCAGGTGCAGCAGGTGGGCCACCTCCGGCAGGTCGGCGCGGCCACGGTGCGGGGCCGCGGCAACCGTCTCGAGCAGGCCGGCCATCGCGTTCACCGACACGCGCCGCAGGTGCCTCGCAATCGGCGGCTCGGCGGCACGCACCGGTTCGCCCGGTCGCGCGGTGATCTGCGCATAGATGTCCTCGACTGCCTGGCGAAACGGCGCCGACAGCCGGTCGCGCGGATGCGGCATCCCGATGCTCAACCCGGCCTGGACGCGACCCGGGTTCGTCGACAGGACGATCACGCGGTCGCACAGGAAGACCGCCTCCTCGATGTTGTGGGTCACCAGGATGACCGCACCAATGTTCAGCTTCGACTCCGTCCACAGGTCGAGGAAATCGGTGCGCAACGTCTCGGCGGTGAGCACGTCGAGCGCCGAGAACGGCTCGTCCATCAGCAGCAGCGTCGGATCGACCACCAGCGCCCGCGCAAAGCCGACGCGCTGCTGCATGCCGCCGGAGAGTTCGCGCGGATAGGCGCTCTCGAAACCGTCCAGGCCGATCAGGTCGATCGCCGCGAGCGAGCGGCGCCGCGCCTCGTCCTCGTCGACTCCGAGCGCCCGCAGGCCGAGCGCCACGTTGCCGAGCACCGTCAGCCAGGGAAACAGCGCGAACCCCTGGAACACCATCGCGATGCCCGCGGCAGGCCCGTCGACCGGTTTGCCCTCGAAGAACACGCTGCCGCCGCTCGGCGGCACCAGCCCCGCGATGCTGCGCAACAGCGTCGACTTGCCCGAGCCCGAGCGCCCGAGAATGCCGACGATCTCGCCGGAGCGCACGTCCATGTCGATCGCGTCGAGCACCAGCACCTCGCCGGTGGCGCGGGGAAAGCGCTTCGACAGCCCGCAGACGCGCAGTAACGGTTCGCCGGGCATCGGGGCGGCACTCATTGCAGGCGGAAGCGGCGCTCGGTGGCGTCGTACAGCGGTCGCCAGAGCAGCCGATCGAAGGCGACGACGAAGGCGCACATCACGGCGACGCCGAGCGCGATGCGCTCGAAGTCGCCCGCTTCGGTGTTGACCGCGATGTACGCGCCGAGTCCGTGGGTGACGATGCTCTGCTCGCCCCAGTGCACGGCCTCGGCGACGATCGTCGCGTTCCAGGCGCCGCCCCATGCGGTGATCGCGCCGGTGACCGCATACGGCGCGACTCCGGGCAACAGCACCGTGCGCCAGCGCAGCCAGCGCTTCACCTGCAGGCTGCGGGCGATCTCGAGCAGGTCCTGCGGAATCGCGCTCGCGCCGGCGATCACGTTGAACAGGATGTACCACTGCGCGCCGAGGATGATCAGCGGGCTCAGCCAGATCTCCGGATTCAGGTCCATGTGCACGATCGCGAACACCGCCAGCGGAAACAGCAGGTTCGCCGGGATCGCCGCGAGGAACTGGACGACCGGCTGCACCCGCCCGGTCCAGCGCGGCCGCAGCCCGATCACGACGCCGACCGGCACCCAGACGAGCAGCGCGAGCACGGTCACGACGAGCACGCGCGCGAGCGTGGCGCCGCCCAGCCCGAGCACGCGCAGCCATTCCGCGGCATCGAACGCGCCGAAAAGGCGCAGCGCATACCACGCGCTCCCTGCGGCCAGCGCCAGCAGCGTCGCATACCACGCGACGCCCCGCGCGGCCGCGCCCCAGCGGCGCGACGGCGCTGCCAGGCGCTGCAGGCGCTCGAAGCGCCCGAGCGTCGCCGCACGCAGCAGGCGCCTCACGCGCGCGTCGAGCCGCCGAAGAAGCCCGGTGCGCCGCCACGCCGACAGCAACCAGCTGCGCGCCGCGCCTTCGGAGCGCAGCGGACCGGGCCGGAACTGCTCCGACCAGGCCACCAGCGGCCTGAACACGAGGACGTCGTACAGCACGATGACGCCCAGCATCGTCGCGAGCGCCCAGCCGATCGCGGCCAGGTCGCGCTCGGCGATCGCGACCGCGACCCAGGAGCCGATCCCGGGCAGCGGAATCGTGTGCGCACCCACCGAAATCGCCTCGGAAGCGACCACGAAGAACCAGCTGCCCGACATCGACATCATCATGTTCCAGACCAGGCCGGGCATCGCGAAAGGAACGTCGAGATGCCAGAAGCGCTGCCAGGCCGAGAGCCGGAACGAGCGCGCCGCGTCCGACAGGTCGGACGGAACCGTGCGCAGCGACTGGTAGAAACTGAAGGTCATGTTCCAGACCTGGCTGGTGAAGATCGCGAAGATCGCCGCCAGTTCGGCGCCCAGCACCGACCCCGGAAACAGGCTCAGGAACAGCACCACGGTGAACGACAGGTAACCGAGCACCGGCACCGACTGCAGCACGTCGAGCAGCGGCAGCAGCACCGAGCGGGCGCGCGCGTTGCGCGCGGCCAGTGTGCCCACCACGAAGGTGAACACGAGCGACGCGCCCAGCGCCGCGAACATCCGCACGGTGCTGCGCAGCGCGTAGCCGGGAAGCCGCTCCGGATCGAGCGAGATCGCGGAGGCTTCGAGCTCGACCAGCGGCTCGCGCATCTGGTGCGCGGCCACGACGAGCAGCGCGATCGCCCCGAACAGCAGCGCCGCTGCGAGCAGATCCCAGCGATTTGCGCCGAGCCTGATCTCCAGGGGGAAAGCGTGAAGACGCCGCATGGCCGCGGATTATCGCAAGGATCCGCTCGTCGCGGCGTGCGTGCGCCGCTGCCGCCCTGACCCTAGAGCAATTGCGCCCGAAGCTCGGCCGGACTCTTCGACGACAGCAATGCCGGCGCGATGTCGAAGACGGTGTGCGCGCCGAACTCGCGGCGCTGCGCCAACCGGAACGCCGCGCGCGCATACGCGACGAGCACGCTGGCGGTGAATTCCGGATTGCTCTGGAGCCTCAACGCGAACTCGAGCACCTGCGTGGTGTCGTGCCCGGTCCTGCCGGTGCGCAGCACGAACCCGCCGTGCGGCATCGCCGAGTGCTCGCGCCGCAGCGTCTCGGCGTCGACGAAGCGCACCGTGGTGTCGTAGTCGGCGAAGTAGTCGGGCATCGTGACGATCGCGCGCTCGACCGCCGCCGCGTCGGCGCCCTCCTCGAGCACCACGTAGCATTCGCGCGTGTGCTTCTCGCGGGTCGACAGCGCCGGGCGCGCGCCGCTGCGCACCCGCTCGATCGCCTGCGGCACCGGCACCGTGTACTGCACCCCCGCGCGCACGCCGGGCACCCGGCGGATCGCATCGGAATGGCCCTGGCTCACCCCCCGGCCCCAGAACGTGTAGGTCGCGCCGTCGGCGAGCACCGACTCGCCGTATGCGCGCGCCAGCGAGAACAGGCCGGGATCCCAGCCCACCGCGATCACTGCGGTGCGATCGTTGGCGCGCGCCGCGCGGTCGACTGCGTCGAAGTACTCCGGAATGCGCGCGTGCGTGTCGAAGCTGTCGACCGTGTTGAAGCGCGCGGCGAGGGCCGGCCCCTGCTCGGGGAGATCCGACTTCGAGCCCCCGCAGAGCACGAGCACGTCGATCGCATCAGCGCAGGCGTCGATCGCATCGAGCCGGTGCACCTGCGCGCCGAGCGTGCGCACCGAAGCGGGATCGCGCCGCGTGAAGACCCCCGCCACGGCCGTGTCCGGGTTCTGCGCGATTGCTGCTTCGACGCCGCGCCCGAGGTTGCCGTAACCGGCGATTCCGATCCGTATTCTCTGGCCCATGAGTCGATGCTCCGCGCGTTCGCGCCTGCCCGAAAGCCGCGATTATGCGCCGAGCCGATCCCCGACCCCGGCTCCTGGGCAAACTGCCGGCGGCCGCGGCGAGTTCAGTCGAAGGCGCAGCTTCCCGGGCCGTCCGGATGGCCGCAGGCGCCGCACGCCGCCGGCAACGGCGGCGCGGTCACGCTCGCCGCGGGCGCGGCGAACACCGACAGCTGCTTGTCCAGGCTGCCCGAGCCGCAGTCCGGGCACTCGGGCGTGACACCCGAGCGCACCAGCGTCTCGAAGCGGTGGCCGCACTCGCGACAGGCGTATTCGTAGATCGGCACGACAGTGTCCCCCTTCCGTTCGACGAAACCGGACACAATGATACGGGCCGTGCGAGGGACGGCACGCTCGGGCAACCGGAAGGGAATCACCCCGCGGCAGCCGGGCTGGAACCGCTTCTCAACTGCTGGTGCGTCCGGTCGGTGGCGCCGCTTCAGGGCTCCCGGCACCCGCGCCCGCAGTCGTCGTGGCGCGCAAGGCCGACAGCATTTCGCCGAACTCCATCGGAAACGGAAACACGATCGTCGTGCTGCCGTGCGTGCCGATTGCGGCGAGCGTGTTCAGGTAGCGCAGCTGCATCGCCTCGGGGCGCGCGGAGAGGATCTCGGCGGCTTCGAAGAGCTTCTGCGCGGCCTGCTCCTCGCCTTCGGCGCTGATCACTTTCGCGCGCCGCTCGCGCTCGGCCTCGGCCTGGCGCGCGATCACCCGGATCATGCTCTCGTCGAGGTCGACGTGCTTGATCTCGACGTTCGACACCTTGATTCCCCACGCGTCGGTCTGCGCGTCGAGAATGTCCTGGATGTCGTTGTTGAGCTTGTCGCGCTCGGAGAGCATCTCGTCGAGGTCGTGCTTGCCGAGCACCGAGCGCAAGGTCGTCTGGGCGAGTTCGCTCGTCGCCTGCTGGAAGTTCTCCACCTGGATCACCGCCTTGTCGGCCTGCACCACCCGGAAATAGATGACCGCGTTGACCTTCACCGAGACGTTGTCGCGCGAGATCACGTCCTGCGTCGGAACGTCGAGCACCAGCGTGCGCTGGTCGACGCGCACCATCTGCTGCACGTAGGGCAGCAGCAGGATCAGCCCCGGCCCCTTCACGCTGGTGAAGCGTCCGAGCGTGAACACGACGCCGCGTTCGTACTCGCGAAGGATGCGCACCGACGCGGCGAAGATCCCGACGACGATGACGAGGATGGGCAGGTAGACGGCCAGGTTGGCAAGCATCGGTTCCTCCGGTAGCTCGATCCGCTTGGTTCAGGATTCGGCAACGACGCGCAAGACCAGCCCGTCGATCGACACCACGCGCACGCTCTGGCCCGGTGCGAGCGTGGCCTCGCCGATCGCCTGCCAGCGCTCGCCGGCGGCGAGCACGCGCCCGCGCCCGTCGTTCCATTCGAGTACCGTGGCGCGTTCGCCGAGCATGCCGCGCTCTCCGGTCTGCACCGGCCGGTGGCGCGCGCGCCAGAGCATGCGCAGCACGAGCAGCGAGAACGCGAGGCTGGTCGCGACGATCGCCCCGATCGAAGCCCACGGCACGCCGAAGCCGGGCGCCTCGGTGTCGATGAGGATGGTCGCCCCGAGCACGAAGGCCACGGTACCGCCGAGCGCGGCCACCCCGGCCGACGGCGTGAACGCCTCGGCGATCATCAGCGCCAGGCCGAGCACCACGAGCCCGAGCCCGGCGTAGTTCACCGGCAGTACCGACAGTGCATACAGGCCGAGCAACAGGCAGATCGCACCGATCGTCCCCGGATAGAGGGCACCCGGGTGCATGAACTCGAGGATCAGCCCGTAGAAGCCGATCGTCATCAGGATCAGCGCGAGGCTCGGGTTGGTGAGCGCGGAGAGCAGGTTCGCCCGCCAGTCGGGTTCGATCGCCTGTTGCGCGAGTCCGCGTGTCTTCAGCTGCACCTGTGCGCTGCCGATCGACACCGTGCGTCCGTCGGCCTTCGCGAGCAGGTCGTCGACGCTGGTGGCGATCAGGTCGACCACGCGCTGCGCCTGTGCGTCGGTGGCCGACAGGCTGGCCGCGTCGCGCACCGCGCGCTCGGCCCAGTCGGCATTGCGCCCGCGCATCTCGGCAAGCGAGCGGATGTAGGCGACCGCGTCGTTGATCGCCTTGGCCGCCATCGCCGAATCGGGTTCGCGGGCCGCCTTCTCCCCGCCCTTCGCCCTCTCACCGCCTCTGGCCTTGTCGCCGCCCTTCTCCCTGGGCGACGTGCGATCACCCCCGCCGCGATCGTCGCCCCCGCCGAACGGAAGTCCCCCGCCGATCGCCACCGGCGTGGCCGCACCGAGGTTCGTGCCGGGCGCCATGGCCGCGACGTGACACGCGTAGAGGATGTAGGTGCCGGCGCTCGCCGCGCGTGCGCCGCCCGGCGCGACGAAGCCGAGCACCGGGATCGGCGAGGAGACGACCGCGCGCACGATCTCGCGCATCGAGGTGTCGAGCCCGCCCGGCGTATCGATGCGCAACACGACCGCGGCAGCACCGTCGCGCGCCGCACGCGCGATGCCGCGAACCACGTAGTCGGCGCTCGCGGGGCCGATCGCGCCCTCGAGCGTGAGCACGACCGCGACGCCTGCACCGGCTTGCGCCTGGGTGCCGGGCGGAAGGAACGCCGCACCAGCGATGACCAGCACGATCGCCGCGAATCGGGCGAGAGCGCCAGCCAGGGCGGGCCTCGCCTTCGAGAGGATCGTCGGCGCAGTCCGGATCATGCGACCGATGATACGTTGGATCCGCCTCGCGGTCGCGGCAAGAGCGCAGTCACGAGCGGGTCTGGAGCGGATCTGCGCCGTGTGTTCGCGCCCGTGCGGATCCGGCTGCGACGACGAGCCCGATGGAAGGGCTCCGCCGACGAGGTTGGGCGGTGTTTCAGGCCAGCTTTGCAGCGACCTCCACCAGTCGGCGCGCCTGATGCGAAATCGCGGTTTTCACGTCGTCGGTGAATTCGGCACCCTGCGTGTGGCTGTAGCCGTAGGGATTGCCGCCCACCTTGAAGATCGACGGATCGGTATAGCCGGGTGCCACCACGATCGCGCCCCAGTGAATGACGCTGGCGTAGAACGACAGCAGCGTCACTTCCTGTCCGCCATGCGCGTTCTGCGCCGAAGACATCGCGGAGACGGCCTTGTTCGCAAGCGCGCCCTTCGCCCACACACCCCCGAGCGTATCGATGAACGCGCGCATCTGGCTCGCCATCACCCCGAAGCGGGTCGGTGCGGAGAACAGGAAGGCGTTGGCCCATTCCATGTCGGCGGCAGTTGCAACCGGCACGTCGGCCGTCCTCTCGGCCTGCGCCTTCCAGGCGTCGGTGGCGGCAACCACCTCGGCCGGCGCCGTTTCCGCCACCTTCAGGAGCCGCACTTCGGCTCCTGCGGCTCGCGCGGCATCGGCCGCTATCGCAGCCATCCGGTGATTGGTGCCGTAGGTGGAGTAATAGACGACTGCAAGCCTGACGCTCATTGCTGTTTCTCCCGGATGCGTGAAGTGACGCTGCACCCGGCATTCTATTCGAGCGGGATTCCGCAAGAAACGGCGCCTGTCGAGTAATACAATCTCATTTATGGAACAAACACACGGTATATTGCTCCCCTGAGCGGCCGAGGTTCGACCAAATGGAGCACGGAGCATGTTCAAGCGCATCGACCACATCGAACTCGTGACTGCCGACGAAGAGCGCGCGGTGCGCTTCTACACCGAAGTGCTCGGCTTCAGCGTGCGTTCGCGCTTCACGGTCCCCGGCGGCCTGAACCTCGTCTATCTCGATCTCGGCGACACGACGGTTGAGCTGATGAGCTTTACCGACTCGACGCCGGCGCCGCGCGCCGAGGGCGAGCGCCTCGGTTACCGGATGATGGCGCTCGAAGTCGACGACATGCAGCGCGCGCTCGACGAGCTGAAGGCCAGGGGAGTCGAATGCACCTGGGGGCCGCTGGTTCGCCCCGCCTACGCGCGCGCCGAGATCCGCGACCCCGACGGCAATTCGATCGAGCTTCGGCAGTGGATCGCGCGTTGAGCGGGTCGATTTCCGCTCAGGCGAGCCACCGCTTGCGCCGCCGGTAGCTCTTGATGTCGCGAAAGCTCCTGCGCTCGCTGCCGCCCACGCCCAGGTAGAACTCCTTGACGTCCTCGTTGTTGGCCAGCTCCTGCGCCGTGCCCTCCATCACCACGCGCCCGCTTTCCATGATGTATCCGTGGTCGGCGTATCGAAGTGCCATGCTGGTGTTCTGTTCCGCGAGCAGGAACGTGGTGCGCTCCCGGGCGTTCAGTTCGCGAACGATGCCGAACACTTCCTCCACCAGTTGTGGAGCCAGCCCCATGGAAGGCTCGTCGAGCAGCACCAGGCTGGGGTTGCACATCAGCGCGCGGCCGATCGCGCACATCTGCTGTTCGCCGCCCGAGGTGTAGGCGGCCTGGGTGCTGCGACGTGCCTTCAGGTGTGGAAAGTAGCTGTAGACCTTGTCCAGACTGGCGGCGATCGCCCCCCTGTCGCGGCGCGTGTAGGCACCGGTGAGCAGGTTCTCCTCGATCGTCAGGTGGGCGAAGCAGTGCCGTCCTTCCATCACCTGCACCACTCCGCGCCTGACGAGTTCGGACGGGTTGAGGTTCTCGACGCGCTCGCCGCGGTAGTCGATGTGCCCTTTGGTGACCTGGCCGCGCTCGCTCTCGAGCAGGTTCGAGATGGCACGCAGGGTGGTGGTCTTGCCGGCGCCGTTGCCTCCCAGGATGGCCACGATGCCGCCCTCGGGAACGCGTAGTGACACCCCCTTCAACACCAGGATCACGTGGTTGTAGATCACCTCGATGCCGTTGACTTCGAGGGCGACGGCCTGCGAGGCCGAATCGGACGTCTCCCGGCCCGAGGGAGCGGTTGAAGCCGGACCCCGGTGGGCACCCGGCATCGCGTACGAAACGGTCATGACGGCTCCAGCAGCAGGCCAGGATTCGGGCAGACGGCGCAGGAATGCGGATTGCGCTGCGCTTCGCGACGCGCCGGGATCGGCTGACCGATGCCGGCGCGTCGCCGCTGCGTGTCAGCTCACTCGTTGCAGGTGCGCGGTGTGATGTTGTGCTCTTTTGCGTACCGCGCCGACGATTCGTTGTCGACTTCGTCGACCAGCGCGCGGTTGGCTTCCATCCAGTCGCTGCTGATGCCCCACCTCTTTCCGTCCCAGGTGGAGATCCGTGCCACGTACGAGCCCATGTGGTCCGCGCAGCTGGTCCTGATCGGGCGCAGGATGGCGTTGAAACCAAGCTCGTCGATGCGCTGCTGCGTGATGTTCAGGTTCTCCAGCGCCCAGCGCACTTCTTCGCCGGTCACGCGCTGGCCCGCCTTCTTGAAGTGCTCCTGCGCGGTGCGGATCGCCTCGACCGTGAACAGCGCCGCCATCAGCCCGCGCACGTAGAGCACTTCGCCCACTTCGTCGCGGTTGCCGGCGGTGCCCTGGCGCTTGTCGTAGAGCTGCGCGAGGATGTCCTTGATCACTTTCGCGTCGTAGTTGGCACTGCCCTGCAGCGCGACGGCGTTGTAGCCCTTGGCGTTGTCGCCCAGATCGCGCGTGTCGGCTTCGGATCCGGCCCACCAGGAACCGTAGATCCGGTTGCGCGCGAAACCGATCGACTGCGCCTCCTTGAGCGCCGTCGGCGTCATCACGCCGTAGCCGCGCAGGATGATGTAGTCGGGCCGATCGCGGCGAATCTGCAGCCAGGCCGATTTCTGTTCCAGCCCGGGCGGCGTGAGCGGCACCTCGATCAGCTGGAAGCCGTGCATCGCGGCGCGTTTCCTGAGCAGCGGCAGCGTTTCCTTGCCGTAGGCGCTGTCGTGATAGGCCACCGCGATCTTCTTGCCCGCGAGCTTGTCCAGGCCGCCCTCGCGCGCGCCGATCGCCTGCACGATGACGTCCTCGCCGAGCTGGTAGTTGCCGGCCAGCGGAAACACCCATTTGAAGACCTTGCCGTTGGCTGCGTCGCCTCGGCCGTAGCCCAGCGTCAGGACCGGAATCTTGTCGGCGTCGGCCTTTTCGCTGATGGCAAAGGTGGCGCCGGTCGACCAGGGCTGGATCAGCACCGCGCCGCCGTTCTTCGTCTTCATGCGTTCGTAGCACTCGACCGAGCGTGCCGTGTCGTAGCCGGTCTCGCACTCCTCGACCAGCAGCCTGACGCCGTTGACGCCGCCGCGCAGGTTGACCAGCTTGAAATAGTCGACCATGCCGTTGGCGGCCGGAATGCCGCTGGGCGCGTACGGGCCGGTGCGATAGGTCAGCAGCGGCACGTATTGCTCGACCTGCTGCGCCCAGGCACCGCCGGCGCCCAGGGCGGCGCCTGCGACGAGCGCGGCGCCCAGCATCGAAATCGGGCGTTTCATGTCGGTCTCCTCATCGGTTGGTGGTTGGCAGACAACGGCGCGAAAACGTGGTCTCAGTAGGGAAACGGCCACAGCCGCAGTTTTTCCTTGCCGGTGGACCACAATCGTGCGAGTCCGTGCGGCTCGACGATCAGGAACCAGACGATGAGCGCACCGAAGACGATGAGCTCGGCGTGCGAGGCTGCCGTGGTCGTGACGGCGATTCCCGCCAGCGAGGCGAGAAACGGCAGCAACTGGTTGAGCACGATCGGCACGGCGACGATGAATGCCGCACCGAAAAAACTCCCCATGATCGAGCCCAGACCGCCGATGATGATCATGAAGAGCAACTCGAGCGAGAGGTCCAGACCGAAGGCTGCCGGCTCCCATGAACCGAGATAGAAGAAGGCCCACATCGCTCCGGCCAATCCGAGAATGAAGCTGCTCACGGCGAACGCGCTCAGCTTGGCGTACATCGGCCGAATGCCGATCACCGCGGCAGCCACGTCCATGTCCCGAATTGCCATCCACTCGCGCCCGATGGCGCCGCGCACCAGGTTCTTCGCCGCCAGCGCCAGCACCACGAGCACCGTCAGGCAGAAGAGATACCTCGCCACGTTGCTCTCGAGCGGCACCCCGAACACGGACAGGTCCGATACTCCCACCACCCCCGAGGGGCTGTCCACGGTGAGCCACCTGACGCGCAGGAACATCCAGTCGGAGAAGAACTGCGCCGCGAGCGTGGCCACCGCCAGGTACAGCCCCTTGACGCGCAGGCTCGGGAGGCCGAACACCATGCCGAACAGCGCCGCGCACACGCCTCCCAGGATCAGCGCCACCACGAGCGGCATGCCGGGCACGCGCATCACGAAGTTGTAAGCTCCGTAGGCGCCTACAGCCATGAACGCAGCGCCGCCCAGCGAGATCTGCCCGCAATAGCCCACCAGCAGGTTCAGTCCGAGCGCGGCCAGCGACATCACCAGGAACGGGATCAGGATCGCGGCGAACAGGTATTCGCTGGCCGCGAGCGGAATCACGACGAAGGCAAGCACCAGCAGCAGCACCATCGCGATGCGGTCCTGCAGGATCGGAAAGACCTGCTGGTCGCTGCGGTAGCTGGCCTTGAACTGACCGTTCTCGCGGTAGAGCATCGTCAGACGCGGTCGATGATTTTCTCGCCGAACAGGCCCTGCGGCCGCACGAGGAGGAAGGCCAGCGCCAGCACGTAGGCAAACCAGATTTCGATGCCTCCGCCGACGTAGGGGCCCAGATAGACTTCCGAGAGCTTCTCGCCGGCGCCGATGATCAGCCCGCCCACGATGGCGCCCGGAATCGAGGTCAGGCCCCCCAGGATCACCACCGGAAGCGCGCGCAGCGCCAGCGTCGAGAGCGAGAACTGCACCGTGAGCTTGCTGCCCCACACCATGCCGGCAACCAGGGCGGCAAAACCCGCGACACACCACACGATGACCCAGATGCGCGACAGCGAAATGCCCACCGACTGCGCCGCACGATGGTCGTCGGCCACCGCGCGCAACGCGCGCCCGGTCGCGGTCTTCTGGAAGAACAGCGCCAGCGCCGCCACCAGCGCTGCCACGATTCCGGCGGCGATCAGGTCCTGCGGTTCCACCAGCACGCCGCCGTCGAACACGTTGTCGAACACGAAGACCGGATCCTTGGGCATGCCGATGTCGATCTTGTAGATGTTGCTGCCGAATACCGACTGGCCCACTCCCTCGAGAAAGTAGGCGATGCCCAGCGTCGCCATCAGCAGCGTGGCTTCGGACTGGTTCACCAGGTGACGCAGGGCGAAGCGTTCCACCGCCCAGGCCACGACGAACATCAGCAGCGCCGCCCCGGCGAACGCGAGCAGGTTCACCGCGATCCTGTTCTCCAGCCCGATCCAGCCCGGAATCCACTCGGCAAGGCGCGCCATCGCCAGCGCCGCGAACAGCACCATCACGCCCTGCGCGAGGTTGAACACGCCCGAGGCCTTGAAGATCAGCACGAAGCCGAGCGCCACCAGCGCATACAGCATGCCGCTCATCAGCCCGCCGATCAGGGTCTCGAGAAAGAAGCTCATGGCCGCTTCACGCTCATTTCGCAGCGCCGCCCAGATATGCGCGGATCACCTCGGGATTGTCGCGCACCTTGTCGGGCGTCCCGTCGCCGATCTTCCGGCCGTAGTCGAGCACCACCACGCTGTCGGAGATGTCCATCACCACGCTCATGTCGTGCTCGATCAGGACGATGGTAGTGCCGAACTCTTCGTTCACGTCGAGGATGAAACGGCTCATGTCCTGCTTCTCCTCGACGTTCATGCCCGCCATCGGCTCGTCGAGCAACAGCACCTGCGGCTCCATCGCCAGCGCCCGGCCCAGGTCGACCCTTTTCTGCAGGCCGTAAGGCAGCCGGCCGACCGGGATCTTCCGGTATGCCTCGATCTCGAGGAAGTCGATGATCTGTTCGACGAACTCGCGATGCACCAGTTCTTCGCGCTCGGCTGGCCCTACGCGCAGCGCCTGCAGCAGCAGGCTGCTCCTGAATTTCAGGTTGCGCCCGGCCATGATGTTGTCCAGCACGCTCATGCCCGAAAACAGCGCCAGGTTCTGGAACGTACGCGCAATGCCCATCTCCGCGACCTGACGGCTGTCCATGTGCCTGAAGGTGCGGCCGCGAAACGCGATACTGCCTTCGGTGGGCGTGTAGACGCCGTTGATGCAGTTGAGCAGCGACGACTTGCCGGCGCCGTTGGGGCCGATGATCGAGCGGATCTCGTGCTCGCGCACGTCGAAGCTGACGCCGCTCAGCGCCGTGATGCCGCCGAAACGCAGGCCCAGGTCGCGCACGGCGAGAATCACCTCGCCGATCCGGCGCTCGCGCACGCTCGCTGCCACCGGCCGCGCGGGGTTGGCTGCCACGGTCGGATTCACGCGGCGGCCTTCACCGGCGGGTAAGTGCTAGCGTCCAGAATCCGGATGGTGGCGCTCACCGTGCCGGTGCGTCCGTCCTCGAACTTCACCGCGGTCTCGATGAACTGCTCGCACCTCCCGTCGTACATCGCATCGACCAGCACCCGGTATTTTTCGGCGATGAAGCCGCGCCGCACCTTGCGCGTGCGTGTGAGTTCCTCGTCGTCTGGGTCGAGTTCCTTGT
The DNA here is from genome assembly GCA_003577305.1 of Burkholderiales bacterium. Lineage (GTDB taxonomy): Bacteria > Pseudomonadota > Gammaproteobacteria > Burkholderiales > Burkholderiaceae_E > Zeimonas. The sequence continues at coordinate 24,253 of QEVL01000025.1, forward strand.
GCAGCACCAGGAAGCGCGCGATCTGTGTCGCCGCCATCTCCTCGTCGGCGGCCAGCTCCGCGTTGACCTTCTCGACGCAGCCTTTCATCATCTCGAGCACTTCGGGCTTGCCGGCCAGGTCGACGTAGCCGGTATACGGCAGCCCGCGCCGCTCGGCCCAGTTGCCCACCGCCTCGAAGTCGATGTTCAGGAACGCGCACACGCGCTCGCGGCCGTCGCCGAAGCACACCGCCTCCTTGACCTGCGGAAAGAACTTGAGCTTGTTCTCGATGTAGTTGGGGGCGAACATCGGCCCGTCGCGGCCGCCCTGCGGGCCCTTCAGGCGGCCTACGTCGCTCGAGCGGTCGATGATGCGCAGGTGCCCGTCCGCGTCGATCACCCCGGCATCGCCGGTGTGAAAGAAACCCTCGTCGTCGAGCACTTCGGCGGTGGCCTGCGGGTTGCGGTAGTAGCCACTCAGCAGCGAGGCGCTGCGCACCAGCACTTCGCCACCGTCGGTGATCCTGAGTTCGACGCCCGGAGCAGCCGGGCCCACCGTGTCGAGCTTGACCTCGCCGTTCTTCTGGATGCACACGTAGGCGCAGGTCTCCGTCTGGCCGTAGAGCTGCTTGAGGTTGACACCGATGGAGCGGAAGAAGCGAAACAGGTCGGGGCCGATCGCGGCCCCCGCGGTATAGGCCACGCGAATGCGCGAAAGCCCCAGCGCGTTCTTCAGCGGATCGTAGATCAGCAGTCTGCCCAGCCCGTAAAGCAGTCTGCTGCCGGGTGCCACCGGCTTGCCGTCGAGGATGTCGGCGCCCACGCGCCGCGCCACCTGCATGAACCTGCGATACAGCCATTGCTTGGGTCGCGCGGCATCCTCCATGCGAATCGAGACCGAGGTCAGCATGCTCTCGAAAATGCGCGGCGGCGCGAAATAATAGGTCGGTCCGATCTCGCGCATGTCGATCGGCACGGTGTCGGCCGACTCCGGGCAGTTGATCGTGAAGCCGGCCACCAGCCACTGCGCGAACGAGAAGAGGAAGTCTCCGGCCCAGGCCGGGGGCAGGTACGACAGCACCTCGTCGTCTCCGTCGAGCCGGTCGATCGCCACGCCGCCTTCGGCCGCGGCGATGTAACCCGCATGCGTCTGGCACACGCCCTTGGGCCGGCTGGTCGTGCCCGAGGTGTAGAGAATGATCGAAGTGTCGTCGGGCTCGACCCGTGCGACCAGCTGGCCGAACAGCTCCGGATGCGCCTGCTCGTGCCTGCGCCCCAGCGCCATCAGCTCGTTCACGCCGATCAGGCCGGGCTCGCGGTAGTTGCGCAGACCCCGCGGGTCGTCGTAAATGATGTGCGCGATGGTCGGCGCGGCGCCGACATCGTCACCGGCGCGCAATTCGAGCAGCTTGTCCACCTGCTCCTGATCTTCGGCGTAGGCGAACCTGGCCTCCGTCTGGCGCAGCACATGGCCCATTTCGGCGGCTACGGCATCCTGGTACAGCGGCACCGGCACTCCGCGCAGCGACTGCGCCGCCAGGAACATCAGGTACAGCCGCGGCCGGTTGTCGCCCACGATGGCAAGATTCTCGCCCGCTGCGAACCCCAGCGCAGCCAGCCCCAGAGCCATGTGCCGCACGTCGTCGAGTGCGCGCTGCCAGCTCCAGGTCTGCCAGATGCCGTATTCCTTCTCGCGCAGCGCCGGCGCACGCGGCCGCTCGGCAGCGTGCCGCTGCAGCAGACGCGGAAAAGTCGTCGCCATCGCCAGTCGCTCCCCCGCCGGTCGGAAACGCCTACCCGAGCCCGTTGCACCAGGGCTTCTTTGCGTTGAACCTTAACATAGACGCTGACCCCGTCGACAAGGTCGGGGACGACGTCGCGGCGATGCGCGGTGGAGTCGGAACCTGTGCGCCACTCACGACCGCGGCGGTGCGCGGCGGGGCGTCTTCAGCGTGTTCTGGCGGAGACGGAGTCCCCCACCGTAGGGTCTTACGTCCTCTCGCCTAATCTCGATTCTGGCAGGAAACCCGCGTATCTACAAGACTTTGGCAAGTTCGGTCGTCTCGTCTAGTCTCGACTAATCGCGTAAGATCGCGTATAGTTAGGCGGGTACATAGGAGGGTAGATAATGCCGAGAACCGCCGCCGCGCTGACGGACAAAGCCGTCCAGCACCTCAAACCACAGCCCGGTCAGACGCGACCCATCACCCATGCGGTGGGCGGGCCGGGCGTCAAGGGTCTCTATCTCCAAGTCACGCCAAACGGCGGTAAGTCTTGGCTACTGCGCTACACCGAGCCTGGAACCGGCCGCAAGGGCGAACCGCCACAGAAGCGGCGCGAAATGGGCTTGGGCGCGTATCCGCTCGTCACCCTCAAGGAAGCCCGTGAGAAAGCTATCGAGATTCTGAAGCGGCTTGTCCAAGGCATCGACCCGATAGCGGAGCGCAACGCCGCGCGCTCCGCGCTTCTGGCGAGCCGGGCGACTAAGATCACCTTCGAGGAGGCCGCGCGGCAGTTCCTTGAGGCGAAGTCTCCTGAGTGGAAAAACGCCAAGCACGCCCAGCAGTGGACAAACACGCTGACCACTTACGCCTTCCCGACCCTCGCCAAGCTACAGGTGCGCGACATCGACACGCCGCATATCTTGGAAGTGCTGCAACCCATCTGGAAGGTGAAAACCGAGACTGCCGACCGGCTGCGCGGGCGCATCGAGGCCGTGCTGGACTGGGCTACAGCTCGCAAGTACCGCGACGGCTCCAACCCGGCGCGATGGAAGGGCAACCTTGAGGCGATGCTGCCCAAACCGTCGAAGGTAGCGAAGAACGGCAACCATGCCGCGCTGCCCTTCGCGGAGGCTCCCGCGTTCATGAAGCATCTGCGCAAGATGGAAGGGACCGGCGCGCGGGCGCTGGAGTTCACCATTCTGACTGCCACCCGCTCCGGCGAGGTGCGCGGGGCGAAGTGGGACGAAATCGACCTTGAGGCCGGAGTCTGGACGATCCCCGCCGGGCGAATGAAGATGGGCAAGGAACACATGGTGCCGCTGACAGAGGATGCGGTGGCCTTGTTGAAGGCGCTCCCCCGGTTCGAGGACAACAACCTTGTATTCCCCGCGTCCCGTGGCGGCGAGTTGTCGGATATGACGCTGGCCGCAGTCATCAAGCGGATGCACGAAAGCGAGACTAAGGCGGGCCGCAAGGGCTTCATCGACCCGAAGCAGACCGACAGGAACGGCAACCCGAAGATTGCCACCCCGCACGGGTTCCGCTCGACCTTCCGCGATTGGGCAGGCGAGACTACGCACCACCCCCGCGAGGTCATCGAACACGCCCTTGCGCACCAGCTCAAGGACAAGGCCGAAGCCGCCTATGCGCGCGGCAGTCTTTTCCAGAAAAGACAGGCACTTATGGAGGATTGGGCCGCGTACTGCGCGAAGTGAAGGCACTATACTTTTTCGGTAAGTGACTGATCCATATAGACTTCTGTCGTCTTATTCGCTACTATTCCCCTCGATTGATCGCTGGAGACAGGAGGCGACGCCAACGAAGCGGCGTTGACCTGCCGGTATCTCCACAGGGACACAGGTTCCGGGGCGCTGCCCCGGCCCAGCACGGGTCCTGATCCGCTGTAGTTGCAGCGGTGGCGTGAGAGTAGCCGCCCCTCATGGGGCTTGCCGCTCCCGCCGCCCGCGCAGCCTACAAGGCCCCCGGTGGCGTGAGCTGAACGCTCAAGGATTCGCCACCATGAAACAAGAAACGATCCCGCTGCCAGCCTTGAAACAGGCTGTAGCCGAAGAACTCGCCCGCCGCCAAGAACGGCGCAACGCCCGCCCCACAGGCACCGCTCAGTATCTGGGCATCAGCCTCGCCACCCTCTGGCGCTGGCACGCCGAACGCCCCGACTTCCCCCGCGCTCGCAAGATCGGTCCCCGCGCCACCGTTTGGGACCTGAACGAAATTGATGCGTGGCTGAATGCGCAAGAGCAGTGAGGGGGCGTCACCATGAACCCGAACCCTCACGCGCTGAAAGCGGCGCTGCTTCTCCTTGGCGAGACGGAGAACAGCATTGCCGACGAATACCTGTTCAAGCGCCAGTACAACGGGCCGGACCATCGCCCCGCTTTCTCTCGGCAACCCGGCGAACCCGGCAGCGTGCCGCCGTTCTTCCCTGAGTGGGCAAACGAGCAGCATCACCAAGACTTGCTCGCGTTGCAGCAGTTCGCATGGGAACGGCTGTTTGCCGAAATCCTCAAGGCGCAGCGTCTCGAACAGCAACACCCGGATTTGCTGCGTGATCCTGACTTTCTCGCCTACCGGGAGACGGTCAAGCACGCCATTGAGATTGTCTCCGGGCGCATGGCTTTTGTACCCGGACGCGGCGCAGTACGCACCTTCGCTGAACCCGATCTCACGGGGCATAGGATCGGCACTTGGCCCGAGGAGGACGCGCAATGATTGCCGACTTCCTCAACACCTTCCGCCCCGGCGGGCCGTGGCTTCTGGTCGCAATTCACCCTGACAAGAAGGGCTCGCCGCTCGCCGTCTCGTTCCAAGATGCGGCGCAAGCCGAGACGTGGGCAACCAAACGCAACAAAACCCACAACATCTATTTCAGCATCAACCCGGCCGCCAAGGCGCTGAACAAAAAACCGACAAAGGCGGACATTGCGCGGCTCGAATGGCTGCACGTCGATCTTGACCCGCGCGCCGGGGAGGACTTCGAGCAAGAGCGCCAGCGCATCAAGTCGCTGCTGAATGGTGGAATGCCCAAGGACATTCCCGCGCCGTCGCTGGTCATCGACTCGGGGGGCGGATATTGGGGGCTGTGGCGTCTCGCGGAACCGCTCGACCTGAATGGCGACCCGGACAAGATCGTACAGGCCGAAGCGTTCAACGTCGAATTGGCGAACCGCCTTGGGGGCGATCACTGCTTCAACATCGACAGGATTGCGCGCCTGCCGGGCCTGACGAACTGGCCTGATGCGAAAAAGCGGGCGAAAGGCCGTGAGCCCCGCGAAGCTGAGGTGTACAGTCGCACCGATGCCGCCTATCCGCTGACCGCGTTCAAGGCCGCGCCCCCGAAAGCCGAAGCAATCAACGGCGGCACACCTCCCGCCAGCAGGACGGCACCGAAGGCAACCGGGACAGGCATCCCTACAGCCGTGGGCACCGAGGAGCTACGGGCATGGGCGGACGCCAACGAAAAACGCCTGGACGATTACCCGCTGGCGCTGATCGCAACCGGCGACGCCTCCGACTTCGGCAACGACCGCAGCGCGATGGTGTTCAAGGTCTGTTGCGACCTCGTGCGCGCGGGCGTGCCGGACGAAATGATTGTTGGTGTGCTGCTGGACCGCAACAACCCCGTATCGGCGCACGTGCTCGAACAGAAAGGCGACACGCGGAAATACGCCTGGCGGCAGGTTCTTCGTGCGCGTGAAAGTGTCGATGCCCAACACACCGCCGGGTCGGTGTCCGGCTACGCGCCACGCTGGGAAGGTGTCAGCGAAAAAACAGGCACGCCAGCCCCGACCTTCCACAACACCATCGAGGCACTGCTGGCGCTGGGGGTGGAGTTCCGCTTTGACGAGTTCAAAGGCCAGAAGGTCATCGGCGGTCACTACCTGCAAGAGTACGCGGGACCGCTGACCGACCGCGCCGAGGTGTTCCTGCGCCGCGCGATCCGGCTGCGCTGGGGCTTCGACGTGAAGAAAGAGCCGCTGCATGAGGCAATCACGGAGCTATGCGAGGTCAACCGCTTCGACTCGCTGCGCGATCACCTCGAAAGCCTGCCGCCGTGGGACGGCACGCCGCGCCTCGATACCTGGCTGATCGACTTCTGCGGTGCCCAAGACACGCCGATGGTGCGCCAAGCCGGAGCCGCATTCCTGACCGCCGCTGTCGTGCGCGCCTTCGAGCCTGGAGCCAAGTTCGACTACATGCTGATCTTGGTCGGGCAGCAGGGCATCCGGAAGTCGGCGGCGCTGCGTGTGCTCGCCTCCGGCGTGCTCGATAGCACCTGCACGGATCGCTTTTCCGATGCGCCGCTGCTGGGCGCAAAGGATGGCCGCGAAGTCTTGGAGCTGACCGGCGGGGGCGTCTGGATTCAGGAATGCGCCGAGTTGGATGGCATCACCAAGAAGGACGTGTCAGCCCTCAAGGCGATGATCGTGCGCACGCACGACAAGGGCCGCTTGGTCTGGTCGCGCACGCCGGTCGAAATCCCGCGCCGCTTTGTGCTCGCGGGCACGACCAATGAGCGCCGCTTTCTACAAGACCCGACAGGCAACCGCCGGTTCTGGCCGGTGGACGTGGATCGCATCGACCTCGAAGCCCTCGCCGCCGCACGCGATCAACTCCTGGCCGAGGTGCTGGCACGGTATCGCAGCGGCAACTATCGGCTGTGGTTGGAAGGCGAAGCCGAGGCCGAAGCCGCAGCGGCGCAGGCTGACCGCGTGGTGATTGATGAAGGCTTCCGCGAAATGCTCGAACTCATCAAGGCCGAGGGCGAGCACGAGGGGAGGCGCTACGTCACCAATGAGCGCGTGTATCGCGTGCTGGGGCTGGATCGCCGCAACCGGGCCGGGGCCATTACGCATCGCGTGCGGTCGGTCATGGAGCGGCTGGGCTGGCAACCGTCCGGCGGGCCTGTGCGCATCGAAGGCAGCAGGCAGCGCGTGTACTTCTGGAACGGCGACGGCGAACCGCCGGAGATCGTGAAAGACCCCTTCTGACGCTTTCAACGGGCCACTGCCGGGTGGCCCTTTTTACCCGGCAAATCTTGTATGCAATGGAGAAATGACGATGTACTACGACTACACGACTGAGAAAGAAACCCTCGAAACCCTGCGGATTGAGCATCACGAGGCCGACGAACGCTATGTCAGCCACGCTGCCGTGCAGAACCTTGCCCTCCGGTTGCTAGACCTCGAAGACGATGAAGACCGGCACGACGCAGGCACCATTCGCGCTGCTCTGGGCGTCCTGCTGCAAGACCTCCTCTGGGATGCGACACGTGAAGCTCAGATGGACGAAGGCGAACGCGAGGCCCATATGCAGCGCCTCGCGGACCAACTACGGCTGATGCTGGACGTGATCGAGCACGCTGAGGTGAGGCACTGAGCAGCAGCGGAACGATGGCCGGAACGATACGGAACGATGCCCATCGTTCCGGCTAAAGCCAGCAACGGCTGGGGTTAGCGCAGCCCGGAACGCGGAACGATGGAAAAGCTACTCTTGTGCAGGCAGTAGCGGCGGCGGATGCCCAAGGGGCGCTACGCCGTAGCGCCCCCTCTACTCGTTTTCCTGTCCTATAGCTTTTCTATCGTTCTATCGTTCCGTAAGAGAAGAAAAGCCATAAGGGACTGGGGTTTAAGCCGGAACGATGCTGCCGGTACGATGCTTTTTCGCATCGTTCCGTCGTTCCGCCCGCATCGTTCCGCCCCTCTGGGCATGAGCAGCACCCCGCGCCGCCGCCCGGCGTCATGGGCCAGCAGCGACCGGCACGCATACAAGATCACGCCGCGCGGATTATGGCGGAGGCTTTCTCCCCGCAGACCTCCATAGCCGTTGGAATCTCCGCATGTTTCACGGAGAAACCCGCCTATACACCCGCCTAAATACCTTTATCTCCCGTGATCCGGTCGCTAGAATCTATCGAAACCGCATTCACGATAGGACCCGACCATCATGGCCCGCTTCATCCTGTACGCCCGCCGGGCACTCGACACCGACCCCGCCACTGAGGACCAGTTCGCCCCGCTCCGCGCCTTCTGCGCCGCTGCTGGGCATGAGGTAGTTGCTGAGTACGCTGACGAGAACATCGACACCCGCGCCGCCCGCGATCCCCGCCCGTACCTTGACCGCGCGATCTTCGACACCCTCCGGGGCGCAGCGGATGGCATCGCTGCTGTTTCGTTCGACCGGCTGGCCCGTAGTGTGGGCGACCTCGAAAAACTGCTACGCGAGCTGTCCGTGGCTGGTGCTGGCCTGTACGTCGCTGACCTCGACCTCGACACCCGCACGCCCGCCGGGGCCGCGATCCTCCGCGCCGTCGCCGCCGTGGTCACGTTCGACAAGGCTGTGCGCGTAGAAGCCCTGCGCCGGGGCCACCGCAAGGCGAGGGCCAAGGGCGTCAAGATCGGCGCGCCTCGCATGTCCCGGAGCCTTGAGGACAAGATCGCCGCGCTGCTCAAGGCCGGGGTGAAGCCCGACCGTGTCCGCACGATCACGCACGCCGGCAAGTCCGCGATCTACCGCATCAGGAAGGACTTGGAAGCTGCCGCTGCCCTCGCCAACGAGGAGGCCGAAGCATGAGCCGCAACACCCAACTGACCAAGGGCATCGTCCGCGACCTCGCCACGAAGGGCCTGCCCGCTGACGCGCTGAACGTAGTGCGCGAACTCGCCGCCGAAGGGTGCCGTGAGCACGCCATACGTCGCACGCTCGGGCTCACTCCCTCCCAATGGAACGCCCTCAAGAAGGATGACGCCGAAGGCGAGCTGTCACCGCTGGCGCTGGCAATCGAGGAAGGCCGGGCGGAGGGTGCGGGCGAGGTCATCGCCGTCATGCGCGCCCGGATGAAGGAAGGCGACACCCGCGCCGCCGAATGGCTGGGCGACAAGCTCTACAAGATTGGGCGCGAGGACGGCCCCGGCGAAGCGCCCCGCGTCCTCATTCAAATCAATGCGGCCCTGAGCCCTGAGGAATACGCGAGGGTGATCCATGTCCAGCCCACCTAACAACGTCATTGCCCCGACCCCGTTCCAGGCGCGAGTGCTCGCCGTCCCGGAAGATCATTTCTTGTTCCTTGGCGGGGGCCGCGGGGGCGGCAAGTCCTTCGGCCTGCAACTGCTCATCCTGCGGCACTGCGACCAGTACAAGAACCGCGCCCGCGTCCTCGTGACCCGCCGCCGGTTGAAGTCGCTGCTTCAGTTCGCGGAGGAAACCCGCGCGCTGCTGCGCTCCGCTTATGGGCGTGAGGTCGCCTACAACATGAACGACAACGTGTTCAGGCTTCCGAACGGGGCCACGATCACGCTGACGCACGTTGAATCGAGTTCGGCCCTCAGTGACGTTGCGCAGGGCCACTCGTACAGCCTGATCGTGGTCGATGAAGCGGGCGAAGGTCCGGGCATGGACGTGATCGACCAACTCGGGCTGTCGCTGCGCGCTCCGGGCGTCCCGCTCCGCATGATCCTTGCCGGGAACCCCGGCGGGCAGAATCACAGCGCCCTCGCTGAACGCTACGTGACCGCACGGACCCCTTGGGCTCCGTTCGAGTTCGGCGGCAACACTTGGGTCTATGCGCCCAGCGTGGTCGATGACAACCCGCACCTGCCGGAGGCGTACCGCCGCAACTTCGAGGTCTTGAAGCACACCGACCCGGCGCTGTACCGGGCGCACCGTGAGGGCGATTGGTCCGCGCTGACAGGGGACTTCTTCAGCGGGTCATGGCAGCACTCGCGCGCCGTGTTCGATCATCACGAGGTCCCGCCCGACTTGTTCACCTCGTTGAAACTCGGCATCGACTGGGGCAGCGCCGCGCCGATGGCCGCCGTGCTGGGCGGTCAGCTCGCCTTCGATGTTCGCCTGAGCGATGACAGGGTGATGCCGCGGGGCTCGTGGGTCATCTACGATGAACACGCGGAGTTCGACCCGCGCAACATCGCCCGCGGCACGGGCCGTTCGCCGTCGCAGATTGCGCCCGCCCTTCACGCCATGTGCGGTCGCTCCGGTGTCCGCGCACGGGGCGTTATCGACGCCGCTGCCGAAGCCAAGACCGCCGGGCGTCACGAGGACAGCATCAGCGATCTATTCCGCGCCGCCGGGGTGCGGGTCACGCCCGCCCGCAAGGGTCCGCGCGTCCCGCGCTTCGAGGTCATCAAGCAACTGATGGTGCAGGGCGAGTTCTTCGTGGCCTCGCGCTGCCGCTTCTGGCTCTCCACCGTCCCGGCTCTGCCGCGCGATCCGCGCCGCCCCGAGGACGTGGACACCTCCGCGAACGATCACATGCTGGACGCGACCAGTTATTTGATCGCCGGGGCTTCACAGGGTGTCGTGAGCGTGGGCGACTTCGCCGGACCGCCGCCGCGCCTGCCCGACACGGGGGACCGGATCATGTATGTGTGAGGGGTTCGGGAGGCACCCCGGCGGACTTTACTTTTTCCGCAAGTCATTGATCTACAACTTCTTTTTCTTGCCGAGGGTTGGAACGAGGCGTTATCCTTACTGTCAGTGTGGGCATTACTGCGCCCGCGCCTTGATAGTGGGATGAGCCCCGCTGGTTACGTGCTTTGGGCCTCTCCCGGTTGTGACAACTGAGACAGGAGCCCGACATGGCAACCATCGACTTCAACACCGTTCCCTCCGGCGTGACGCTGAACGAGGAACGCGCGCAATACCTCAGCGACCGTGCCGCCGAAACGGCCACCGCCTTCTCCCGCAAGGTTGAGAAGCTGCAAAACACGGTCACGGACGCCCGGAACAACTACAGCCGGGAAGCTGAAGACTTCATCACCTCCGCCTCGCCGGAGGATCGCGCCACCGCTCGCGCCTTCGCCAAGAAGAACGCCGCGAACAAGGCCGCGAACATCCACCGCGAACTCATCGCCAGTTCCGAAGCGGACCGCGCCGCCATGCTCAAGGGCCTCCAGACCCTCGCAGCGGAAGCCGCCGCAATCCAAGCCGTGTACACCTCGCCCGCAACGATGCTGGGCCGTGTCGCCTTGGGCGATCCGAAGCGCACCCAATACCAGCTCCAGCTCGAAGGCGCTGGCCCGGTCGAACTCGAAACCGCCGCCCGTACCGCGATCATGACCGGCGACCTCGTGCTTGGCGCTGCCATCGCCACCGTGATCGACCGCCGCCCGAAGGATCGCCGCCCGTTCGCCGTTCAGGCCTTGGCCGAACGGATGCTGGGCGAGGTCTGGAAGCGCATGACGGCGAAGCTCGAAGGCGTCCAGCTCGCCTACAAGTCCGCCGTTGCGGCTGACCGCGAGTTTGTCCGCGGGAAGGCGGACGGGATCACGAACCTGTCGCTGGCGCTGTCGCGTCAGGCGATTGCCGAAGCCGAGGAGGTCTGAACATGGCCCAGCACAACGTAGCGAAGGCGAAAGCCATTCACCAAGTGCGCCAAGCCCAGCGGGACGCGAGCGTGGCCGCGATGAAACGCGGGACCGTTGCGACCCAACTTCAAGGCTTCATCAATCACGCATACAAGCGCCCGAACGCGAAGCCGCGCGGGCGCTGACCGTATGAAGCCCGCCGCCCGCGTCAGCGGTGTGCGCCTCACGCTTCCGTCCTCTTGATTGGGCGCGCGGGCTTCACCCTTCAGGGCCTGTCGTTGGAGACTTCCGGGAGGCGTACAACCTCGCCCCTCGACCCGGAGGAGGAAGGCGGCAGGCCTTGCCTACTCCCCGAACCGGAACTTGCTGGCCTCAAGGTATTCCTCGACCAGCTCCGCGGCGATCCAGCGCCGCCCGAGACGTTCAGCGACCGCCCCCGTGGTGTTCGACCCCGCGAACGGATCGACAACCAAATCCCCCTCATCCGTCAGTAGCTTGATGAAGAACTCCGGCAGCACCGCCGGGAAGCGCGCGGGGTGAATCTTGATGCCCGTTTCCTTGCACCGCTTCGTGTAGGGATCGTTGGCCGCGTTGTTGCCCGCGATCAGCATTTCATTGGCAATCTGATCTTCGAGCACGTTGGACGGTATCGACCCGCCCGACTCAATCTTGTCGAATGACGAGTTGATGTTGTGGCCCGAGGGTCGCACCGTTGTCTTCACGCCCTTCTTCGCCAGCCGGAGCATGTCCGCGCTGTATGGGCGCAGCACCTTCCGATTGTCGGCCTTGGGCTGCGTTGTCTTCGACAGCCACCAGACGTGCTCGACTGAATCCTTGATCCGAACCCTTCGCACCGTGACCCATTCCGCGGGCACGGGCATCTTTGCCGGGTTGTACCAGTAGCACTCCTGGGCGAGGTGAAAGCCCAGCTCCTCGACAAGCGCGATCATTAGCTTGTAGTGGTACAGCGACCGCGTAGGCGAACCCGGATTCCAGCTCCCCCCGATGTTCAAGACGAAGCTGCCGTCATCAGTCAGCACGCGCTGAATCTCGCGCGCGAACGGCAGGAACCACTCCACGTAGTCAGCCTTGCTGACGTTGCCGTACTCCTTCTTGAAGTGGAGTGCGTAGGGAGGCGACGTGAACGCCAGATTGACAGAGCCGTCCGGCATGGCCCTCAATGCGTCCAGCGAGTCGCCCAGATAGGCAGCGCCCGCGGAGGTGCGATGAAAGGGCTTGAGCTTGCGAACCAGCTTGGACGGATGCTCCTGTGGATTCACAAAAAGCTCGGGTTGAGGGGCTTCAATCTTCATTCTTGTCTTGGGCACCGGAATAGCCATTGGTAACATGCATCACTGTGAGCAAAAGTATACCAAGAAATCCATTGACAAAGTCAACCAATAAATCAACCCCCTTCGATCCTTCGGACTGGATAACCCAAGCCGAAGCTGCACGCCTGCGCAACGTCACGCGGCAGGCTATCGCGCGGCTGGTGGGCAATGGTCGCCTGCGCACGCTGGAAATCGGCGGGCGGTCCTTCGTCAATCGTTCGGATGTGCTGGCATTCGAGCCCCACCCGCCGGGAAGGCCGAAAGCCGCGAATCATGACTGACGTGAACCTCGCCACCATCCGCGAGCTGCTAACACAGTGCTCCCCGGAGGAACAGGAAACGCTGTTCCGCGAACTCCGCCAGCGCCACATCATCCACGAGTTCGAGCGGATCATTGGTGCCCCGGCGGAAATGATCCTTGAGGCCGTCCATCGAGCCCCCGAACTCACCCGCCGAATGCTCCGGGGCGTGATCGCTGATGCCGCCTTCCGTACCTTCGTGGTCCCGGCTGTCGCGCCGCAGGGCTGGCGCGACGTGACGCCCGAGGGCAACTTTGCGTTCGACTACATGATGGAGGATGCGCAGGGCCAAGTCTCCGTACAAGTGAAGCTCCAACGGAGCGAGCGAGGTGCGCCCGTGGTGAAGGACGGCGCACGCTTCGGCTTCGCGGGCGAAGTGTTCATGACCGAGACGCAGAAAACCCGAACCGGCAACGATGGCGAGGGCGAGAAAACCCGCCCCTATCGCTATGGCGAGTTCGACGTGCTGGCCGTGTCGATGCAGCCATCCACGGGCAAGTGGGATCGGTACATGTACACCCTTGGGCGCTTCCTCCTTCCGGGGAAGGGCGAGAACGAAATGGCGACCTTGCAGCCGGTAGCGATGACGCCCAACGAGTTCTGGACGGATGACTTTGCGACGGTCGCCGCGTGGTTCCGGGCGGAGGACGGCGGCAAGCGCATGGCGATGGCCGCGGCAGTGAAGCGAGCCCGCCGGAAGAAGGGAGCGGGCGGCGAAGCGCCAGAGCTGTTCTGAAACAAAGAAGCCACCCGAGGGCGGCTTTCTTCATCGTCTCACAGGGCCTTACCCCATCGCATCCCATCACTTCGGGAAAGGCGGGTTTTTAGGCGGGTGTGCCATCAAAACCCTGCGGGAAGGCCAGTAAAACTGGCAAAATTGGCGGAGACGGAGGGATTCGAACCCTCGATGCAGTTTTTGGCCGCATGCTCCCTTAGCAGGGGAGTGCCTTCGACCTCTCGGCCACGTCTCCGGGCTTCGGATGCCGGCTCGGGGGCGATTGTACCGCAGCGTGCGGCCCCCGATGGTGTGCGCGAGGCAGGCGGGGCGCGCCGCTCGGCCCCGCGCCGCGGGCAGCGCGCTCAGAACGTGTGAAGTGCGGCCGATTGCTTCACACGTTCTCAGAGGGTGTAGCCAAAATAAACAAGTCCGCGTACTCTACACCCTGAGCACGACGAAGGGAGCCACGGGTGGGGA
>QEVL01000026.1 GCA_003577305.1 Burkholderiales bacterium
CCTCGCCCCTCCATCAACAATCCGGAATCAGCCGCGCCCGCAAAAATGGACTTGTTTGTGGACTTAAAAGTCCCGGCTGTAGGCGGATCGCAGTGGACCACGGCAGAACGTCAAAGAGAGGAAAAGTCTTTGTGGAGCAATGACTTGCAGACTCTCTTGGACTTCTGCGGAAGTCCGCAGAATGATGCAGTGGAGCGGGTGAAGGGAATCGAACCCTCGTATGCAGCTTGGGAAGCTGCCGTTCTACCATTGAACTACACCCGCGCGCGCTGCGTAGTGTACCGTCAAGCCGCCGCCCGGGTCACGGCGGAGACGACGCTCGAATGACTGCCTGGCTTGCGACCCGGAGCCGGTGCCTGTTGCTCGCGATCGCAACGGCGCTCGCCGGCTGCGCGCGCCTGCCGCCACCTCCCGAAAAACCCGCCTCGATCGCCTGGACGCAACCTGAGGCCACCGAGCTCGGCCGCATCGCGGCGGCCACTGCGCCGAATGCGCGCTTCTCCGGATTCCGGCTGTTGTCCTCGGGCGAAGACGCGCTCGCTTCGCTGGCGGCGCTTGCAGACCGCGCCAGCCGCTCGCTCGACCTGCAGTACTACCTGATGCGCGACGACGCGTCCACGCGAGCGTTGCTTGCGCGCGTGCGCACGGCCGCCGAGCGCGGCGTTCGAGTGCGCATGCTGCTCGACGACCTGAACACCACCGGCGCCGACGACGCGCTGCTTTGCCTGGCGCGCCATCCGAACATCGACCTGCGCCTGTACAACCCGTTTCCTGCCGGCCGCGGCTCGACGCTGACGCGGATGCTGGCTTCGGCGCACGACCTGCGGCGCATCAACCAGAGGATGCACAACAAGCTCTTCGTGGCCGACAACGCGATCGCGATCACCGGCGGGCGCAACCTGGGCAACGCGTATTTCGTGCAGAGCGTGTCGAGCAACTTCGTCGACCTCGACGTGATCGCCGTCGGGCCGGTGGTGCGCGAGCTGTCCGCCTCGTTCGACCGCTTCTGGAACAGCGAGCTCGCCTGGCCACTGCAGGCGCTTGCGGCCGGTGAGCCCGACTGCTCCGCGCAACAGCGCGCGGCTGCGGTGCCACCGGCCGGGATCCCTGTCGGCGCACTCGCGCGCGAACTGGACGACGCCCGGCTGCAGCTCGTCTGGGCACCAGCGGCGGTTCTCGCCGACGCGCCGTCGAAGATCGCGAGCGAAGGCGACCCCGAGCGCAGCGAGACGATCGCCGACGACATCGCCACGCTGACCGGCCTGGCACGGCAGGAAGTCGTGCTCGTCTCGCCCTACTTCGTGCCCGGCAGGCGCGGCATCGCACTGGCCCGCGAGCTGCAGGCGCGCGGCGTGCGCCTGCGCGTGCTGACCAACTCACTGGCCGCCACCGACGCGCCGATCGTGCACATCGGCTATGCGCGCTACCGGCACGAGCTGCTCGAATCGGGCGTCGAGTTGTACGAGCTGCGCAACCAGCTCGGCGCGGCGCGCAGCCACCTCGGTTCGTTCGGCTCTTCGCTCGCCAGCCTGCACGCGAAGGCACTGGTAATCGACCGCCGGCTGCTGCTGATCGGCTCGATGAACATGGATCCGCGCTCGGCGCACCTGAACACCGAAACCGCGCTGGCGATCCGCAGCCCGGCGCTCGCCGGGCAGGTGGTGCGGCTGTTCGAAGACGTCGCCGCCACCAGCAGCTACCGGGTGGAGGCGCTCGCCGACGGCCGGCTGCGCTGGACCGGTCCGCCGGGCACGCCCACGTTCGAAGGCAGCGAACCCGACGCCGGGATCGGCACCCGGTTGCTGCTGCTCCTGCTCGGCCCGTTCGCGCCCGACGAACTGCTCTGACGCGGTCCGGGCCCGGGCGCGCTCGCCTGCGAACGCCCCTGCGCCGGGGTTCCGAACGGAATGGCCAGGCGCCCGCGCGTGAGACAATTGCGCCATGGAAACCATCGTCGTCAATGGCGAGGCGCGCCCCCTGCCCGCGCCCGGCACCGTCGCCGCGCTGCTCGCCGAAATGGGGCTCGCCGGACGCCGCATCGCGGTCGAGCGCAATGGCGAGATCGTGCCGCGCAGCCGCCACGAAACCGAAGCGCTCGTGCCCGGCGACCGCCTCGAGATCGTCGTCGCCGTCGGCGGTGGATGAACGAAAACCCACGATGAACGAAGCCTCCGACATCCTGAGAATCGGCCGGCGCGAGTTCGGCTCGCGCCTGCTGATCGGCACCGGCAAGTACCGCGACTTCGACGAGACGCGCCAGGCGGTCGAAGAAAGCGGCGCGCAGATCGTCACCGTGGCGATCCGCCGCACCAACATCGGCCAGAGCCCTGGCGAGCCGAACCTGCTCGATTTCCTGTCGCCCGAGCGCTTCACGATCCTGCCGAACACCGCCGGCTGCTACAGTGCCGACGACGCGGTGCGCACGCTGCGGCTGGCGCGCGAACTGCTCGACGGGCACACGCTGGTCAAGCTCGAAGTGCTCGGCGACCCGAACAACCTGTACCCGAACATTCCCGAGACGCTGAAGGCGGCCGAGACGCTGGTGCGCGAGGGCTTCGAAGTGATGGTCTATTGCAACGACGATCCGATCCAGGCCAGGCGCCTGGAAGAGACCGGCTGCGTGGCGGTGATGCCGCTCGCCTCGCTGATCGGCTCGGGCATGGGCATCCTCAATCCCTGGAACCTGCAGCTGATCATCGAAAAGGCGCAGGTGCCGATCATCGTCGACGCGGGCGTTGGCACCGCGTCCGATGCGGCGATCGCGATGGAGCTCGGCTGCGCCGGCGTGCTGATGAACACCGCGGTCGCCGCGGCGCGCGATCCGATCCGCATGGCGCGTGCGATGCGCAAGGCGGTCGAGGCCGGGCGCGACGCGTTCCTCGCCGGCCGCATGCCGAAGAAGTTCTACTCGGCGACACCCTCCTCGCCCACCGGCGGAATGATCGGCCCGGCGCGACAAGCGTCGTGAGTGTCGTGAGCGCCGTGACGCGCGAGGAGGCCGGGACGGACGCCGAGGCGATCGCACGCACTGCGCATCCGCACATCCGCAGTTTTTCGGGGCGGCGCGGCCACTTCACCGCGGGCCAGCGAATCGCGTACGAGACGCTGCGCGAACGCTGGTGCCTGCCGTACCGCAACGAAGCGCTCGACGCGGCCGCGGTCTTCGGCCGCGAGGCGCCGCTGATCGTCGAGATCGGTTTCGGCATGGGCGAGACCACCGCGCGAATTGCCGCCACCGATGCGGCACGCGACTTCCTCGGCATCGAGGTGTACCCGGCCGGCGTCGGCAGCCTGCTCGCGCGGATCGAGGCGGCGGGGCTGCGCAACCTGCGCATCGTGCAGCGCGACGCGGTCGAGGTCGTCCGCGACATGATCGCTCCGGCCACGCTGGCCGGCGTGCACGTCTATTTCCCCGACCCCTGGCCGAAGAAGCGCCATCACAAGCGCAGGCTGATCCAGCCGCCGTTCGTCGCGCTGCTGGCGAGCCGCCTCGCACCGGGCGGCTACCTGCACTGCGCGACCGACTGGGAACACTACGCGGTGCAGATGCTCGGGGTGCTGTCGCGCGAGCCGCTGCTCGCGAACAGCGCGGGCGAGATCGCGCTGGGTGAAACCGCCGCCCAGTGCCGCGGCTTCGCGCCGCGCCCGGCATGGCGGCCACTCACGAAATTCGAATCGCGCGGCCTGAAGCTCGGCCACGGCGTCTGGGACCTGCTCTTCCTGCGCCGCACGGGGCCCAGCGAAGACCGTGCCCGGGAGTGAATCCTAGTCGACCCACTCGACCACGCCGCCCGCCGCGGTCGCCAGCACCACCAGCCCGAATGCGATCCGGTACCAGGCGAAGGGCACGAAATCGTGCGAGGCCACGTAGCGGATCAGCCAGTGCACGCAGGCCAGCGCGCTGAAGAACGCGAACACCAGGCCCACCGCGAACATCGGCACGTCGCCGGCCCCGAGGAGGTGGCGATATTTCCAGCTATCGTAGACGCCGGCACCGATCAGCGTCGGAATCGCGAGAAAGAACGAGAACTCGGTGGCCGCCCGGCGCGACAGCCCGAACAGCATCCCGCCGATGATCGTCGCGCCCGATCGGCTGGTGCCGGGGATCAGCGCGAACGCCTGTGCGATGCCCAGCCGCAGCGCGTCGGCCGGGCCCATCGCGTCGACCTCGTGAATGCGCGCGGCGGCAAGGCCGCGCCGCTGGCGTGACTCGACCCACAGGATGACGACGCCGCCGACGATGAACGCGATCGCCACCGGCACCGGCTTGAACAGCCAGGCCTTGATGTGGCTTGCGAACAGCACGCCGAGCACTGCCGCCGGCAGGAACGCGATCACCACGTTGGCGGCGAAGCGCTGCGCGCGCGGCTCGCGCGCAATGCCCGCGACCGTCTCGGCGATGCGCGCGCGGTAATACCAGATCACCGCGAACATCGCACCGGTCTGGATCGCGACGTCGAACATCTTCTCCTTTTCGCCGGAAAAGCCCAGCAGGCTGCCGGCGAGGATCAGGTGGCCGGTGCTGGAGATCGGCAGGAACTCGGTCAGGCCCTCGACGACGCCGAGGATCGCCGCCTTCACGAGCAACGGCAACGCGAAGAGCAGCTCAGGCACGCGGCCACCATGCGTGGAAGTGGTGCACCGGCCCGTGCCCGGAGCCGACGTCGAGCCGGTCGGCCTGGCGCAGGGCCTCGGTCAGGTACTGCTTGGCCTGGCGCACCGCCGCCACCGGCTCGATGCCGTGCGCGAGGAGCGCCGCGATCGCCGCCGACAGCGTGC
Source organism: Burkholderiales bacterium (assembly GCA_003577305.1). Lineage (GTDB taxonomy): Bacteria > Pseudomonadota > Gammaproteobacteria > Burkholderiales > Burkholderiaceae_E > Zeimonas. The sequence continues at coordinate 4,780 of QEVL01000026.1, forward strand.
ACCCGGTGCCGTGGGTGTTGCGGGTCGCCACGCGCGGCGCGGTGAGCTCGATCATCCGGTCGCCGTCGAACAGCAGGTCGGTTGCGTCGCCGGCGAGGTGGCCCCCCTTGAGCAGCACGAAGCGCTGCCCGTCGTCGCGCAGCAGCCGGCGCAGCCGCTCGGCTGCGCGCTGCATCTCCTTCGTCGTATCGGCGGGCCGCGCGCCGAGCAACACGCCGGCTTCGGGCAGGTTCGGCGTGAGCACCGTGGCCAGCGGCAGCACCGCTTCGATCAGCGTCGCGATCGCCTCGCGCCCGAGCAGCGCGTCGCCGCTCTTGGCGACCATCACCGGGTCGACCACCAGGTGCGGAAGGCGCCCCGCCGAGACCGGCGGCGCGAGCCCCTCGGCCACCGCGATCGCGATCTCGGCGGTGCCGAGCATGCCCACCTTGGCCGCATCGATGCGCACGTCGGCGAACAGCGTGTCGAGTTGCAGGCGCACGAACGGCGGCGGCACGCCGTGCACGCCGGCGACCCCCTGCGTGTTCTGCGCGGTGAGCGCGGCCACCACTCCGGTGCCGTAGGCGCCGAGCGCGGAAAACGCCTTGAGGTCGGCGAAGATGCCGGCGCCGCCGCTCGGGTCGATGCCGGCGACACTCAGCGCATTGGGGGGAGACGAACGCTTCGAAGTACTCACGGTCGGCGGGCGCGGCGCGGGGCCGCATCGGGAGTCGGTGGCGGCCGGGCCGCCGGGAACCGCGATGTTACCCGCTACGGCGCGCCGCGCCGACCGGCTCGCCGCGCCAGGCCAACTGGCTCAGCGACCGTGTCCGTGACGACGCTCCCGGTATTCGTAGCGCGCATGCCAGCGGCGCCAATGCGGCGCGTAGTACACGGGCCGGGGCACCACGTAGACCGGACGATATACGACGCGCGGCGCAGGCGCGTAAATGACCGGAGCCGCGACACCGTAAACCGGCACGGGCGCGTAGACGGGCGCCGGCGCGTAGACCGGTGCCGGGTAGCCGACCGACGCACTGACCGCATAGCCGCCGCCGTAATGGCGATTCGACGCCGCCGCAGCGCCCGCGGCCGCGCCGATCGCGCCGCCGATGATCGCGCCGTCGCGCCCACCGATCGATTGACCGATCACCGCGCCTGCCCCGCCGCCGATCACTGCTCCGAACACGGAATCGGAGGCCTGCGCCGCACCGGTAGCCAGCACGCCCGCCGACAGCACGGCAGCGGCGGCAGCGAACCGGAAGTATTTCGCGGACTTGTTCATTCGAGACTCCTCGTCACGGTTGGACCATGGCTCGCACGGTACCGGCGCCCGGTTCGTCTGCCCAGCCATAAACCTGCAAGAGCGGTAACAGGGTGTAACCCGATCCGGGTGAACGCCCATATCGCTGCCGGATCATGCCGGCTTAGGATCCCCCGGGAATCTCCGGATGGAAGTGCATCGATGCGAGTTCGACGCCTGCCGATCGCGATTGCGGCAGTGGCCGGCCTGCTGTTCAGCGCCGCGATCGTATTCGTGGCGAGCTTCGACGCCAATCGCTACAAGCCCGAACTGGTCGAGGCGGTACGCGAGCGCACCGGCCGCCTGCTGTCGATCGACGGCGAACTGTCACTGACGCTGCTCCCGCGCCTCGGGCTCGCACTCGGACCGGCGCGCCTGTCGGGTCCGGGCGGGCACGGCGAGTTCGCGCAGTTCGATGCGGCGCAGGCCGGCATAGCGCTGTGGCCACTGCTGTCGCGCAGGCTGGTGATCGAGCGGATTGCGCTCGAAGGCCTGAAGCTCGAGGCGGTACGCCGGCGCGACGGGAGCACCAACTTCGACGACCTGCTGCGACGCGCCCGCGGCGAGGCGGCTTCGGGGGCGAGCGTGGCGCCGTCGAGTGTCGCGGCAGCGCTCACGATCGCCAGCCTTCAGTTGCGCCAGGCCACGCTCGGCTGGCGTGACGAGGCCGGCGGCGGCGAGTGGCGGCTGCAGCAGGTCGACCTCGAGGCCGGGCGCATCGCCAGCGGCACGCCCGGATCGCTGCGCCTTTCGGGCCGGCTGATCGGCAAGCGGCCCGCGGTCGACCTGGCGATCGAGCTTTCGAGCGGCTACACCGTCGACTTCGCGACGCTGGCAACGCGTCTGGCCGGCTTCGACCTGAAGGCGCGCGGCACGGCGGCAGGCGCCAGCGCGCTGGATGCGCGGCTGCGCGCCTCCCTGCGGATCGATCCCGGCACGGGGCGCATCGACCTCGCCGACGCCAGTCTCGCGGCACGCTCGGGCGACGGCATCGAGGCGAGGCTCGAAGCTCCCGCGGTGACCATTGCGGAGAGCGGTGACGGCGGTCAGCCGATCCGCGGCACGCTCCTCGTCGAGCGCGAATCGCACCGGCTCGACCTTGCGCTGTCGATCGCGGCGCCGGCCCGAACCGGTAATCGCATTGTGCTCGACGAGGTGAAGGCCGACGCCAGGATCGCCGCGCCTGAGTTGCCGCCCGGTGGCGTCATCGCTGCGCTCGCAGGAAGCGCCAGCATCGATCCGGACCGCGAGGCAGCGGAGTTGGCGCTCGCGGGAACCCTCGACGGCTCGGCACTGAAGGCCCGGCTGACCGCAACCCGATTCACGCCGCTCGCGCTGCGCTACGAGCTGCAGGCGGACCGGCTCGATCTCGACCGCTTCGTCGTCCCCGGAACGCCGGGTGGTTCGGCGCCGTCCAGCTCGTCGGGCGGCGCCGCCACCGCCCCTGTGACCGACCCGGCATCCGACTCCGATGCAACACCACCCGGAACGACCGCGACGACCGATGCCGCGGACTCCGTCGCAGCGGCCCTGGCCGGCGTCGATACGAGCGGCAGCATCCGGATCGGCGTGCTCGGGCTGCGCGGTTTCGACGCGAGCGACGTCAGCGCCACGATCCGTTCTGGTGCCGGACGCATCGACATCGCACCGCTGCGGGCCGCGGTGTTCCGCGGCACGCTCGACGCCAGCGCGACGCTCGGCGAGACCGACCGCCACCGGTTGCGCATGGACCTCACCGAGGTGGACGCTGGCCTGGCGCTGCACACGCTCGCGGGCCGCGACCTGCTGCAAGGGCGAGGCAACCTGAGACTCGACCTCGCCGCCGAAGGGCGCACCCTGGACGCGCTCGAACGTTCGCTGAACGGCAGCGCCACGCTGAAGCTGCGCGACGGGGCGATCCGGGGCGTCGACATCGCGCACCTGGTCCGCGAGGCGATCGCCGCCGTGCGCGGCAAGGGCCCGGCGATCGAGCGGCAGGCCGGCGGCAACGACCGGACTGCGTTCTCCTCGCTCGACGCGAGCTTCGTCGTACGCAACGGCATCGCGCACAACGACGATCTCGACCTGCGCTCCCAACTGCTGCGGATCGGAGGCGCCGGGCAGGTCGACCTGCCGCGCAGGCGCCTCGACTACCTTGCCCGCGTCTCGGTGATCGGCACGCTGCCGGGCCCGGGGGGTGCCGCGATGGCGGCACTGCGCGGCGTGGCCGTCCCGGTGCAGATCAGCGGCCCGCTCGATGCGCTGTCGTACCGCGTCGACGTCGCCACCCTGGCGATCGATGCAGCCAGGCGCGAATTCTCCCGGCTCCTGCAGGAGCAGTCACCCGACAGGCCGCCGCCCGGCGCCACGAAACCGTCGAAGCGGCTCAGACCGCACGACCTGCTCGATCGGATGCTGCGCCGCTGAGCGCGCGCGCCCGGCGCGCGCCCGGGCGCGCGACGAGCTCGCCGACGACCCCGCGCGGCATCGCCACGACGACCAGCACGAAGACGGCGCCCAGCGCCAGCAGCCAGTTGTCGCCCACGTACTCCGAGAGCCAGGACTCGGCCAGCCGCACCAGCAGCGCACCGAGCGCCGCGGCGACGATCGAGCTCCGCCCGCCGACGGCCACCCAGATCAGCGCCTCGGCTGAGAGCGTGAAGCCGATCAGCGGCGGCGACGCAAAGTTGAACTGCGTGACGAACAGCGCGCCAGCCAGCGCCGCGACAGCCGCACCGAGCATGAACGCGCGCGTTTTCTCGCGTGCGACGTTCACGCCGAGCGACTGCGCGCGCAGTTCGTGGTTGCTGATCGCCAGCAGCACCCGCCCCCAGCGCGAACGCACCACGACGATCAGCAGCGCCGACACCGCCGCGAGCAGCCCCAGCATCGTGTAATAGACCGCGATCTCGTCGATGAGCTCCTCGCCGCCGTTCAGGCCGATCCGTAGCGCCGGCACGTTCATCAGGCCGTTGAGGCCGCCGAGGAAATCCCAGTTGATCGAGATCCGCTCGACGATGAACGCGACTGCCAGCGTCACGATGCCGAAGAACGGCCCGCCCAGGCCGCGCGCCGAAAAGAACAGCCCGCCGAGCAGCCACGCGAACAGCGCCGCGGCACCGACGCCCAGTGCGATGCCCGCCCATGAGGACACGAGCGACGGCGCGAACGGCAGCATGCCCAGCGTGACCACGCTCATCGCGTAGGCGCCGATGCCGAAGAACACCGCCTGCCCCAGGCACAGCAGCCCGCAGTGACCCCAAACCCACGCGAGGCTGGCCGCAAGCATCATGTAGGCGAAGTAGCGCGCGAACTCCGAGAGCTGCCAGTCGGGGGCGAGCGCCGGCAACAGCGCGAGCGCCGCCAGCGCGCCCAGCGCGAAGCGGATCTCGGCGTCGAGTCTGCGCGGGTTCATGCTCGCCTGCGCACCCGCGCCATGACGCCGTCGGGGAACGCCCGGATGAGCAGGATCGCCACCGTGAACACTACGCCTTGCGCCCAGACCGGCGAATAGAAGGTGGAGACCAGGTTGTCGGTCGCGCCGACCGCAGTGGCGCCCGCAAGCGGCGCCGCCACACTGCCCAGGCCGCCGACGAGGATCGACAGGAAGGCCGGTACGAGGAAGCTGGTGCCCATCTGCGGATCGAGCGAGACGATCGGCGTAATCACCGCGCCGGCGAGACCCGCCAGCGCAGCGCCGCACGCGAACGTGAGGCGGTCGAGCCGGCGCGTGTCGATCCCCAGGCACGCGGCCATCGAACGATTGGCGATCACGCTGCGCGCGACGAGCCCCCACTCGGTGCGAAAGAACAGCAGGAAGGTCGCGGCGAGCGCCGCCAGCGCCACCGCCATGATGAAGAGCCGGTACGCCGGATACTCGACACCCATGACCGGCACCGTCATCGGCAATGGATTGGGCACCGAATACGAACCGGGCCCGAACGCCATCACGATCGACTGCTTCAGGATCAGCGACAGCCCCCAGGTCGCGAGGATCGTGTCGAGCAGCCGTGCGTAGACGCGCCGGATCAGCAGTTCCTCGACGGCCAGCCCGAGCAGCCCCACGGCGAGCGGCGCGACCAGCAGGCCGATCGCGATCGGCAGGCCTGCCTGGTGGCAGGCGAGAACCGCATAAGCACCCAGCATCATGAACTCGCCGTGCGCCATGTTGATCACGTTCATCAGGCCGAACACGATCGCCAGCCCGAGCGCGACCAGCATCAGGATCAGCACGTAGTTCGACGCATCGAGGAGCATCGTGATCGCGCCGTTCATCGTCGCACGCACCCCGGATTGCCGCTCAGATGCCCAGGTAACGCTCGAGCCGAAGCGGGTCGTGGCGCACCGCCTCGCTGGGCTGCGACTCGCGCACTTCGCCCGACTCGATGAACGCGACCCGCCCGCACAGCGCCAGCACGACGTCGACGTTCTGCTCGACCAGCAACAGACCCATTCCGCTGGCGGCGCACAGGCGAGCGAGCGCGTCGACGATCTCGTCGACGACCGAAGGCTGCACGCCTTCGAGCGGTTCGTCGAGCAGCAGCAGTTTCGGGCGCGAGACGATCGCACGTCCGATCGCGAGCTGCTGCTGCTGGCCGCCCGACAGGCTTCCCGCACGCTCGCCGCGGCGCGCGTGCAGCCACGGAAACGCCTCGAATGCCGGCGACAGGTCGCGCGCAGCGCGGCCACGCTGCGCAAGGCAGCCGAGCAGCAGGTTCTGCTCGACGCTGAAGTCGGCGAAGAGGTCGCGCCCCTGCGGCACGTAGGCCAGGCCGAGTCGCGCGATCCGGAACGTCTCCATGGAGCGGATCGGGTGTCCGCCGAAGCGGATCTCGCCGGCGCGCACGGCAACCAGCCCCATCAGCACGCGCATCAGCGTGGTCTTGCCGGCGCCGTTGCGCCCGAGCAGGCCCACGCGCTCGCCGCTGCCCACCTCGAGATCGACGCCCTTGAGCACGGTACCCTTGCCGTATCCGGCGACGACGCCGGAGAGCGACAGCGAGGCGTCGGCCGCCGCACTCATGGCCTCGCTCGTGCCCGCGCCTGCGGCTGCGTCCCCGTTCGCGCTCACATTCGCCTCACGCGCGACGCCCGAGGTAGGCTTCGCGCACGGCCGGCAGGCGCCGCACTTCGGCGAAGCTCCCATCGGCGACCAGCCGGCCGGCGAGCATCACCAGCACCCGTGCGTCGAGTGCCTCGACGAAGCGCATGTCGTGCTCGACCACCACGCAGGCCGTGCCGGAGCGACCACTGACCCGGCGCACGAGTTCCACCGTGGCCATCGTCTCGGCCCCGGTCATGCCGGCGGTAGGCTCGTCGAGCAGCATCAACCGAGGCGCCTGCGCGAGCAGCATGCCGATCTCGAGCCACTGCTTGCGCCCGTGCGACAGCGTGCCGGCCGGTTCGTCGGCGACGTCGCCCATCGCGATATCCGACAGCACCGCTTCGGCTGCGGGCAACCTCGCGTTGGCAGGCGCCGCGAAGCGCGCGACGCCGAGGTTCTCGCGTACCGTCAGGTCCTCGAACACGCTCGGCATCTGGAACTTGCGCGCCACGCCCAGCCGCGCCACCTGGTCGGGCGCGAGGCCGGAGAGCTCGCGTCCATCGAAGCTCACGCGTCCGCGGCCCGGCCGCACCTGCCCGGTGACCGTATTGAACAGGGTGGTCTTGCCGCAGCCGTTGGGACCGATGATGCACAGCACCTCGCCGGCCGCCACGTCGAAATCCACGCCGTCGAGCGCACGCAGGCCGCCGAAGTCGCGCGAGACCCGCTCGACCCTCAGCAGTGCCCCGGAGTCTCGCGCACCGATGTTCATGCGCGCCCGCGGCGGGGTCGGCTCACTTCTTCGCGCAGCCCGCCCGCGGCGCGATCGCCCCCATCGCCTGCACCACGGTGAGCCCGGCGCCCGCGGTGCGCGCCAGGTACATGTTCATCGTCACGTGGTGGTCGGCCTTGCCGATCGTCATCGGCCCGGTGGGAATCTCGAGCACGAGGCCCTCGAGTCCGTTGACCAGCGATTCGCGATCCGGCTTGCCGGCCTTCGTCAGCGCCGCCTGCACTGCCTTCATCGCGTTGTAGTGGGTCATCACGTAGTGCGAGATCGGCACGTCATTGCCCGCCGCCTTGCGCACCCGGGCGACGAAGTCCTTCACGCTCGGTTCGTCGATCGACGCTGCGAAAGGCACGGTGACCCACATGTTCTGTCCCTTGCCTTCGCCGAAGGCGCCGAGATACGTCTCGGCGAACCCGAGGAAGCCGATCGTGACTTCCTTCATCAGTCCGAGGTCTTCGGCCTGCTTGATGAAGGTGATGCCGTCGGCGCCTGGCAGCGCCTTGAGCACGACCTTCGCGCCGCTGTCCTTGATGCGCCTCAGGATCGGCGTGAACTCCTTCGTGCCGAACGGCACGAACTCCTTGCCGGCAACCTTGCCGCCGAGCTGCCTGATCAGGACCTCGGCCTGCTCGAACATCTTCTGCGGCCACACGTAGTCGGCGCCGAACAGGTAGAAGGTGTCGCCCGCGCGCCTGACCAGTTCCGGCAGCAGCTTCTCGAGCTCCTGGTTCGGGACGGTATTGAACGAGAACACGTAGCGGTCGCAGGCGCCGCCCTCGTAGTTGGTCGCGTATAGCAGCGGCGTCTTCAGCCGGCGGTGCGCCGGCAGCATCGCGTCGCGCGCGCTCGAAGTGATCGGGCCGACGACCGCAATCACCTTGTCGCGCTGGATGAGCTGCGTGGTGCGCTCGACCGAGGTCTTCGGGTCGGTCTTGTTGTCCTGGTAGAGCACTTCGACCTTGCTGCCCAGGATGCCACCGCCCGCGTTGATCTCGGCGACCGCGAGGTCGATGCCGATCCGTGCCTGGTTGCCGAACAGCTCGAGGCCCCCCGAGAAGGGCAGCACCGCGCCGATCCGGATCGGCCCCTGGGCCGCGAAGGTCAGACGCGGCAGTGCGGCGGCAGCGGCGGCGGCCGCCGATGCACCGATGAACTCGCGACGGCTCGACATGGGCATCTCCTGGTTCAGTGGGGGTGCGGCGATATTGACGCATCCGGGCAGCAATGGGAAGCTCGCGCCATGCAGACAATTCCGAAGATCGATCCGCGCCGCGACGTGCTCGTCGTCATCGACGTCCAGAACGACTTCTGCCCCGGCGGGGCACTCGCGGTCACCGACGGCGACGCCGTGGTGCCGGCGATCAACACGCTCGCCGACCGCTTCGAGCACCTGGTGCTCACCCAGGACTGGCACCCGCCCGGCCACCGATCGTTCGCGAGTTCGCATCCGGGGCGCGCGCCGTTCGAAACGATCGAGCTCGAATACGGTCCGCAGACGCTGTGGCCCGACCACTGCGTGCAGGGCACGACGGGCGCCGCGCTGCACGAGGGCCTCGACGCGACACGCGCCGAACTGGTGATGCGCAAGGGGTTCCGGCCCGACATCGACTCGTATTCGGCCTTCTACGAGAACGACCGCGCGAGCCCCACCGGTCTTGCCGGCTACCTGCGTGAGCGCGGCTTTGCCCGGGTCTTCTTCTGCGGGCTGGCCACCGACTATTGCGTCGCCTGGTCGGCGCTCGACGCCCGGCGGCTGCATTTCGACGCGGTCGTGCTGCTCGACGCCTGTCGCGCGATCGACCTCGGCGGATCGCTCGAGCGTGCGCTCGCGGCGATGCGCGAAGCCGGCGTCGGCCTGATGCAAGGCAGCGAACTGCGCTGACGCGGTACCGCACGACCGCGCAAGCGCCCGAACATGCCGCGCCGAAGCGCCGCCCTGCTGCTCGCCGCAGCCGCGGCGGCGGCGGCACACGCCGGCCAGCCCGGCGCAGATCCGCAGTCCGCCACGTCCGCAAGCTCCGCGCAGCCGGCGCCATCGACGGCCGCGCCGCCCACGATGCTGGTCGATTCGCTCGGCATGCGCTTCGTGCTGGTGCCGGCGGGCGAATTCACGATGGGCAGCGAAGAGCCGGTCGACGCACTCGCCGCCGCCTACCCCGACCTCGAGCGGCGCCGCTTCCAGGAGATCGGCGACGAAGCCCCCGCGCACCGGGTGCGCATCACGCGCCCGTTCTACCTCGGCCAGCACGAGGTCACCGTCGGCCAGTTCCGGCGATTCCTCGAGCGCTCCGGGTACGTGCCGGAATCGGTGGCCGACGGCACCGGCGGCTACGGCTACGACCCGGCCTACGATCCGGCGAAGAGCGCGCGCGGCGACGCTTTCGCCGGGCGCGACCCGAAATACTCGTGGCGCAATCCCGGCTTTGCCCAGGGCGACGACCATCCGGTGGTCAACGTCACCTGGAACGACGCGGTGGCGATGGCGCGCTGGCTCGGCGAGACCGAAGGCGCCACCTACCGGCTGCCCTCCGAGGCCGAGTGGGAATACGCGTGCCGCGCCGGCACGCGCACCCGCTACCACGGGGGCGACGATCCGGGCGTGCTGCCCCGGGTGGCCAATCTGTTCGACGCAGACGCGCAGCCATACTGGCCGCGCTGGAGCACCCACGCGCTGGCCGGCCACGACGGATTTGCGTTCACCGCCCCGGTCGGAAGCTTCGCGCCCAACGCATTCGGCCTTTACGACATGCACGGCAACGCCTGGGAATGGACCGCCGACTGGCACGACGAGCGCTACTACGCCCGCTCGCCGCCCGACGATCCGCCGGGTCCGGCCAGCGGCACCGTGCGCGTGCGCCGCGGCGGCTCCTGGCACAGCTGGCCGTTCTACGCGCGCTGCGCGTATCGCAACTGGAACACGCCGCAGACCCGCTATGCGCTGGTGGGCATGCGCCTGCTGCGCGAGGTCGCGGGGCCGCTGCGCACCGAAGCCGATCGATCTTTCCGTATCATGGCGGCCACGATCCAACCCGAACCAGGGCCCTGACCCGATGCACTTCACCCCAAAGGCGAGCTACGGATACGACGAACTGATCGAATGCGGCCACGGCCGCCTGTTCGGTCCCGGAAACGCCAGGCTGCCGCTGCCGCCGATGCTGATGTTCGACCGCATCACCGAGATATCGGCCACCGGCGGCGCGTTCGACAAGGGCTTCGTCGCCGCCGAGTTCGACATCCGGCCCGACCTGTGGTTCTTTGCATGTCATTTCGAAGGCGACCCGGTGATGCCGGGCTGCCTGGGCCTCGATTCGCTGTGGCAGATGCTCGGCTTCTTTCTCGGCTGGACCGGCGCGCCGGGTTCCGGGCGCGCGCTCGGCCTGGGGCAACTCAAGTTCACCGGGCAGATCCTGCCCGAGACGCGCCTGGTGCAGTACCGCATCGACATGAAGCGGATCATCAGCCGGCGACTGGTGCTGGGCGTGGCCGACGGCGTCGTCAAGGCCGACGGCAAGCCGATCTACGAGGCAGCTGACCTTCAGGTCGGATTGTTCGACAATCCGAAATCGCTCTGATCGCCACGCGAAGGAGCACCTCCATGACTGAAGCGAACGGTACGCGCCGGGTCGTGATCACCGGCCTGGGGATCATCTCCTGCATCGGCCTCGACCAGGACCAGGTCCTGCAGTCGCTGCGCGCCGGCCGCTCGGGCATCGCCGCGGTTCCCGAATACGCCGAGATGGGCTTTCGCAGCCAGGTCGCGGGGCGGCCCGCCATCGACCTCGACGCAGCGATCGATCGCCGGCTGCGCCGCTTCATGGGCGACGGCGCCGCCTACCTGCACCTGTCGATGGAGCAGGCGATCGCCGACGCCGGGCTCGAGACCGCCGACGTCGTCAACGAGCGCACCGGCATCGTCGTCGGATCGGGCGGGCCGTCCACGCGCAACCAGGTCGAAGCCGCGGCGATCGCCAGGGAGCGCGGACCGAAGCGCGTGGGCCCGTACATGGTGCCGCGCTGCATGTCCTCGACCACCTCGGCGACCGCGGCGACCAACTTCCGCATCAAGGGCGTGAACTACACGATCTCCTCGGCCTGCTCCACTTCGGCGCACTGCATCGGCAACGGCACCGAGCTCATCCAGTGGGGCAAGCAGGACATCGTCTTCGCCGGCGGCGGCGAGGAGCTCGACTGGACGCTGTCGGTGCTGTTCGACGCGATGGGCGCGATGTCCTCGAAGTACAACGACCGGCCCGAGGCCGCCTCGCGTGCCTACGACGCCGACCGCGACGGATTCGTGATCGCCGGCGGCGGCGGCCTGGTGGTGCTCGAGGAGCTCGGCCATGCGAAGGCACGCGGCGCGAAGATCTACGCAGAGGTCACCGGCTACGGGGCCACCTCCGACGGCGCCGACATGGTTGCGCCCAGCGGCGAAGGCGCGGTGCGCTGCATGCGCAACGCGCTGCGCACCGCGGCAACGCCCGTCACCTACATCAACAGCCACGGCACCAGCACGCCGGCGGGCGACATCACCGAACTGAACGCGATCCGCAAGGTGTTCGGCCAGCCCGACGAGGCGCTGCCGTTCGTCTCCTCGACCAAGTCGATGACCGGCCACTCGCTCGGTGCCACCGGGGTGCAGGAGGCGATCTATTGCCTGCTGATGATGAAGCACGATTTCGTCGCGCCCAGCATCAACATCGAGCGGCTCGACGAAGGCGCCGGAAAGATTCCGATCGCGCGCGAGCGCATCGACGGCGTGAAGCACCAGACGATCCTCACCAACAGCTTCGGCTTCGGCGGCACCAACTGCACGCTGGCGCTGTCGCGCTACGAGGGCTGACCGTGGGCGAGCCGATCGCGGCCGACGCGGCCCCGCTGATGCAGGGCCGGCGCGGCCTCGTCATGGGAGTGGCCAACGAACGCTCGATCGCCTGGGGCATCGCGCGCACGCTGCGCGCGCACGGCGCCGGGCTGGCGTTCACTTTCCAGGGCGACGCAATGAAGAAGCGCGTCGCGCAACTGGCCGCCGAGGCCGGGTCGGCGCTGGTGCTCGACTGCGACGTCGAGAGCGAAGCGGCGATCGACGCGACCTTCGATGCGATCCGCGCGAGCTGGGGCGAGCTCGACTTCCTGGTGCACGCGATCGCGCACTCGGGCCGCGACGAACTCAAGGGTCGCTACCTCGACACCTCGCTCGCAAACTTCCTGCACACGATGCACGTCTCGTGCTATTCGTTCACCTCGGTGATGCGCCGCGCGGCCGCGTTGATGCCGCGCGGCGGCGCGGCGATCACGCTGAGCTACTACGGCGCGGAGAAGGCGATGCCGAGCTACAACGTGATGGGCGTGGCCAAGGCGGCACTCGAAGCGTCGACGCGCTATCTGGCGGCCGACCTCGGCCCGCAGGGCATCCGCGTGAACGCGGTCTCGGCCGGGCCGGTGCGCACGCTCTCGGGCGCGGCGGTCGGCGGCGCACGCGCGATCTACAGGTACAACGTGCTGTCGGCCCCGCTGCGCCGCGGCGTCGAGCTCGACGAACTCGGCGGCACCGCGCTCTACCTGCTCTCCAGCCTGGGCGGCGCGGTCACCGGCGAGGTGCACCACGTCGATTGCGGTTTCGCCGCGCTGGGCATGCCGCACAACCTCGACGAGGTGATTGCCGCGATGGGGACCGGGCCGTCGGCTGACTGAGGCGCGCGCGCCGCCAGCTCACGACCGCTGGTAGATCTCGGCGCCGCTCCCGACGAACTCGCCCGCTCTCTCGCGCATTCCGCGCTCGAGCGCCTCGCGCTCGCCGACGCCCTGGCTGACCGCGTAGTCGCGCACTTCCTGCGTGATCTTCATCGAGCAGAAATGCGGCCCGCACATCGAACAGGAGTGCGCGGTCTTCATCGACTCCTTCGGAAGCGTCTCGCCGTGGAAGTCTTTCGCGGTGTCCGGATCGAGCCCCAGGTTGAACTGGTCGGCCCAGCGGAACTCGAAGCGCGCCCTGGAGAGCGCATTATCGCGGATCTGCGCCCCCGGATGCCCCCTGGCCACGCGAGCGCTTTGACGCGAGCGCGCTTCGCCTCTACAATCCCGCGGTTACTGACCTACTGGTCATTAAATTGCGCCCGCCTGCCTCCGTGCCCGCCGCCAAGCCGCGCCCGCCCCGCTGGGAGCGTCGCAAGGACGCGCGCCCCGGCGAGCTGCTCGACGCGGCGCTCGACCTGTTCGTCGAAAAGGGCTATGCCGCGACGCGGCTCGACGACGTGGCCGCGCGCGCCGGCGTCAGCAAGGGCACGCTCTACCTCTATTACGCCGGCAAGGAAGAGCTCTTCAAGGCCGTGGTGCGCCAGAACATCGTGCCGCTGATCGAGGCGTTCGAGCGCGACGCAGCGGGTTCCACCGCGGGAAGCGCCGAGCTGCTCGGAGAGTTCTTCCGTCGCTGGTGGAGTTCGTTCGGCGCCACGCGGCTGGCCGGCATCGCCAAGCTGGTGGTCGGCGAAGCCGGCAACTTTCCCGAACTCGCGCGCTTCTTCCAGCGGGAAGTCGTGCTGCGCAACATGATGCTGCTGCGTTCGATCATCGAGCGCGGCGTGCGCCAGCGCGAATTCCGTGCGGTCGACCTCGAGGCCAGCCTTCAGTTGTGGATGTCTCCGATGGTGATGCGCGCGATCTGGGAGCACTCGATCCTGCCCTGTTGCCCGTCCGGAATCGAAGTCACGATCGAGCGTTTCATCGACGCGCACCTCGGTTTCGTGCTGGGCGCGCTCGCGCCCGAGCAGGCGCGCGGTCCCTCGGAGCGTACCCCGTGAGGCGCTCGGCGGTCATCGCGATCGCGCTGGCGCTCGTCGCGGGCGCGGCGGCGCTGTGGCTGCGCCCGGTGCCGCAGCTGCCCGCCGACGCCGCGGTGCCCGCCGACAGCGCCCTCCCGCACGCGCCCGCCGAAGGGCCGAGCGCTCCGGCCGGCACCGCCGAAGCGTCGGCCGCCGCCACGATCGAATTCGCCAGCACCGACCTCTACACCGTGCGCACCGGCACGATCGCGCACACGATCCCGGTGACCGGCACGCTCACGCCGGTGGAGCACACCACGGTCAAGGCGAGAGTCGCCGGAGACATCGTCGAGCTCGCGGTGCGCGAAGGCGATGCGGTGCGGCAGGGTCAGCTCGTCGCGCGACTCGACCCCACCGATTTCGAGATGCGCGTACGCGAGCGCGAAGCGCAGTTGCGCTCGGCGCAGGCGCAGCTCGCGCAGGCGCAGCGCACGCTCGAGAACAACCGCCGGCTGCTCGAGAAGCAGTTCATCTCGCAGAACGCGTTCGACAACGCCAGCTCGGCGGTCGACGTGGCGCTGGCCGCCCGCGACGCCGCCACCGCGCAGTTGAACCAGGCACGCAAGGCGCTCGCCGACACGCGCATCGCCGCACCGATGTCCGGCGTCGTCGCCGAGCGCTTCGCCCAGGTCGGCGAGAAGCTGTCCGCCGACGCCCGCATCCTGTCGATCGTCGACCTCTCGCGCATGGAAATCGAGGCACCGGTGCCAGCCAGCGAGATCGCGGCCGTGCGCATCGGCCAGCCGGTGACGCTCTCCATCGAGGGCATCGACGGCGAGCAGGTCGGCCGCGTGGCGCGGATCAACCCCGGCACGCAGGCCGGCACCCGCTCGGTGCCGGTCTACATCGCGCTCTCCTTCCCGGCAAACGAAGCGCGCGTGCGGGCAGGCATGTTCGCGCAGGGCCGGCTCGCACTGCAGGAGCGCCACGACGTGCTGCTGGTGCCGCTCGCGGCGATCCGCGACGCGGGCGCTCGCCAGTTCGTCTACCTGATCGACGACGGGAGGCTCGCCGAGCGCGACCTGCGCCTGGGCCTGCGCGACGAATCGGCGCCGGCCGGGCAGGGAGCGGTGGGGCTGGTCGAGGTGCGCGCAGGGCTGAAGGCGGGCGACAGCATCGTCGGCGTGAACCTGGGCACTCTGCGCACCGGCAGCCGCGTGGCGATCGCCCCGTCTGCTGCGCCGCCGCCCACGCCCGCGACGGCAGGCACTGCGCGACGGTAACGCGATGTGGTTCACCCGCGTCTCGATCGATCACCCGGTCTTCGCGACCATGGTGATGGCCGCGTTCCTGGTGCTGGGAATCTTCTCCTACCACCGGCTGCCGGTCGAGGAGTTCCCCAACGTCGAGTTCCCGGTGGTCGTCGTCACCACCGCGTGGCCGGGCGCCTCGCCCGAGGTGGTCGAGTCCGACATCACGCGGCGCATCGAGGAGCAGGTCAACACGATCAGCGGCGTCTACGAACTGTCGTCGCGTTCGTTCGAGGGGAGCTCGGTCGTCATCATCCGCTTCGACCTGACGGTCGATCCCGCGCAGGCCACGCAGGACGTTCGCGAGAAGATCGCGCTGGTGCGCCCGCAGCTGCGCGACGACGTCAAGGAGTCGCTGGTCACGCGCTTCGATCCCGACGAAGTGCCGGTGGTGTCGCTGGCGATCCGCTCGCCGCAGCGTGACGCGCGCGAGCTCACCACGCTGGCCGACCAGGTGGTCAAGCGCCGGCTCGAGAACGTGCGCGGCGTGGGCCGCGTGACGCTCGTGGGAGGCGTGCGCCGCGAAGTGCAGGTCGCGCTGCGGCCAGCCGACATGGAGGCGCTGCGGGTCGGCGTCGACCAGGTGATGCAGGCGCTCGCCAGCGAAAACCAGGAGCTCCCGGCCGGCACGCTGGTTTCGCGCGATCGCGAACAGGTCGTGCAGATCCGCGCGCGCATGGCCAGCGTCGCCGAGTTCGGTCGCATCATCGTGGCGCGCCGCGGCGGCCATCCGGTCTACCTGTCGCAGGTGGCCGACGTGATCGACGGCGAGGAAGAGCCCGAAACCAGCGCGCTGGTCAACGGCGAGCGCGCGATCGCGCTCGACGTGGTGCGCGCGCAGGGCGAGAACACGATCGCCGTGGTCGACAGCGTGCACCGCACCGTCCGCAGTCTCGCCGCGGAACTGCCACCCGACGTCACCGTCTCGGTGGTGCGCGACGCCTCGACTGCGATCCGCAACTCGGTGTCGAGCGTGCAGCGCAACATCGTCGAAGGGGCGCTGCTCACCGTGACGATCGTGTTCCTGTTCCTCTCGTCATGGCGCTCGACGGTGATCACCGGCCTCACGCTGCCGATCTCGCTGATCGGCACCTTCCTCGTGATGTTCGCGATGGGCTTTTCGATCAACCTGGTGACGCTGCTCGCGCTGTCGATCTGCGTCGGCCTACTGATCGACGACGCGATCGTGGTGCGCGAGAACATCGTGCGCCACCAGGCGATGGACAAGCACCACCGCGACGCCGCGTTCGACGGCACGAAGGAGATCGGGCTGGCGGTGGCGGCGACCACCTTCACGATCGTCGCGGTGTTCATGCCGATCGGCTTCATGGGCGGCATCATCGGCCGGTTCTTCAAGCAGTTCGGCGTCACGGTCGCGTTCGCCGTCATGCTGTCGATGCTGATCGCCTTCACGCTCGACCCGATGCTCTCGTCGGTCTGGCACGACCCCGATGCGCACGGCCCGCGCGGCAACGGTCCGGTCGCGCGCCTGCTGCGCGCCTTCCAGGCGGCGATGCTGCGCCTGGAAGGCGGCTACGTCGCGCTGCTGCGCTGGGGGCTGCATCATCGGGCGATCACGATGGTCGCGGCGATCGCGATCTTCGCCAGCGCGTTTCCGATGATGAAGCTGGTGGGAACCGAGTTCGTGCCGGAGGCCGACAACAACGAGATCTACGTGCAGTTCTACACCCCGGTGGGCTCGTCGCTGCAGTTCACCGAAGACAAGCTGCGCCAGGTCGAAGCCGCGCTGCACGCGTTCGAAGGCGTGAAGATGACCTACGGCACGATCAACACCGGCATCGCGCAGGGGCGCAACTACGCGCTGGCCTTCGCGGTACTGGTCGATCGCAGCCGCAGGCCGCTTTCGGTGCAGAAAATGCGCGCGCTAGTGCGCGAACGGCTGGCCCGCATCGCCGGCATCACCGTCACCGACCTGGGTACGCTGAATCCGGTGAGCTCGGGCAAGCCGATCCAGATCAGCATCCAGGGACAGGACACGGCCGTGCTCGACCGGCTGGCACTGCAGGTGACCCGGGCGATCGCCGCCGTGAACAGGCAACTCGGGCGCGACGGCATCGTCGACGTCGACACCAGCTCGAAGCCGGCCAAACCCACCGTGTCGGCCGACATCGACCGCGCGCTCGCTTCCGATCTCGGCGTGGGCGTGGCGAAGGTGAGCGCGGTGCTGCGACCGCTGCTCTCGGGAGATGCCACCACCACCTGGCGCGCCCCCGACGACGAGAATTACGAAGTGCGGGTGCGCCTGCCGCGCAGCGCGCGCAGTTCGGTCGCCGACCTCGAGCGCCTCACGCTCGCCTCGGCGCGCACCGACGCCGACGGCGGGCCGCGGATGGTGGCCCTGCGCCAGATCGCGGAATTCCGCCAGGGGCTCGGGCCCACGCAGATCAATCGCAAGGCGCTGACCCGCGAGATCCTGATCTCGACCAACGTCGACGGTGTCGCCGCCGGCACTGCCGGCGACTTGCTGCAGAAAGAGCTCGGAAGAATCGCTCTGCCTCCCGGCTATCGTTTCGAGACCGGCGGCTCGAACCGCGACATGACCGAAAGCTTCGGCTACGCGCTGCAGGCGCTGGTGCTCGCGGTGGTCTTCATCTACATGATCCTCGCGTCTCAGTTCGGCAGTTTCCTGCAGCCGCTCGCGATCATGGCCTCGTTGCCGTTGTCGCTGATCGGCGTGGTGCTCGCGCTGCTCGCCTGGCGCTCGACGATGAACATCTTCTCGATGATCGGTTTCATCATGCTGATGGGCCTGGTCACCAAGAACGCGATCCTGCTGATCGACTTCGCGAACCAGGCCCGCGCACGCGGCCTGGCACGCACGCAGGCGCTGCTGCAGGCCGCCGAGATCCGCCTGCGGCCGATCCTGATGACCACGCTCGCGATGGTCTTCGGCATGCTGCCGCTCGCAATCGGTGCCGGCGAAGGCGCCGAGCAGCGCGCGCCGCTCGCGCACGCGGTGATCGGCGGCGTGCTCGCCTCGACGCTGCTCACCCTGCTCGTCGTGCCGGTGCTCTACACCTTCCTCGACGACCTCGGCGCGCGGATCACCGGGCACCCGCGCGAACCCGCTGGCGCGCCGCCCGCTCCCGGCCCTTGAAAAAAGGGCCGATTGCTAGAATCTCGGGTTTCAAGCGCCCGGACGGGAACCATGGACTTCGAACGCGCCCGCTACAACATGATCGAGCAGCAGATCCGGCCCTGGGAGGTGCTCGACCAGGATGTGCTCGACCTGCTGTTCGTGGTGCGCCGCGAGGACTTCGTGCCTCCCGCCTGGCGCACGCTGGCGTTCGCCGACATGGAGATCCCGCTCGCGGTCGAGGGCCGCGACACGGGCGAAGTGATGCTCGCACCGAAGGTCGAGGCGCGCATGCTGCAGGCGCTCGCACCGAAGAAGCACGAAACCGTGCTCGAGATCGGCGCGGGATCGGGCCACGTGGCCGCCCTGCTCGCGCATTGCGCACGGCGCGTCGTCTCGGCCGAGATCCGCGACGACCTCGCCCGCTTCGCCACTGCCAACCTGGTGCGCGCGGGCATCTTCAACGCCGCGGTCGAGCACCGCCATGGCCTGCGCGCCGCCCCGGGCGCAAACTTCGAGGCGATCATGGTCTCGGGTTCGGTGCCTTTCGTGCCCGAAACCCTGCTCGAGCGGCTCACGGTCGGCGGGCGGCTCGTCGCGATCGTGGGCGAACTGCCGATGATGACCGCGCAGCGGATCACGCGCGTGGCCGATCGCCAGTTCGCGGCCGAGAACCTGTTCGACACGGTAGCGCTGCCGCTGGTCGATTTCCCGAAGAAAGAGTCGTTCGTCTTCTAGATGCAGAACCTGCACCCCGCGGAACTGGCCCGGTGGCTGGCGCCCGACGCCGGCAGCTCGGCGCCCGGCGCGCCGCTGCTGCTCGACGTGCGCGAGCACTGGGAGTACGCGTTGTGCTCGCTGCCCGGCAGCGTGCACGTGCCGATGCGCGAGATTCCTGCGCGCCTGAACGAGCTCGATCCGTTGCGGCCGATCGTCTGCATCTGCCATCACGGCGTGCGCAGCCTGCAGGTGGCGATGTTCCTCGAGCACCGCGGATTCGAGTCGGTGTTCAACCTTCAGGGAGGTGTCGACGGCTGGGCGCGCGAGGTCGACCACACGATGCCCATCTACTGACGACGGAGCGTTCGCGATGAGACCCAACCCGATCCTGAAGGCACTCGCCGCAGCGCTCGCGCTGGGCGCGGCTGCGCCTTCGTTCGCGCTCGACCTGATGCAGGCCTGGCGCGCCGCGCTCGCCAGCGATGCGCAACTGGCCAGCGCACGCTCGCAGCTCGAGGCCACCCGCGAGCGGGTGCCGCAGGCGCGTGCCGGCCTGCTGCCGGCGGTGAACGCCACCGCCGCGGTCATGCCGCAAAGCGTCGATCCGGGCGTCGGCCCGAGCCGCGACTTCACCGCGCGCACCTACGCGATACAACTCAGCTACCCGCTGTTGCGGCTGCAGAACGTCGAATCCTTCGAGCAGAGCAGGCTGCAGGTCGCCGCCGGCGAGGCGCAATACGCCCAGGCCACGCAAGACCTCGCACTGCGGCTCTCGCAGGCCTATTTCGACGTGCTCGCCGCGCAGGACAACCTCGACACGCTGCGCGCGCAGATGCGCGCGATCTCCGAGCAGCTGGCGGCGGCCAAACGCAACTTCGAGGTCGGCACCGCGACGATCACCGACCAGCAGGAAGCGCAGGCGCGTTACGATCTCGCATCGGCGCAGGAGATCGCCGCGCGCAACGACCTCGAAGTGCGGCGCGCCGCCCTCGCCCAGCTGATCGGCCAGCCGGTCGGCGAGCTCGACGTGCTGCGGCCCGGCCTTGCGCTCGAAGGTCCGCAGCCGGCGCGCGAGGCCGACTGGGTGCGCGACGCACGCGACAACAACCTGGCGGTGCAGCAGCAGCGCATCGCCGGCGAGATCGCCCGGCGCGAGATCGACCGCCAGCGCTACGGCCACTATCCGACGGTCGACGTGGTGGGTTCGTTGCAGCGTGCCGAGAATGCGGCATACAACTTCGTGGGCATGCGCACCGACAGCGCGGTGCTCGGCCTGCAGCTGTCCATCCCGATCTACGCGGGCGGCGGCATCGAAGCGCGCGTGCGTGAAGCCACGGCCTCGCACGCGCGCTCGCAATCCGATCTGGAGCATGCGCGCCGCCAGGCCGAACAGGGTGCGCGCCAGGCCTACCTCGGGCTGAACAGCGGCCTGGCGCAGGTGAATGCGCTCGAAGCGGCCGAACGCTCGAGCCGGCTGGCACTCGAATCGAACCTGCTCGGCTATCAGGTCGGCGTGCGCATCAACATCGACGTGCTGAACGCGCAGCAGCAGCTGTATTCCACGCAGCGCGACCTTGCCCGGGCCCGCTACGACGCGCTGCTCAACGGTTTGCGGCTGAAGGCCACCGCGGGCGCGCTGGGCGAGGCCGACGTGGCCCAGGTGAACGCGCTGCTCGTGCCGCCCGCGAGCGGGCGGCGCGTCGAGAAGCCCTGATCACCCCGACGGCGGCTGCCGGTCCAGATAGGGCGCCAGCGCCTGCATCGTGCGCGCGGTCGCGCCGCGGTGCCGCTCGGCGAAGGCGCGTGCGCGATCGCTCATCGACTGGCGCTGATCGGCGTCGAGCACGAGCGCGAGAGCCTCGTCCACTGCCCGCGACGCATCGGACACCCTGATCGCGGCGTCGGCCGCAATCGCCTGCGCGGCGGCCTCGGCGAAATTGAAGGTGTGCGGACCGACGATCACCGGAACGCCGGCCCCGCAGGCCTCGATCAGGTTCTGGCCGCCGAAGGGCAGCAACGAACCGCCGATGATCGCCACATCCGCGAACGCATACCAGGCGGCCATCTCGCCCATCGAATCGCCGAGCAGCACCTGCGCATCGAGGATCGCGTCTTCGGCCAGGCGGCTGCGCCGCTGCATCTTCCAGCCGCGCGCCTCGATCAACGCGGCCACCTCGTCGAAGCGCTGCGGATGGCGCGGCACGATCACCAGCAGCGGCGGGAACCGGCTGGCCAGCGCCGGCGGCTGCAGGTGCTGCGCCCAGGCGTCGAGCAGCAATGCCTCCTCGCCCTCGCGCGTGCTGGCCGCCAGCACGCAGAAGCGCGGCAAACCGCCCACCGAGCGCGCGAGCCAGGCGGCGCGCCAGCGATGCCCGCGCTCTTCGAGGGCGGGCTCGGCGACCACGTCGAATTTCAGGTTCCCCAGCACCGGCACCGCGTGCCGGCCGAGCTGCGCCAGCCGACGCGCATCGGCGTCGGTCTGTGCGAGCACCAGCTCGAGCGAGGCCAGCGCCGGACGGATCAGCGGCGCCCAGCGCCGCGCCTTGCGCAGCGAGCGGTCGGACAACCGCGCGTTCGCCAGCGCCAGCGGTACGCCCTCGGCGCGCGCCGCCGCGACCAGGTTCGGCCACAGCTCGGTTTCCACCAGGACGCCGATCGTCGGGCGCCAGGCGCGCAGGAAGCGGCGCACCGCGAACGGCAGGTCATACGGCAGATATGCCTGGTGCACCCGCTGGCCCGCGAAGAGCGCAGCGCCGGTCTCGCGACCCGTGGGCGTCATGTGCGTGAGCAGCACCTCGCAGTCGGGATAGCGCCCGAGCAGCGCTTCGATCAGCGGCTGCGCAGCCCGGGTCTCGCCGACGGACACTGCGTGCAGCCAGACGAGCGGCTGCATGTCGGCACGCCTCGCATGCACGCCGAAGCGCTCGCCCAGGTGCAGGCGGTACGCGGGCTGGCGACGCGATCGCCAGAACAACCAGGCCAGCGCCAGCGGCATCGCCAGATACCAGGCGATCGTGTAGAGCCAGCGGGCCATGTGGGACGTGGATCGCTCGCGCGGTCGTGACGGATTTGGTTATTCTAGCCGGCATGATCCTCGTCACGGGCGGCTGCGGCTTCATCGGCGCGCGATTCGTGCTCGACTGGCTCGCGGCGCGCGACGAGCCGCTGCTGAACCTCGACGCGCTCACCTACGCTGCGCAGCCGCAGGCGCTCGCGCCGGTGGAGCGCGATGCGCGCTACAGGTTCGTCCTCGGCGACGTGTGCGACCGCGCGCTGGTCGATGCGCTGCTCGCCGAGCACCGCCCGCGTGCGATCGTGCACCTGGCCGCCGAGACGCACGTCGATCGCGCGATCGCCGACGCCACCGTCTTCGCGCAGAGCAACACGCTGGGCACGCTCACGTTGCTGCATGCTGCACACGCGCACCTGCGCACGCGCAGCGCTGCCGAAGCAGCCGCTTTCCGCTTCCTGCACTGCTCCACCGACGAGGTGTTCGGCTCGCGCGCGCCCGGCGATGCGCCGTGCGACGAAGAGGCACCCTACCGCCCGCGCAATTCCTACGCAGCGTCGAAGGCGGCGGCCGATCACTTCGTCGCGGCGTTTCACGTCACCCACGGCCTGCCGACACTGATCACGCGCGGCTCGAACACCTACGGACCGGGGCAGCATCGCGAGAAACTGGTTGCGCTGGCGATCGAGCGCATCCTCGCCGGCGATCCGGTGCCGCTTTACGGCGACGGGCTGGCGGTGCGCGACTGGCTGTACGTCGACGACCACGTTGCCGCGCTCGTAGCGGCGCTCGAGCACGGCGTTCCGGGCGAGTCCTACAACGTCGCGGGCCACCAGGCGGTGACCAACCTCGAACTGGTCGCGCGGCTGGTCGAGGCGATCCGCATCGAGACGCGCGCCCGCCCCGGGCAGCGGATCTTCGCCGGCGACGCCGCGCGCTTCATCCGCTTCGTGGCCGATCGCCCGGGCCACGACCGGCGCTACGCGATGGACGACCGCAAGCTGCGCAGCCAGGCTGGCTGGGCCCCGAACATCACGCTCGACGAAGGCCTGCGCGCCACGGTGCGCGCGGCACTCGGTGCATCATGAAGCTGCGCAGCGCACATCCCGCCGGCTGGGCGCTGTTCGACGCGCCGGTGCACCGCGACGAACGCGGTTGGCTGATCGAAGCCCTGCGCATCGACGTGCTGCGCGCGCACGCCGGCGAGGTCGAGATCGTGCAACAGAACCTCAGCCACAGCCGGTGCGGCGTGCTGCGCGGCCTGCACTACCAGCTCGGTGCACCGCAAGGCAAGCTGGTGCAGGTGATCGACGGCGCGGTGCACGACGTGATCGTCGACCTGCGCCACGGCTCGCCCCACTTCGGCACGAGCTTCGCCAACGTGCTGCGCGCCGCGCACCCGCGGATGCTCTGGGTGCCGCCGGGATTCGCGCACGGCTTTCTCGCGCTCGAAGACAGCCTCATGCTCTACGGACTCACGCAACCGTGGGATGCGACGCTCGATCGCGCGATCCGCTGGGACTCGTCGCAGCTCGCGATCGACTGGCCGCTCGCCGGCGCGCAACCGCTCGTCTCGCAGCGCGACCGCGAGGCGCCCGACTTCGCGCAGGCCGAACTGTTCCGCTTCGACGCCGCGGCAGGCACGGCAGCGGCCGATGGCTGAGCCGGCAGCTGCCGAAGACCGCGGCGTGCGGCCTGCACCGATGCGCGTGCTGCTCCTGGGAGGCCGCGGCCGCCTGGGCGGGGCGATCGCGGCGCGCCTCGCCCCGCCGCCGGCCGGCGTCCAGGTCGAATTGCTCGCCCCCGCACGGCACGAACTGGCGCTCGAGCCGCACGCGCCTGACGACGCCGCCGCCCGCTGGTTCGCGCAGTGGCGCCCCGACGTGGTGGTGAACTGCATCGCGCTCGGCGACGTCGACCAATGCGAGACCGAGCCCGCGCTGGCGATGCAGCTCAATGCCGCGCTGCCGGCCGCGCTCGCACGAGCGTGCGAGCGCAAAGGCACGCGGCTGATCCACTTCTCCACCGACTTCGTCTTCGACGGCGCACTGCGCCGCCCGTACCGCGAAGACGACGCGCCTCGCCCGCTGTCGGCCTACGGCGAATCCAAGCTGGCCGGCGAGCGCGCGATCGCCAGGACCGCGTGCCCGCACTGGATTTTCCGCGTGAGCTGGCTCTACGGCGCCCCGGTGCGCAATCTCGCGGCCGACCTGCTCGACCCGGCGAATGCCGCGCGCATCTTCAGACTGGCCACCGACCGCTTCGGCGTGCCCAATCCGGTGCAGCTCCTCGCCGCCGAAGTGGCCTCGTGCATTGCGCGCGGCCGCGCTTCGGGCGATTCACCGCCCGCATCCGGCACCTTTCACCTGTCGTGCCACGGCGCCACGACCTGGCATGCCTTCGCGCTCGCGTTCGTGCGCGAAGCGATCGGCGCCGGGCGCCTCGCCGGCGAGCGGGCGCCACGCATCGAGGCCATCGAGGAAGCGTCGCTCGGCCGTCCCGCGCGCCGCCCCGCCTGGTCGGCGCTCGACCCCTCGCGCTACGAGCACACGTTCGGGCGCACGATGCCGGGGTGGGAGGAGGCGATCCAGTTCGCGCTGTGAGGCAGGCCGCACCCGCTCAACCCAGCAGATCCCAGGCCAGCGGCGTGCCGCGCGTCGCGTCACGGCTCGCGCGCCTGCCCAGCACGTGCTCCAGGTGCTTCGGCGCCAGGCCGAAGCCCGGGCGGATCGCGCGCACGTTCTCGCGCGTGAACGCTTCGCCCGCCTTCACGTCGCGCACCAGGTAGAGCGAGCGCCGGAACGCGAGCGATTTGCGCTCCTGCTCCGATTGCGGCCCGTAGGTGACGCTGCCCAGCGACTGCCAGGCGCGCGCGCTTTCGACGACCAGGCCCGCCATCTCCGCGGGCTCGAGCGAGAAGCTCGCATCGACGCCGCCGTCGGCGCGCGCGAGCGTGAAGTGCTTTTCGATGACGGTGGCACCCAGTGCGACGGCCGCCACCGCCACGCCCAGCCCCATCGTGTGGTCCGACAACCCCACCTGGCAGCCGAACAGCGTGCGCATGTGCGGGATCGTGACGATGTTGGTGTGCGCTGGCGTGGCCGGATAGGTGCTGGTGCACTTGAGCAGCACCAGGTCGCGGCAGCCGGCTTCGCGCGCCGCGCGCACTGTCTCGTCGAGCTCGGCGACGCTGGCCATCCCGGTGGAGACGATCATCGGCTTGCCGGTTGCGGCGACGCGGCGCACCAGCGCGATGTCGGTGTTCTCGAACGATGCGATCTTGTAGCAGGGCACGTCGAGCGACTCGAGGAACTCCACCGCGGACTCGTCGAACGGCGTCGAGAACGCGATCATTCCCAGCTCTCTCGCGCGCACGAAGATCGGCGCGTGCCACTCCCACGGCGTGCAGGCCTCCTGGTAGAGGCGGTGCAGCGACTTGCCCAGCCATGGGCTGGCGGAATCGGAGATCCGGAACGCCCCTTCGTCGACGTCGATCGTCATCGTGTCGGCGGTGTAGGTCTGGATCTTCAGCGCGTGCGCACCGGCCTTCGCGGCCGCCTCGACGATCGCCAGCGCGCGCCCGAGCGACTGGTTGTGGTTGCCCGACATTTCGGCGATGACGAAGGGCGGCGCGTCGGGGCCGACGCGACGTCCCGCGATCTCGAAAGAAGCAGGCGCGTTCATCGATGGATCCTCTTGCGATAGCGGGTCGAGAACGCCTCGAAGCCGCAGCCGGTGAACAGCCGGTGCGAAACGTCGTTGCCTGCGAGCGCCTCGGCACGCAACAGCGAGACCCCGGCGTGGTGCGCCGCGAGCCATTTTTCGGCCGCGTCGAGCAAGGCTCGTCCCATCCCGCGGCCGACCTGGCCCTTCGCGAGATAGATCGACACCTCGGCTTCGGCACCGTCGATGTCGAAGCGGACGACTCCCGCCGGCGACGCGCCGGCGCTGCCCACGAGCAGCACGCGCTGCGGGTCGGCGAGCACGGCTGCCAGCCAGCGACAGTGATCGTCCCAGCCGATCGCCGCGTCGCTGCGCGAGAAGCGCCGCACCCCGGGGGCGTTGCGCCATTCGAAGAGGTCGCGCGCGTCGGCCTGCGTTGCCGGGCGCACGACGACCTCGGGCCGCAGCAATACGCGCGCCACTCGCGACGCTCCCTGCGCATCGACCGACTCGAGGCCGCGCCGCGCGAGATGCGCGCGCAGCGCCGGGTTGTCGAGCAGCGCCCGCACTTGCAGCGCGAGCGCGGCCGGATCCGAAGGGTCGACCTGTGGGGCCAGCACCAATCCCTCGCGCGCCGCGTCGCGCAACAGTGCCTGCTGGTTGGCGGCCACAGCGAACGCCAGCGAGGGCAGGCCCAGTGCGCAGCGCTCCCAGGTGGCGACGCCGGCGGCGCCGACGCCCAGATCGGCTGCCGCAATCAGCGTCGCCATGTCGGTGGTCTGCACGTGCAGTGTGGTGCGAGGCCGGGCCGCACAGCGCACTTCCAGGGCCGCGCGCCGCGGATGCGCGGCACCGATCACCACGTCGACGTGCGCCTCGAGCCCGAGCGTGTCGAGCGCATCGAGCGCGGAGCCGGTGAGGTTGACCGCATCGATGCCGCCAAAGAACACCAGCACCCGCCCGATTGCGTCGCCGCGCTCGCGCAGCGTGGCCCGCGCATCGCTGAATTCACGCCGCAACAGTGCATGCCGTGGCCCGAGCAGCTGCAGGCAATGCCCGGGCACCAGCCGTGCATAGCGCGCCTGCATGTCGGCGTGAAGGTTCTGGTCGAGCAGCACGTCGCAGTCGTGGCGGCGGTCGGCCAGGTCGTCGATCGCGAGGATGCGACGCGTGCAGCCGCGCAGCCGCGATTCCCAGCGTGCATCGAGCGCGTAGTGGTCCACGACGAGCCAGTCCCATGCAGGTTCGCCCGAGAGCGCCTCGAGCGTCGCCTGCGCATCGTCGGCCTGCGACGCGCCGAGCCAGTCCGCGTGCGGCGGGTCGCCATCGCTGCCGGCCGCGGCCTCGCCCGCGGGCAAACCAGCGAGCTCGTGCCCACGGTCCGTGACCAGACCGGCGAGCCCCGCGGGCAGCGGGCGGCAGACAAAGCGGGTGCGCGCGCCGCCCGAGCGCAGCGTGTCGGCCAGCGTCAGGCAGCGCATCAGGTGCCCGGTGCCGATGCGTTCCGACGCATCGGTGCGCAGCGCGACCTTCATCGCCTGGCCTGCCGCGCCTGCAGCGCGCCGAACATCAGTTCCGCGCGCACCCAGTCTTCCTCGGTGTCGATGTCCTGCACCAGGTGGCGCGGCAGGATGACGGGCACCGACGCAGCCGAGTACAGCACGACCTCGTCGAGGAACGCGCGTGCTGTGCCCCAGTAGAACTGCCCGGCGTCGTGGTACGTCTCCTCCAGGTCTTGCGAGCGGCGCGCGATGTTTTCGGGCCAGATGGGGTGCACGCAGCCGTCGGCGTCGATTCTCAGCGCGCGCTGGATCGGGAACGCGTAACTCGTCACCGCGAACGCGAACGACTTGCCGCTCGCCACGAGCCGCTCGTAGCCCTCGCGCAAGTGGTGCGGCTGCACGAACGGCGCGGTCGCGTAGAGGCAGCAGACGTGCTGCGGCAGGGCGCCGCACGCGCCGAACCACGAGATCGCGTGCCTGACCACCGCATTGGTGCCTGTGTAGTCGTCGGACAGTGCTGCCGGCCGCACGAATGGCGTCTCCGCGCCGCAGTCGCGCGCCACGCGCGCGATCTCCTCGTCGTCGGTGGAGACGACGATGCGATCGAACAGGTTGCTCTCGCGTGCCGCGTCGATCGAATGCGCGATGATCGGCTTGCCGGCGAATGCACGCACGTTCTTGCGCGCAATGCGCTTGCTGCCGCCGCGCGCCGGAATCACCGCGAGCCTCACGCGAGTGCCCCGCGAAGCGCGGCGACCACCTCGTCCTGCGCGGCGTCGGTGAGCGTCGCGAACATCGGCAGGCTGATCGCCTGCGCGTAGTAGGCCTCCGCACGCGGGAAGTCGCCGCGCGCGAAGCCCAGCCGGCGGTAGCAAGGCTGCGTGTGCACCGGAATGTAGTGCACGTTCACGCCGATCCCGGCCGCCCGCAGCGCGTCGAACACCTGCCGCCGGCTGCGCTGACTGCGCCTCGCATCGACCTGGATCGGGTACAGGTGCCAGGCCGAGCGAACCCCGGCCGCACGCGCCGGCACGATCACCGGCAGATCGGCCAGCAGCGCGTCGTAGCGCGCAACGAGCCGCTGC
Source organism: Burkholderiales bacterium (assembly GCA_003577305.1). Classification (GTDB taxonomy): domain Bacteria; phylum Pseudomonadota; class Gammaproteobacteria; order Burkholderiales; family Burkholderiaceae_E; genus Zeimonas. The sequence continues at coordinate 33,020 of QEVL01000026.1, forward strand.
CGGCGCTGGACGTAATCGTCGAGTCGCGCTAGCTGGCTCAGACCGAGCGCGGCCTGGATGTCGGTGATCCGGTAGTTGTAGCCGAGCTCGATCTGCTGGTAGTACCACGCACCGTCCGGTTCGGCGTCCATCAGCGCCGCCTCGCGCGTCATTCCGTGGCTGCGCAGCCGCTCGAGGCGGCGCGCGAGCGCCGCGTCGTTGGTGAGCGCCGCGCCGCCTTCGCCGGTGGTGACGATCTTCACCGGGTGGAAACTGAACACGGTGATGTCGCTGAAGGCGCACGAGCCGACCGGCACGTCGCGATAGTGCCCGCCGATCGCGTGCGATGCATCTTCGATCACGCGAAACCCGTAACGCCTGGCCAGCGCGCCGATCGCCGCCATGTCGCAGCTCTGGCCGGCGAAGTGCACCGGCACGACGATCTTCGGCAGCCGCCCGTCGCGCTCGGCGCGCTCGAGCTTCGCCGCGAGCGCCGCCGGGTCCATGTTGTACGTGCGTGGATCGATGTCGACGAAATCGACGCGGGCACCGCAATACAACGCACAGTTGGCCGAAGCGAGGAAGGTGTTCGGCGAAGTCCAGAGCCAGTCGCCGGGCCCGAGGTCGAGCGCCAGGCACGCCAGGTGCAGCGCGGCGGTCGCGTTGGCGACGGCGACCGCGTGCGCGGCGCCACAGTACGCGGCGAGTGCCTGCTCGAAGCGCACGACCGCCGGCCCCTGGGTGAGGAAGTCGGAGCGCAGCACCGCCTCGACCGCGTCGATGTCGGCCCGGGTGACTTCCTGCCGGCCGTACGGAATCATGCCTCGGCCATCCGGTTGACTTCGCGGATCTCGGGCACGGTGAGAAAGTGCGGGTTGTTGCCCGAGTGGTACTCAAAGCCCTGCGACACCGCACGACCGGCTTCGCCGAGCCGGTTCTGCGCGTAGTTCATCTCCGAGTGAAAGAAGCGGATCGTCGGCCGGATCACGAAGTGGTCGTCGAATTCGAGCGTGAGGTGGGAGTCGTCGGCCGGACACATGATCTCGTGCAGCTTCTCGCCCGGGCGAATGCCGACGATGCGCATCGGCAGGTCCGGCGCCATCGCGGCGGCGAGATCGGTGATGCGGATCGACGGGATCTTCGGCACGAAGATCTCGCCGCCCTGCATCCGCTGGAAGCACTTCAGCACGAAGTCGACGCCCTGCTGCAGCGTGATCCAGAACCGGGTCATGTCGGCGTGCGTGATCGGCAGGTGATCGGCGCCGTCGGCGATCAGCCGCCGGAAGAAGGGCACCACCGAGCCGCGCGAGCCGACGACGTTGCCGTAGCGCACCACCGCGAAGCGCGTCCTGTGGCCGCCTGCCATGTTGTTGGCCGCGACGAACAGCTTGTCGGAGGCGAGCTTCGTCGCTCCGTACAGGTTGATCGGATTGGCCGCCTTGTCGGTCGACAGCGCGATCACCTGCTGCACCTCGTTTCCGAGTGCGGCGAGGATCACGTTCTCGGCGCCGTGCACGTTCGTCTTGATGCACTCCATCGGGTTGTATTCGGCCGCCGGCACCTGCTTGAGCGCCGCCGCGTGGATCACCACGTCGATGCCCCGCATCGCCTGGCGCAGGCGCTCGGCGTCGCGCACATCACCGATGAAATACCGCATTTCGGGCGCGTCGTACTCCTGCTGCATCTCGAACTGCTTCAGTTCGTCGCGCGAGAAAACCACGACCCGGCGCGGCCTGTACCACGACAGGATCGTCTTGACGTACTGCCGCCCGAACGAACCGGTGCCGCCCGTGATCAGGATGGACTTGCCGTCGAGCATGGTGTTCAGTGGACCTCGATGGAGAGCTCGCGCATCAGCGCCAGCGTATTCTCGCGCTTTCCGGCGCCCTTGAAGTGCACCCGGTCGACACCGAAGGCGGCGATCCGCACCCCAGGACCGTAGATCTGCCGGGCAATGAACAGCGCCGTCGAGCAGCATCCGACCACGACCCGGTAGGGGCTGCGTGCCATGAAGCTCTCGAGAGGCTCGTCGATCTCCAGCACGCGGTAGCCGGACTCGCGCAACTCGTGCCGTTCACCCTCGCGCGGATGCGCCTTGTAGTCCACCGGCCCCGGGCACTCGTGCGCGAGCCAGTCGGCGATTTCCTGCGAAGTCCGTACCCGGTCGGTTTCGCTCATCAGGCCGAAGCCCACCAGCGGCTGTCCGACGACGAGCGCGCCGGCCGGTTCCACCTCGTCGATCACAGCCTTCGCCGGCAGCGGCTCGGCCAGTTCCGCGAGCGGCCCGAGCGTCACCGTGCGCAATGGATCGTAGCGGTGAGGGAAGCCCTGGAGCACATAGATGCGGTCGACGAAGGAGGCGTCCGTGCCGATCCTGTCGCCCGAGAAGTGCCAGTAGTGGAGCATCGGACTCACCAGGCGGCGCAGCGCCCTGAAGCGCTGCGCGATGCGTCTGGTGCGGCTCAGCGGGTAGCGCTGCACGTTCAGCAGCCCGTCAGGCAGGATTCGCGCCTGCATCGCGGCGGCCCCGGTCATGCGCGGCAGCGCGCGCAGAAAATAATTGACCGCCTCGGTGTCGAACACCGGACTGTGCAGGACCAGCGTCTCGGCCCGGCCGATCGCCTCGGCGACGCGTCGCAGGTTTTGCAGAATGCGCCGGTGGCGCCCGAAGGGGCCCGGTAGCGGCTCGAAGCGCGGCCACGGAATACCGACCACCGCGTGCCAGTCCGCCTCGCGGATCAGGGGTTCGATCACGCGGTTGTAGCAGACGAGCACGTGCCGTGAATCGCGCTCGTGATCGAGCGCCACGCGACGCGCGGCCAGATAGTGCAGCGGCGACGCCACGAAGAAGACGGCGGTGCGCATCACGCAGCCCTCTGCGTCGGCGCTGCGGAGAACAGTTGCCCGTCGATGCCGCGCTCGAGGAAGCTGCGCAGCCGTCCGACGTTCGTCGGCGCGTCGAAGTCGGGCACGATCCCCTGGTAGACCGGATCGATCACTCCGCGCATCGTCTTCCCGAGCAGTGCCTGGAGCGCGCGCTCCAGCGCGGCGTGCTCGATCCGGGTCTGAAGCACCTCGTCCACCGTCAACCCGGGGCGGAAACGCTGCACACCCGGCAGCGACGCGAACCATGGCTGGCCGAACGCCACCACGGGCTTGCCGCCGGTGATCGCCTCCCACCCGACGGTGCCGGTCACCGTGCTCGCAAAGCGGCAGCCCTGCAAGAGCGCGTAGGTGTCGACCGTCTTCGCAACGTAGGTCACCTTCGGGATCATCGCGAGGCGCCTGAAGAATGCCGCGCCGCGTTGTCGCCCGGTCTGCTTCGGGTTCTCCTTCGCGTAGATGCGCCAGCCGTCGGGAACCATGGCCGACAGCCGTTCCAGCGCCGACAGCTGGTCCGAGTATCCTGCCCCCAGCGTCGACGTCGTCATCTCGGGTTGCAACTGCAGTGCGAAATACACGCAGGGCACCGACAGGTCGGGGGCGTCGGCGGCGAGCCGCTCGTAGCCGCAGGCGAACTGGCGCGCCTCCTCGTACTTCTGCAGTGCGCCGGCCAGCGACATCGGCTTGCCCGGACGCGTGCTTGCGAGGCGGCGCAGATCGTTGGCGAGGCTCGGAAGCGCCGGCTTGGCGCGGATCTTCACGCCCTGCATGTAGAACAGCTTCTTCTCGAAGCGACGCTCGATCCGCAGCGGCGGCTCGTCGGGGTCGCGGCCGCAGGCCTCGGGCACCTCGTCGAAGCGGCCGAAATCCTCGAGCGTGCGCACGTAGAAGAAGCGATCCGGGAAGAGCGATTGGCAACATAACGCGGTGCTCGCACCCGCGCGCCGCGCCGCGAGGTACAGCAGGTAATCGACCCCGAAATGCGGCGGGCTGGAGAAGAATACGTGCGTCACCCGGCCCGATGCGAGCAGGGCCGCCCAGAAACGCAGGTAGCAGTAAGCGACATGCATGAGTTCATGGATCGGCAGCGCGCGGGCCCGCGACACCCGCGAATACATGTCGCAGAACATCAGCAATTCGTCCGGCGCGAGCCTGCCGGGGTCGAGGTCGATGCCGGCCGGAAGCGGATCGAGCCGGAACTGGTGAATGAAGGGGTTGAGACGATGAGTGCAGTCGGGTCCGTTGCCGAACCAGGCCACCACGTCGAGCCGGCCCCGCCCGCGCAGATCGCGCACCGCCGCCACGGCATCGTCGCTATGCCAGCCCCAGAGCACCACGCGTGCGACGGGCTCGGGGTTCGGATGCGCGGTCATCGGCGGAGAGTTTGGGCGATCGGTGCCACCTGGAAAGTGCCGGACGAGGCCGGACGCGGCGTCGGGCGATTATGCCAGCCATGACGCCTCCCGGAACGCCGGAGGCCGCGCCGGTCACCCCGCGGCGGCACCGCTGTGGCACTATCTGACCCGGAATCGTCCGCCTTCAGAGGACTGCTGACCAACATGCCCCGTCGATCCTACGAAGCCATCCGCAAGCAGATCGAGAAACTCGAAGCCCAGGCCCGCAAGCTCGAGGAGGCTGCGCAACAGAAGAAGAAGCAGGCCGTCGCGCAGGTCGTCGCGCTGATGAAGAAGCTCGGCGTATCGCTCGAAGACATGGCCGGTGCGAGGCCCCGCCGCTCGAGGCGCAGGGCAAGTCGCGCGACGACTACCGGGTCTGAAGCGCCCTTACGAGCAGCGCGTCCCGCGGTTCGGCGAACGGATTCACCACCGTCACGCCGCGCCAGATGAAACCGTGCTGCAAGTCCTCGCTGAGCAGGATGCGGCACTGGCGTAGAGTTCCTCGCGCGTCCAGGTGCGCTTTCCGGACGCCGCTTGGAAGCGCAGCCGCTTCAGGAGGTCCCCCCTCGCCTCGCGCCGTTCGCGCTGCGCTTCGGCAACGGGAACGAGCGCCGCGACCGGCTTCCCACGGGAGAGAATCGCGATCCGGGCGCCGCGAGAGACCTCTTTCAATATCGCGGAGAAGTGCCGACTCGCGTCGGCCGCGCTTACCGTCCGCATGGTTCCGACTCGAGAAGAAGGTTGGCGGTTCTCTGGAAGATCGCACCACGCACCGACGAGACATTGTCGCCCAGGAGTTGTATCAGATCTCTTCGCGTTCCATGATCTCACGCACGCCCTCCGCCTCGATCACCTCGTCGCGCCGGGTCAGCAAGGCAAATCGTCCGCGCACCGGTTGCCGCGGCTGCCCGGCAACGGGATGCCGGTCGATGCCGCGACGAATCAGGCGCGAGACTGCTTCATCGATTGAAACCCGCTCGCGGGCGGCGAACTCCTTCGCGGCCAGGAACGCGTCCTCGTCGACATTTATGGTGGTTCGCGGCATGGTCAGTGAGGCCCGGTTGGCATCATCGTCAAGCTCCGATAAGCGCGGACACATCGCGGATCAGGTCTTTCACGGTAGTCCGCAGATCCTCGATCCAGGATTCCTCGACTTCCAAAAACCCCTCGTATTCGGCCATATTTCGCTTCTTGTGTGCGGAGTCGAGAAGCCGCCAACGATGCGACGGCCAGCCGAGGGTATGGATGAGGCATTGAAACACCACGAATCGGTTTTCACTCCGATAACCGTGCCATCGCAGCGCCGCCAGTGAGGCGGCATGGGCGGCATTGTAGGCGCTGATGAATCGACCCTCGACGGACAGACCGACCTGGCTGGAATCGGCCAGATGTGTTCGCGCCATCGCAAGCATCCTGCGCACCTCGCGCTCGTTGCACGCCTCGGCCTTCAGTTGCCCGATGCGAACGAGGTTATCCAACGCCGGCAAGCTCACCCGGATCTCCAATCAGGGGAATCAGCTTCTGCGCGAGAACACGATTGACGAAGGAATCAGGCTCCAAGAGACGACGCTCGAACTCTTGTGTCGTGTAGCTGACGGGATTGATCTTCCGTCCGAGGTCGGGCTCGAGTGGGACAAGCGCTTCGAGGATCTCGCTCATCGGCAAGTCGTCCGCGACGATCATCACGTCGATATCGCTGTTCGCAGTGTCGGCTGCTTTCGCGATGGAGCCGAAGATCCATGCCGCCCGCAGCTGCGGGGCCAATGCCGCCAGCGCATGACGCACCGTCGGTTCGACACCCAGCACTTTTCGGGTCAGCGCGACCAATTCGTGAAAGACGGGGCTCTCCGGATTCGCCTGGAATCGGCGCATCGTCCCGACTCGTTCGGCTGACGCGAGCCCCGCCTCGGTGAGTCGCCGCAATTCGCGTTGCAGTGACGCACTCCCGAGCCCGGTCAATCGGCGGAGTTCGTTGAGATGGAAACTGCGCTCCGGTTGCCCGAAAATCCAGCGAAACAACTTCGCCTGGCTTGGGGAATAGATAGCACCGGCCAATGACATAGCTAAATTCTAGCGCGATCAAGCTAATTTTTGGCACGGCGAACTCAGAACGGCAGCGCCGCCCCCGGCTTCACCGCCAGGATCGCCCGGCGGAAATCCGCCTGGATCCGCGCCAGCGCCTCGGGCGTGTCGGCCTCGAAGCGGATCACCACCACCGGAGTCGTGTTCGACGGCCGCGCCAGCCCGAAGCCGTCCGGGTATTCGACCCGCACGCCGTCGATCTTGATGACCTCGGTCGCTCCTTCGAACTTCGCAGTGCGCTTCAGTTCCTCGACCAGCGTGAAGTTCTCGCCTTCGGCCGTCTTCAGCTGCAACTCGGGCGTGGCCGGCGAGTTGGGCAGCGCATTGAGCACCGCGCTCGGATCGGCATGCCGTGACAGGATCTCGAGCAGCCGCGCACCGGTGTACAGCCCGTCGTCGAAGCCGTACCAGCGCTCCTTGAAGAAGGTGTGCCCGCTCATCTCGCCCGCGAGCGGCGCACCGGTCTCCTTCAGCTTGGCCTTGACCAGCGAGTGGCCCGTGCGCCACATCGTCGGCCGCCCGCCGTGGCGACGGACGTGCGCCGCGACGTTGCGGCTGCACTTCACGTCGAAGATGATCTCGGCACCCGGGTTGCGCGAGAGCACGTCCTCGGCGAAGAGCATCAGCTGGCGATCCGGGTAGATGATCTGGCCGTCCTTGGTGACCACGCCCAGGCGGTCGCCGTCGCCGTCGAAGGCCAGCCCGATCTCGGCGTCGGTATCGCGCAACGCGCGGATCAGGTCCTGCAGGTTCTCGGGGTGCGCCGGGTCGGGATGGTGGTTCGGGAAAGTGCCGTCGACCTCGCAGAAGAGTTCGACCACCTCGCAGCCGAGCCCGCGAAACAGCTGCGGCGCGAGCGCGCCGGCCACGCCGTTGCCGCAGTCGATCGCGATTTTCATCGGGCGAGCGAGCTTCACGTCGCCGGTGATGCGCGCCAGGTAGCGCGCCGACAGGTCTTCGCTGCGCAAGCCCCCGCGCTGCGCCTCGGGCAGTTCGACGAGCGCCCCGGAGGCGATCGTCTCGCGCAGCCCCTGGATCGCGTCGCCGTAGATCGCCTCGCCCGCGATCACCATCTTCAGGCCGTTGTAGTCGGGCGGATTGTGGCTGCCGGTGACCGCCACGCCGGTGCCGGTGCCCAGTTCGAAGGTCGCGTAGTAAACGACCGGCGTGGGCACCATGCCGATGTCGACCACGCCGACGCCCGCTGCGCGAAATCCGTCGGACAGCGCGGCCACCAGCTTCGGCCCGGAGAGCCGGCCGTCGCGGCCGATCACCGTCTCGCGCGTGCCGGCCTTGCGGGCGAGCGCGCCGAGCGCAAGGCCGATCGCGCGCACCGCGTCGACCGTGAGCGTGTCGTCGACGACGCCGCGGATGTCGTAAGCCTTGAAGATCGAGGGGGAGATCGTAGTGGTCATCGGATTGAGTTTGCTGCGGTTCGACGGACAAGACACGGCGGCGTACGAGCCGTGCTCGTCCACGCAGTCTACGATGTTTGACCTTCTCCGCCAGCAATCGTCCGTCCGCATCGACCGCCCGATCGACTTCCCGGAGCGCCAGGATTCTGTTAACCTCCTGACCATATTTTTAGTCATATTTCACATGGCAACCCACGTATTCAGCCTCAGCGAAGCGAAGGCAAAGCTCAGCGAACTGGTCGACCTGGCCGCGGCCGGGGAACCGGTCGTCATCACCCGGCACGGCAAGCCTGTGCTCGAGCTGGTGCGCCCACGAGTCGCCCGCAAACCCGTGGATATCGACGCGTTGCGCAAACTCACCGAGCGACAGCCGAAGCAGCGCGAGAGCGCCGGCACGTTCATGCATCGCCTGCGCGAAGACGCCCGCTACTGAACCCGGTGCGCTATCTCGACACCAGTCTTCTGGTCGCCGCGCTCACCAGCGAGGCCATGACGCGCGTGGCCCAGCGCTGGCTCGCGAGCCAGCCGGCCGGTTCGATCGCGATCAGCGACTGGGTGATCACCGAGTTCTCCGCCGCGCTGTCGATCAAGTTGCGCGAGAAGCAGATCGGCGCGGCCGACCGTGCGGAGGTGCTCACCGCGTTCGCGCGCCTGGCGGAAGAGAGTCTCGAGGTCTGGCCGGTCACGCGCGCCGACTACCGCACGGCGGCCCGGTTCGCCGACCTGCACACCTCCGGACTGCGGGCTGGCGACGCACTGCACCTGGCCGTCTCCGCAGAGCGTGGGGCGCCGATCTGTACGCTCGACCGGGCCATGATCACGGCCGCAAGATCGTTGGGCGTCGGTGCGGCACAGCCCGCGTGAAGCATTCCGAACGCCCTGCTCGTCTCCCGTGGGGGCGTCGCCCTACCTCAGCACCCTGACATCCTGAACCGCCGAGAAGTCGCGGTCGTGAGTGACCAACCCCCAGGCGCCGATCTCGAGCGCGGTAGCCAACTGGATGGCGTCGGGCAATCGCAGCCGATATCGCGCCCGCAGCCGGGCGGCCTCCACGGCAATCGGCACGCTCAGCGGATGAACGTCGAATTCGCACAACGCCGCTTCGAGCTGCTTGCCCAGCGCGTCGCGTCCATGACCATAGGGGCCCGTCAGCACCTCGGCCAGCGTGACGGTCGACAATGCGATGCGCAGTCGCCCGGCGGCGGCTTGCTCGAACAAGCCTGCGAACCTGCCCGCATACCGCACGTCGTCCTGGAAGTGATAAATGAACGGTGTCGTATCGACGAGAAGCAGTGCGTCGTCGGGCAATCCGGACCAGTCGATGGCAGCTCGCCCGGTTTTCACTCGGCCCACTCGGCGCGCAATGCCTCGACGGAGCGCGCGGGCTCCTCTCCCCACAGGCCGACCGCGCAACCCTTCAAGGCCAGCATCGCCGTGGGCAAGCGTCGCTGGCTCGCCTTCTCCACCGGCACGATGGCGGCATACGGCCGGCCATGTCGCGTGATCAGGGTCGTTTTCCCTGCGTGGGCCGCGGCCACCAGTTCGGGCAGCCGACGTCGCGTTGCGTCGATACCGAGCGTCTCCATCCGTACATCCTGATTATGTACAACCTGTACGGATTATAGGATCGATGGCTGAAAGGGGCAATCGGCCATTTGCATCGCACGCATTCCTGGCCAGATTCTTCATGTTAAGCTAGACAATCGTCTAGCTAGAAATGATGGATGCCATGCGCGAAATCACAGCCTTCGAAGCGAAGAACAAGCTGGGCACCGTGCTCGACTGGGTCGAAAGCGGGGAAGAAGTCCTGATCACGCGGCACGGCAAGACCGTGGCCCGGATGGTGCCTGCTCGACCCGTCGACCGTGACGGAGCCCGAAAGGCAGCCGCGAACATCCGCAAACGCAGCGTCGGAGTCGTCCTGGGCGATCTCGAGATCGAGGACCTCATCGACGAGGGGCGTCCGTGAGCCTGGTGCTCGACAGCTCGATCACGTTGGCCTGGCTCTTCGAAGACGAGCGCACCCCGGCTGCCGACGAGGTGCTGCAGCGTGTCGTCGAGAATGGCGCCGTCGCCCCGTCACTGTGGCGACTGGAAGTCGCGAACGGGTTGCAAACGGCGGTCAGGCGGGGCCGGATCGACCCGGGGTTTCGGGACGCGTCGATCACCGACCTGCAGGCGCTCATGGTTGCCGTCGATCCCGAGACACACGCCCGTGCCTGGGCCGACACGCTCGAGCTGGCCGCGCGCCATGGACTGACCCTGTACGACGCAGCATATCTGGAACTCGCGCAGCGCCGGCGGCTGCCGCTCGCCACGCTGGATCGGGAACTGCGCGCCGCGGCCGAGGTCAACGGCGTCGAACTTCTCGGCGCCCGATAGCGCCCGCCTCAGCCGCCGGACGCCACCCGCTCGCCCCCGGTCGCTGTCCCGCCCACCACCCGCAATACGGGTCGCGCCTCGTACGGCACGTACTCGGACACCCAGCGGTGCAGCGCGGTGCGCACCTCGTCGTCCGACACCGGCTCGGCGCCTCCGAGCCATTCCCGCAACTCCTCCAGGATGCCGTCGTGCACCGGCCGCGAGCGCGCCACGCGCAGCTTCGGATGCGGCGTCGGGAGCGTGTGCTCCGCATCGGCCAGAAGCTCCTCGTAGAGCTTCTCGCCAGGGCGCAACCCGGTGAACTCGATGCGGATCTCGTCCTCGGAGAAACCCGACAGTCGGATCATGTTGCGCGCCAGATCGACGATTCTCACCGGCTCGCCCATGTCGAGCACGAAGATCTCGCCGCCCTCGCCCATCACTGCAGCCTGCAGCACCAGTTGCGCCGCCTCGGGAATCGACATGAAGTAGCGCGTGATCTCGGGGTGCGTGACCGTCACCGGACCGCCGCGCGCGATCTGCGCCTGGAACTTCGGGATCACGCTGCCGGTGCTGCCCAGCACGTTGCCGAAGCGCACCATCTCGAACCGCGTCGGCCCGCCCTGCCCCTGCAGCGCCTGGCAGGCGATCTCGGCCAGCCGCTTGGTGGCGCCCATCACGTTCGTCGGGTTCACCGCCTTGTCGGTGGAGATCAGCACGAAGCGCTCGCAGCCGTGGCGCTGCGCGCACTCGCCGACCCGCAGCGTGCCCAGCACGTTGTTGCGCACCGCCTGCCAGGCGTTGCCGACTTCCATCAGCGGCACGTGCTTGTAGGCGGCGGCGTGAAAGACGAGTTGCGGGCGGTGCGCTGCAAAGACCTCGTCGAGCCGGGCAGCGTCCTTCACGTCGCCGGCCAGCGGGACGATCGGCACGTCGGGGCGATTGGCAGCAAACCACTGCTCGAGGGTGTATAGCGCGAACTCTCCCTGCTCGAAGAGCAGGAGCCTTGCCGGCCCGAAGCGGGACAGCTGCCGGCACAGCTCTCCACCAATCGAGCCACCGGCGCCGGTCACCAGCACGGTACGCGCCGCGACCATCTCGCTCACACCCGCGGTGTCGATCTCGACCGTTTCCCGCCCAAGCAGGTCGTCGATCTCGATTCGCCGAAGCGAGGAGACCGACACTCGACCGGAGAGCAGATCGTCGACGCCAGGCACGGTGAACACGTGCGCGCCCGCCCTTACCGCCAGGTCGGTTGCCCGCCGGCGCATGGCAACCGACGCAGACGGGATCGCCAGAATCGCGTGCCGCGCCTTCTCGTTCGTGAGCACTTGCGGAAGGATGTCGACCGCACCGAAAACGGGCCTGCCAAGCACCTCTCGACCCCACTTCGCCGGGTCATCGTCAACCAGTCCGACCACGCGCCAATCGGGGACCCGATCGAGTTCGCGCACCAGCGCGGCCCCGCTGCGGCCAGCGCCAACGATGATCACCGGCTTGCCCTCCGCATTGAGGCGCCCGTAGAGGCGATGTTCCTTCGCCATCCGGTAGGCCGCGCGACCGCCGGCCATCCAGAACGCGAGGAGCATCGGGTACAGCACGACGATCGAGCGCGGCGTGCCGAAGGGATCACGATAGAACACCACGAAGGCAAGCATCACCAGCGACGATGCCGCCACGGCGCGCAACACGCGCTTCAGGTCCGGCAGGCTGGCGAAGATCCACAGTCCGCGGTAAAGGCCCGCCCATCGGCAGATCAGCGCATGCGCGGGAACCAGGGCGACCAGACCGAAGAGCAGGTGATCTTCGTACGGGATCGGCAAGCCCAGGTTGAAGCGCAGCAGGAAGGCTCCGACCCATGCGACGACCGCCCCCAGGATGTCGAAGAGGAAGACAAGCGTGGAACGATCGATGATCTTCATCTCATCCAGACATGTCCGATTCGCATCGGACAGACATACGGCTCACCGTCCCGCGGAGGCCGCCTCCCTGCGGTTCCCGCAAGCATGCTCGATCCGGTGGAGCACGAGCAACACGATCGCCACTGCCCCACCGAGCGAGACATACTGGGTCGCACCCGATGTCCGCTGGAGGACCGATGCCGAGACCGCGCAGGCCAGCATCGTCGCGTAGGCCCATCGTGCGAGCCGCGCGTGCGACCAACCGGCGAGTACCAGCTTCTGGTACGCGTGGTCCCGGTGGGCGAGCCACACTCGCTCCCTCCTCGCCAGCCGCCTGATGAGGGTCGCGGTCGCGTCTGCAACGAAGGGCAGGAATACCAACACCGGCGTCCACCACTTCCACGTGCCTGCCGCGAAGCCGAGCCAGCCCAGCGCCCCGGCAAGAAAACCCAGCGGGATCGAACCGCAGTCACCGAGAAAGACGCGAGCGTGGCCAAAATTGAAGGGGAGGAAGCCGAGCGCGGCGCCGGCAATGCTAGCGCAGACCAGGGCCATGGTGTCGTCACCGGCTGTCGACGCGATCCACGCATAGGCCAGAAAACCGATCACCGCCATGCCGCCAGCGAGGCCGTTGGCACCGTCCATGAAGTTGTACAGGTTCGTGCCCCATACGATCGCCAGGACCACGCACGACGCCGTCGCGATGCTGCCGGCGGCGGACGGCGAGAGGAGGACCACCACCGACGCGCAGGCGAAGTGCACCGGAAGGCGAACCCACACGGGCAGGTGGCGGCGATCGTCGACGAGGGACACCACGAACAGCAGCACCGAAGCCCATGCTGCGGCGCCGATCGGCAGCCACTGAAGCTGCGCCGGATCGCGCGTCGCCAGCATGGCCAGACAGGCCAGAAGCCACGCGGGATGCACAGCCAGGCCGCCGACGCGCGGTATCGGTCTTCGGTGCAGGGACCGGGGATTCGGCGTGTCGATGAATCCGGTCGGCCAGGCCGCCCGAAGCATCGAGGCCAAGGCCAGAGCGGAGAGCCCCCCCGCAAGCACAAACGCGACGAACTGTCCCAGGATGGTGGATGCTTGCACGGTAGAATGGGCCATTATCCATGAACACCGCTCTGGCCTGGTGAGAACGAACGCGCCTCCCGTCGTCGCCACGGCCAACCGCTGACCCCGGGGACTGCGATGTGCGGAATCGCCGGGATCTACCGGTTCGGCCACGGTACTTCCGATTTACCCCTGCAGGAAGCGGTCGATTTCATGACCGACACCCTCGGGCATCGCGGTCCCGACTCGCGGGGCACTTGGGTGGATCCGGTGGCCGGCGTCGCAATCGGGCACCGCCGCCTGGCCATCAGGGACCTCTCGCCGACCGGCCACCAGCCCATGGTGTCCTCCTGCGGACGGTTCGTCATCGCATACAACGGCGAGGTCTATTCGCACCTGGAGATTGCCCGCGACCTCGCGCAGTACGGGCGGCATCCACGGGGAACGTCCGACACCGCCGTCATTGTCGAAGCGTGCGCCGAATGGGGCGTCGAGCGCACGGTCCAGCGTTTGATCGGGATGTTCGCGATTGCGCTGTTCGACCGCGAAAGGCGCGAGCTGATCCTGATCCGCGACCGGCTGGGCATCAAGCCGCTTTATTGGGGCCTTTTCGACGGCATCTTCCTGTTTGGCTCGGAACTGAAGGCGCTACGCGCCGCGCCGGGGTGGAGGCCGCGCATCGATCGCAACGCCATGTCCGCGTTCATGCGGCACAACTACATCCCCGCGCCGCACTCGATCTATCAGGGGGTCTCCAAGCTGGAGTCGGGTTGCCTGCTGCGCATCGGACCAGGCGGTGCGGTGACGCACTCGCGGTTCTGGGACTTGCGCACGATCGTCGAGCGCGGCATCGCTTCGCCGTCGCGCGCTCGCGACGAGGAGCAGATCGAACAGCTCGACGAATTGCTGGGCGACGCAGTGCGCAGGCGGATGGTTTCCGACGTGCCCCTCGGAACCCTGCTGTCCGGCGGGATCGACTCGTCGCTGGTCACTGCCCTGATGGCCGAGCAGAGCGATCGGCCGATCAACACATTCTCGATCGGCTTCTCGGAAAAGGAATACGACGAGGCTCCCTACGCACGGAAGATCGCGAGCCACCTCGGCACGCATCACACCGAACTGTACGTCGAGCCGCGACACGCCCTCGATCTGGTCGACAGGCTCCCGTACTGGTACGACGAGCCATTCGCGGATTCGTCGCAGATCCCCACCGCAATGGTGTGCGAACTGACCCGCCGGCACGTGACGGTGGTCCTCTCCGGCGACGGAGGCGACGAGTTGTTTGCCGGCTACAATCGATACACGCTCGGCCTGGAGATGTGGAACAAGGCGAACCTCGCGCCGTACCCCGTTCGCCGCGCCGCTGCTCGGGCACTGCTCTCGCAACCGACGAGCCGGCTCGACGCGCTTGCCCGCGCGCTTCCGTCCCGCTGGCGACCGCCCCAGCTCGGGAGCAAGCTGCACAAGTTCGCCAATGCGATCTCGCTGGACGATCCGGATGCGATGTACCGTCGAATGCTCAGCCACTGGCACGAACCCGACCAGATCGTCTTGGGAAGCCGCGAGTCGAAGGGAATCCTCTGGGATCCGACTGTCTCGAAGTCGATTCCCGATTTCCTCGATCGGATGCAGTTCCTCGACACTGTCACCTATCTCCCGGACGACATCCTGACCAAGGTCGACCGTGCGAGCATGCGCGTCGCCCTCGAGGCACGCGTCCCCCTGCTCGATCATCGCGTCGTCGAGTGCGCGTGGAACATGCCGCAACGAATGAAGGTGCGTGACGGGTCGAGCAAGTGGGCACTCAGGCAGGTGCTGTACAAGCGGGTCCCGCGTGACCTGATCGAGCGACCGAAAATGGGATTCGGCGTGCCGTTCGACCAATGGTTGCGCGGTCCGCTGCGCGACTGGGCCGAGTACCTGCTCGATGAGCGCCGCCTGCAGCGCCAGGATCTCTTTGCCGTCGCGCCAATCCGCGAGCGCTGGCTGTCCCACCTTGGCGGCGCCAACTGGGGGTACCCGCTGTGGAACGTCCTGATGGCGCAGGCATGGATCGAGGCCAACCCACAGGTGGACCTGTGATCGCGCTGGCATCCCCGGCTGCGGCGCTTTATGCCCGACGCGAACTCATCGGCGAACTGGCGCGCCGGGAACTGCGCGATCGGCACACCGGCCAGCTGCTCGGCGTGCTTTGGGCCTACGGCCATCCGCTCCTGCTGATGCTGCTCTACACGTTCCTGTTCGCCTACGTGTTTCCCGCGCGGGCCGGCATCGGCAGCGGCATTCGCGACTACTCGGTGAATGTCTTCGCCGGCATCGTGCCGTGGCTCGCATTCCAGGACATCCTGGCACGATCGCCGTCGATACTGGTCGGCCACGCCAACCTGGTCAAGCAGATCGTCTTCCCGACGGAGGTGCTTCCGGTGAAGACGGCCCTCGCCAGCGCGCTGCCATTCAGCGTCGGCCTCGCCTTCGCGGTCGGATACGCGGCATGGCACGGCACTCTTTCCTGGTTCGTGCTCGCGTTGCCACTGGTGGTCGCGTTCCAACTGGTGGCGATGGTCGGCGTCGCGTTCCTGCTGGCGGCTGGCGGTGTCTTCTTTCGCGACCTGCGCGACCTGGTGACGGTGTTCTGCGCGGTAAACCTCTTCGCGCAGCCGATTCTCTACAATCCGTTCGCGACTCCACGGTGGCTGGAGTTGGTGTTCCTGGCGAACCCGTTCAGCTACCTGGTCTGGTGCTGGCAGGACGTGCTGTTTCACGGCGCACCGATGCATCCTGTCGCGTGGGTCGTCTTCCCGCTCGGAAGTCTCGGCGTGCTGGCGCTCGGCTGGATGGTTTTCGAGCGCACGCGCCACTCGTTTGGGGACGCCCTTTGAGTGACATGCCCCTTGCGATCCGTGCGCGCGGCCTGCGCAAGGCCTACCGCCTCTATGCGCGCCCGATCGATGCGCTGGTGGAGGCACTGACCGGCAAGCGGCGACACGCGGAGCGCGTGGCGCTGGACAACGTTGACCTGGAGTTACGCAGGGGAGAGATCGTCGGCGTTCTCGGACGCAACGGTGCCGGCAAGAGCACGCTCCTGAAGATCATCGCCGGTACGCTCGAAAGGACGGCCGGGGAACTGGAAGTCCACGGACGCATCACCGCGATCCTCGAGCTCGGCACCGGCTTCCATCCCGAGTACACGGGCAGGGAGAACATCTACATGGGAGGCCTGTGCCTGGGCATGTCCCGGGCCGAGATCGACGCCAAGCTCGAATCGATCATCGACTTCAGCGAACTGCGCGACGTCATCGACCAGCCGTTCAAGACCTACTCGACCGGCATGCAGGCCAGACTGACGTTCAGCACTGCCATCAGCGTGGACCCCGATATCCTGATCGTCGATGAGGCGCTGTCCGTCGGCGATGCGCGCTTCCAGTTGAAGTGCTTCGGCCGCATGCAGCAATTGCGCGCGAACAGGACCACCGTCCTCCTCGTGTCGCACGACACCAATACCATCACGACACTGTGCGACCGCGCGCTGATCCTCGAGAATGGCAAGGTCCATGCCGAGGGCGATTCGAAACGAGTGTCGGTCCTCTACCACAATATGCTGTTCGGGAGGCGCGAGAATGGCGACGAAGCTCGTGCCGCCCCGCCTTCCGCCGAGGAGCAAGGGGGGCCCAGTCAGCCGTCGGCAGCGCACACGGTGCGCTACGGGTCCGGCGAAGGCGAGTTGCTGGATTGGGCCCTGCTCGATGCGAGTGGTGCACGCGTGACGCTGATCGAGTCGGGCAGCCCGTTCTCGTTGTCCATGACCCTGTTCTGCGCCCGGGAGATCGAAGATCTGTCCTGCGGCTTCGCGGTAAAGGACAGGCGTGGCACCGTACTCTGGGGCGTCACGAACCTGACCGATAGCCGCTCCGCGATGCGCGTTGAGGCTGGGGAAACCTTGTCGATCTCGGCGTCGGGCGTGATGTGGCTCGCTGCGGGCGACTACTTCGTCACGCTCGGGGCCGCGCACCTCGGCGACGGCGGCAAGATCGATTTCGTCGAGGACGCAATCGGGTTCCGGGTCCTGGGTCCGGGAAACATCTTCACGACATCCGTGGTCAACATGCAAAGCAGGTTCGTGATCGAATCGGCAGATCGAAATCGCGAGGCCTGCGCATGAGCCTGCTACGCCGGATCTTCGCGCGGGCGCCGAAGGCCGTGGTTCCGGCGCGGTCCGTGGCGACGTCACCTGCGCCGGCCAACACGCTTGCCGACACGGTGCCGGCGCGTGTCATTCAACTGGCCGGTGAGCTCACCCGGCTTGCGCCAGACCGCGCGGAAGTGTTGCTGGCGCGGTTATGTGACGGGATGGCATCCGGATCGAACGAGAACGCGCTCTACCAGACTGCCGAGGCGCTCGCGACCGCGGTTTATCCGAAATACAAGTTCAGCGAGTACGCGCGCCTCTTCCTGGAAGACACGGACTTCCTGGCCTATTACGAACGCTTCATGGACCCGGGGAACTGGCACTCGCTGGACCGCAAGTACACGCTCGACCAGTTGCTCAAGCTGACGCTGCACCTGGCGGGCGACGTCGCGGAGTGTGGCGCCTACAAGGGTGCGTCAGCGTTCCTGATGTGCCGTGCGCATCGAGGCAGCGGCCACCTCGTGCACCTGTTCGATTCGTTCGAAGGACTCTCGGACCCCGGTGAGTTCGACGGCGACTACTGGACCCCCAGAGCCCTTGAGATGCCCGAGCAGGTGCTGCGCGAAAGCCTCGCCGGCTTCGACAATTACCGCGTCTACCAGGGTTGGATCCCCGGGCGCTTCCCCGAAGTCGCCGGGCACGCGTTCGCGTTCGTGCACATCGACGTCGATCTGTACCGGCCGACACTGGACTCGCTCGAATTCTTCTACGAACGCACACTGCCCGGGGGCGTGATCCTGATGGACGACTACGGATTCCGGACCTGTCCGGGGGCGAAGGCGGCAGCCGACGAGTTTTTCCGGGACAAGCCGGAACCCGTCGTCATGCTGTCCACTGGCCAGGCCTTTGCCATCAAACGCTGACGGGGGGCACGCAATGCGGACTGGAAAGGGAAGGGCCAGCGCATGACGCCGCAGCGCATGCGCTGGACGCCGGAGCTCGTCGAGCGCTTCTGGACCGGCTTCGCGCAAACGCGGCTGGTCGAGATGAGTTTCTCGAAGCAGGCAGGCCGCAGCGTCGTCCTGGCGATCGAACACCTGCTGCCGCGCGATGGCCGGATGCTCGATTTCGGCGCAGGAGACGGGCACCTGATCCGCTTGATGTGCGAGCGCGGGTATCGGGTCGCTGCCTACGAGCCTTCGGCGGGCCGCTCGGAGAACCTCTCGAACACGCTGAGAGACTGCCCCGGGTTCCTTGGCGTTGCAAACGCGGATTCGACGGAGTCGTTCGACGTCGTGGTGATGGCCGAGGTCATCGAGCACATCCTCGACGAGCAACTCGACGCCACGCTGTCACGAATCGCACAGCTCACGAAGCCGGCGGGGGTGCTCATCGTGACCACGCCGAACAACGAGGACCTCGAGCTCGGCATGGCCTATTGCCCGGCGAGCAACGTGCTCTTTCACCGCTGGCAGCACGTGCGCTCGTTCACGGCTGCCACGCTCGCGGAACTGCTCGCGCGGTACGGCTTCGACGAGATCGTCACGCACTGCGTCGAATTCAACGACGCGCTGTTCGTGCCCGGCGACCCACTCTGGGGAGGCGCCGCAGCCGACGCTACGCCGCCCCCGTACATCGTCGAGTTGCGGGCGAATCGGCCCGCGATGGTCGGCGCGCAGAGCAACCTGCTCTATATCGGCGTGCGAAGGGAGTGAGCGAAGCGATGCTGCGGCGCGCCATCCGCCTGCTCGTGCCCACCTCGATCCGCAGGCCGATCGCGGACAGGGTGTATCGCACGATCGCGCGCGCGAGACTCATGCGGCAATGGCTCGCCGCACACAGCGGCGCGCCATTACCGCATCGCGAGTTGTCGGCCGCACGCTTCGCAGCGGCCCGCCTGGCAAGGCTGCCCTATGTCCTCGCCCGGGGCGGAATGGCGAAGGCCTGGACGGGCGCCTCGGCGCATCGGCACCTGCTGAATCGGCAGCCGCGCACCCTGCGTGCGCCGGAGCGCGCGAAGCGCCGCGCGCTGGCGGCGTTCCTGGCGCTGCCCGACCCGCTCTACCGTCGGCGCCTGGCGCAATTCGAAAGGCTGCTGTCCGCGCTTCCCGCGCGCGGGACGACAAGCCGCCGCGGAGGCATCCTCCTGATAACCGGGGGACTGGGGCCGGGCGGCGCGGAACGGCAAGCAGTGCTGACCCTGATCGGGCTGGTGCGGCGCGGCCTTGCCCCGGTCGAGTTGGCGTGCGCATCCTTGCGAGACGAGGCGGCGCGCTTCTTCCTGCCTCAACTCGAGGCGGTGTCGATCCCCGTGCGGGAAATCGATCGGGACGCGAGCCGGGACGCCGGAAGCCACTTCGAATCGATCGCCGACGCCTGCAGGTCCCTGCCCTTCTCGCTGCACGAAGTGGTCGACTACGCGAGGACGATCGCCGCGCTGGGCCCGCGCGTGGCGCACTTCTGGCTCGACGAGGTGAACGTCAAGGGGGGACTCGCGGCCGTCGCTGCCGGCGTGCCGCGAGTCGTGCTCGGCCTGCGCAGCCTTCCGCCGTTGAACTACGCATTTCACCAACCGTACATGCGCGAAGTCTACCGGTGGTTGGCGAAGCATCCTCGCGTCGTGCTCCTGAACAACAGCGCCGCCGGCGCCCGTGCCTACGAAGCCTGGCTCGGGCTGTCCTCCGGGGCCGTCCACGTCGTGCACAACGGCTTCGATTTCGACCCCGCGACACTGGCGCGGTGCGCGAGCGGGAGCCGCGACTTCCGCGCCCGGCACGGGCTTCCCGGCGACGCTCCGGTGATCGGCACGGTGATCCGCTTCAGCGAGGAAAAGCGGCCTCTGTTGTGGCTCGAAATTGCTGCAGCGTTGCGCCGCACCATGCCCGAAGCCCGCTTCCTGGTCGTCGGAGACGGAGTCCTTCGCGACGAGGTGCACGCGCGCGCCGGACGAGCGGACCTGCGTGACGCCGTTCGCCTTGTGGGCCACCAGCGCGACGCACTGGCGGCAATCGCCGCCATGGACGTCTTCCTCCTGACGTCTCGCGCCGAGGGCCTCCCGAACGTCCTGGTCGAGGCGCAGATGCTCGGCGTGCCGGTCGTGACGACGCCTGCCGGCGGCGCGCCCGAGACCGTGTTCCACGGCACGAGCGGCTGGGTGCTCGACCGGGACGATCCGGCGCACGTCGCTGACGTGCTTTCGAGGCTGTTGCACGACCGAGCCTGGTTGTCGCGGGCGCGATCCAGCGCGTACGAGTTCGTACGCGAGGCTTTCGGCGTCGAGCGCATGCTCGACGAAACCCTTTCCATCTATGGCATCGGCCCGGTGACCTGAAATGACGCAAGCCCAAGAGCAGAGATTCGAGTTCGGCAAGAACTGGCACGATTTCATCCAGAAGAACTACGGCCAGGACAAGGTCGACATCTCCCGCCGCCATATGCTCGCCTTTATGGGACGCGGGAGCCTGGACGGGCTGACTTTCCTGGACATCGGATGCGGCAGCGGCCTTCATTCGATCGCTGCGCTCCAGGCGGGGGCGCGCTCGGTGCACGGATTCGACTACGACCCGAACTCGGTGGCCGCCACCCGCTACGTACAGAGCCAGGCAGGCAACCCGTCGAACTGGCGCGTCGAGCAGGGATCGGTGCTCGACGACGCTTTCATGTCGCGTCTTCCGCAGTTCGACCTCGTCTATTCGTGGGGCGTGCTGCACCACACCGGGGACGTCTGGCACGCGATCGGCAATGCGGCAGGGCGTGTCAGACCCGGGGGCCTTTTCTACATCGCGCTGTATTCGGCGGACGTGCAGGTCGACCCCACGCCCGAGTTCTGGCTCGACGTGAAGCGCAGGTACGTCTCGGCGGGCTGGCTGACGCGGCGCTGGATGGATCTGTGGTACGTCTGGCGCTTCCAGATGGGCAGAAAGATGTCGGCCCTGCCCGCCTTCCTCGCGCGGATGCGCGAGTACAAGAAAAACCGCGGCATGAACATCTTCACCGACATCCGCGACTGGCTCGGCGGATGGCCGATGGAGTTCGTCTACGACGCCGACGCGATCAAATTCTGCGAGAACCTCGGCTTCCGGCTCGAGAAGATCGCCACTGGCGAGGCCAACACCGAGTTCCTCTTCGTGCGCGACCGGGACGCCTGACCGGTCTCCGTGCGAAAAGTACTGTTCACCATCGGCAGCCTCGGCCTCGGCGGAGCCGAATCGCAGATGGTACTGCTGATGCGCGAACTGTCCGTCCGCGACTGGCAGTGCGAGTTGTTCGTACTCGAGGCGCAGGGCCCCTTGCGCGCTGCGATCGAAGCGGCGGGTGTGCCGATCCACGAGGGCGGCTACCAGTCCGGTGCTTCGCGCTGGCGAAGGGCCGGGCAGCTCGCGCGCGCGCTGCATCGGCTGTGGGTCTTGGCGCGCCGTGTGCGCCCTGACGTCCTGCACGCCTTTCTGCCACTGACGAGCTTCCTCGGCGCGGTGGCGGGGCGGGCCGCGGGGGTTCCGCTGGTCCTGACGAGTCGGCGGGCACTCGGCACGCACCAGGATCGCCATCCTGTCTGGAAGTCGTTCGACCGGATCGCCAACTCGCTGAGTCACCGCGTCACCGTCAATTCGCGGGCGGTTGCCGAGGACACGGTGGCGCGCGATGCGATTCGCCGTGACAAACTCGTACTAATCCCCAACGGGATAGACTTCTCGCGCTTCGATACCTCGGCCTCGACGCGCAGCGCAATACGCGAGCAACTCGGTCTCGGTCCGCATGATCCAGCCATCGTCGCGGTGGGCAACCTGCTGGCCTACAAGGGACACGACGATCTCTTTGGTGCCCTACCCGCTGTTCTGGAACGCCATCCTCGCGCACGGCTGTTCCTGGCCGGCGAGGACCGCGGTCTGGAACCGCACCTGCGTCGGCTCGCCACCTCGCTGGGCATCCTGCCAGCGACGGTCTTCCTCGGGCGTCGCAACGACATCCCCGACTTGCTCGCAGCGATGGACGTCTTTGTGCTGCCATCGCATGAAGAGGGATTCTCGAACGCGCTTCTCGAGGCGATGGCGTCAGGGCTCGGTATCGTCGCGACCGATGTCGGCGGTAACCGGGAGGCGCTGGACGAAGGCGCATGCGGGCTGCTGGTACCCGCGCACGACCCCGTCGCGCTCGCCACGGCAGTCTCGCGACTCCTGAGCGACGAAGACGAGCGCGCCGCACTCGGTCGGCGCGCCCGGGATTCGGTTCGGGCGCGATACACGGTCTCGGCGATGGTCAACGCCCACCTGGCTCTCTATCGGCAAGGATCGATCGATGTCGCCTGACCGCGTGCGTCACGATGCGCCAGAGGGCATGCGTACCGTTCCACGACCGCGCCTGCTGTTCGTCGTGACCGAAGACTGGTACTTTCGCTCCCACAGGCTCGCCCTCGCGAAGGCCGCGATCGCGGCCGGCTTCGACGTCGCGGTAGCGACCCGCGTTGCGAACCACGCCGGCGCGATCGAGGAACTCGGTGTTCGCGTGGTCCCGTTCGCAATCGACCGGGGCGGAATGAACCTGCTGCGCGATGCCTTGACGATCGCGCGACTCGCGATTCTCTATCGGCGCGAGCGACCCGATATCGTTCACCATGTCGCGATGAAACCGGTTCTCTACGGGTCGCTTGCCGCACGCATGGCCGGCGTTCGCCGCATCGTCAACGCCCTTGCTGGAATGGGCTGGCTATTCACCGCGGAGCGTTCGGCGCAAGGCAGACTTCCTGCGGTCGTCGGCCGATTGATGAGGAGCGCGCTGAGGTCAACCTGCGTGATCGTGCAGAACCCTGACGACGCAGCCGCCGTGGCGGAACAGTGGAGTCCGGCTGATCTGCGGGTGATTCGAGGCGCCGGAGTCGATTGCCACGCGTTCACGCCGGTGCCAACGCCGCCCGAACCTCCACTGGTCGTCCTGCCGGCGCGCATGCTGGCCGACAAGGGCGTCAACGAATTCGTCGATGCTGCGAGAATGGTGAAAGCGTCCGGACACCTGGCGCGGTTCGCCCTCGTCGGCGCCCCGGACCCTGCGAACCCGGCGTCGATTCCGGTCACCCAACTAGCAGCGTGGCGCGACGAAGGGTCGGTCGAATGGTGGGGTCATCGCGAGGACATGCCCGCGGTGTACGCCCAGGCCCACCTCGTCTGCCTGCCTTCGTACCGTGAGGGACTGCCCAAATCGCTTCTCGAGGCTGCGGCCTGCGGACTGCCGATCGTTGCGGCCGACGTGACCGGCTGCCGGGAGGTCGTGCGCGACGGGTACAACGGTCTGCTGGTGCCGCCACGCGATGCCGCGGCGCTATCGGCGGCACTCTTGCGCTTGATAGCGGAGCCCAATACACGGAAGCTGATGGGCGCGCGTGGTCGGCAGCGCGCCAGGCAGGAGTTCGCGCAGGAACGGATCGTTGCCGAGACGATCGCGGTCTACCGGGAACTCCTGGCGTGATGCGGGTACTGGTGACGGGTGCGAACGGCTTCGTCGGCAGCCATTTGATAGGCGCGCTCGCCGAGCGCGGCTTGCCTGCGCGCGCCGCCCTTCGCAGAGAGCGCCAGCAGGCGTGTGGGAGCGTCCTGCACGATCGCTGCGTTGTCGGCACGATCGATGGCCGCACCGACTGGCGCACGGCGCTCGAGGGCTGCGGAACCGTTGTCCACCTCGCCGCGCGCGTACACATGATGCGCGAGGCGAGTGACGCCGACGTCGCCTATCGCGAGACCAACGTCGACGCGATCCGCGCGCTGGCGCGCCAATCGGCAGCCGCCGGCGTCAGGCGATTCCTGTTCGCGAGTACGGTCAAGGTCCACGGCGAGGGACGTGCCGAGCCTTATGCAGAGGGCGATGCCCCTGCGCCACGGGATGCTTATGCACGTTCGAAGCAGCAAGCCGAGCAGGCCCTGCGTGAGATCGCCTCGGAGACCGGCATGGAGGCGACCATCCTGCGCATTCCCCTGGTCTACGGACCAGGGGTAGGCGGCAACTTCCTGAGACTGATGCACGCCGTCGACGCCGGAAAGCCGCTGCCATTCGGCAGCGTCGACAACCGGCGTAGCCTCGTCTACGTCGGCAACCTCGTGGACGCGATCGTCGCGTGCCTTGCACACCCGGCGGCGGCACAGCAAACCTTCCTGGTCTCCGACGGCGAGGACGTTTCGACGCCCGCGCTCGTGCGGCGCCTCGCGCATGCCCTCGGTCGCCGGCCACGGCTCCTGCCGGTACCGGTCGCACTGCTGCGGCTAGCCGGCTCTCTCTCCGGACGGCGCGCCGAGATCGAACGCATGGTCGGGTCTTTCGCGGTCGATTCCGGCGTGATCCGTGCTGCCATCGGATGGACGCCGCCGCTCGCGCTCGACGCCGGCCTTGCGCGGACCGCGGCATGGTACGTGAAAGCCTTCCGATCGCTCC
The DNA here is from genome assembly GCA_003577305.1 of Burkholderiales bacterium. Taxonomy (GTDB): domain Bacteria; phylum Pseudomonadota; class Gammaproteobacteria; order Burkholderiales; family Burkholderiaceae_E; genus Zeimonas. The sequence continues at coordinate 57,639 of QEVL01000026.1, forward strand.
GACCGGGGGACTGAAGCACCACGTCTTGCTCATCGGATCAGGGCTGGTCTTTCACGAATCGGGTGTACCAGTCGATCGCCTCAGCGAGCCCTTCGCCAACACCATGAGTCGGCACATATCCGAGAAGCTCACGGGCCCGACCTGTGTCGGCCAGCGAATGGCGAACGTCTCCCGCGCGAAAATCTCGGTATTCGGGCTCGACGGTGGCCAGCACTGGCTCTGTGCGTGCGAGGATGTCACGAATCAACCTGAACAACTCGACCAGCGTCGTACGCTCGCCCACCGCCACATTGAACACCTCGTGCGCCGACGGCAATGACGGTACGAGCGCGGCGCGCAGATTCGCCTGTACTGCATTGGCTACGTAGCAGAAGTCCCGGCTGGTCTGCCCATCGCCATTGATCCAGATCGGTTCGCGTTTCAGCAGCGAAGCGATCCAGCGCGGCACGACTGCTGCATAGGCACCGTCCGGATCCTGCCGCGGCCCGAACACGTTGAAATAGCGCAGGCCCACGCACTCGATGCCGTAGACCCGAGCCCAGGTGTCGGCGAACAGTTCGTCGGCGGCCTTCATCGCCGCATACGGCGAGAGCACGCGTCCGACGCGGTCTTCGACTTTCGGCAGTTCGGGATGGTCACCGTACACCGAACTCGACGACGCATACACGAAGCGACGTACCCCCGCCGCGCGCGTCGCTTCCAGAATCTGGAGAAACCCCTCGACGTTCGCCGCGAACGAGGGCATCGGCTGCTCGATGGAACGCGGCACCGAGCCGAGCGCGGCCTGGTGCAGCACGTGATCGCAGCCTTCGACGGCGTCGCGGCAGGCCTGCGCATCGCCGATATCGCCTTCCACGAACCTGAACCGTGCCCAGGCCCGTTCGCCGACGAGCCATTGTACCTCATCCAGGTTGCGCCGATGGCCGGTGGCGAAGTTGTCGAGCCCCGTCACGTGCTGTCCTGCACGCAGCAGGGTCTCCACCAGGTTCGATCCTATGAAACCCGCCGCTCCGGTGACCAGCCAGCGCTGCACCGATCTGCCCGCCAGCAACGCGAGATTCCGATCGTCTGCCGACGCAGCCACGCTCACAACCGCCAGAGTCGCAATCCGGCCGCCGCTACGGCCGCCGGCTCGAAGACGGACTTCACGTCCGCCAGGATGGCGCCCGGCAGCAGTCGTGCGGCGATCCCTTCAGGCCCGTGCCCACGCAATCCCGCATGCGGAACCGCCACCACCGCGGCGGCCGCCCTGGGCAAGGCCTCCCACGCGGTCAGGCTCACGCCGTACTCATGCATCGCATCCTCGGGATCGGCCACCGGGTCATGAACGTGAACCACTGCCCCGTAGCTGCGCAACTCTCGGATCACGTCGATCACCTTCGAATTTCGCAGGTCCGGAACGTCTTCCTTGAAGGTCAGCCCGAACACGATGATCGGCTCGCCCTTCACGCCGAAACCGGCCGCGATCATCTCCTTGACCATCCGCTGTGCGACGTAGGCACCCATTCCGTCGTTGATGCGCCGCCCCGCGAGGATCACCTGCGGGTGATAGCCGAGCATCTCGGCCTTGTGCGTCAGGTAGTACGGATCGACGCCGATGCAATGCCCTCCGACCAGGCCAGGCCGGAACGGCAGGAAGTTCCACTTGGTACCCGCCGCGTTCAGCACTTCGAGCGTATCGATGCCGATGCGATCGAAGATCAGCGCCAGTTCGTTGACCAGCGCGATGTTCAGGTCGCGCTGCGTGTTCTCGATCACCTTGGCCGCTTCGGCCACCTTGATGCTGCTGGCGCGGTGCACGCCGGCGGTGACTATCGTCTCGTAGAGACGCGCCACCTTCCCCAGCGTCTCGGCATCGTCGCCCGAAACGACCTTGACGATCCGGGTCAGCGTGTGTTCGCGGTCTCCGGGGTTGATCCGCTCCGGGGAGTAGCCGACGTGAAAATCGTGCTTCCAGCGCATGCCCGACTCGCGCTCGAGCACCGGAATGCAGACCTCCTCGGTGGCGCCCGGATACACGGTCGATTCGTAAATCACCGTCGCACCGCGCTTCATGTGGCGCCCGCAGATCATACTGGCTGACCGCAGCGGTGCGAAATCCGGCTGATGCGCTTCGTCCACCGGTGTCGGCACGGCAACGATCAGGAAGTCTGCTTCGCCGACCAGCGCGGCTTCGTCAGTCACCCGCATACGGCTGGCGGCCGCGAACTGCTCGGGCGACACCTCTCCGGTGGGATCATGGTGGCGACGAACGTGGGCGATCTTTTCGGCCGCCAGATCGAATCCGATCGTGTCGAACTTCTTGCCGAATTCGACGGCAAGCGGCAGACCGACGTAGCCCAGGCCAATCACTGCAACGATGGTCATGGTCGCGGAAGCAGAGGCTGAAGAGGCATTGCGACGGGCAATCTTACCAGCGCGGCAATGCATGGCCGTCGCAACGGGCCGGCACACCTCTTCAGTAGTGAAGGACGTTGCTGGTCCGGGCTCGACAAGCGCCGACCGTGCCGCTCCAACCCGTTCGGCTATCGCGGGCGATGGGGGTCAGCGGCGATGATCGATGCTACGCTCGATTCGCCGTGGACACCTCCACCGCTGCGACGACACGCGACACGCGAGACGCTCTGCCAACCCGCCCAGGAGGGCGCCGGTGTGGATCTGAACGATCTACTGGCGGCGGGTGTGGACATGCGCCCGTTGCTGCGAACCCGCTACGAGACGGTGCACGCGCTGTGGACCCGCCTGGCCGGGACACTGCCGGCGGAAGACCGGTGCGTGCGGTCGATATCCGATGCCAGCCTCATCGAATCGTATCTGGCACATGCGACGCGGCTCTTCGAAACCATCGTGCTGAAGGTGCATGCGGCGGACCGTCGTGCCTTCAATCCGCGCTATGCGTGTCTGTTCAACTCGTACTACGAGGCGCTGGACCCAGGTCACCCGCGCCCGCAGCGCGGCATGCTCAGGCGCCCGTCATTCGACGAGGTGCGGCGCCATCGGGCACGTCAACGCCGCGATGGCGCGCTTTTTCGAGCGAGCCGATCAGCCCATGCTGGCACAGGCCGTCCCGCTGATCACGCCCGGCCTGCGCGACGAACAGCAGCACCAGGAGCTGATGCTCACCGACCTGAAGCACCTGCTGTCGCTCAACCCGCGGCAACCAAGCTACCTGTCGACGACCGCGCCGACCGATGCCTTCACCCCCCGCACGACGCCAGCTTTGCACCCTGCGCTAGCTCGGCAAGGCGTACCGGCTATGCAGCGATGCGGGCGACGCCGAACGCGCAGCGAATGCCTACCGGTGGACACTCGAGCGCGCGCTCGCCGTGCAGACGCGCTGGTGCTTCGGCTTCCATGATTCGCTGATCGTCGCGCTGGCCCTCGCGGCCGGTTGCACGCGTCTGCTCAGCGAAGATCTGCAGTACGGCCACAGATCGAAACCCTCATGGGTGTGCGCCGGCAGACAGTCGATCAACTGCGTGCGGATGAGCTTGCGCCCGACGATGATCAGCTTCCCACGACCGTTCCGGAAAAGCCGCCAGAGCGCCCGAAGCCCAGCTCACCCATGCTCGACTTCCCCGAAAAATTACGTCTTCATCTCGAAAACCGATACAATACCCCCTAGATTCATGGAACGAACGCCGAGGCTCGGATGGAAGAACTGCCGCGCAACGAAGACGCGCAGGCCCCCCGGATCGACGGCGACACGCCCACGATGCGCCTGATGGCGCTGCTGGAAGTGATCGCCTCGAAAGACGAATTCGTCACGCTGCAGGGGCTGGTCGAGGAGACCGGCCTGCCCAAGCCGACGCTGCATCGCATGCTGCACCAGCTCGAATCGGCGCGGCTGCTGCAGCGCGAGCACGACGGCCGCAGCTACGGCACCGGGGCGCGTCTGCGCCGGCTGGCCGAGAACCTGCTGCTCAACGACACCGCGCACGGCGCGCGGCGTGCGGTGCTGCGCCGGCTGAAGGACGAGGTCGGCGAGAGCTGCAACATCACCGCGCTGTCTGGCGGCGACGTGCTCTACCTCGATCGCGTCGAGACGGCGGCGCCGCTGCGCTTCTATCTGCATCCGGGCTCGCGCGTGCCGGCGCACTGCTCGGCGAGCGGCAAGTTGTTCCTCGCACAGATGACGCCGGCGCAGCGCACTCGCGTGCTCGGATCGGGACCGCTGCAGCGCTACACCCCGAACACGATCACCGATCCGGAAGCGTTCGAGCGCGAGCTCGAACGAGTGCGCGCCGACGGCTACGCGCTCGACGACGAGGAGTTCCTGCCGGGGCTGGTGTGCATCGCGGTGCTGGTGCCGGCGGCCGACGGCGGCCGCTCGAACATGGGTCTGGCGGTGCAGGCCCCGATCATGCGGCTCACCGCTTCGCAGGCCGTCGGGCTGCTGCCGGTGCTGCGCGAGGCGGCGCGCGATCTCGCTGCAACGGAGCAACGCCAGCAGGCGCGCCCCGCGGTTGCAGCGATCGCTCAGACGTAGTCCTTGTACTTGTCGAGGAAGCGCACCGGCTTCGAGAGCGCGTCGCGCCGGAACGGGTCGCCCAGTTCGCGCGTGCACATGATCTC
>QEVL01000027.1 GCA_003577305.1 Burkholderiales bacterium
AAATGCTCGCCATATCGGCCGATATGGCTGCGCTTTGCGCCTCGCCCGCGCGCTTCCTGGCGTGCCTTCCGGGCGCGGCCGATTGCTTCACACGTTCTGGGCCGCCGGCGTGCGGCGGTTCAGCCGCCGCAAGCCGGGGCGCCGTTCTCCGGGCTGAAAGTCACGATGTGGTCGGCATCGAAGCGCACGCCGATGCGCTCGCCGACCGCGTGGTTGTGGTGGCTCGGCACCAGCGCGAGCAGCGTCTGGCCGCTGGCCAGGCGCAGCGTGTAGAGAAACTGCGCGCCGCGGAACGCCTTGCGCACCACCTCGGCCTGCATCGGGCTGGCGTCGTCGTGCACCACGTCGTCGGGCCGCAGCAGCACGGTCACCTCGCCGTGCAGGTTCGCGCTGGCGCCGGCGATCGCCTGGTCGGTGCGCGCGTGGATCGGCAGCGTGCCGAGTTCGAGGTGCACGAAGGTGTTGCCGTCGCGGTGCTCGAGCCGCCCGGGCAGGAAGGCGCCGAGTCCGACGAAGTCGGCGACCTGCCGCGTCGCCGGCTGGTGGTAGAGCCGGTAGGGCGTGTCCCACTGCTGGATGCGTCCGGCATCCATGACGCCGACCCGGTCGGCCAGCGCGAACGCCTCGTACTGGTCGTGCGTGACCAGCAGCGCGGTCGTTCCGTGCCGCTCGAGGATCTCGCGCAGGTCGAGTGCGAGCCGCTCGCGCAGGTCGGGATCGAGGTTCGAGAACGGCTCGTCGAGCAGCAGGATGGCCGGCGACGGAGCGAGTGCGCGCGCGAGCGCCACGCGCTGCTGCTGGCCGCCGGACAGTTCGTGCGGAAAGCGCCGCCCGATGCCAGGCAGGCCGACCAGTTCGAGCATCGCGGCCACCCGCACGCCTCGCTCGGCCGCCGGCAGTGCGCGCAGCCCGAACGCGACGTTGGCGGCCACGTCGAGATGCGGAAAGAGCGCGTAGTCCTGGAACACCACGCCGACCCCGCGCTGCTCGGGCTCGACCCACGCGCGCGGCGAGGCGACGCAGCGGCTGCCGATGTGCACGGAGCCGTGGTCGGGTCGCACGAAACCGGCGATCGTGCGCAGCGCGGTGGTCTTGCCGCAGCCGGAAGCGCCGAGCAGGCAGCCGATCTCCCCGGGCTGCAGCCGGAACGCCAGTCCGTCGAGCACGCGGATCTCGCGCGCACCCTCGCGAAATGCCACGTGCAGGTCATCGACGCGCAGCGCGGCTGCGTCGGACGCCGCGGGCGGATTCGAAGCCATTGCAAATACCTATAATTCCCGTTCCCGGATTGTAGTGCCAGACATCCAGTGCCGAGCCGTCCGTCCACCCCGTCTTCCGCCCGCCGCTGGCTGCGCATCGATCCGTCGCTGGGTTTTTCCCCGAGGCTGCTCGCCTCGGGTTCGGTGCTCGCCGCGCTCGCGGTGGCCGCGCCGATCGCCGCCGTGCTCTGGCTGGCGTTCACGCCCGCGGACCCGCAGGAAACGGACACGCTCGGGCACCTGTTCGGCACGGTGTTGCCGTACTACACGCTCACCACCGCCAAGCTCGCCGCGACGGTGCTCGCCGTCGTGCTGTTGATCGGCGTTCGTGCCGGCTGGCTGGTGGCCGCCTGCGAGTTCCCGGGTCGGCGCGCGCTGTCGTGGATGCTGGTGCTGCCGCTGTCGACGCCGGCCTTCGTGATGGCTTATGCCTACACCGATTTCCTCGCGAGCTTCGGTCCGTTGCAGACCGGACTGCGCCGGCTCACCGGCTGGGAGGTCGGCGACTACTGGTTTCCCGACATCCATTCCTGGCCGGCCGCCGGAGTGTTCCTCGGGCTGGCGCTGTATCCGTACGTCTACCTGCTCGCGCGCGCCGCGTTCGCCGACCGCAACCCCTCGCTCGCCGAAGCGGCGCGCTCGCTCGGCATGAGCCGGCGGCGCGTCTGGTGGCGCGTCACCTGGCCAGTAGCCAGGCCGGCAGTGGTCGCCGGTTGCGCGCTCGCGATGATGGAGACGCTGGCCGACTTCGGCACCGTGGCCTATTTTTCGGTCGACAGCTTCACCGCGGGCATCTATCGCGCCTGGCAGGGCATGGGCGACCGCGGCGGCGCGGCGCGCCTGTCGGCGATGCTCCTGACGATCGTGATCGTGGTGCTCGCAATCGAGCGCGGGCAGCGCGGGCGGATGCAGTTCTACGTGCGCAGTCCGCGGCCCGAACCGCGCCGGGCATTGCGCGGCGCAGCCGCCTGGCGCGCGACGCTCACCTGTGCGCTGCCGGTGGTGCTGGGCTTCGCGCTGCCGGCGATGCTGCTCGCCTGGGCGTGGCTCAGCGGCGGCAGTGCGCTCGACGCGCGCCTGCTGCGCTGGATCGGCAACACCGCGCTGCTGGCCGCCTGCGGCGCGGCGATCGTGCTGCCGGTGGCCCTGGTGGCGGCGTATTCGGCGCGGGTTGCATCGTCGCCTACGCTGCGCGCGGCGCTGCTGTTCTCCAACACGGGCTATGCGCTGCCCGGCGTGGTTCTCGGGGTGGGCCTGCTGATCCTGTCCGGGGCGGTGGACCGGATGCTGGAACCGCTCACCGGCTGGCTGGGCATGCCCGCGCTGCTGGCCGGAGGCAGCGTCGCCGCAGTGGTCTACGCGTATGCGGTGCGTTTCTTCTCGGTCGCCTACCAGGGCGTCGAGTCGGGTCTGGAGCGCATCAGCCCGTCGATGGACCACAGCGCGCGCAGCCTCGGGCGCCGCCCGCTCGAGGTGCTGCGCGAAGTGCACTGGCCGCTGATGCGCCGCAGCGTCGGCGCCGCTGCGCTGCTCGTGGCGATCGACTGCCTGAAGGAGCTGCCGGCGACGCTGGTGCTGCGGCCGTTCGACTTCGATACGCTGGCGGTGATCACCTATCAGTTTGCCTCCGACGAGCGGCTCGCCGAGGCGGCGCTGCCGGCGCTGCTGATCGTGCTCGTCGGCGTGGTGCCGGTCGTCTGGCTGTCGCGCGTCGCGCTCTCGGAGCGACGCCGACCTGATGTATAATTTTTGTTTTCCAGGCGCGTAGCTCAGCTGGTTAGAGCACCACCTTGACATGGTGGGGGTCGTTGGTTCGAGTCCAATCGCGCCTACCAGGACACCGCGGCGCGTGCCGGCGCCGGCCGTCCGGCCCGACGGTCGCCACGGCACCCGTCAGGAAGTGCGGCCCGGCCGCACTTTTTGTTTGCAGCGCGCGCCGCGTCGCCACCGAAGACTCGCCCGCCATGGTCGTCATCACCCTGCCCGATGGATCGCAACGACGCTTCGACGCGCCGCCGACGGTGGCCGAGGTTGCGGCGTCGATCGGCGCCGGCCTGGCCAGGGCGGCGATCGCCGGCCGCGTCGACGGGCGCCTGGTCGACACCTCGCATCGCATCGAATCCGACGCCTCGCTGGCGATCGTCACCGAGCGCGATGCCGACGGCCTGGAGATCATCCGCCACTCCACCGCGCACCTGCTCGCCTACGCGGTGAAGTCGCTGTTTCCCGATGCGCAGGTCACGATCGGGCCGGTGATCGAGAACGGCTTCTACTACGACTTCTCGTACAAGCGTCCGTTCACCCCCGAAGACCTCGCCGCGATCGAGGCGAAAATGGTCGAACTCGCGAAGAAAGACGAACCGGTGGTGCGCGAACTCTGGGATCGCGACGAGGCGGTGAAGTTCTTCGAGTCGATCGGCGAGAAGTACAAGGCCGAGATCATTGCGTCGATCCCGGCCGGCGAATCGATCACGCTCTACCGCGAAGGCGACTTCGTCGACCTGTGCCGCGGGCCGCACGTGCCCTCCACCGGGCGCCTGAAGGTGTTCAAGCTGATGAAGCTGGCCGGCGCCTACTGGCGCGGCGACTCGAACAACGAGATGCTCCAGCGCATCTACGGCACCGCCTGGACGAAGAAGGAAGACCAGGACGCGTACCTGCACATGCTCGAGGAGGCCGAGAAGCGCGACCACCGGCGGCTGGGACGCGAGCTCGACCTGTTCCACATGCAGGAAGAGGCGCCGGGGCTCGTCTTCTGGCATCCGAAGGGCTGGGCCATCTGGCAGCAGGTCGAGCAGTACATGCGGCAGGTCTATCGCGACTGCGGCTACCAGGAAGTGAAGGGGCCGCAGATCCTCGATCGCAGCCTGTGGGAGCGCACCGGCCACTGGCAGAACTATCGCGAGAACATGTTCACGACCGAGTCGGAGAACAGGCACTACGCGCTCAAGCCGATGAACTGCCCGGGGCACGTGCAGATCTACAGGTCAGGCCTTCGTTCGTATCGCGACCTGCCGCTGCGCTACGGCGAATTCGGCCAGTGCCACCGAAACGAGCCGTCCGGGGCGCTGCACGGCATCATGCGGGTGCGCGGCTTCACGCAGGACGACGGCCACGTCTTCTGCACCGAAGACCAGATTCTCGACGAGTGCGTGGCGTTCACCGCGCAGCTGCAGGCCGTCTATCGCGACTTCGGTTTCGAACAGATCCTCTACAAGGTCGCCACCCGGCCCGAGAAGCGGGTGGGCAGCGACGAAGTCTGGGACCGCGCCGAGCAGGCGCTGATGGAGAGCCTGCGCCGGGCCGGATGCGAGTTCGGGATCTCGCCGGGCGAGGGGGCGTTCTACGGCCCGAAGATCGAATACACGCTGAAAGACGCGATCGGCCGCGAATGGCAGTGCGGCACGATGCAGGTCGACTTCAACATGGCCGGACGGCTGGGCGCCGAATACGTCGCCGACGACAACACCCGCCGGGTGCCGGTGATGCTGCACCGGGCGATCGTCGGCTCGCTCGAGCGCTTCATCGGCATCCTGATCGAGCACCATGCCGGCGCATTGCCGATGTGGCTGGCGCCGATCCAGGCGGTGGTGATGAACATCACCGACGCGCAGGCCGAGTACGCGTCGTCTGTTGCGGAAACGTTGAGAAAACAAGGGTTTAGGGTAGAAGCCGATTTGCGGAACGAAAAAATCAACTATAAAATCCGCGAAAGCAGCCTGCAGAAGATCCCGTATCTCCTCGTCGTCGGCGACAAGGAACGGCAGGCTGGCAAGGTGGCCGTGCGCGCGCGCGGGGGGGCCGATCCGGGCGTCCTCGACGTCGGGGCGTTCGCGGCGCGACTCTCCGAAGACGTCGCGCTCAAGCGATCCAACCCGCAATGACCGGCGAGCCTGGCGTGCTTCGCGCAGCGAAGCATTCCGGCAAGCGGGTCGGCGTCGTCGCACGGCCGTTGTATTTGTTTTCTCGAAGGAGAACGCAGCATCGCTACTGCTGAACGCGCGCATCGCATCAACGGCGAGATCAACGCGCCCGAGGTCCGCCTCGTGGGCGTGGAGAACGAGCCGCTCGGTATTGTCAGCCTGAGGGAGGCCATGCGCATGGCCGAAGAGGCCGAAGTCGACCTGGTCGAAATCGCGCCCCAGGCCAGTCCTCCCGTCTGCCGCCTGATGGACTACGGGAAGTTCAAGTACCAGGAGCAGAAACGGCAGCACGATGCCCGCCTGAAGCAGAAGGTCATCCAGGTCAAGGAGGTCAAGTTCCGGCCCGGTACCGACGAAGGCGACTACGCGGTGAAGTTGCGCAACCTGCGGCGCTTCCTCGAAGAGGGCGACAAGGCGAAGGTCACGTTGCGGTTTCGCGGGCGCGAGATGGCGCACCAGGAGTTCGGCGTGCGCCTGCTCGATCGGGTGCGCAACGACCTCGAGGAACTCGCGGTGGTCGAGCAGATGCCGCGCCTCGAAGGCCGGCAGATGATCATGGTGATCTCGCCAAGGAAGAAGAAGCAGTAGTGTCGAACGGTGCCTGCGGGCACCACAGAAGCCAAGCGGGTTCCCGAAGTGCCGGCAGGTTGCCGGACACCCGACGCGGCACCAGAAGAGAAGGCAAGGGGGCCATCATGCCCAAGATGAAGACCAAGAGGGGCGCTGCGAAGCGCTTCCGCGTGCGTGCCTCGGGCAGCGTGAAGCGGGCTCAGGCGTTCAAGCGCCACATCCTCACGAAGAAGACCACGAAGAACAAGCGCCAGTTGCGCGCCACCGCAAGCGTGCACGCCCGGGACGTCGAGTCCGTCAAGGCGATGCTGCCGTACGCCTGAGGAGAGTGCCATGTCCCGAGTCAAGCGCGGAGTCACGGCGCGAGCGCGCCACAAGAAGGTCATCGCCGCCGCCAAGGGGTATCGCGGACGTCGCGGCAACGTCTATCGTGTCGCCAGGCAGGCGGTCATGCGCGCCGGGCAGTATGCCTATCGCGATCGCCGCGCGCGAAAGCGCGTGTTCCGCTCGCTGTGGATCGCACGGATCAACGCCGCGGTGCGCGAGCACGGCATCACCTACAGCAGGTTCATCGACGGACTGAACCGTGCGTCGATCGACCTCGACCGCAAGGTGCTCGCCGACCTGGCGGTCACCGACAAGCCGGCGTTCGCGGCGATCGTCGCCCGGGTGAAGGCCTCGCTCGACGCGGCCTGAGCCGCGCCGATCGCCGCGGCGGCCGGGCGGCCCGGCGCTGCCCGCCGGCGGACACGACGGGGCCCTTGCGGCCCCGTTTTACTTGCACCACACCGATTCCTGCCACGCCATGCCCGATCCAGACAGTCTCCAGCCGTCGACGCCGGGTGCCGCCGGCGCAGCCTCCACGCGCTTCGCGCCGATGGTGGCGCAGCTGTCGGCCGAAATCGCCGCCGCGCGCAACGCGCCCGAACTCGCCAACGCCAAGGCGCGTGCGCTGGGCAAGGACGGAGCGCTCACGGCCGAGATGAAGAAGCTCGGCGGGCTCGCGCCGGCCGAGCGAGCCGCGGTGGGCCGCGAACTCAACGAGGCCAAGCAGGCTGTCGAGCGTGCGGTGCGCAGCCGCGAGGCGGCGCTTGCGCGCGCCGAGCTCGATGCCAGGCTCGCCCAGGAGGCGATCGACGTCACGCTGCCCGGGCGCGGCGCGGGCACCGGCGGACTGCACCCGCTGTCGCTCACCATCGAGCGCATCGAGGCGATCTTCCATTCGATCGGTTTCGACGTCGCCGATGGCCCGGAGATCGAGGAGGACTTCTTCAACTTCACTGCGCTGAACACGCCGGAAAACCATCCGGCGCGCTCGATGCACGACACCTTCTACGTCGACGCGCCCGACGGCAAGGGCGGCGGGCTGCTGTTGCGCACGCACACCAGCCCGGTGCAGGTGCGCTATGCGCGCCAGCACCGTCCTCCGATCAGGGTGATCGCGCCGGGCAAGACCTATCGCGTCGACTCCGACGCCACGCACTCGCCGATGTTCCACCAGTTCGAGGGGCTGTGGATCGACGAGGACGTGAGCTTCGCCGACCTGAAGAGCGTCTATGCCGATTTCCTGCGCCGCTTCTTCGAGCGCGACGACCTCGACGTGCGCTTCCGGCCGTCGTACTTCCCGTTCACCGAACCCTCGGCCGAGATCGACATGCGCTTCGCCGACGGGCCGCTGGCCGGGCGCTGGCTCGAGGTGAGCGGCTCGGGCCAGGTGCACCCGAACGTGGTGCGCAACTTCGGGCTCGATCCGGAGCGCTACATCGGCTTCGCTTTCGGCTCGGGCATCGAGCGGCTCGCGATGCTGCGCTACGGCGTGGGCGACCTGCGCATGTTCTACGAGAACGACCTGCGCTTCCTGCAGCAGTTCAACCGATAAGGCGGAAGACCTCCCATGCGTGTCCCGGAAAGCTGGCTGAGAAGCTTCGCGTCGCCCGACTGGTCGGGTGCGGAGATCGCCGACCGCCTCACGATGGCCGGACTCGAGGTCGAGGAGACGGGCACGGCGGCGCCGCCGTTTCGCGGCGTGGTCGTGGCCGAGGTGCGCAGCGTCGCGCGCCATCCGAACGCCGACAAGCTGTCGGTGTGCGAAGTCGACGTCGGCGAAGGCAGCCTGCGCACGATCGTCTGCGGCGCGCCGAACGTGGCAGCCGGCATGCGCGCGCCCTGCGCGCTGCCCGGTGCCGAGTTGCCTGCGGGCCTGGCGATCAGGCCAGTGACGATGCGTGGCGTCGAGAGCCACGGCATGCTGTGCTCGGCGCGCGAGCTCGGCCTGTCGGAAGACCACGGCGGCCTGCTGGTGCTCGGGGCCGACGCACCCGTGGGTGCCGACCTGCGCGAAGCGCTGGCGCTCGACGAACTGGTCTACACGCTCAAGCTCACCCCCAATCTCGCACACTGCATGAGCGTCTTCGGGGTGGCGCGCGAACTGTCGGCGATCTCCGGCGCGCCGCTGCGCGAACCGGTGTTCGAGCCGGCTCCGGTCGCGATCGACGACCGCCTGCCGCTACGGGTGGCGGCGCCAGACCTGTGCGGCCGCTTTTCCGGGCGCGTGATTCGCGGCGTCGATCCGAAAGCGCCCACTCCGGCGTGGATGCGCCAGCGGCTCGAACGCGCGGGCCAGCGCAGCATCTCGGCGCTGGTCGACATCTCGAACTACGTGATGCTCGAACTCGGCCGGCCGTCACACGTCTTCGATCTCGATCGCATCGCGGGAGGCCTGGAAGTGCGCTGGGCGCGCGAGGGCGAGCGGCTCGAGCTGCTCAATGGCCAGACGGTGGAGCTCGCTGCCGACGTGGGCGTGATCGCCGATGCGAACCAGGTGGAGAGCCTGGCCGGCATCATGGGCGGGGAGTCCACCGCGGTGTCGGACGACACCCGCAACGTCTATCTGGAAGCGGCCTTCTGGTGGCCCGAGGCGATCGCCGGGCGTTCGCGCCGCTACAACTTCGCGACCGACGCGGGGGTGCGCTTCGAACGCGGCGTCGACGCAGCCTCGACGGTCGATCACCTCGAATACCTCACCCGTCTCATCCTCGGAATCTGCGGCGGACAGGCTGGGCCGGTCGACGACACGATCACCGCGCTGCCGGCGCGCGAACCGGTGAGCCTGCGCGTGGCGCGCGCGCGCAAGGTGATCGGCGTCGACATCCCCGAGGCCGCAATCGCTTCGATCTTCGAGCGGCTGCGGCTTGCGGCGCGGCACGAGGACGGCCGCTTCGTGGTCGAACCGCCGTCGTACCGCTTCGACCTGCAGATCGAGGAAGACCTGATCGAAGAGGTGGCCCGCATCTGGGGCTACGAGCAGTTGCCGCTGCGCCCGCCGAAGAGCAGCGTCTCGATGCTGCCGATGCCCGAGACCCGGCGCACGATCGGCGCGCTGAAGCGGCTCGTGGCCGGGCGCGATTACCAGGAGGCGATCCACTACAGCTTCGTGGCCGGTGCGCTCGACCGGCAACTCACCGGCCGCGAGCCGATCCGCCTGCTCAACCCGATTGCGGCGCAGATGGACGTGATGCGCACCACGCTCTGGGGCGGACTGCTCGAGAGCTTGCGCTCGAACCTCAATCGCAAGGCATCGCGGGTGCGCCTGTTCGAGGTCGGCCGCGTCTTTTTCGCCGATGCCTCGGTCGCGGCCGGGCCCCAACAGGTGCACGGCGTCGCGCAACCGCGCCGGCTCGGGCTGCTGGCATTCGGTCCGCAACTCGACGAACAGTGGGGCGCGGCCGTGCGCAGGGTCGATTTCTTCGACGTCAAGGGCGACCTGGAGGCGATTGCCGGCCCGACGTTCGCGGTGGAACCGGCCGTGCACCCTGCGCTGCACCCCGGGCGCAGCGCCCGCGTGCTGCTCGGTGGGGTCGAGGCGGGGTGGCTCGGCGAACTCCATCCCGGGCTGGTCCAGGAACTGGAACTGCCGCAGCCCGCGATCGTCGCCGAACTCGATCTCGACCCATTACTGGAACGAACCGTTCCGATTTATCGTGAGGTATCGAAGTTCCCGCCGGTCGTCCGCGACCTGTCGATCGTCGTCGACAGTGGTCGGCCGGTGTCCCAGGTGTTCGCCGAGATCGCCGAGGCGGTGGCCGGCGAACCAGCCGCGCAGATCGTGAAAGACGTCAGACTGTTCGACGAATATCGCGGTAAGGGATTGGAAAATAAGGAAAAAAGCCTTGCCTTCCGGTTGTGGATGCAAGATACTCGTCGCACGCTGAGCGACGCCGAGGCGGCGGCTGCGGTCGATGCGATCGTCACCCGACTTGTGCGCACGATGCACGCCCGGCTGCGCTCCGGCTCCTGATTCCCGACGACGTCGGGCATGCGGATTCGATGCAAGTGGCGGACACGATGACCCAGTATGGTCCGGCGGCGCGCGATTCTCTGGTCGAGGTGCGCCGGGAGCCCGAGTCGGGCGTGGCGCACGCCGTCGAGCGCCTTGCCGGGCCCGCGCCGGTGACGGAGGCGCTCACGCTGACGAAAGCCGAGCTCGCCGAAATGCTGTTCGAGCGGGTCGGACTGAACAAGCGCGAAGCCAAGGACATGGTCGAGACCTTCTTCGACGAGATCCGCGACGCGCTCGAGCGCGGCGAGAGCGTCAAGCTCTCGGGCTTCGGCAACTTCCAGTTGCGCGACAAGCCGCAGCGACCGGGGCGCAACCCCAAGACCGGCGAAGAAATCCCGATTTCGGCCCGACGGGTGGTCACCTTTCACGCCAGTCAGAAGCTGAAGTCGCAGATCGAGGAGGCGGGCCGCTGACGCTTGCCGGATGCGTCCAGGTCCCGAACTCGAGCACGGTCGAGCATGCAGAACAAGTCCGAACAGAAGGCGCCGCTGCCGCCGATTCCGGCCAAGCGCTATTTCACCATCGGCGAGGTGAGCGAGCTGTGCGGCGTCAAGCCGCACGTGCTGCGATATTGGGAGCAGGAGTTCACCCAGCTGCGCCCGATGAAACGCCGCGGCAACCGCCGCTACTACCAGCACCACGAGGTACTGCTGGTGCGGCGCATTCGCGACCTGCTCTACGAGCAGGGCTTCACCATCAGCGGCGCACGCAACCGCCTCGGCGAGAACGCGCAGAACGGCAAGCAGCGCGATACGGCTGCGTCGGGCGCGGCGGGCGCAGCCGAAGGCGCGCAGCCGCTCGCCGGCAACGTCGACCTCGGTGCGATCCGCGAGGAGCTCACGCGCGCGCTCGACCTGTTGCGCTGAGCGCTGCGTCCGCCTTCCTCTCGTCCTTTGCTGGTCGCGGCGCCGACTAGGCGTAGTGTGAACACGCCCTGGCGGATCGCCGGCAGCAGGTTGCGGCGCAGGATCGCCGCTTCCTCGCCGGGGAAGTGCGCCTTCATCGCGGCGCGCAAGTTCTCGCGTCCCTTCGCGAAGTCGTAGCGGTCGCCGCCGATGGCGACGCGGTCGTAGACCTCGCCCATGTCGGCCCATTCGATCGCGCCCTCGCCGATCACGTCGAAGACCGCGCTGGTATCTGTAGGGTTTGAACGCAGCTGCGCCGCCGCCCTGCAGCGTGGCATGCGCGGAACGGCTGCTGATATAATCCGCTGCTTCGGGGCGTAGCGCAGCCTGGTAGCGCACTTGCATGGGGTGCAAGGGGTCGCGAGTTCGAATCCCGCCGCCCCGACCAGTCGAATCGAAGGGTCGGCTCCCGCAAGGGGCCGACCCTTCGTGCTTAGTGCGCCCGGCAGGAGCGTACTGCTACGGGTTACGCAGGCTGCAACCGGTGCGCCGGCGCGAGGAAATACACCGCGCCCGTCAGCAACAGCAGATACACGATGACCGACGACCAGCCCATCGCGTTCATCAGGCCGGACACTACGCCCCAAAGGCTGATCAGTGTGCCGAGGCCGAAGCCTGTGGCCGAGCCGACCAGCATGGCGCGAATCGCCCGGTCGTCGCGGACGTGCCGCCCGAGCCAGACGATGAGCGCCCAGCCGACCAGCGCCGAGCCGAAGAAGCGTATCTGCATCAGGTTGTGGGCTTCGGCCGGCTCGCCGTGCAGGGTCAGCATCACCCCCGGGACGATCAGGAACAGCAGACCGTAGACGAGACCGACAATCGACGAGATCGACAGAAAGGTGCTGAGCTTCATGGGTCCTCCTTTGCGGAGTGAATGACATCGCCGGAGATGGCGGCGTCGAAGCCTGGAACCCTGAAATTCCGATCCTCTGCGATTTCGTCGGACTAAAGGCCCACGTGGCGCACCGTGCAATGTCCGGCATCGCCCCGATGGCGAAAGGTGGCCACCGGTCCCGGCCCCGGTCCCGGCCCGCACCGGGTCGGCGCCGCCGCGTCGCGCATCGGAGACAGCGCGGCGGCGCATGGAGGCGAGCGCACCGCGCTCTCGCCTCCGCCGGTCCGTGTGCCCGGGCCGCTCGTCGCATCGCCGGTGAAACAGCATGCACGAGCAGCCCTCGCGACTCGCGCAATGCCGCGGCTTGATGCACAGTCGGGCTCTCTCCCTCCTTTCTGATGCCGGTCATGTCCCGCCTCGGGATCGTTTCGCTCGCCCTCTTGTTCGTCGTATCGGTTCTCCTGCTTGCCTCGATGCACACTGCGAATGCGTACGAGGACAACCTGCCCGGTGGCGTCACGACCCTGCTCGGGGGGGCGGCGGCGCTGGCCGCCGGCTGGGAGTGGCGGCGCCGCCGCGCGCGCAAGGCGCGAAGGCCCGAGAGGCTTTCAGGCGAGCAGCCTGGCGCGGCGCCCGACGCAATGCTTCGGGAGACGTCGGGTGATGCGCCCGGACGAGTCATTGCGACCGCGCCGCCGGGATCGAACACCGCCCGGGCCAGGCGGGCGAAGACACCGAAGCCCGCGGCCGCGCCCCCTGCCGAGGCTGCGCATCGCGTCACCGCGATTCACGCGACCTTCGACGCCTATCGGCGCGCGCTCGAAGGCGATGAGTTCACGCTGCATTACCAGCCCAGGGTGCGGCTGGCCGACAGCGAGGTGACGGGCTTCGAGGCACTGCTGCGGCGGATTCGCGACGCAGGATCGGAAGGTACCGCAGCGCTCGTGGAGCAGGCGGAGAAGTCGGCCTTCGGACCCAGGCTCGGCGAATGGATCCTGCGCACCGCCGCACGGCAAAGCCTCGCCTGGCGCCAGTCGGGCGTGAGCGTGCCGATCGCGGTCAACATCTCGCCCAGCCAGTTCTGTGACCCGGGTTTCCTGCGGGTGCTCGGCGACCTGATCGCCTCGGATCCGGCACTGCCTGCGCACCTCGAACTCGAACTGGCGGAGGCGGCGCTGACGCTGTACGGCGACGGCGCTACGCAGACGCTGCGCGAGCTCGCCGCGATGGGCTTTGGCGTGCAGGTCGATCAGTTCGGCACTGCCGCGTCGAGCCTGCATCGACTCGGCCAGGGTCCGGTGCGGGCGTTGAAGATCGACCGCTCGCTGGTGCTGGCCGCCCCGGCCGACGCCGAGGCCGGCCGGATCGTGCGCGCTTCGGTGGCACTCGCCCTGGCGATGGAACTGAAGGTGATCGCGGTGGGCGTCGAGACCGCCGAGCAGTACCGGTTACTACAGAGCTGGGGATGCCACGAGGCGCAGGGGTATCTGTTCATGCCGCCGATGGCGCCGGCGAAGGCGCTGCAGGTCTGGCACGGGCACGGACCGGGTTGACCGGGGCTACGTCATAATGCCGGCCGCAGGCCGCGGCCGGACCAGGGAGACTCATGCGTGGCGGAGTGATCGAGGGATGACCCCGATACCGAGGTCGCCGATGACCGGACGAGTGATCGTGTTCGCCCGCGTGCCGCGCGCCGGGGAGGTCAAGACGCGGCTGGCGCGCACGATCGGCGAGCCCGCCGCGCTCGCGCACTACCGCACCATGCTGCGCGACACGCTGGCGGTGGCGCGCGCGGCGCAGGTCCAGTCGCCGCAACTCGAAGTCGAGTTGTGCATCGACGGCGAAGACCGCGAGGGCGAATGCGCGCGACTGGCCGCGATGCACGGCTTCGCGCTCGCCACCCAGGTCGGCGCCTCGCCGGGCGAGCGGATCGAAGCGGCGCTCGGGCGCGCGCTCGACGAGCAACGGGCGCCGGTGCTGGTCGGCAGCGACGTGGTCTCGCTGTCGACGCGCGACCTGCACGACGCGTTCGAGGCCTTGCGCGAGCGCGATGCGGTGTTCGGGCCCACGGAGGACGGCGGCTACGCGCTCGTCGGGCTCAGCCGCCACGTCGCGCGGCTGTTCGACGACATGCCCTGGGGCTGCGACACGCTGATGGCGGCCACGCGGCGGCGGCTGCAGGAGAACGGCGTGCGCTGGTCGCAGCTGCGCACGCTGTGGGACGTGGACGAGGAGTCGAACCTGCGGCGCTGGCTGGGCGGTTGACCGGGCCCGCCCAGGCCGCTCAGGCCGGCGAGCGCGTGACGCGTCGCGCGGGCGCTGCGAAGATCTGCTCGAGCGGGGCGGCGCGCCCGATCCAGTCGCCCTGGATGTGGTCGACGCCGATGTCGGTGAGCCGGTCGAGCGTGTCCTGGTTGTGCACGTGCTCGGCCACCGTGCGGATGTTCAGCCGCCGCGCCACGCGCACCGTGGACAGGACGATCTCCTCGTCGATCGGATTCGACACCAGGTTGCGGATGAACGAGCCGTCGATCTTCAGGTAGTCGAGCGGGAAGCGCTTCAGGTACTCGAACGTGGCCAGCCCGGTGCCGAAGTCGTCGAGCGCGATGCCGAAGCCCTCGGCCTTCAGGTCGTCGACCAGCCGCGAGGCGGCAGCCGGGTTGCGGATCGCTTCGCTCTCGGTGATCTCGAAGACGATCTTCCCGGCCGGAATCGAGTACAGCGCGCGCTGCTCGCGGATGAACCCCGCGATCGTGCCGTCGCTCATCGTGAGGCCCGACAGGTTGATCGAGCACTTCCAGGTGCGCGCCAGCGCTTCCGGATGCTCGGCGAGCCAGGAGAAGATCTGGCGGATCACGCCGCGGTCCATCGTCGGCGTCATCTGTGCCTGCACCGCGAGCGACAGGAACTCGGGCGGGCGGATCAGCCCGCCGTCGCGATCGAGCAGGCGGATCAGCACTTCGTAGGAGAGCATCCCGTCGGGCGCGTCGGGATCGATCATCGGCTGCGCGTGCAGCTCGAAACGCTTGTCGCGGATCGCCTCGCGGATGTGCTCGATCTTGCCCTGGTGGGCGCGCCGCGCGTCGATCATCGTCTGCGACAGCGGCTCGACGAACAGCTGCGGATCGCGCACGCTCGCCGCGATCGCCATCGCGTCGGACAGCGACATCAGGCAGTCTTCGCTGTTGATCAGCGCGTGCCGGTCCACCAGCAGGCCGCCCACGCACAGTTGCAGGCGCACGCTGCCGTGCTCGGTCTTGAACAACTGGCCATTGAGCTGTGAATAGAGCTCGCGTGCGACAGCCCGCACGTCGGCGACCGATTCGGCCTCGACCAGCAGCGCGAAGCGCCCCGCCGAGAGTCGCGCCGCCGCCTTGGCGCCGGGCTGGCGCATCAGCAGGGCCGCGACGTCCTGCTCGAGCTGCAGCGCCTGGATCGGCCCGCAGAGGTCGTTGAGCGTGTCGAAGTTCGACAGGTGCACGCCGACCAGCCCGTAGTCGGGCCGGGTGGGCAGGGCGAGGCGCTCGCCGATTTCGGCGATCAGTCCGCGGTCGTTGAGCAGTCCGGTCGACATGTCCTGGCGCGCCTGCTGGGCGACGCGCGCGAGCGCGAAACGGCGGTCGGTGGCCACTGCCTGCAGCATCTGCGCGACGATGACGGCGGAAAACACCAGCACCGAGGCCTCGAGTGCCCGGAAGAAGTCGTCGTGGACCGAGGCCACCTGGTGCGCGCGCGCGATCAGCAACGGAATCGCGGTGGCGGCAAGCGACAGCGCGGTGGCGCGCTCGCTCATCCGGATCGCGGTCCAGGCGACGATCGGGAAGTAGAGGAACGCAAGCGCGTAGGCGTAGCTCTGCTGGCCGAACATCGACACCATCACGCCGGTGCCGATCACCAGCAGTGTGAGGAAGAACGCCGGCGCATCGACCAGCGCCCGCTGCGACAGGCCGGGTTCGGCCTCGGCGAGCGAGTCGCCCATCCAGGCGAGCAGCGCCGGGGCGACCAGCAGGATGCCCAGCGCGTCGAGCAGCCACCAGACCATGAACCGGTGCGCGGGATGGGCGGCGGCGAGCAAGCCGCTCCACTCGAGGCCGACCGTGGCCAGCAGCGCGTCGGTCGGCGCGGCCAGCAGCACCACGACGCCCACGAAACGTACCGCGGCCTCGAGGCGGTACTCGGCCGGTTTCCAGTTGTTCAGCCGGCGCAGCGCCGCCACGGCCAGCGCCGGCCCGGCCACGCTGGCCGCGAAGATGACGAGGATCGGCCCGATCGCACCGAACTCCACCCAGGCCCACAGTGCGCCGCCCACGGCGGGCGGCACCGCCCAGCGCAGACCGTTGCGCCAGGCAAAGGTGAAGGCGACACCAGCGCAGGGCCAGATCAGCGGGAGGCTGACAGGGCCGACCGAGATCAGCTTCGCGACCAGGCAGGCGACGAAGGCGATGCCGCCCGAGAGAAGCAGCCGCGGAAACGGCGGCAGCCCGTCGGCGCCGGTATCGGTGCGCGAAGTGAGGTCGGACTGGAGCACGGAGTCGCCGAATCGGTTCCTGCCGAAGTGTAATCGACTCCGTCGCCCGGCGGACGGGCCGGCCGATGGCCGGTCCGTCCGTGCCCGGGGTCAGGCAGCGAGCAGTTCGCGCAGCACGTACGGAAGGATGCCGCCGTGCCGGAAGTAGTCGACCTCGATCGGGGTGTCGATGCGCGAGAGCAGGGTGATCGTGCGCGTGGCACCGTCCTTGCCGGTGACCGTCATGCGGATCGTCTGTTGCGGTTCGAGCCTGTCGGGCACCAGGATGTCGAAGGTCTCGTCGCCGCGGATGCCGTGCGACTCCCAGCTCTCGCCCGGGCGGAACTGCAGCGGCAGCACGCCCATGCCCACCAGGTTCGAGCGGTGGATGCGCTCGAAGCTGCGGGCGACGACCGCCTTCACGCCGAGCAGCTGGGTGCCCTTGGCAGCCCAGTCGCGCGACGATCCGGTGCCGTACTCCTCGCCGCCGAACACCACGGTGGGCGTGCCCTCGCGCTGGTAGCGCATCGCCGCGTCGTAGATGTACATCTTCTCGCCCGAGGGCTGGTGCAGCGTGACGCCACCTTCTTCACGGGTGCCATCGGGCCTCGGCGGGATCATCAGGTTCTTGATCCGCACGTTGGCGAAGGTGCCGCGCATCATCACCTCGTGGTTGCCGCGGCGCGCCCCGTACGAGTTGAAGTCGGCCCGCTTCACGCCGTGTCCGATCAGGTACTGACCGGCGGGCGACGCTTCCCTGAACGAGCCGGCCGGCGAGATGTGGTCGGTGGTGATCGAGTCGCCGAAGAGCCCGAGCGCACGTGCGCCATGGATCGCGTTGACGCTGGCGGGCGGCTCCATGGAGAAACCGGCGAAGAACGGCGGCTCGGCGATGTAGGTCGACTTCGGCCAGTCGTAGACCTGGCCCGACGCGCTGGGTACCGCGTTCCACAGCTTGTGGTCTTTCGTGAAGTCGCTGTAGAGACGCCTGAACGTCTTCGGGTTCATCGCGTACTTCATCAGCGCCTGGACTTCCTCCGAACTCGGCCAGACGTCGCCGAGGTAGACGTCGCGGCCCTTGCGGTCCTTGCCCAGCGGTTCGGTCATCAGGTCGACCGAAATGCTGCCCGCGATCGCGTAGGCGACCACCAGTGGCGGAGACGCGAGGAAGTTGGCGCGCAGGTTCGGATGGATGCGCGCCTCGAAGTTGCGGTTGCCCGAGAGCACCGCGGCGCACACCAGGTCGTTCGCGGTGATCGCCTCGTTGATCGCCGGTGTGAGGTCGCCGGCGTTGCCGATGCAGGTGGTGCAGCCATAGGCGGCGACACTGAAGCCCAGCTCCGACAGGTACGGCAGCAGCTTCGTGCGCTCGAGGTAGTCGGTGACCACCCGTGATCCCGGGGCGAGCGAGGTCTTGATGTGCGGCTTCACCCGCAGCCCGCGCGCGACCGCCTTCTTGGCGAGCAGGCCAGCGGCCAGCAGCACCCCGGGGTTCGAGGTGTTGGTGCACGACGTGATCGCGGCGATCAGCACGTCGCCGTTCTTCAGTTCCAGTCCGTCGGCGGTGCGGTAGCTGCGGTCGAGATCGTCGGCCTTCTTCGCGAAACCGTTCTCGGCCACCGGTTTGGTGAACAGGTCGGCGAAGGTGGACTTCACGTCGCCGATCTCGATGCGGTCCTGGGGCCGCTTCGGGCCGGCCAGCGACGGGGCCACGGTGGCCAGGTCGAGTTCGACCACCTTGGAGTAGTCGATCTGGCCCGCCCCGGGCACGCCGAACAGCTTCTGCGCGCGGAAGTAGCTCTCGAACGCGTCGATTTCCTCCTTCGTGCGGCCGGTGCCCTCGAAGTAGTCGATCGTCTTCTCGTCGACCGGGAAGAAGCCCATCGTCGCGCCGTATTCGGGCGCCATGTTGCCGATCGTCGCGCGGTCGGGCACCGCCAGCGAGCGCGTGCCTTCGCCGAAGAACTCCACGAACTTGCCCACCACCTTCTCGCGGCGCATCATCTCGGTGATGGTCAGCACCAGGTCGGTCGCGGTGCAGCCTTCGCGCAGCTTGCCTTTCAGGTGCACTCCCACCACGTCGGGCGTGAGGAAGTAGACCGGCTGGCCGAGCATGCCCGCCTCGGCCTCGATGCCGCCCACGCCCCAGCCCACCACGCCGATGCCGTTGATCATCGTGGTGTGGCTGTCGGTGCCGACCAGCGTGTCGGGGTAATAGAGCCCGTCCTTGCGATGCACGCCGCGCGCCAGGTACTCGAGGTTGACCTGGTGCACGATGCCGATGCCCGGAGGCACGACCTTGAAGGTGTCGAACGCCTGCATGCCCCACTTCATGAACTGGTAGCGCTCGGCATTGCGCTCGAACTCGAGCTCCATGTTCAGCGCGAGCGCGTCGGGGCGGCGGAAGTAGTCGATCATCACCGAGTGGTCGACCACCAGGTCGACCGGCACCAGCGGCTCGATCACTTTCGGGTTCCTGCCCATTTTCGCGGCCACGCCGCGCATCGCGGCGAGGTCGGCCAGCAGCGGCACGCCGGTGAAGTCCTGCAGCACCACGCGCGAGACGACGAACGGAATCTCGTCGACGCGCTTGTCGTTGGGCTTCCAGTTGGCCAGCTGCTCGACGTGCGTCTCGGTGATCCTGCGCCCGTCCATGTTGCGCAGCACCGACTCGAGCACGATGCGGATCGACACCGGCAGCCGGTTCACGTTGGGGAACTTCCGGGCGAGCGCGGGCAGCGAATGGAAGCGCCCGGTCCTGCCCGACTTCAGCCGGAATTCCTTCAGCGTGTCGAACTCGTTGCGTGACATGTCCGATCTCCCCTCAGATGACGTACAGGTCGACGTACTCGTTGACCGGCATCGCCTCGAGCGCCTTCTGGTCGAGCGATACCTCGAGAATGCGTTGCTGCTGCCTTGCCGGGAAGCGCCGCGCCAGATTGGTGCGGAACTTCTCGACCAGCACCGGGATGCCTTCCTTGCGGCGCCGGCGGTGCCCGATCGGGTACTCGACGACGACTTCCTTCAGCTTCCTGCCGTCGGCGAACTCGATCGTGATGCCGTTGGCGATCGAGCGCTTCTCCGGGTCGAGGTAATCCTTGCTGAACTGGGTGTCCTCGACGCAGGTCATCTTCTCGCGCAGCGCGTCGATGCGCGGGTCGGCGGCGATCCGGTCTTCGTAGTCTTCGGCGGTGAGGCGGCCGAAGATCAGCGGCACGGCCACCATGTACTGGATGCAGTGGTCGCGATCGGCCGGGTTGTCGAGCGGCCCTTTCTTGTCGATGATGCGGATCGCCGATTCGTGCGTGCGGATCGTGATCCTGCGGATCTCGTCGACCGAACGGCCGGCCTTCTTCAGTTCGCCGTGCAGCGTCATCGCGCACTCGACCGCGGTCTGCGCGTGGAACTCGGCAGGGAACGAGATCTTGAACAGCACGTTCTCCATCACGTAGCTGCCGTAGGGGCGCTGGAAAGCGAATTCCCTGCCTTTGAACAGCACGTCGTAGAAGCCCCAGGTCTTCGCGGTGAGCACCGACGGATAGCCCATCTCGCCGGTGCGCGCGATCAGCGCGAGGCGCACCGCGCGG
Source organism: Burkholderiales bacterium (assembly GCA_003577305.1). Classification (GTDB taxonomy): domain Bacteria; phylum Pseudomonadota; class Gammaproteobacteria; order Burkholderiales; family Burkholderiaceae_E; genus Zeimonas. The sequence continues at coordinate 19,926 of QEVL01000027.1, forward strand.
CTGGTGGCGTCGCCCGCCGCCCAGCTCTTGCGGCTGCCGGTGTTCGGCGCGTGCCGGTAGGTGCGAAGCGACTGGCCGTCGACCCAGGCGAGCGACACCGCATTGATCAGCTCGTCGCGCGTGAGCCCCAGCAGCATCCCGCAGACCGCGGTGGAGGCCACCTTGACCAGCACCACGTGGTCGAGGCCGACGCGATTGAACGAGTTCTCCAGCGCAATCACGCCCTGGATCTCGTGCGCCTTGACCATCGCCTCAAGCACCTGGCGCATCGTGAGCGGCGCCTTGCCCTGCGCGATCGCGGTGCGGCTGAGCCAGTCGGCGGTGGCGAGGATTCCGCCGAGGTTGTCGGACGGGTGGCCCCATTCGGCGGCGAGCCAGGTGTCGTTGAAGTCGAGCCAGCGGATCATCGCACCGATGTCGAACGCGGCCTGCACCGGGTCGAGCTGGAACTGGGTGCCCGGCACCCGTGCGCCGTTGGGCACGACGGTTCCGGGCACCACCGGCCCGAGCAGCTTGGTGCAGGCCGGGTACGAGAGCGCCTCCAGGCCGCAGCCCAGCGTGTCGATCAGGCATGCGCGCGCGGTCTCGATCGCCTCCTTGCTGCGCACCTTGTACTTCAGCGTGTAGTCGACGATGTCGACCAGGACCTTGTCCGGCTTCGGCCGGCTCGTCGGGATGTGGGCGCCCATGTTGCGTGTGTCCGTGGGGTTGGTGGGGAGGAGCCGGGAGGCGGTTACCTGCGCTTGGCGAGCGGCACGAACTTCAGGTTCTCGGGTCCGACGTAATTCGCGCTCGGCCGGATGATCTTGTTGTCGATGCGCTGCTCGATCACGTGCGCCGACCAGCCCGAGGTGCGCGCGATCACGAACAGCGGCGTGAACATCGCGGTGGGCACGCCCATCATGTGGTAGCTCACCGCGCTGAACCAGTCGAGGTTCGGGAACATCTTCTTCGCGTCCCACATGACCGTCTCGAGGCGCTCGGCGATGTCGAACATCTTCGTGTTCCCGGCGTCGTGCGAGAGCCGGTGCGCGACCTCCTTGATCACCTTGTTGCGCGGGTCGGAGACGGTGTAGACCGGGTGACCGAAGCCGATCACCACCTCCTTGTTCCCGACGCGGCGGCGGATGTCGGCCTCGGCCTCGTCGGGCGTTTCGTAGCGCTTCTGGATCTCGAAGGCGACCTCGTTGGCGCCGCCGTGCTTCGGGCCGCGCAGCGCGCCGATCGCGCCGGCGATCGACGAATACATGTCCGAGCCGGTGCCGGCGATCACGCGGGCGGTGAACGTGGACGCGTTGAACTCGTGCTCGGCGTACAGGATGAGTGAAGTGTGCATCGCGCGCACCCACAGCGCCGGGGGTTCGCGCCCGTGCAGCAGGTGCAGGAAGTGGCCGCCGATCGAATCGTCGTCGGTCTCGACCTCGATGCGCCGCCCGTTGGTGGAGTAGTGGTACCAGTAGAGCAGCATCGGGCCGAGCGAGGCCATCAGCCGGTCGGCGATGTCGCGCGCCCCGGCGAGGTTGTGGTCGTCCTTCTCGGGCAGGTTGCAACCGAGCGCCGAGACGCCGGTGCGCATCACGTCCATCGGGTGCGCCGACGCCGGCAGCCACTCGAGCGCCGCCTTCACGTTGGCCGGCAGCCCGCGCAGCGCGCGCAGCTTCGCCTTGTAGCCGGCGAGTTCGGCGCGGTTGGGCAGCCTGCCGTGCACCAGCAGGTGCGCGATCTCCTCGAACTCGGCGGCCTCGGCGATGTCGAGGATGTCGTAGCCGCGGTAGTGCAGGTCGTTGCCGGTGCGGCCCACGGTGCACAGGGCGGTGTTGCCGGCGGTGACGCCCGAAAGCGCCACCGACTTCTTCGGCCTGAAGCCGGGATTCTGGGTCTCGTTGCTCATGGTCGTTCCGTTGGGGACGCGCTCACTTCGGGCGCGCGAACAGTGCGTCGAGCTTGCGCTCGTAGTCCCAGTAACCGATCGAGTCGTACAGTTCCTGGCGCGTCTGCATCGTCGGCACCACTGCCTGCTGGGTGCCGTCGCGGCGCAGCGCGTGGTAGACGTTGTCGGCCGCCTTGTTCATCGCGCGAAACGCCGACAGCGGGTAGAGCGCCATCGCCACGCCGGCGCCGCGCAGTTCGTCAACGGTGAACAGCGGCGTCTGGCCGAATTCGGTGATGTTGGCCAGCACCGGCACCTTCACCGCGTCGGCGAAGCGCCGGTACATCGACAGCTCGGTCATCGCCTCGGGGAAGATGCCGTCGGCGCCGGCCTCGACGCAGGCGACCGCGCGCTCGATCGCGCGCTCGAGCCCCTCGACCGCCAGCGCGTCGGTGCGCGCCATGATGAAGAAATCGGGGTCGGTACGGGCGTCGGCCGCGGCCTTGATGCGGTCGACCATTTCGTCCTGGCTGACGATCTCCTTGCCGGGCCGGTGGCCGCAGCGCTTCGCGCCGACCTGGTCCTCGATGTGCATCGCGGCGGCGCCGGCCTTGGCCAGCGACTTCGTGGTGCGCGCGACGTTGAACGCCGAGGCACCGAAGCCGGTGTCGACGTCGACCAGCAGCGGAAGGTCGCAGACGTCGGTGATGCGGCGCACGTCGACGAGCACGTCTTCGAGCCCGGTGATGCCGAGGTCGGGCAGGCCGAGCGAGCCGGCGGCAACCCCGCCGCCCGACAGGTAGATCGCGCGAAAGCCGGCGCGCCTGGCCAGCAGCGCGTGATTCGCGTTGATCGCGCCCGGAATCTGCAGCGGCTGTTCGGCGGCGAGCGCTTCGCGGAACCTGCGTCCTGGGGTGCTCATGGCGACCTCAGCCCAGCAGGTGCCTGACGCCGTCGCGCTCCTCGAACAGCTCCTTCAGCGTCAGGTCCATGCGCGCGCGGCTGAACTCGTCGATCTCCAGCCCGCTCACGCGCGTGTACTCGCCGTTGGCGCAGGTGACCGGCACGCCGTAGATCACGTCTTCGGGGATGCCGTAGGAGCCGTCGGAGGGCACGCCCATCGTCACCCAGCGCGCGCCGGTGCCGAGCGCCCAGTCGCGCATGTGGTCGAGCGCCGCGTTCGCGGCCGAAGCCGCCGACGACAGGCCGCGGGCCTCGATGATCGCCGCGCCGCGCTTGCCCACGGTGGGAATGAAGACGTCGCGGTTCCATGCCTCGTCGCCGATCATTTCCCTGACCGACCTGCCGCCGACGGTGGCGAAGCGGTAGTCGGGGTACATCGTCGGGCTGTGGTTGCCCCAGACGATCATCCTGTCGATCGCGTCGACCGGCTTGCCGATGCGCGCGGCCACCTGCGAGAGCGCGCGGTTGTGGTCCAGGCGCAGCATCGCGGTGAAGTTCTTCTTCGGCAGGCCCGGCGCCGAGTGCATCGCGATGAACGCGTTGGTGTTGGCCGGGTTGCCCACGACCAGGATGCGGCAGTCGCGGCTTGCCGCCTCGTCGAGCGCGCGGCCCTGCACCGTGAAGATCGCTCCGTTGGCTTCGAGCAGGTCCTTGCGCTCCATCCCCTTGGTGCGCGGGCGCGCGCCCACCAGCAGCGCGTAGTCGGCGTCGCGGAACGCCACTTTCGGGTCATCGGTGACGACCACGCCCGCCAGCAACGGGAACGCGCAGTCTTCGAGCTCCATCACCACTCCCTTGACCGCGGGCAGCGCCGGGGTGATGTCGAGCAACTGCAGGATCACGGGCTGGTCTTTTCCGAGCATGTCGCCGTTGGCGATCCGGAAAAGCAGGCTGTAGCCGATCTGGCCGGCAGCGCCGGTGACGGCGACGCGCTTGGCGGGCTTGGACATGGGGGCGACCTTTCGTGGGGGAGAGGGTGAAACGGTGAAACGGCGGACGGCCGGTAGTCTAGGATCGGGCGTCACCAGTGTCAAGCGTGACAGATATCTTATATAAGACATATGTAACTGGACATCCGGCAGCTGCACGTGGTTCAATCGCCGCCATGAACGAGGCGTCCCGCAGCGCGCGGCGCGACGACGACGGCACCGCCTCCGGGGCGGGGGCCGGGCCGACGTTCGCGCCGCTCTATCGACAGATTCGCGAACTGCTGTTGCGCGGCCTGCAGTCGGGCGAGTGGAAGCCCGGCGAGGCGATCCCCAGCGAAATCGAACTGGCGGCACGTTATCGCGTGAGCCAGGGAACGGTCCGCAAGGCGATCGACGAACTGGCCGCCGCCAACCTGGTCGTGCGTCGCCAGGGAAGGGGCACTTTCGTCGCCTCGCATCGCGAGGTGCGCACCCAGTTCCGGTTCCTGCGGCTGCGCCCCGACGACACGGGCGCCGGCGCCGGGGCGCACGCGCCGACCCGCGCCGGCGAAGCGGGGCCGGGCATGGTGATGACCAGCCGCGTGCTCGAGTGCCGCCGGTTGCGCGCACCCAGCGAGGTGGCGCGTGCGCTGGCGCTGCGCGCCGGCGAAGCGGTGGTGCTGATCCGCCGGTTGCTCGAAGCCGACGGCGAGCCGACGGTGCTCGACGAGATCTGGCTGCCGGGCTCGCGCTTTCGCGGGCTCTCGGCCGAGCGGCTCGACGCCTGGCACGGTCCGCTCTACCTGATGTTCGAGACCGAGTTCGGCGTGCGCATGATCGGCGCGACCGAGCGACTCAAGGCGGTCGCCGCCGACCGCGGTCGTGCACGCACGCTGCAGGTGGCCGAAGGGTCGCCGCTGCTGCTGGTGGAGCGCGTTTCGCACACCTACGGCGAGCAGCCGGTGGAGTTGCGGCGCGGCTACTGCGTCACGCAGCGCCACCACTACTACAACGAACTGGGTTGAGCCGCACGCGCGCGCCGCCCGGCGCGCGCATGCCGAACGCGCGTTTGGTGCATTGCGCCAAATTGGTTCAGAATACGAAGGTTTTGCGATCAACGGGGGCGACATGGCCGACGCGGTGAACAAATCGATGCGCAATTCGCCAGGCGGAGCCAGGCCCCGCTTCCGCAACCTGCACATCACCGACATCGTCTTCCGCTACCGGCTGCCGCTCGCCGCCCTGGTCTCGATCCTGCACCGGATCAGCGGCGCGCTGATGTTCCTGGTCGGCCTGCCGTTCGTGCTCTACCTGTTCCAGCAGAGCCTGACTTCCGAGCTCAGTTTCGACACCTACCGTGCGGTGGTCTCGAACTGGTTCGCCAGGCTGGTGCTGCTCGCGCTGATCTGGGCGTACCTGCATCACTTCTGCGCCGGCGTGCGCCACCTGCTGATGGACGTGGACATCGCGATGAGCAAGGCGGCCGGGCGCACCTCGGCGGCGATCGTGCTCGCGGTGAGCCTGGCGCTCACGCTGATCGTCGGATCGAAGCTGTTCGGGCTGTTCTGACCACGGTGGCCTCCATGACTACTGACAAACGGATCATCGTCGGCGCGCACTACGGACTGCGCGACTGGCTCGCGCAGCGCATCACCGCGGTGGTGATGGCCGTCTACACGGTGGTGCTGCTCGTCTCGCTGATGGCGCTGCCCGAACTCACCTACGGCACCTGGGCGGGGCTGTTCGCCGCGCGCTGGATGAAAGTGCTCACGCTGGTGGCGCTGCTCGCACTCACCTGGCACGCCTGGGTCGGCGTGCGCGACATCTACATGGACTACGTCAAGCCGATCGGCCTGCGCCTGGCGCTGCAGGCCGCCACGATCGTGCTTCTGATCGCCTACGCGTGCTGGGCGGTGATCATTCTCTGGAGCGTCTGAAGATGGCCGACGTGCTGAACCAGCTCGCGAACAACCTGCCCCGGCGCAAGTTCGATGCGGTGATCGTCGGGGCCGGCGGCTCGGGCATGCGCTGTTCGCTGCAACTGGCCGAGGCCGGCTACGACGTGGCGGTGCTCTCGAAAGTATTCCCCACGCGCTCGCACACGGTCGCCGCGCAGGGCGGGATCGGCGCGTCGCTCGGCAACATGGGCGAGGACAACTGGTACTGGCACATGTTCGACACGGTGAAGGGGTCGGACTACCTCGGCGACCAGGATGCGATCGAGTTCATGTGCCGAGAGGCGCCGAAGGTGGTCTACGAGCTCGAGCACTTCGGCATGCCGTTCGACCGCAATCCCGACGGCACCATCTACCAGCGCCCGTTCGGCGGGCACACCGCCAACTTCGGCGAGAAACCGGTGCAGCGCGCCTGTGCCGCTGCCGACCGCACCGGCCATGCGCTGCTGCACACGCTGTACCAGCGCAACGTGAGGGCGCGCACGCAGTTCTTCGTCGAGTGGATGGCGCTCGACATCCTGCGCGACTCCGACGGCGACTGCGTCGGCGTGGTCGCGCTCGAGATGGAAACCGGCGAGTTGCTGGTGCTCGAGTCGAAGGTCACCGTGATCGCCACCGGCGGGGCCGGGCGCATCTTCGCGGCCTCGACCAACGCGTTCATCAATACCGGCGACGGCCTCGGCATGGCCGCGCGCGCCGGCATCCCGCTCGAGGACATGGAGTTCTGGCAGTTCCATCCGACCGGCGTGGCCGGTGCCGGCGTGCTGATCACCGAGGGCGTGCGCGGCGAGGGCGGCATCCTGCTGAACAAGCAGGGCGAGCGCTTCATGGAGCGCTATGCGCCCACGCTGAAAGACCTGGCTCCGCGCGACTTCGTCTCGCGCTCGATGGACCAGGAGATCAAGGAGGGCCGCGGCGCGGGGCCACACGGCGACTACGTGCTGCTCAAGCTCGACCACCTGGGCGCCGAGACGATCATGAAGCGGCTGCCGTCGATCCGCGAGATCGCGATCAAGTTCGCCAACGTCGATCCGATCACCGACCCGATTCCGGTGGTGCCGACGCTTCACTACCAGATGGGCGGCATCCCCACCAACTACCACGGCCAGGTGGTGGTGCCGAAAGACGGCAACCCCGACTCGGTGGTGGGCGGCCTGTACGCGATCGGCGAGTGCGCCTGCGTGTCGGTGCACGGCGCCAACCGGCTCGGCACCAACTCGCTGCTCGACCTGGTCGTGTTCGGGCGCGCGGCCGGCAACCACATCATCGCCTCGAGGGCGAAAGACGCCAGCCACAAGCTGCTGCCGCGCGACGCGGGCGACGCCGCGCTCGCGCGGCTCGCCAGGCTCGACGGCTCGACGTCGGGCGAAAACACGCAGGAGGTGGCCAGCGACATCCGCCGCGCGATGCAGTCGCACTGCGGCGTGTTCCGCACGAAAGAGCTGCTGGCCGAGGGCGTGCAGGTCATCGGCGCGATGGCGGCGCGCGTCGACGCGGTGCACCTGAAAGACAAGTCACAGGTGTTCAACACCGCGCGCGTCGAGGCGCTCGAACTGCACAACCTGATCGAGGTCGCGCGCGCCACGATCTGCTCGGCCGAGGCGCGCAAGGAGAGCCGCGGCGCGCACGCGCACCGCGACTACCCCGAGCGCGACGACGTGAACTGGCTGAAGCACACGCTGTGGTACTCCGACGGCAGCCGCCTCGAATACAAGCCGGTGAACACCCGGCCGCTCACCGTCGAGACGTTCGCGCCGAAGGCGCGCACCTTCTGAGACAACCGACTTATCGCGAAGCGCAGGAGCCCTGATGAGCGCAGTGGTCGAATCCCCGGAGAGCGCGGCGTCCGCCGCGCATGGCAGGCGGGTCGTGAAGTTCTCGATCTATCGCTACGACCCGGACAAGGACGTCCGGCCGTACATGCAGGACCTCGAGGTCGAGCTCGAGCCCACCGACAAGATGCTGCTCGACGCGCTGATGCGCATCAAGCAGGCGAAAGACGACTCGCTCGCGTTCCGGCGCTCGTGCCGCGAAGGGGTGTGCGGCTCCGACGCGATGAACATCAACGGCAAGAACGGCCTGGCCTGCATCACCAACCTGCTCGAGCTGAAGCAGCCGATCGTGCTGCGCCCGCTGCCCGGCATCCCGGTCATCCGCGACCTGATCGTCGACATGACGCAGTTCTTCGCCCAGTACCACTCGATCAGGCCGTACGTGATCAACGACACGCCTGCGCCCGAGAAGGAGAGGCTGCAGTCGCCCGAGGAGCGCGAGCGCCTCGACGGCCTGTACGAGTGCATCCTGTGCGCCTGCTGCTCCACCGCGTGCCCGTCGTTCTGGTGGAACCCCGACAAGTACGTCGGCCCGGCCGGACTGCTGCAGGCCTACCGGTTCCTCTCCGACAGCCGCGACCTGGCCACGAGCGGGCGGCTCGACGACCTCGAGGATCCGTATCGGCTGTTCAGGTGCCGTTCGATCATGAACTGCGTCGACGTCTGCCCGAAGGGGTTGAACCCGAACCGGGCGATCAACAAGATCAAGGACCTGCTGGTCCGGCGCTCCGTCTGAGCGCCGGGCGCGACCGGGAGCGCGGGCCGATGTCCGGGGGCGGGCACCAGGCCGACGAGGTGCGGCGGCGCCGATTGCGCTGGCGTGCGCGCCGCGGGCTGCTCGAGAACGACCTCGTCATGGCGAGGTTCTTCGAGCGCTTCGAGTCGGACCTCACCGACGACGACGTGGCAGGGCTCGACCGGCTTCTCGACCTGGGCGACGGCGAGCTGCTCGAACTGATCCTCGGCCGGTGCGAGCTCGATGCCGCGTCGGCCACCCCCCAGATGCAGCGGGTGCTCGGGATGCTCAGAAGCGTCTGACCGGCAAGGCAACGATGAAACGCACGGGGCAGGGATGACCCTGGCCCTCCACACCGAGGAAAAGTCCAATGACCGCCCAGCACAAAGCCACGCTCTCCTTCTCGGATGGCACGCCGCCGATCGATTTCCCGATCTACCACGGCACGGTCGGCCCGGACGTGATCGACATCCGCAAGCTCTACGGGCAGACCGGCAAGTTCACCTTCGACCCGGGCTTCATGTCCACCGCGGCCTGCGAGTCGAAGATCACCTACATCGACGGCGACAAGGGCGAACTGCTGTACCGCGGCTACCCGATCGAGCAGATCGCCGAGCACTGTGACTACCTGCAGACCTGCTACCTGCTGCTCAACGGCGAGCTGCCCGACGAGGCGCAACGCCGCGACTTCGATCAGCGCGTGACCCGGCACACGATGGTCCACGAGCAGATGGCGCGCTTCCTGCAGGGGTTTCGGCGCGACGCACACCCGATGGCGGTGCTGGTGGGCATGGTCGGCGCGCTGTCGGCCTTCTATCACGACTCGCTCGACATCAGCAATCCGGAGCATCGCTTCATCTCGGCGATCCGCCTGATCGCGAAGATGCCGACGCTGGTCGGGATGGCATACAAGTATTCGACCGGCCAGCCGTTCATGTACCCGCAGAACCACCTGTCGTACGCCGCGAACTTCATGCGGATGATGTTCGCGACGCCATGCGAGGAGTACAGGCCGAACGACGTGCTGGTGCGCGCGCTCGACCGCATCCTGATCCTGCACGCCGACCACGAACAGAACGCCTCCACCTCCACCGTGCGGCTCGCCGGCTCCTCGGGCGCCAATCCGTTCGCCTGCATCGCCGCGGGCATCGCCACGCTGTGGGGCCCGGCGCACGGCGGCGCGAACGAGGCCTGCCTGGTGATGCTCAACGACATCCAGGGAATGGGCGGCGTCGAGAAGATCGGCGAGTTCATCGACCAGGTGAAGGACAGGAACTCGGGCGTGAAGCTGATGGGCTTCGGCCACCGCGTCTACAAGAACTACGACCCGCGCGCCCGGCTGATGCGCGAAACCTGCCACGAGGTGCTCACCGAGCTCGGCCTGCACGACGACCCGCTGTTCGCCCTGGCGATGAAGCTCGAGAAGATCGCGCTCGAAGACGACTACTTCGTCAGCCGCAAGCTGTACCCGAACGTCGACTTCTACTCCGGAATCGTGCAGAAGGCGCTGGGCATCCCGACCGAGATGTTCACCTGCGTCTTCGCGCTGGCGCGCACCGTGGGCTGGATCTCGCAGTGGAACGAGATGATCGCCGATCCCGACCAGAAGATCGGGCGGCCCCGGCAACTGTTCACCGGGCACCCGCGCCGCGAGGTCGGCCGGCCGGCGAAGGCCGGCAAGTAGCGCGCGCGGCGGCGGCAGCGCGCGCTTCGCGCTTCGCGGTGGCCGGCACGCGCGGCGCGCCGCGCGTCACCTGAGCGAGGCGTTGATCTGCTCGAGCATTGCCGAGCCCGGACACAGCGCGACCTCGTCGAGCCGGTTCATCGCGGTCTTCGGCGTGCCGATGCGATCGTGCAGGTCGCCGCTGGCAGCGTCGACGAAGAGCAGGCCGGTGACGATCTCGCCCCTGGCCTGGTGCGCCATCACCCGGTTCATCGCGGCGATCCGGTCGGTCGGGTCGAAGTCGTCGGCGAGCCGGTGCAGCCTGAGCGACGAACCGTCGTGCTGGACGATCGTGGTGACCTCGCCGGGCGGGCACTCGGCAGTGATCTCGCTGCGCGCGGGAACGAAGTCGAGCCGGTTGACCGCGTCGTTGTGTTCGCGCACGTAGTCGTAGCTCTTCGTGCTCCCGGCGTGGTTGTTGAACGCGACACAGGGACTCACCACGTCGATGAACGCCGCGCCGCGATGCGCGAGCGCACCCTCGATGAGCGGCACCAGCTGTGCCTTGTCGCCCGAGAAGCCGCGCGCCACGTAGGTCGCGCCCAGCTGCAGCGCGAGCAGCACGAGGTCGATCGCCGAGTCGTTGTTGACCGCGCCCCGCCGCGACTTCGAACCGCGGTCGGCAGTGGCCGAGAACTGCCCCTTGGTCAGCCCGTAGACGCCGTTGTTCTCGACGATGTAGGTCATGTCGACGCCGCGGCGCATCGCGTGAGCGAACTGGCCCAGCCCGATCGACGCGGAGTCGCCGTCGCCCGAGACGCCGAGGTAGATCAGCTCGCGGTTCGCGAGGCTCGCTCCGGTGAGCACCGACGGCATGCGCCCATGCACCGAGTTGAAGCCGTGCGCGTTTGCAAGGAAGTAGTCGGGCGTCTTCGACGAGCAGCCGATTCCGGAGAGCTTCGCCACGCGGTGCGGCTCGATCCCGAGCGCCCAGCACGCCTGGACGATCGCGGCGGAGATCGAGTCGTGGCCGCAACCGGCGCACAGCGTGGAGATCCTGCCTTCGTAGTCGCGGCGGGTGAGCCCGAGGCGGTTCTTCGGCAGCGTCGGGTGATGCAGGGTGGGCTTGGGCAGCCAGGTCATGGCGCGAACCTCAGGCAACCTTGCCGCGCTCGAGCGGCTTGACGTTGGCGCCCGACAGGCGCTCGGCGATCGCTTCGGTGATGAAGCGCGCAGTGATCGGCGTGCCGTCGTAGTGCAGCACCGGCACCAGCCGCGCCGGATCGACTCCGAGCTCGTTGACCAGCATCGTGCGCAGCTGGGCGTCGCGGTTCTGCTCGACGACGAACACGGTGGCATGCGCCGCGATGAACTTCGCCACCTCGGCGCCGAACGGGAAGGCGCGGATGCGCAGCGTGTCGAGATGCATCGAGCGCGCTTCGAGCGCCTCGATCGCCTCGCTCATCGCCGGGCTGGTCGAGCCGAAGTAGACGGCGCCGACGCCGGCCGGCCGCGGCGCGCGCCGCTCGATCGCGGCCGGCACCAGCGATTTCGCGGTCTCCCACTTGCGCAGCAGGCGCTGCACGTTGGCCACGTAGTCGGCGCCGGCCTCGGAATAGCGGGCCCAGGCGTCCTTAGTGGTGCCGCGGGTGAAATAGGCGCCGCGCGTCGGATGCGTGCCCGGCCAGGTGCGGTACGGAATCCCGTCGCCGTCGACGTCGAGGTAGCGGCCGAACTCGCGCCCGTCCTCGAGCATGCGCGCGCTCATCACCTTGCCGCGGTCGTAGCGTCGGCTGTCGTCCCACCTGAACGGTGCGGTGAGGCGCTGGTTCATGCCGATGTCGAGGTCGGTCATCAGGAACACCGGCGTCTGCAACCGGTCGGCGAGGTCGAGCGCCTGCGCGGCGAACTCGAAGCATTCGTTCGGGTCTTCGGGGAACAGCAGCACGTGCTTCGTGTCGCCGTGCGAGGCGTAGGCGCACGACAGCAGGTCGGCCTGCTGGGTGCGGGTCGGCATGCCGGTGGAAGGGCCGCCGCGCTGCACGTTGATGATCGTGGCCGGGATCTCGGCGAAATAGGCCAGTCCGATGAATTCGGTCATCAGCGACACGCCGGGCCCGGAAGTGGCGGTGAATGCGCGTGCGCCGTTCCACCCGGCGCCCACCACCATGCCGATCGAGGCCAGTTCGTCCTCGGCCTGCACGATCGCGAAGCGGTTCTCGCCGCTGTCGCGGTCGACGCGCAGTTTCGCGCAGTATTTCCGGAACGCCTCGGCGACCGACGACGACGGCGTGAGCGGATACCAGGCGCAGACGGTGGCGCCGCCGTAGACGCAGCCCAGCGCGGCGGCCGAATTGCCGTCGACGAAGATGCGCTCGCCGATGTTGGCCGCGCGCCGCACGCGCAGCCCGAGCGCGTCGTCGAGGTGCTCCAGGGCGTAGTGGTAGCCCTTGCGGAACGCGTCGAGGTTCGGCGTGAGAAGCTTCTCCTTGCCCCGGTACTGTTCGCCGACGAGTTGCGCGATCACGGCCGGGTCGATGCCGATGAGCGCCGCGAGCACGCCCACGTACATGATGTTCTTCAGCAACTGGCGCTCGCGCGGCTCGCTCCAGGCGGCATTGCAGATCGCGGTGAGCGGGACGCCGATCGTGTGCACGTCGGCGCGCAACTTCGACGCGGGCAGCGGCTTCGTGCTGTCGTGGAGCAGGTAGCCGCCGGGCTCGATCTCGGCCAGGTCGCGGTCCCAGGTCTGCGGGTTCATCGCCACCAGCAGGTCGACGCCGCCGCGGCGCCCCAGGTGGCCTTTCTCGGTGACGCGTACCTCGTACCAGGTGGGCAGCCCCTGGATGTTCGAGGGGAAGATGTTGCGCGGGCTGACCGGCACGCCCATGCGCAGGATGCTCCTGGTGAACAGCTCGTTGGCCGAGGCCGAGCCCGAGCCGTTGACGTTGGCGAACTTGACGACGAAGTCGTTGACGGCTTCGATGCGCTTCATCAGGCAGCCTTTCTGGCGGGGGTGCGGCAACCCGGTCCGGCGTGGGCGATGTCGATCAGGTACTTGCGCATGTCCCAGGCGCCGGTCGGGCAGCGCTCGGCGCACAGCCCGCAGTGCAGGCAGACGTCTTCGTCCTTGATCATTGCCCGGCCGGTCTTCAGGCCGGTGGCGATGTACAGCGGCTGGCTTTCCTCGAGCGCCGGCGCGCGCAGGCCCGCACGCAGCGTCCGCTCGTCGCCGTCGGCCGGCAGCATCGTGAAAGTGATGCAGTCGGTGGGGCAGACGTCGACGCAGGCGTCGCATTCGATGCACTGCTTCGCGGTGAAGACGGTCTGCACGTCGCAGTTCAGGCAGCGCTGCGCCTCGCGCAGCGCAGTGCGCGCATCGAAACCGAGTTCGACCTCGACACGGATGTCGCGCAGCGCCTTGTTCACGTCGCGCCAGGGCACCTTGTGCCGCGGGTCGCGCACGACCTCGTTGTCGTAGCTCCACTCGTGGATGCCCATTTTCTGCGACACGATCGTGACCGCCGGCCCCGGGCGCGCGCGGACGTCTTCGCCTTCGAGGAAGCGATCGATCGACACCGCGGCCTCGTGGCCGTGCGCCACCGCCCAGATGATGTTCTTCGGCCCGAACGCGGCGTCGCCGCCGAAGAACACCTGCGGCAGCGTCGACTGCATCGACACCGGGTCGAGCACCGGCATGCCGGATCGGTCGAACTCGATGCCGAGGTCGCGCTCGATCCAGGGGAACGCGTTCTCCTGGCCGACCGCGATCAGGACCTCGTCGCAGTCGAAGACCTGATCGGGTTCGCCGGTGGGCACGAGGCTGCGCCGTCCGCGCTCGTCGAAGCGCGCCTCGACCTTGCCGAAGCGCATGCCGGTGAGGCGCCCGCCGGAGTGCAGGAATGCCCTGGGCACGAGGAAGTTCAGGATCGGGATGCCCTCGTGCATCGCGTCTTCCTTCTCCCAGGGCGAGGCCTTCATCTCGTCGAATCCGGAGCGCACGATCACCTTGACGTCTTCGCCGCCCAGGCGGCGCGCGGTGCGGCAGCAATCCATCGCGGTGTTGCCCCCGCCCAGCACGATCACCCGCTTGCCGATGCGATCGACGTGGCCGAACGATACCGATGCCAGCCACTCGATGCCCACGTGGATCTGCGCCGCGGCCTGCGCGCGCCCGGGAAGATCGAGGTCGCGCCCGCGCGGTGCGCCGCTGCCGACGAACACCGCGTCGAAGCCCTGCGCGAGCAGCGCGCGCAGCGAATCGACCGGTTCACCGCCGCGGAGCTCGACGCCGAGGTCGAGCACGTAGCCGGTTTCCTCGTCGATGACTTCCTCGGGCAGCCGGAAGCGCGGGATCTGCGTGCGGATCATGCCGCCGGCCTGCGCATCGCGGTCGAAGACGGTGACCGCATAGCCGAGCGGCGCGAGATCGCGTGCAACGGTGAGCGACGCGGGCCCGGCGCCCACGCAGGCCACGCGCCTGCCGTTGGGCCGCGCGGCGCGCCGCGGAAGGCGCCCGCGGATGTCGTCCTTGAAGTCGGCGGCGACGCGCTTGAGGCGGCAAATGGCCACCGGTTCGGGCGCCTGTGCCTGCTGTGCCTCGACGCGACCGCGCCGACACGCGGGTTCGCAGGGTCGGTCGCAGGTGCGGCCGAGCACGCCCGGAAACACGTTGGCGCGCCAGTTGACCAGATAGGCGTCGGAGTACCGGCCTGCGGCGATCAACCGGATGTACTCGGGGACGGGCGTGTGGGCCGGGCACGCCCACTGGCAGTCGACCACCCGATGGAAGTAATCGGGGTCGCCGATGTCGGTCGCCTGCAACGTCTCCTCCTGTGTGCAGCGCAGGGATCGGCCGCGTACCTGCGCGGTGCCTTCGATGCAGTCTACCGCGTGCCGCAGGGCGCCGAAAGCTCCGCCGGGCGGCTCCCGGCGGCATCGTGTCGGAATCCTGCAACCCCGGGGCAGGCCGCGGTTTGCCCGACTCGCGACTGCGGTGCTACCGTGCCTGCGGCGTCGGCGAGACCGACCGATTTCGACGAAGAGGGGAATCCAATGATCCATGGCCGTATCGTTCGCATGGTTGCCGGTGCAGTAGTTGCCGGCCTTCTGGCATCGACGATGCCGGTGCCGGCCCGGGCTCGCGTCGTGAGCACCGAGGAGGCGCTGGCCGCGAGGCCCGCATCCGACCGGGCGACGCTCGAGACGCTGCTCGCCCGTGACGACGTCCGCGCGCGACTCGAGGCGCTCGGCGTCGATCCGCGCGAGGCGCTCGAACGCGTGCAGGCGCTCGATGACCAGCAGGCGCATGAACTGGCGGCGCAGATCGACGAGTTGCCGGCCGGGGCCGGAGTGCTGGGCGCGATCGTCACGATCTTCGTCGTGCTGCTGATCACCGACATTCTCGGCTTCACCAAGGTCTTTTCGTTCACCCGCTCGATTCGTTGAGCGCGGAACGCGCGCGGCAGGCCGCCGGCGCCGCGGCCCTGGCGGGCGCGCTTGCGCTCGGCGGCTGCGCGGCGCCGCAGACC
>QEVL01000028.1 GCA_003577305.1 Burkholderiales bacterium
GGGATGCAGTGCGCACAGGCAGGCCTGGTCCCAGATCGCGTCGAACGCAGCCGCCGGCGTCCAGTCGAGCAGATCGGCCTGGAGCACTTCGGCGGACAGCCCCGCCTGCGCGAGCCGCGCACGCGTGAGTTCGACCGCCGCCGGCGCGTAGTCGACCCCCACCGGGTGCAGCCCGCTCGCGGCGAGCTGCTCCACCTCGTAGCCGGCGCCGCAACCGGGCACCAGCACCCGTGCCCCGGACGCGAGCAGCCCGCTCGCCACCAGCGGTGCGAGCGCGGGATTGACCGCCCCGCGATCCCAGGGCGTGCGCTGCGACTCGAAGCGCTGCTGCCAGAACGCCAGCGTCGGGCCGGCCGGCTGCGCCGCCGATGCGTTCACTTGTCGTATCGGTAGAAGCCGCGGCCTGTCTTGCGCCCGAGCAGCCCGGCGTCGACCATCTCGCGCAGCAGCGGGGCCGGCCGGTACTTCGGGTCGTTGAAGCCGCCGTAGAGCACTTCCATCACGGCCAGCTGCACGTCCAGCCCGATCAGGTCGCACAACGCGAGCGGGCCGATCGGATGGTTGCAACCGAGCTTCATGCCCGCGTCGATCTCCTCGGCGCTCGCCAGGCCCTCCTGCAACGCGAAGATCGCCTCGTTGATCATCGGGCAGAGGATCCGGTTGACCACGAAGCCGGCGCTGTTCTTCACGCCGATCGGAGTCTTGCCCAGCCGCTGCGCCAGTTCGGTGACCGCGGCCACCGTCTCGTCCGAAGTGCGCAGCCCGCGAATCACCTCGACCAGCGCCATCACCGGCACCGGGTTGAAGAAATGCATGCCGACGAACCGCTCCGGCCGATGCGTCGAGGCGGCCAGCCGCGTGATCGAGATCGACGAGGTGTTCGTCGCAACGATCGCCGACGGCTTCACGATGCCCTCGAGGTTCTTCAGGATCCGCACCTTCAGTTCCTCGTTCTCGGTGGCCGCCTCGATCACCAGGTCGGCCGGGGCGAGGTCTTCGGGCCGCGTGGTGGCGCGGATCCGCGACAGGATCCCGAGCTTGCGCGCCTCGTCGATCGAGCCCTTCTTCACCAGGCGATCGAGCGAGCCCGACACCGTCTTCAGCCCGCGCTCGAGCGCGGCCTCGTTCACGTCCTGCATCACTGCGTCGATGCCGGAAGCGGCGCAGGCCTGGGCAATGCCGCTGCCCATCGTGCCGGCGCCGATGATTCCCACCGTCTGGATGGTCATGGCTGGGGTCCTCGAGACTGCCGCGAAAACCGGCATTCTATCGGTCCGGGAGCCGGCGCCGAGTGCTTCACACCCTCTCAGCCCGTGCGGGCCGAAAACCCCGCCGCGGCAAGACGCGCGAGAAGCTGCGCCACGTGGGCCGGGCCGCGCGCCTGGAGGACGATCTCGACCTCGACGCGTTGCGCGCCGATGCTGCCGAACGCGCGCTCGTGCCGGATCTCCTCGACGTTGGCCCGTTCGTCGGCCAGCAGCGCGGTGACTTGCGCGAGTGCGCCCGGGACGTCGCGAATGTCGACGTAGAGCCGGGCGAGCCGGCCCGAACGGACCATCCCGCGCTCGATGATCGAGGCGAGCAGCAGCGGATCGATGTTGCCGCCCGACAGGACCAGGCCGACGCGCCGGCCGCGGAAGTGCGCCGGGTGCCGCAGCAGTGCCGCCAGCGGCACCGCGCCAGCCCCTTCGGCCACGGTCTTCTCGATCTCGAGCAGCATCAGCACCGCCTGCTCGACGTCGCCTTCGTCGACCAGCAGCATCCTGTCGACGCGCTCGCGGATGACCGGCAGCGTGCGCTCGCCCAGGCGATCGACCGCGATGCCCTCGGCAATCGAGCCGGCACCCAGCGGATGGTGGCCGCCCTCGATCGCGTCGTGCACCAGCGCGAAGCGCTCCATCTGCACGCCGGTCACCCGGATGCCCGGCTTCAGGTGCTTCGCGGCAGTGGCGATCCCGGCAATCATGCCGCCTCCACCGACCGGCACCACCAGGTCGTCGAGCCCGGGGCAGGCGGTCAGCATCTCGATGCCGATCGTCCCCTGGCCGGCGATGACCGCGTCGTCGTCGAACGGATCGATCATCGTCAGCCCGCGCGCCGCCGCGAGCGCCAGGCCGTGTTCGCGCGCCTGGTCGAAGCGCTCGCCGTGCAGCACCACCTCGGCGCCGAATTCGCGCGTGCGCTCGATCTTCACCGACGGAGTGAAGCGCGGCATCACGATCGTCGCCGGCACGCCGAGCCGGCTCGCGTGCCAGGCCACCCCCTGCGCGTGGTTGCCGGCCGAGACCGCGAGCACGCCGCGCTTGCGCTCGCCCGCACCGAGCAGCGCGAGACGGTTCAGTGCACCGCGCTCCTTGAACGAAGCGGTGAACTGCAGGTTCTCGAACTTCAGGAACACCTCGGCACCGGTGATCTGCGACAAGGTGCGCGAGTGCAGGCAGGGCGTGTGTTCCACCTGGCCCGCGAGCCGCGCGGCGGCGGCCTCGATGGCGGCGAAGTCCGGGGGCGCTGTCGGTGCCGCCACCTACCAGCCCCAGGTCAGGCGCCGCGCGATCCAGCCCACCTGGCCGCTGTCGCTGCGAATGCGGATCCAGTCGGCGCGACGCGCCAGGGTGCGCAGCACTTCGCCGTAGCCGGCCTTGCCGACGATGCGGCTGCGCAGGTCCGGTGCGCTGCGGATGTTGGCAACCTTCGTCTTCACGACCACGTGCGGCGTCTTGCCGGTGAGCGAACGGTGGACCCAGCCTTCGTCGCTCTCGAAGTCTCGCACCCGCAGCCACTGGCCCTTGCGCGCGAGCACCTCGAGCGGGTAGCCGCGTCCGAGGATCCAGGTGACCTCGTGCGAAGTGCCGGGGCCGGAGCGCAGGTTGACCTCGGGGCGCGCGATGCTGACCATTTCGCGAGCCTGGGCGGCCTGCACGAACAGAAGCGACAGCAGCGCGAGAATGAAGGTCGCGAAGGCTGGCAATCGTCGGGTCCCGGTCATCCCATCTCCCTGCAGAGCGGTGAAGTGGCCGGCCCGGCCCCTGGCCGGGTCGGGTCGGGTCGATTCTAGTGCGCACTCGCGGCAAGGGTCGGCGGCGCCGCCCGCCGCGCGCAGCGTGCGCGCTCACTGCCCGTTCACGCGACGAGCGCAGGCTCCTGCATCGCAGCGACCTGTTCGCGCAGCTCGAGCACCCGGTCCTGCCAGTAGCGCTGCGTGCCGAACCACGGGAACGCCGCCGGAAATGCCGGGTCGTCCCAGCGCCGCGCGATCCAGGCCGAGTAGTGGATCAGCCGCAGCGTGCGCAGCGGCTCGATCAATTGCAGCTCGCGCCGGTCGAGATCGGCGAAGTCCTCGTAGCCGGCGAGCACGTCGGAGAGCTGCCGCGTCATCGACGCGCGATCGCCCGACAGCAGCATCCAGAGGTCCTGCACCGCCGGCCCGTTGCGCGCGTCGTCGAAGTCGACGAAGTGAGGACCATCGTCGGTCCAGAGCACGTTGCCCGCGTGGCAGTCGCCATGCAGCTTCTGGATGCGCAGCTCGCCCACGCGATCGAAGGCCTTGCGGATCGCCTCGAGTGCCTGGTCGACGATGCCGGTCCAGGCGGCGAGCAGGTCCGCGGGGATGCGATCGTGCGCGAGCAGCCAGTCGCGCGGCTCGCGCCCGAAGGTGTCGACGTCGAGCGCCGGGCGCTCGGCGAAACGCCCCACCGCGCCCACCGCGTGGATGCGGCCGATGAAGCGGCCGATGCGCTCGAGCGTGTCGGGGTCGTCGAGTTCGGGCGCGCGTCCGCCGCGGCGCGGATAGACCGCGAAACGGTAGCCTTCGAACGCGGCCAGCGTGCGGCCCGGCTCGCCCAGTGCGATCGGCGCGACCACCGGCATCTCGCGCCCTGCCAGGTCGGCGACGAACGCGTGCTCCTCGAGGATCTGCCGGTCGCTCCATCGACCCGGTCGATAGAACTTCGCGACCACCGTGCGGCCGTCCTCGAGGCTCGCCTGGTAGACGCGGTTCTCGTAGCTGTTCAGCGCGATGAAGCGGCCGTCGCCGCGCAGCCCGACCGACTCGAGCGCATCGAGCATGCGGTCGGGAGTGAGCCGTGCGTAGGGGGCTTCGGGCGTCGTCATCGGCGGATTCCACATGGCGCCCGCGCGCGCCGAACGCCGCCGGCGATTTTGCACGAACGCCGCAGTGCCCTACGATTCTGCCGGAGCGCGTCTGCCCGCGTCGGGCACCGACGAGCCGCGCGGGAGCGAGCGATGAAGGTAGGAGTTCCGAAGGAGACCAAGGTCCACGAGTACCGGGTGGGCCTGACGCCGGAATCGGTGCGCGAATACGTGCACCGCGGCCACGAGGTGCTGGTGCAGACGCAGGCGGGGGCGGCGATCGGCGCCGACGACGACGCCTACCGGCACGCCGGCGCGACCGTGCTCGCCGATGCGCGCGCGGTGTACGACGCCGCCGAACTGATCGTCAAGGTGAAGGAGCCGCAACCGGCCGAAGTCGCGATGCTGCGGCCGCGGCACCTGCTGTTCGCCTACCTGCACCTCGCGCCCGATCCGCAGCTGGCCCGCGGCCTGCTCGAATCGGGCTGCACAGCGATCGCCTACGAGACGGTGGCCGAGAGCGACGGCACGCTGCCGTTGCTCGCGCCGATGAGCGAGGTCGCCGGACGCCTGTCGATCACGATCGCCGGCCAGCTGCTGATGCGCGACGCCGGCGGTCCCGGGCTGCTGCTGGGCGGCGTCACCGGCGTCACGCCGGCGCGCGTGCTGGTGCTCGGCGCGGGCGTGGTGGGCGTGCAGGCGGTGCGCATGGCCGCGGGCGCAGGCGCCGAGGTGAGCGTGGTCGATCGCTCGCTCGCGAAACTGCGCGCGATCGACGCGCAGCTGCCCGGTCGCATCCGCACGCGGCCGTCCACGCGCGCCGCGATCGAGGAGGAGATCGCCGCCGCCGACGTGGTGATCGGCGCGGTGCTGGTCGCTGGCGCGAGCACGCCGCGCCTGGTCACGCGCGCGATGCTGCGCACGATGAAGCCGCGCTCGGTGATGGTCGACGTCTCGATCGACCAGGGCGGCTGCTTCGAGACCTCGCGCCCGACCACGCACGCCGACCCGACCTACGAGGTCGACGGCATCGTCCACTACTGCGTCGCGAACATGCCGGGCGCGGTGCCGCGCACCTCGAGCCACGCGCTGAACCTGGCGACGCTGCCCTACGGGCTCGCGCTGGCCGATCACGGAATCGACGCGCTGCGCGCCGACCCGACGCTGCGCGCCGGCCTGAACCTGCGCGCCGGGCGGATCACCCACCCGATGGTGGCGCAGGCGCTCGGCTTCGAGTCGGTCGATCCCGCGATCGCGCTGTCGCAGGCGGCCTGACCCGGCGCTTGCGGCCGCGCCGCGGCCTTCAGCCGAACTTGTACAGCACCCCGTAGCCGCCGCGCGGGTACGACCACTCGACGTTGTCGTGCTCGCTGCACAGCAGCCGGCAGGTGCCACACTCGAGGCAGCCGTCGGTGGACAGGATCACGCTGCCGTCCTCGGCCTTCGTGTAGCAGCCGGCCGGACAGCACCAGGTGCACGAGGGCGTCTCGCACCGGTCGCGGCAGATCTCCGGCGCCCTGATCGCGATGTGCGCGCGACCCTCGTCGACCCGGTAGCGGTTCTCGAACAGCTTCTCTTCGACCTTGACCGTCATCGCAATGCCCTCATCAGCTTGATCGCGTCGCCGAACAGGCCGAAGCGCGAGCGCCTGGCCACGAAGTCGCGCTTGATCTCTTTTTCCTTGGTGAGCTTGTCGACGCCGTCGACCTTCAGCATCGTGTGCGCGGCGCGCGTGAGCAGCTCCGGGTAGGTGGTGAGGAACTGCCGGTTGCCGTGCAGGATCTCGGGCACGTCGCGGTATTTCTTCAGGTCTTTCATCACGAAACTCTGTTCGAGCGCTCTGCGGTAGCTCTTCAGGTTCGCCGCGGTGTAGTCCCTGCCCTTGTCGCGCAGGCCGATGATCGTCTCGGCCGCCATCCTTCCGGTGGTCATCGCCAGGTTCGAGCCTTCGCGGTGCACCGAATTGACGAAGCCGCCCGAGTCGCCGCAGATCAGCCAGCCGTCGCCGTGCACCGTCGGGATCGCGTTGTAGCCGCCCTCGGGAATCAGGTGCGCGGAGTATTCCTTGACCTCCGATCCGGCGATCAGCGGCCTGACCGACGGATGGCTCTTCAGCTCCTCGAGCAGCTGGTAGGGGCTCACGCCGCTCGCCTTGAAGTCTTCGACCATGCAGCCGATGCCGAGCGAGATCGATTCCCTGTTCGTGTACAGGAACCCGGTGCCGACCATGCCCTTCGTGATCTTGCCGAGCATCTCGACCACGACCCCGTCGTTGCCCGAGATGTTGAAGCGCTCCTCGATCGTGTGTCTGGGCAGGAAGTGCATCTCCTTCACGGCGAGCGCGACGTCCTGCGCCTTCACCCGCGGCCTGAGGCCCGCTTTCGTCGCGACCAGCGAGTTCACGCCGTCGGCGAGCACCACCACGTCGGCGAACACGTCGCCCCTGGCGCGGTCGGTGCGCACGCCCACCACCCGCTCGCCCTTCTTCAGCAGGTCGACCACGGTGGTCTCGCAGATCAGCAGCACGCCGGCGTCCTGCGCCTTGCCCGAGAGCCACTTGTCCATGTTGGCGCGGATCACCGTGTAGCGGGTCGGCTGCTCGTCGGCGTCGACCGTGCCGCGGAAATGCGAGCCCACGTGCGAGCGCTCGTCCATCAGCCACATCCGCTGCTCGAGCACCGCGCGCTCGAACGGCGCCTGGCGCCGGCAGTTCGGGATCACCGCCTCGAGCGCGTCGGCGTACATGATCGCGCCCTGCACGTTCTTCGAGCCCGGATACTCGCCGCGTTCGAGCTGCAGCACTTTCATGCCGGCCTTCGCCATCAGGTAGGCGGCGGTGTTGCCCGAAGGCCCCGCGCCCACCACGATCGCGTCGAATTTTTCGGCCATCGCTCGCTCCTTCTCCTCAGGCGGCCACGCGGCGACCGAGCCGTTCGCGCAGCGCCTCGGTGAGCGCCGGCAGGATCTGCAGCGCGTCGCCGACCACCGCATAGGTGGCGAAATCCATGATCGGCGCGTTCGGGTCGCTGTTGATCGCGATGATCACGTCGGCACCCTCCACGCCGACCCGATGCTGGATCGCCCCGGAGATCCCGGCGGCGATGTACAGCTTCGGGCGGATCGTCTTGCCGGTCTGGCCGATCTGGCGGTCCGCACCCACCCAGCCGGCCTGCGCCACCGGCCGCGAGCCGCCGTATTCGCCGCCGAGCAGCTCGGCCAGTTCGCGCACCAGCCGGAAGTTCTCGGGCTTGCCCAGGCCCCGGCCGCCCGCGACGACGACGTCGGCGTAGGCCAGCTGCGCCTTGTCGGCGTCGGCGTCCGGGATGTAGGAGAGGATCTTGGTGACCACGTCGTCTTCGGCGAGCGCGACCTGCTCCTCGATCACCCGCCCGGTGCGCTGCGGATCGCGCTTCGGCATCGCCATCACGCGCGGGCGTATCGTGGCCATCTGGGGCCGGTATTCGAGCGTGTGGATCGTGCACAGCAGCGTGCCGCCGAATGTGGGCCGGGTGGCGGCGAGGCTGCGCGTCTCGTCGTCGATGCGCAGTTCGGTGCAGTCGGCAGTGAGCCCCGTGCCCAGCGTGGTGGCCACCGCGCCCGCGAGGTCGCGCCCCAGCGTGGTTGCCCCGAGCAGCAGGATCTCGGGCTTGTTGCGCTCGACCAGCTCGGTGAGTGCCCGGGTATACGGGTCGGTGCGATAGTGCGCGAGCACCGGGTCGCGCACCACGTGCACTGCATCGGCGCCGTGGCGCAATGCCTCGTCGCAGGCCTGCGCGGTCGCCGCGTCGTCGGGACCCATGACCACGCCCGACAGCGGCACGCCGAGGTGATCGGCGAGCTTGCGCCCTTCGCCGAGCAGCTCCCAGGACACCGGATGCACGCGACCGCGCTCGAGTTCGACGTAGACCCACACCCCGCGCCAGGCACCGAGGTCGGCGCCGCCGGCGCGTCGCGCAGCGGCGGCCGAAGGCGCCGCGGCCTGATCGTCGCCGCTCATCGGTCGATCTCCTCTTCGATCTGCGGATGCTTCGCGAACAGCTTCGCCAGCAGCGCGTCGACCGCCTCGCGCGCCGGCTTGTCGCGCGCGTCGATCACCTCGGCCTTGTTGGCGCGCGGCGGCGGGGCGAACACCTTCTTGACGACGGTGGGCGAACCCTTGAGCCCGCAGCGCGCGACCTCGCCGATGCCGGCGGCCTTGTGGTCCCACTCGATCGGCTGGCAGCGCGCCGCGCGGAACATCGCGTCCATGTCGGCGAAGCGGATCGTGTTGGCGCCCTCCATCATCGTGACCAGGCAGGGCAGCTTCGTCTTCAGCACCTGCACCCCGCCCTCGGCGCGCCGGTGCACCACGATCTCGCGCGCCTCGGGGTCGAGGTGCTCGATGCGCGAGACGTAGGTGAGTTGCTGCAGTCCGAGCCGGCGCGCGACGCCCGGACCCACCTGCGCGGTGTCGCCATCGATCGTCTGCTTGCCGCAGAACACCATGTCGACCGGCTGGCCGGCGCCGATCGTGCGGATCGCCGACGACAGCGCATACGAGGTCGCGAGCGTGTCGGAACCGGCGAAGACCCGGTCGGTGATCAGGATCGCGTCGTCGGCGCCGAACGAAACGCACTTCTTCAGCGCCTCGGCGGCCATCTTCGGGCCCATGCTGAGCACGGTGATGCGCGCGCCGAAGCGATCCTTGATGCGCAGCGCCTCCTCGAGCGAGACCAGGTCGTACGGATTGACGACCGCCGGCACGCCCTGGCGCATGATGGTGTTGGTGACGGGGTGGACCCGTATCTGGCTCGAATCGGGCACCTGCTTGACGCAGACGACGATGTGCATGACCATGCCGCGACTCCGGTATTTCGGTACCGTTTTACCATTATGAGTTCGCGGCCCGCAAGAGGGTCGCGATCCCCCATCGGGGTTACCCCGTCCAGACCCGGTTGATCTGGATCAAGCGCAGCGCGCGGCCTGCACCTGCAGGTGGCAATACGCGGCAGCCAGCAGCGGGGCATCCTGGCCGGATCGGCCCGCGCGGGCCAGCATGTCGCCCAGCACGTGGTCGTGCTCGGTGCGCTGGCCCGACTGCAGGTCGCGCAGCATCGATGCGGTCGCCGCCGAACCACGCTGCGTGAGCATCGCCAGCGCGCGCTCGTGCACCCGCGACGCGATCGTGATGCCGGCGGCGGCAGCCACCGCGGCGCACTCGGCGTGCAGCCTGCGAACCAGCCGCTCGCCGTCGCGCGTCGCCACGATCTCGCCGATCGAACCCCGCGCCAGCGTGGTGATGCCCGCCAGCGTGGCGAGCAGCACCCACTTCTCCCACAGGCTGGTCACGATGTCGTCCGAGAGCACCGCGTCGAAGCGCGCCCGCTCGCACAGCGCGATGAACTGCGCCGCCACGCGCGCGGCCGGCGCGTCCCGGCCGCCGGCGGTGAGCAGGTGCAGTTCGTTGAGGTGGCGCACCGCGCCGTCGGGATCGAGCATCGCGCCGATGTGCGCCACCCCGCCCAGCACGCGTTCGCGCCCGAAGCGGCGGTCCAGCGCGTCCATGTGCGCCATGCCGTTGAGCAGCGGCAGCACGCTGGCGCGCTCGCCCACGGCCGGCGCCACCGCAGCGATCGCGTCGTCGAGGTCGTACGCCTTCGGCGCCAGCACGACCAGGTCGTATTCCGGCGCGAGCGCGTCGGCGGTCGCGGTCTTCACCGCGAGCCGCGCGTCGCCGAACGGGCTGCGGATGCGCAGGCCGTCGCGCTGCAGCCGTTCGGCGCGCGCCGGCCTGACGAGAAAGGTCACGTCGGCGCCGGCCTCGACCAGGCGCCCGCCGAAATAGCCGCCGACGCCACCGGCGCCGAGGAACAGCATCTTCATCGCTGGCTTCTCCTTTCCGTCGCGAATGCGCCGGGCCGCACCTGCCGGCAGGCGTGATCGTCCGGATGGGCAACTGTACCGGCAGTCATGGGACAATAGCCGGGGCGTGTTCACACGCCCCAGTTGCCGTCGGCGCGACCGTGATCGCGCAGATGCGCGCCGTGCGCGCCGGACGGCTCTCCCGATTCGACAGGAACATGCTTCGATGGCCCAGTACGTCTACACGATGAACCGGGTGGGCAAGATCGTGCCCCCCAAGCGGGTGATCCTGAAGGACATCTCGCTCAGCTTCTTTCCCGGCGCCAAGATCGGCGTGCTCGGCCTGAACGGCTCGGGCAAGTCCACGCTGCTGCGCATCATGGCCGGCGTCGACCGCGAATACGAAGGCGAGGCCACGCCGATGCCGGGCCTGCGCATCGGCTTCCTGCCGCAGGAACCGCGGCTCGACCCGGCGAAGGACGTGCGCGGCAACGTCGAGGAGGGGCTCGGCGAGACGCTGGCGCTGGTGAAGGAGTTCAACGAGATCAGCGAGCGCTTCGCCGAACCGATGGACGACGACGAGATGAACCGGCTGCTCGAGCGCCAGGGCGAGCTGCAGGGCCGCATCGACGCGGCCGGCGGCTGGGAGATCGAGCGCAAGCTCGAAGTCGCCGCCGACGCGCTGCGGCTGCCCGCCTGGGACGCCGACGTGACGAAGCTCTCGGGCGGCGAGCGGCGCCGGGTCGCGCTGTGCCGGCTGCTGCTGTCCGAGCCCGACATGCTGCTGCTCGACGAACCAACCAACCACCTCGACGCCTTGTCGGTGCAGTGGCTCGAGCAGTTTCTCGAGCGCTTCCCCGGCACGGTGATCGCGGTCACCCACGACCGCTACTTCCTCGACAACGTCGCCGGCTGGATTCTCGAGCTCGACCGCGGCCACGGCATCCCGTGGCAGGGCAATTACTCGTCGTGGCTCGAGCAGAAGGAGCAGCGCCTCGAGATCGAGGCCAGGCAGGAATCGGCACGCATCAAGGCAATGCAGTCCGAGCTCGAATGGGTGCGCGCCAACCCGAAGGCGCGCCAGGCCAAGAGCAAGGCGCGCCTGGCGCGCTTCGAGGAACTCGCCTCCACCGAAACGCAGAAGCGCAACGAGACCAACGAGATCTACATCCCGCCGGGTCCGCGCCTGGGCGACCTGGTGGTGCAGGCCGACGGGCTGCGCAAGGCCTTCGGCGAGCGGCTGCTCTTCGACGGGCTGTCGTTCGACCTGCCGCCCGGGGGCATCGTCGGCGTGATCGGCCCGAACGGCGCGGGCAAGACCACGCTGTTCCGGATGCTGATGGGCCGGGAGCAGCCCGACGCGGGCACGCTGCGCATCGGCGAGACGGTGAAGGCGGCGTACGTCGACCAGAGCCGCGACGCGCTCGACCCGAGGAAGACGGTCTGGGAGGAGATCTCCGACGGCCAGGACGTGATCCAGGTCGGCAGCTACTCGACGCCGAGCCGCGCCTACGTCGCGCGCTTCAACTTCAAGGGCGCCGACCAGCAGAAGTCGATCGGCGAGCTCTCGGGCGGCGAGCGCAACCGGGTGCACCTGGCCAGGGTGCTGCGCGCCGGCGGCAACCTGCTGCTGCTCGACGAGCCGACCAACGACCTCGACGTCGAGACGCTGCGCGCGCTCGAACAGGCGCTGCTCGACTTTCCCGGCTGCGCGGTGGTGATCTCGCACGATCGCTGGTTCCTCGACCGCATCGCCACGCACATGCTCGCCTTCGAGGGCGACAGCCGCGTGGTCTGGTTCGAGGGCAACTACGCCGACTACCTGGCCGACCGGCGTCGGCGGCTCGGCGACGACGCCGATCGCCCCGAGCGCTTGCGCTTCCGGCCGCTGTCGGCCTGAGCGCGTGCGGCGGGCGGCGCCTGCCGGGCGCCGCCCGCCGCCGGGGTTGCGCGACGCGACGCGCTATCCTCGTGCCCGGAGCGCAGTGGCGATGAGAGTGCTTCTGGTCGAGGACGACAGGATGATCGGGCAGGCGGTGCAGACCGCGCTGCGACAGGACGGCTATGCGATCGACTGGGTGCGCGACGCCGAGTCGGCCGACACCGCGCTCGCCACCACGAGCTTCGACCTGGTGCTGCTCGACCTGGGCCTGCCCGGACGCGACGGCGTCTCGCTGCTTCGGACGATGCGCGCACGCCACGACGCCACGCCGGTGCTGATCGTCACTGCCCGCGACGAGGTGCAGGACCGCGTCGGCGGGCTCGATGCCGGCGCCGACGACTACCTGGTCAAGCCCTTCGACCTCGACGAACTCGGCGCGCGGATGCGCGCGCTGCTGCGCCGCAGCGCCGGTCGCGGCGAGGCGGTGTTCGAGCATCGCGGCGTGCGCATCGACCCGGCCACGCGCGAAGTCACGCGCGACGGCGAGTCGGTCACCCTCTCGCCGCGCGAATTCGCGGTGCTCGAGGCGCTGGTACTGCGCCCCGGCGCGGTGCTCTCGCGCGCACAGCTCGAGGATCGCCTCTACGGCTGGGGCGAGTCGGTGGAGAGCAACGCGGTCGAGGTCTACATCCACGGCTTGCGTCGCAAGCTCGGCCACGACTTCATCCAGAACGTGCGCGGCGTCGGCTACTTCGTCCCCCGGGACGAATCGCAGGGCACCGGATGAGCGCACCGTCGATCCGCGCCCGACTCCTGCTGTCGCTGCTGCCGCTGTTCATTCTCGCCGAGGCCGTCATCGGCACGGTCAGCTATCGCTACGTGCTGAGCGAGAGCCACGAGCTGTTCGACTACCACCTGCGCCAGATGGCGCTGTCGCTGCGCGACCAGGGGGCGGTGCTGCCGCCGCCCGGCCCGCCCGAAGACCGCGAGCAGTTCGACTTCGTGGTGCAGATCTGGAGCGCCGACGGCTCGAAGATCTACCTCTCGCACACGCGCTCGCGCGCGCGCCTGCCCGAGCGCGCCACGCTCGGCTTCGCCGACGTGGTGGCCGACGGCGAGCGCTGGCGCGTCTACAGCACGCTGGCGGGCGGGCGCGTGATACAGGTCGGCCAGCCGTTCGAGGTGCGCGAGCGCATCGCGGCCGCTGCCGCACTGCGCAGCCTCACGCCGCTGCTGATCTTCGCGCCGGTGGTGGCGCTGGCGATCTGGTGGCTGGTCGGGCATTCGCTGCGGCCGGTCGAGCGCATCGCCGCCGAACTGCGCCGGCGCGACGCGCAACGGCTCGACCCGGTACCGGAGGAGCAGCTGCCGACCGAGGTCGAGCCGATGGTGCGCTCGCTCAACGGCCTGCTCGAGCGGCTACGCCGCGCCTTCGCGGCGCAGCGCGCGTTCGTCGCCGACGCCGCGCACGAGTTGCGCACGCCGATCGCCGCGCTGAAGCTGCAGGCCGGACTGGTGGCCCGCGCGCGCGACGACGCTTCGCGCGGCGCGGCGCTGGCCGAGCTGAATGCGGGCATCGACCGTTCCGCCCACCTGATCGATCAGCTGCTGACGCTGGCGCGCAGCGAGCCCGAGGCGCTCGCCGGCGCGGCGGCGAGCATCGACCTCGCGCGCATCGCCGGCGACGCGGTCGCGGAAATGCTGCCGCTGGCGCAGGCGCGCGGTTCGCGGATCGGGTTCGCGGCGGCCCCGCCGGCCAGTGTCCGCGGCGACCAGAAAGCGCTGCACAGCCTGGTGCGCAACCTGATCGACAACGCCCTCAGGCACACCCCCGGCGGCAGCCGGATCGAGGTGGAAGTGGCCGCCGATGGCCAGGCGGTGCGCCTGAGCGTCGACGACGATGGGCCGGGCATTCCGGTGGAGGAGCGCGAGCGCGTCTTCGATCGCTTCTACGGCCGCAGCGCGGGCGGCGATGCGGGCAGCGGGCTCGGCCTGGCGATCGTCAAGGCGGTGGTCGAGCGCCACGACGGCCGCATCGAGCTCGGCCAGTCGGCGCTCGGAGGGCTGCGCGTGGCGGTGCACCTGCCGCGTGTCGCCGATGCGACGACTTAAGAATGGTCTAAGGCAGGCCCGCTATCGTGCGGCAAACGGACGCTGCCCGCCTTGCTGGCGGGGAATTCCACGGATGAATCGACGCTCGCTGATTGCGGCTCTGGCCGCGGCCGGCCTGGCCAGCGCCGGCACCGCCTGGGGCTGGAGCCTGAACCCGGCCGACTGGTTCACCCGAGCCTCCGCGCCGGCCCAGAGTCCGGCGCCGGCGCCCGCCGCAGCCGCGGATGCGGCGCCGGTCGCGCCGATCAGTGCGCCCGATTACCGGACGATCTTCCAGCGCTTCGGGCCGGCGGTGGTCGGCATCACGGTCGAGGGCACGGCCGGGGCAGCGCGCCAGCGCGCACCCGAGTTCGACAACGATCCGTTCTTCCGCTTCTACCGCGGGCTGCCGATTCCGCCGCCGCCGCGCGGCGACGCGCCGATGTACGGCCAGGGATCGGGATTCATCGTCAGCGGCGACGGGCTGATCCTCACCAACGCGCACGTGGTGCGCGACGCGAGCAGCGTGTCGGTGAAGCTGGCCGATCGCCGCGAGTTCGAGGCCGAAGTGCTCGGCGTCGATCCGGCCACCGACGTCGCGGTGCTGCGCATCACCGCGAGCGACCTTCCCGTGGTGCAGCTCGGTGACCCGTCGCAACTCGCCGTCGGCGACTACGTGCTGGCGATCGGCTCGCCGTTCGGCTTCGAGCAGAGCGCGACCTCCGGCATCGTCAGCGCCAAGGGACGCTCGCTGCCGGGCGACACCTACGTGCCTTTCATCCAGACCGACGTCGCGGTCAATCCGGGCAACTCGGGCGGACCGCTGTTCGATGCGCGCGGCCGCGTGGTCGGCATCAATTCGCAGATCTATTCGCGCACCGGCGGCTACCAGGGCCTGTCCTTCGCGATCCCGATCGACGTGGCGGTGCGCGTCAAGGATCAGGTCCTCGCCACCGGCAGCGTGCGGCACGCGCGCCTCGGCGTGACCGTGCAGGAGCTGAACCAGGGCCTGGCCGAGTCGTTCAAGCTCGACAGTCCGTACGGGGCGCTGGTGGCCGGCGTGGCGCCGGGCAGCGCCGCCGAGAAGGCCGGGCTGCGCGTGGGCGACGTGGTGCTCGCGCTCGATGGCCAGCGCATCGAGCGCTCGGGCGAGCTCGCCGCGATGGTCGGGCGCTCGAAGCCGGGCGACCGCGTGACGCTCGACGTGGTGCGCCAGGGCAAGCGCGAGACCCTCACCGCGGTGCTCGCCGAGTTGCCGGGCGGCACCGGCACGGTGGCCCGGGCGTCGCCCGAGCGCAGCGAGCGGCGGCTCGGCGTCGCGGTGCGCCCGCTGGCGCCGCAGGAGCGGCAGGCCACGCGGCTGAATGCGGGGCTGGTGGTCGAAGACGTCTCGGGTCCCGCCCAGCGGGCCGGCATCGAGCCCGGCGACGTGATCCTGTCGGTGAACGGCAAGCCGGTCGCCACGATCGAGCAACTGCGCAGCCTCGTCGACGGCGATGCGCGCCAGCTCGCGCTGCTGGTGCAGCGCGGCGACCTGCGCATCTTCGTGCCGGTGCGGCTCGGATGAACGACGAGCGAAGCGGCGCAGCCTGAGCGCCGCCCCTGCAGGCCTCAGCCGGAACAGGCCTCGCCGACTGCGCCGCGATGCGCGAAACGGCGTTCGAGTTCGGCCGCCGGCATCGGCGGCGCGAACAGGAAGCCCTGCCCCTCGTCGCAGCCGATCCCCTGCAGGAAATGCAGCTGGTCCTCGGTCTCCACCCCTTCGGCGACGACCCGCAGTCCCAGGCTCGCCGCGAGCCCGGAGATCGCGCGCACGATCGTCGCATCGTCGGCGCTGGCCGGCAGGTCGCGCACGAACGAGCGGTCGATCTTCAGCAGGTGCACCGGGAAACGCCTGAGGTACGACAGGCTGGAGTAACCAGTGCCGAAATCGTCGATCGAGATGCGGACGCCGAGCGCGGCGAGCGCCTGCAGCGTGGACAGCGCGTGTCCGCCATCGTGCATCAGCGTCGACTCGGTGATCTCGATCTCGATCGTGCGCGGGTCGACGCCCGCATCCTCGATGATCCTTCGCACCGTGCCGGCCAGCTCGGGGGTGCGGAACTGCTGCGCGGACAGGTTCACCGCGATCGATCCGGGAACGAAGCCGCGCTCGCGCCACAGCCGCTGCTGCCGGCAGGCCTCGCGCAGCACCCATTCGCCGATCGGATGGATGAGCCCGGTCTCTTCGGCCAGCGGAATGAACTCGGCCGGACCGATCATGCCGCGCCGCGGATGCTGCCAGCGAACCAGCGCCTCGACCGCGACGAAGCCGCGGCGCGAGAGCTCGACGCGCGGCTGGTAATGCAGCACCAGCTCTCCGCGCGAGACTGCCGCGTGCAGCTCGTTCTCGAGTTGCAGCACCTGCGTCGACACGCGCTCCACTTTCTCGGTGAAGAAGCGCACGCACTGGCGCCCCTCGGCCTTGGCGTGATACATCGCCGCGTCGGCGCGGCTGAGCAGCGTCTCGGCGTCTTCGCCGTCGCGCGGACAGACGCTGATGCCGATCGACGGGGTCACGCGTAACGAGTAGCCGGTGATTTCGTACGGCTGCGACAGGCGTTCGAGCAGCCGGGCCGACATCGCGGTCGCTTCGTCGGCGTCCGCCGCGTCGCCCGGCAGCACAACGAACTCGTCGCCGCCGATGCGCGCGACGGTGTCCGCCGCGCCGAGCGCGTCGGTCAGCCGCAACGCCACCGCGCGCAGCAGGGCGTCGCCGACCGCATGCCCGAGCGAGTCGTTGATCGTCTTGAAGCGGTCGAGGTCGATCAGGATCACCGCAGCGCTTCGCCCGCCCGCGCGTGCCGAGACGACCGCCTGCTCGAGCCGCTTGTGCAGCAGCCGCCGGTTCGGCAGTCCGGTGAGCACGTCGTGGTGCGCGAGGTGGCGGATGCGCCGTTCGGCGCTCTCGCGCTCGGCGATCTCGTCACGCAGCCGCGCGCTGGCCTCGGCCAGCGCCTCGGTGGTCTCGCGCAGGCGGATCTCCAGTTCGTCGTGCGCGCGGCGCAGCGCTTCGACCGCGCGCCGCTCCTCGGTCACGTCCTCGACGATCCAGATGGTGCCGCCGCGCGTCGGGTGCGTCGGGTCGGCCGACTTCGCGCGGATGCGCGCGAGGAAACTGCCGCCGTCGCGGCGCGCGATCTCGTGCTCGAAATCGGCCGACTGGCCGCGTGCCAGCAGCGGTCCGACGAAGGCGCCGATCGCGGCGTGCTCCTGGCGCGAGCGCCAGATGACGTGGCCCGGCTGGCCGACCAGCGCTGCGCGCGGCCAGCCCAGCATCTGCTCGAAGCGCGGATTGACCTGCTCGAAGCGCTGGTCGCGGGTGAATGCGATGCCGATCGAGGCGTTCTCGAGGATCGCCTCGTACTTCAGCAGCAACTGGCGCAGCGAGCGCTCCTCGCGCAGGCGCGCATCGTGCCCGGTCTTCGCCAGCAGTTCGACAGGTGCGTAAACCAACTTGCCCGGTTTCGTCGTGGAGGGTTGCGCAGCGGCTTCAGCCTGCAGTACAGATCTGTAGGTCCGCGCGGCACAGGGGGGACCGACGGGTGGCCGGCCGCGCGCGCCCGCCGGTCAGGCCGGCCGCGTCGGCGAAGCGACGGTGAAACCGACCTCCACGCCACCGGCGATGTCGCGAGCGAAGGCGTGGCCGCCGTGGAACTCGGCCACGAGCCGCACCAGGTACAGCCCCAGGCCGAGGTGCGCCTCACCGGCGCCGCGGCGCTCGCGAATCGACACCATCGAGTCGAACAGGTTGTCGCGCATCGCGCGCGGCAGCGGCGGTCCCTCGTTGCGCACCGAGAACACCCAGCGCTCGTGCCGTGGCCCGTCGGGGTCGTGGTCGCGCCGCAGCGACAGCACGATCGGCGAGCCCGGCGAGGCGAAGTCGGCCGCGTTGCCGACCAGCTTGTCGAGCGCCTGCACGATCGCCTCGGGAACCACCGGGCACGGCGCTGCACCGGCGGCGCAGTCGAGCACGAACTCGCGCGCCGCGAACGCGCTGCGATAGCCCTCGGCGCAGGCGCTCAGCAATGCGGCCAGGTCCACCGTCTCGAGCCGGCTTTGCGCGAGCATCGCCTCCAGGCTCGACGCCTCGCCCATGCTCGCGACGATCCGCTCGAGCCGCTGCGCTCCGTCGCGCGCGCGCCCGAGGTAGGCCTCGCGATCGCCTGGGTCCGACTCGCCGGCCAGGTTGTCCAGCGACGAGCGCACCACCATGATCGGCGTGCGCAGTTCGTGGACCAGGCGCGCGCGCAGGTTGCCCACGTATTGCTGATGCTGGCGCAGCCGCTCGAGCACGTTCGCGTGGCTCTCGGCGAGCGCGCCGATCTCGTCGTGGATCAGCGGCGCGCGGATGCCGCCCACCACGCGCCCGCGCGAATCGATCGCCTGCTCGGCCTGGCGGCGCAGGCGCACGACGCGCGCGACGGTCACCGATCCGACCGCCAGCAGCGCGAGCGCGCTGGCCGCCATCGCTGCCGCGGCGAGCAGCGCGAGGCGCTCGATCGCCGTGCGCGCCGCGCCGAGGCGCGAGCCGGTGTTCTCCTCGAGCACCAGTGCGCCGACGACCCGGTCGCCGACCCACAGCGGCTGCGCGCTCGTGAGCATCCAGACCGGCAGCCCCGCCTGGATCGCGATGCGCTCCGACTGCTGGGCAGCCACGCCGGAGAGCGCGCGGGTGAGCGGAGGAATCGCCGGGGTGCCGCCCGCGGGAGACTCGTCGAGGAAGCGCTCGGGGCGCAGGCTCAGCGTGGCTGCCAGCAGCCGGCGCGCGAGGCGCGACTGCCAGTCTTCGGCCGGCGGCGGTCCGGCGGACACGGTGCCCGACTGCGCCAGCAGCGCGCCGCTCGAATCGAACACCGAGACGCGGCCGCTGGCGCGCGCCAGGCCGCGCACTGCATCGGCCCACAGCGCGGGCCGGCGATCCCGGCGCGTGGCCGCGGCGAACGGGCGCACCGGCGCGAGCAGGCCGGAATCGGCCTGGCCCTCGATGCGGCGCGAGCCCAGGTAGTCGACGTCGATGATCCTCACCCGCAGCAGCGCCGGCTCGGTGTCGAAGCCGATCTCCGCGATCCAGCCGCCCGGGCGCTCGACCGGCTGCACGCGCCGCGTCTGCATGGCTGCCGGCTCGGGGCCGAAGTCGACCAGCAGTTCGTCGCCCGCGAGCCTGACGCCGTCGCGGATCTCCGGCACGACCAGGCGCTCGTCGTCGGCGTCGACCAGCAGGAAGAACTTGCCCGGCTGCTCATGTGAACGGGCCGCCGCGAGGCGCACGCGCAGCACCGAGGCGACCGTGCCGTCGGGAGCGCGCATCGGCAGGGCGCGGCCGGGCACTTCGAGCCACTCGCCCGCGCGCTGGTCCACGATCACGTCGGCGAGCAACTCGACCGGAAGCGGCTCGACGCCGGCACGACGATCGAGGCCGGGCGATGCGGCCTCGAACAGCTCGCGGCGCTCGTGCAGCGTGGCCGCCAGGTTGCGCGCCGCCTGCGCCTGGTTCTCGAGCCGCTCGTTGCGCGCGAGCTCGGTCATCACCTCGGCGAAACGCAGGCCGATCACCGGCAGTGCGAGCATCGGCAGCATCGCCAGCGCGAGCGTGAACCGCAGGCCCAGCGGCAGGCGCCAGCGACGCACGCTACGTCGCGCTTGCCCCATTGCGCTCGACGAAGCGATAACCGAGCCCGTAGACGGTCTCGATCGCGTCGAAGGCAGGGTCGACCGCCTCGAACTTGCGCCGGATGCGCTTGACGTAGGACGTGACCGTCTGGTCGTCCACCGTCAGGTTGGCTTCGCGCATCAGCGCGTCGCGATCCTTCACGTGGCCCGGATGCCGCGCCAGCGCGTGCAGCATCCAGAACTCGGTCACCGTCAGTTCGATCGGATGGTCGCGCCAGTGGGCCTCGAAGCGCGGAACGTCGAGCCGCAGCGCGCCGCGCACCAGCTGCTCGGCCGCTCCCTGCGGCTGAGCGAGCGCATCGACGCGGCGAAACAGCGCGGTGACGCGCGCCAGCAGGTGCGGCAGGCTCACGTTCTTCGTGAGGTAGTCGTCGGCGCCCAGTCGCAGCCCGGAGACGATGTCGATCTCGGAATCGCGCGCCGACAGGATCAGGATCGGCAACGCAGGAGCGCGCTCGCGCAACCAGCGACACAGCTCGAAGCCGCCGTCCGGCTCGTCGCCCAGCCCGATGTCGATGATCGCCATGTCGGGCAGCCGCGACCCGAACGCCGCCTGTGCCTCGCGCCGCTCGGCGAAGCCCTGCACCTCGAAGCCCTGGCGAGCCAGCGCATCGCGCAGATTCTCGCGAATGGCGGGTTCGTCCTCGACGATGGCGATGCGCCGGCTCATGCGCGCAATGTAGCGCAAAGGCCTGCAGGGCCCGGGGAATGCGGCCCCGATGCGGCCCTCATGTCGGCGAAATGCCCGAATCGTGCCGGCTTCGGCCCGATTCGCGCCCGCGCCGCGACCTGCCCGGAGGCGTGAAATCGACACCATCGCGGCGCGATGCCGCGGCCGCACAGGAGCAGGCGCAGATGTCCCGCAACCTCGTCACCGATCCGGTTCCCGAGCTCGACCCCGCAGCGCACTTCGACTGGCGCGAATGGCTGGCCTTCGCGGGCTCGGTGCTCGGAACCGCGTTGTTCGTGTCGGTCGTGCTGGGCGCGCTGGTGCTGGTGATCAACAGCAGCGCGATCAGTTGACCTCGACCCGGGGCCCGCGCCCGCAGCAGACCTTGTACTTGCGGCCGCTGCCGCAGGGGCAGGGCTCGTTGCGGCCCACCTTGGGCTTCTCGCGACGCACCGTGGACACGCGCAGCGCCTGCGGCGCCGTGCCCGCCCGCCGATAGGGCCGGAAGAACTCGTGAATGTCGCCGAGGTCGGCGATCATCGTGTCGATCAGCGCCTCGCGTTCGCGCCGCGGCATCGGCCGTGCGCCGGGCTCGTCGTCGAGCGTGGCGGCCAGCGCCTCGATCGCGTCGAGCACGTCGCCGAATTCCTTCTCGGCGAGCATCGCTTCCCAGCTTTCCGGCATCAGTTCGACCGCACGCAGGAAGCCCACGGCCCAGGCGCTGCCGTCGGGCGCGCCCCGTTCGTCGTAGGCCAGCACCGGCGCGAACCCGCCCGCGTCGAGCGCCGCGGCCACGGCGCGTGCGTGGCGCCGCACGAGCGACACCAGTTCGCCGGGCCCGGCGTTGCCGGGCGGCGCTTCGATGCCGGCGCGCCCGAGGCCGAAGACCTCCGGAAGATAGTCGTCGGCGCCGATCGGTTCGGGCGCGCAGGCGAGCGCGGCGAGAAAACCGTCGAGCTCCTCGACGATCATCGCCTCGTCGTTGTCGAGCTCTGCGAGCAGGCGATCGAGACGGTCGAAATCGGCATCGGCGAGCGCAACGCGCTCGGCTTCGCTGGCGGCGGCATCGATGATCATGGCGCGATCTTACGCGCGCCGCGGCCCCATCCCGGCCGCCCCCGGTTCGGGTGCGCAGGCTTCAGGCGCGCGCCCGCGAGCAGGCGCGCCGCGCGCTGCCCGCTCTTCGACATGACCGGCGGGTCGGCCTCGGGCCGTTCGGCGCCCCTGTTGATCATCCGTGCCGGGGTTGATACGCTTCTCCCCGGGTTTCGCGCTGCCTGCGTAAGTGCAGGGGAATAGTCCCGAATTCTTGCAGGTAGCGCGAACACCCGTTCCCTGTCCGCGTACCTGATCCGACCGGCCATGTCCCGGTTCAGCCCCGCCAGTCGAGCGGGGGTCGCGCCCGGAGAGAAAGCGGTCAGCAGCTCGTTCACCACGTAGCTGCCACCGCAAGGCGCTGGTAAGGCTGTCGGCGATCGAGAAGTTGTCGGGTGAGCCGGAAGGGGCCGTGCGCTTCGTGAGTATCCGCAACGTACTCATGCCGGTATCGGTATTTCGAAGGCTGTGGCGCCTCCTCGTGCAGGCGCTCGCGCACACCCGTCCCGGTCGCGGAACGAAACGCCTGTTGCGCACGACCTTCAGGGAGCAGCCATGGCCACGACCCGAGCCACATTCAGTCCTCTGTGCGCTGAGTTCCCGGCCAGTAACGCGGCTGCGTTGATGACGGTCAACGCGCGCCCGTGCCTGCGTTCGACGACTCCACCGCCGAGACGTGCTACTGGACGTTCCCGTGGCCGCAGGGGTTCAGCGGCGCGGCGCCCGCCGGGGCGCCGCACCGTTGTCGGCCGGCCGGCTCAGCTGCGCGCGGCGCCCGCCGCGCCGGCAGGCGCCGGAGCACCGCGGCGACCCTCGCCACCGGGGCCGAAGAAGCGCGGGCCACGCTGTTCCCGGCGCGCCTGGCGCTCGATCACCTTCGCCTGCTGCTCGGGGGTGAGCACGCGAAAGATCTCGTTCATGCCGCGCGCACGCAGTTGCGCCATCGTGCTCATCGCCTGCGCGCTGCGATCGGTGAGCGCCTTGGCCTTCGCTTCGTCGTAGTCGTTCGACAGCGCGAGCTTCGACAGTTCGGCCCGCGTGGCGTGCAGGATCTTGCGCTGCTCGCGCATCGCCGGCTCGTTGGCGTGCCGCACGGCAAAGATCCTGTCGCGCTGCGCGTCGGTGAGATCGAGCCCGCGCAGGAACGCGCCGCCCATCGTCGCCCGCTCGCCGAAGCCGCCGTGGCGCGCGTGCGCGTAGTGGAAGCCGCCGGCGCGCATGCCCGCTGCGTCACCGCCCGGCGCGCCCTGCGCCGCGGCGAGGAACGGAACGGCCACAGCGACGCCTGCGGCGGCGGCGATGGCGGCGATTCGTGCTTTCTTCATCGTGAACTCCTTCGTTCGGGCCTTCGCCCGGATACTCGTCGAATCGGCCGGGCGGCTGCCCGGCTGGCCGGAAACCGTCCCGGCACGCCCGCAGGTTGCGCGCGCCGCGCGTTAACCGTCGTTCGACAGGTGTAAACGTTGGTAAAGAAGCGCATCGCGATGCGTGCCGCAGGTTCCGGCGCCCGCGCCCGGCCGATATCATCGGGCCGATGCGCACGAGCCCGGGGCCGGTTCACACGCCCTGACCCACGATGCCGAAAGTCCTCCTGGTCGACGACGACGTCGAGCTGACCGAGCTGCTGCGCGAGTACCTGCAGCGCGAGGGCTTCGACACCGACGCCGTGCAAGACGGCGAGTCGGGGGTCGCGCGCGCGCTCGACGGCGACTACGACATCGTGGTGCTCGACGTCATGATGCCGAAGCTCGACGGCGTCGCGGCACTGCGCCGGATCCGCGCGGCGAGCCGCGTGCCGGTGCTGATGCTCACCGCCAGGGGCGACGACGTCGACCGCATCGTCGGGCTCGAACTGGGCGCCGACGACTACGTGCCCAAGCCGTGCACGCCGCGCGAGCTCGCCGCCCGGTTGCGCGCGATCCTGCGCCGCGCGCGCCCGGCCGCCGAGGCCGGCGGCGCCGACGAACCGCTGTCGGCCGGGCCGCTGTCGCTGTGGCCGGGACGGCGCCTTGCGCAGTGGCGCGGCGAGGCGCTGGCGCTGACCAGCACCGAGTTCAGCCTGCTCGAAGCGCTCGTGCGCCAGGCCGGTCGGGTCGTCGGCAAGGCCGAGTTGTCGGAGCAGGCGCTGGGCCGGCCGCTGGCACGCTTCGATCGCAGCATCGACGTCCACGTGAGCAGCCTTCGCCAGAAGCTCGGCCAGCGCGACGACGGACGCTCGTGGATCGAGACGGTGCGCGGGCGCGGCTACCAGTTCCTGCTCGACTGAGATGGGCCGGCTGTTCTGGAAGTTCTTCCTCGCGTTCTGGCTCGCGCTGCTGCTGGCCGGGGCCGCGGTCGGCACGCTCGTCTGGCTGCACCAGCAGCGCAGCGTGCGCGAGGAACCGGTGCTGGCTGCGGGCCCGCGCGCAGCGCTCGCGCTGCAGGCGGCCTCTGCCACGCTGCGTCACGGCGGCGAGCCGGCGTTGCGCGCGCTGCTCGACGACGCCGCACCGCCGTGGAACGCGACGATCGTCTATGCGGTGGATCGCCACGGGCGCGACCTGCTCGGCCGCGCGGTGCCGGCCGATGCGCTGGAGCGGGCGCGCCGGCTCGCCGCCGGCCCCGCGACACCGCGGGCGGCTCGGGTCGTGCGCGTCGACGAAGCGAGCGGGTTGCTGCTGTTCGTGCCCTTCGCGGCCGACGGCACGATCCGGCCGATGCCGCGCCCCGCCCGGTTCGGCCGGGCACCGGCACGGTTTCCGCCGTTGCTGCTCGCGGCGATCGGCCTGATCGCCAGCGTCGCGTTCAGCGCGCTGCTGGCGTGGTCGCTCACGCGGCCGATCCGTCATCTGCGCAGCGCGGTCGCCGCGTTTTCCGAAGGCCGGCTCGAGACTCGGGTCGCGCCGCTGGTGGGCGGGCGCGGCGACGAGCTGGCCGAACTGGGGCGCGACTTCGACCGGATGGCGCAGCAGTTGCAGCAACTGCTCGCCTCGCAGCGCCGCCTGCTGCACGACGTCTCGCACGAACTGCGCTCGCCGCTGGCGCGCCTGCAGGCCGCCGTGGGGCTGGCACGGCAGAACCCCGAGCGGATACCGGCAATGCTCGGGCGGATCGAGCGCGACGCGAACCGGCTCGACGAACTGGTCGGCGAGTTGCTCGCGCTCGCGCGGCTCGAGGCGGGTCAGGCGCTTCCCGAGCCGCAGTCGGTCGACCTGGTCGAACTGGCGGCGGCGATCGCCGACGACGCGCGCTTCGAGGCGCGCGCGAGCGGGCGCGACCTCGCGTTCACCGCCGCCGGCCCGGCCGTCTCGAGCGCCCGCGCCGAGTTGCTGCACCGGGCATTCGAGAACGTGATCCGCAATGCGGTCAGGTACACCTCCGAGGGCAGCGTCGTCGAAGTGGCCGCGGGGCCGACGGGCACCGGCCAGGCCTTCGTGCTGACGGTGGCCGACCGCGGCCCCGGCGTGCCGGCGGCGGAGCTGGACGCGATCTTCGAGCCCTTCCACCGGGGACGCAGCGGCGCAGCCGACGACGGCTTCGGGCTGGGCCTGGCGATCGCCCGGCGCGCGATCGCGGCCCATCGCGGACGCATCGCAGCGCGCAACCGCGACGGCGGCGGACTGGTCGTCGAGATCGAATTGCCGCTCGCCGCCCCGCACGCCGGCGCCAGGGCGCAAGGCGGCGTCAGCGGCTGACGCGAGCGCCCGGGAGCGCCCGGTCTGCAACGGCGCCTCAGCCGAGCGCGACCGGTCGCAGCGCCGGGCCGCGGCGCACGCGTCCGAGCAGCCACAGCGCGATCGACACGTTCAGCAGGTTCCAGCCGATGCCGTTCACGAACGCGGCGTCGTACGAACCGGTCAGGTCGAAGATCGCGCCCGACATCCAGCCGCCCAGCGCCATGCCGAACAGGGTCGCGGTGAGCACGGTTCCGACGCGCATCGCGGCGTCTTCGGGCGCGAAGTACTCGCGGACGATGATCGCGTACGAGGGCACGATGCCGCCCTGGAACAGCCCGAACAGCGCCGAGATCACGTACAGCGAGACGAGCGAATCGAAGGGCAGGAAGAGCAGCAGCGCGACGCCCTGCAGCGTGGAGCCGAGCAGCAGCGTGCGCAGCCCGCCGATGCGGTCGCAGATCATGCCCGAGACGAGCCGGCTGACGATGCCGAAACCGAACATCAGCGAGAGCATCTGCGCGCCGCGCGCCGCGCCGTAGCCGAGGTCGCCGCAGTACGCGACGATGTGGACCTGCGGCATCGACATCGCCACGCAGCAGGCGACGCCCGCAATGCACAGCAGCGTCTGCAGCGCGGCGGGCGACAGCCCGATCGCGGTGCGCGCGCCCCCGGCTGCAGCGACGCCCGTGGCCGGCGCGGGCACCGCTGCGGTTGCGGCCGCGGCCACGCCAATGGCCGACTCGCGCGGCGCGGCGCCGGCCGACTGCGTTGGCAACCCGCGTGCGTCCGACGCGGGCTGCCTGCGTCGCCTCAGCATCGCGGCCAGCGGCAGCATCGTCGCGAGGCAGAACGCGCCGATGCCGATGTAGGTCTGGCGCCACCCGACCGTGCCGACGAAGTGCTCGACGATCGGCGGCCACAGGGTGCCCGCCAGGTAGTTGCCGCTGGCGCAGATCGCCACCGCGATGCCGCGCCGGCGCACGAACCAGAACGAGATGTCGGCAACCAGCGGACTGAAGGTCGCCGAACTGCCCAGCATGCCGATCAGCAGGCCGTGCGCGATCGCGAAGCCGGTGAGGCTTTGCGCCGAGGCGGCGGCAAAGCATCCGAGCGCGAGCGACACCGCGCCGATCGTGAGCGGGACGGCAACCCCGTATCGATCGGTGAGACGCCCCATCAGGATGCCGCCGATGCCGAAACCGATCAGGGTCGTCATGTACGGCAGCGACGCGCCGCCGCGGGCAAGTCCGAAATCCGCCTGCACCGCGGGCAGCACCACGACCACGATGTACATGCCGCAGCCGCCGATCGTCGCCAGCGCGAGGCTCACCCAGAGCCGGAACCAGGCGTGGCGGGAATCGGGATCGGGAGGCATGAAAGGGCGGTCAGCGAGAGGTCACCACATCCGGCGGATCTGCGCGGCGACGTCGACTTCCGGCGCGGCGCCAGCGCACCGCACCGGGGCGTGGTCCGGCTCGGGCGCCGGCCCGAGGCGGTCGAAGCACTCGAGCAGCGCATCGGTGAGGAAGCGGCTGCGCGCGCCGTGCACGTAGCCGTCGCCGTAACGCGGCTGCTGCGTCACGAAATAGCGCTGCGGCTCGATCAGGTAGAGCGCGTCGCGTGCGCGGGTGAGCGCCACGTAGAGCAGGCGGCGTTCCTCGTCGATCGACCCGGCGCGTCCGGTCGCGTACTCGTTCGGGAAATTGCCGTCGTTCACGTTGATCACGAACACCGCGTCCCACTCCTGTCCCTTCGCCGAATGTACGGTGGACAGTACCAGCCAGTCTTCGTCGCGCAGCGGCTCGCCGGCGAGGTCGCCGCTGGCCTGCGGCGGATCGAGCGCCAGTTCGGTGAGAAACCGCTCGCGCGTACCGAAGCCGGCGGCGATCGACTGCAGCACGTCGAGATCGGCCGCGCGCACCGCTGCATCGTCGTGGCGGCGTT
The DNA here is from genome assembly GCA_003577305.1 of Burkholderiales bacterium. Classification (GTDB taxonomy): domain Bacteria; phylum Pseudomonadota; class Gammaproteobacteria; order Burkholderiales; family Burkholderiaceae_E; genus Zeimonas. The sequence goes on from QEVL01000028.1 coordinate 26,981, forward strand.
CGAGCACGGGCCGGTACCAGTGGCGCACCGGCTCGAGCTGCGCCGGCCAGCGCGCCGCCGGGTCGACGAGCATCGTCATGACTTCGGCCAGGCGGCGCCACTCCTCGCGCGCCGCGGCCGGCGCCGGGAAGTCGCGCAGCACCCGGGGCAGGCGCGACGCCGAGCCGCCGATCGCGTCGAGGCAGCGCTGCGCGGTGGCCGGGCCAACGCCGCTCATCAACTGCAGCACGCGAAAACCGGCGATCGCGTTGCGCGGGTTCCCGGCCCAGCGCAGCACCGAGAGCAGGTCTTTCACGTGCGCGGCTTCCAGGAACTTCAGCCCCCCGTGCTTGACGAACGGAATGTTGCGCCGCGCCAGCTCGATCTCCAGCGCGGCGGCGTGATGCGAGCTGCGAAACAGCACCGCCTGGCGTTTCAGCGGCACTGCGGCCTCGCGGTGGCGCAGCACCGCGTCGATCACCCAGTCGGCCTGCGCGCGCTCGTCGATCACGGTGACCAGTTGCGGACGCGCGCCGGCGCCGCGCTGCGCGCGCAGCACTTTCGGGTGCTGCCGGGCCGCCTGCGCGATCAGCGTGTTGGCCGCGTCGAGCACCGGCTGCACCGAACGGTAATTCGTCTCCAGCGTGATGCGCCGCGCCGGCGGCTCGAACTTCGCCGCGAAGTCGAGGATGTTACCGACGTCGGCGGCGCGAAACGCGTAGATCGACTGCGCGTCGTCGCCGACCACCGCGAGCCCGCGGCCTTCGGGTTTCATCGCCAGCAGGATCTGCGCCTGCAGCGCGTTGGTGTCCTGGTATTCGTCGACCAGCACGTGGTCGAAGCGCGCACCGATCGCGGCGGCCAGCGACGCGTCCGACATCGCCGCCGCCCACCACAGCAGCAGGTCGTCGTAATCGAGCACGCCATTGGCCTGCTTGCGCTCGACGTAGGCGCGAAACAGCTTCGAGAGCTCGTCGCGCCATTCGGCGCACCACGGGAACACTTCCTGCAGCACGCGCTCGAGCGGCCAGCCGCTGTTGACCCGCTGCGAATAGATCGCCAGACAGGTGTCCTTGCGCGGGAAGCGCCGCCGCATGGCCGACAGGCCGAGTTCGTGGCGCACCAGGTCGACGAGATCGGCCGCATCGCCGCGATCGAGAATGCCGAACGACGCATCGAGCCCCACACGGTCGGCGTATTCGCGCAGCAGCCGCGCGCCGATCGAGTGGAAAGTGCCGGCCCACGGCAGCCGGACCGGGCCATGGCGCGCTGCCTCCACCAGCCGCTCGGCGCGCCCGATCATCTCCCGGGCTGCGCGCCGACTGAAAGTGAGCAGCAGGATGCGCATCGGATCGACGCCCTGCGTGACCAGGTGCGCGACGCGATGCGCGAGCGTGGCCGTCTTGCCGGTGCCGGCGCCCGCGACGACCAGCAGCGGCCCCGAAACGAAGCGGCCATTGGCGTCGCGCCCGCCGAAGCCGGCCGCGGCGCGCTGCTCGGGGTTCAGTTCGTGGTTCAGTAGACCACCACGCTGCGGATCGACTCGCCGCGGTGCATCAGGTCGAACGCGTCGTTGATCCGCCCGAGCGGCATCGTGTGCGTGATCAGGCTGTCGATGTCGATCCTGCCTTCCATGTACCAGTCGACGATCTTCGGCACATCGGTGCGGCCGCGCGCGCCGCCGAACGCGGTGCCCTTCCAGACCCGGCCCGTCACCAGCTGGAACGGGCGCGTGGCGATCTCCTGCCCGGCGCCGGCCACGCCGACGATCACCGACACGCCCCAGCCGCGGTGGCAGCACTCGAGCGCCTGGCGCATCAGCTGCACGTTGCCCACGCACTCGAAGCTGTAGTCGGCACCGCCGTCGGTGAGCTCGACCAGGTGCGCGACCAGGTCGCCCTGCACCTCATTCGGGTTCACGAAGTGCGTGAGCCCGAAGCGGCGCGCCAGCGCCTCGCGCTGCGGGTTGCGGTCGACGCCGATGATCCTGCCCGCGCCCACCATCCGCGCGCCCTGCACCACGTTCAGCCCGATGCCGCCCAGGCCGAACACGACGACGTTGGCCCCCGGCTCGACCTTCGCGGTGTTGATCACCGCGCCCAGCCCGGTGGTGACGCCGCAGCCGATGTAGCAGACCTTGTCGAACGGCGCGTCCTCGCGGATCTTCGCGACCGCGATCTCGGGCAGCACCGTGTAGTTCGCGAACGTGGAGCAACCCATGTAGTGGTGGATCTTCCGACCCCCGATCGAGAAGCGGCTGGTGCCGTCGGGCATCACTCCCTTGCCCTGCGTGGCGCGGATCGCGGTGCACAGGTTGGTCTTGCGCGACAGGCACGACTTGCACTGCCGGCACTCGGGCGTGTAGAGCGGAATCACGTGGTCGCCCTTCTTCACCGAAGTGACGCCGGGGCCGACGTCGACGACGACGCCCGCGCCCTCGTGCCCGAAGATCGCCGGAAAGAGCCCTTCCGGATCGGCACCCGAGCGCGTGAAATCGTCGGTGTGGCACACCCCGGTGGCCCTGATCTCGACCAGCACCTCGAAGGCGCGCGGCCCGTCGAGTTGCACGGTCTCGATCGCCAGCGGCTGGCCGGGTTCGTAGCAGACTGCGGCACGCACGTCCATCCGTGATCTCCTCTCGGGCTCGGCGCTGCCGATTATCGGGCATCCGGCGGGCCTGCTGCACGGGCCCCGCTGCCGGCGCGCCCCGGCGTGCGCACCACAGCGCGTCGCCGCGCATCCCGGGGGATCGTCCGGTCGTCTGCCCGGCGCGGCTCCGTGGCACGGCGCGTCCAAGATGGGGGCTGGATTCCGTGAAGACCGAGGCCCGACGGCGTGCTGCCGGAACTCGGCGCTACCCCCCATTGCGAACGGTGGAACCGCCAACCCGCTGGACAGGATCGGATTCGCGACTGCACCGGTCGCAGGCCATCGGCGTTGCCGCAACGCTGGCGGTGCTGTGGCTCGCCGTCCTCTGGTCCGCGCTGGGCGGACATGACCGCCGGATCGGAGCGACGATCGCAGCGCTGGGGCTGCTGGTCGCCGCGGCCGCGCTGCACGCCTGGATCAGGCGCAGCCGGCTCACTGCCGCCCTCGCGCTCTGGACGGCTTCGCTGTCGTTGTGCGCGGCTGCCTCGGTGCCTGATCTCGCGGGGCTCGGCGACTCGATGCGCATCGCCGGGGCTCACTCGCTGCGCCTTGCCGCGTACACCGCCCATCTGGCGAGCACCGTCTGGCTGCTCGTCGCGCTGTTCCGCAGGGATCTCGCGTCACCGCGGCTGCGTCGCGCACTGGCGCTCGTGCCCGCGGCCGGCGTTGCGGTCGCGCTCGTGATGCTGGTCCTGCCGCAGCGTTTCCTGGTGCCGGCGCTGCCCTATGCGGCGGGCCTGGCGGCGGTGATCGTGCTGCTCGGATCGATGCACACACTGGCGGCAACCCATGCGGCGCGACTGGCGCTGTTCCTCGCCGGTTGGGGCGCGCACGCCGCCGCGGCCGTCTACGGGTCGCTCGCCTCCTCGGCCGCGCCGCACGACTGGCTCGCGCGGCTCGCCGCCGGGTCCGGAATCGCCGCGTTCGCGGCGTCGGCCGGCCTGATCGTCGTCGGCGCCCTGCGTGCCGAAGCGCGCCAGCGCGACCGCGCCGAGCGCAACGCACTCGATGCGGCGCGCAAGTACCGGCACGTCTACTACACGGCGCCGGTGGCGCTGATCTCGATCGACCTGCTCGGCCAGGTGCTGCGGTGGAACGATCAGGCGGCGCAACTGTTCCGTGGCCAGCTGAAGCAGGGCAGGCTGAACACGCTCGGGGCAGTGCTCGGCCGCGAGCGTGCCGAGACGCTCGTCGCCGAGGCGCGCTCGAGCGGGCGGCACCGCTCCGAGATCCAGGTGCGGCTCGAAGAGGCCGACGGAGGGCTGCGCACCTGCGCGATCGATGCGCTGCTGGCCGCCGACGCGATCGAGATCACGCTGGTCGACGTGACCGAGCGCAGCCTGCTCGCGCACACGCTCGAGCACATGGCCCACCACGATTCGCTCACCGACCGCCTCAATCGTCGCGGGCTCGAGCGCGAGATCGAACGGCTTGCCGCGTCGGTGGCAGCCGGAGGCGCGGCCTCGCTGATCTTCGTCGATCTCGACCGCTTCAAGGCGATCAACGACGTGTTCGGGCATGCCGCCGGCGACTCGCTCGTGATCGAGGTCGCGAACCGCCTGGCCGGCGTCCTGCCCGCCTCGGCCCGGATCGGCCGCGTCGGCGGCGACGAGTTCCTGGCGGCGGTGCCCGACTGCACGCTCGACGAGGCCCGCTCGATGGCGCAACGACTGGTACACGACGTCGTCGACGAGCCCTACGACATCGACGGCAAGCGCATCCGCGTCGAGGCCGGCGTGGGAATCGTCGAAGTCGCCACCGACATGCGCGCGCCCGAACTCATCGCCTACGCCAGCGCCGCGTGCGCGGAAGCGAAGAAAGGCTCCGGCGGACGCATCGTCACCGCCGAATCCTCGCGCGAACACCTGGCGCGCTACCGCGCCGGAATCGCGCTCGGCATGCGGCTGCGCACCAGCCTGCCCACCGAGCGGATGAGCGTTCACGCGCAGCCGATCGTCGCGCTCAAGGGCGACCCGCGCGTGCTGTCGTACGAAGTGCTGTTGCGCGAGCAGGACGAGCGTGGCCAGCCCCTGCCTCCGGCGCGGCTGATCGCCGCCGCCGAGCGGCACGGCGCGATGAGCGCGATCGACCGCTTCATGCTCGAACGCACCCTGGAGCATCTCGATCGCCATCGGCAGCACGCCGCATCGCTCGGATTCGTGACCGTGAACCTGAGCGGGATCTCGCTGAACGACGACCGCTTCCTCGCCGACGTGCACGCGATGCTCGCGCGGCATTGCGCGGTCGCGCCGAAGATCTGCCTGGAGATCACCGAATCCGTCGCGCTGTACGACATGCGCAATACGCGCCGCTTCGTCGACCGGATGCACTCGCTCGGCGTGCGCATCGCGCTCGACGACTTCGGTGCCGGGTACTCGTCGTTCGCCTACCTGCGCGAACTGCCGGCCGCACTGATCAAGATCGACGGGCAGTTCATCGTCGGCATCGACCGGGATCCGAAGAACCAGGTCATCGTCCGGGGCATCCGCCGGCTCGCGGAGGAACTGGGCGCGGCCTGCCTGGCCGAGCGGGTCGAGGACGTCGCCGCGCTCGCAACCCTGCTCGCGCTGGACCTCGACTACGCGCAGGGCTTCGTGTTCTCGAAGGCGCAACCGATCGAGCAATGGCTGACGCAGCCCGTCGACCTGCGGCCGCTCGAGCGCGCGGGCCGCCGGCCCCTCGCCGGACGCAGCGAAGCGCCGGCCGCGCAGCATGGCCGACGCGTACCGGCGGTGCCGGCATGAACGCACCCGCGGACCAGGTCGCCGAACGGCGCGATGCGCCCGCGCCACTCGCGCCGGGCCGCCGCCTCGGCGACTTCCTGCTCACCCGCGTGGTCGGCCAGGGCGGCTTCGGAATCGTCTACGAAGCCGAAGACCTCTGCCTGCAGCGGCGGGTCGCGATCAAGGAGTACATGCCCTCGCATCTGGCGACGCGGCCCGACGGCGAGCGGGTGCACCCGATCTCGGGCCGCTACGCGAAGACTTTCGAACTGGGGCGTCGCAGTTTCGTCAGCGAGGCGCGGCTGCTGGCGCAGTTCCGCCATCCTGGCCTGCTCGAGGTCTTCCACTTCTGGGAGCAGAACGGGACCGCCTACATGGCGATGCCGTTCTACGAGGGCACGACGCTCGATCGCGTGCTCGCCAACCGGCCCGGCATCGTGAGCGAAGCGTGGCTGAAGGACACGCTCGCCCCGGTGCTCGATGCGCTCGAGCACATGCACGCCGCCGACTGCTATCACCGCGACGTCTCCGCCGACAACATCCTCGTGCTCGACGGCGGCAAGGCGTTGCTGCTCGACCTCGGCGCCGCGCGCCGCGTGATCGGCGACACCGAGCGCGCACTCACCGTGATGCTCAAGCCGGGCTACGCGCCGATCGAGCAGTACGCCGACGACCCGGCCTGCCGCCAGGGTCCGTGGACCGACATCTACGCACTGGCCGCGGTGCTGTACTTCGCGGTGACCGGACGCATGCCTCCGGCCTCCGCGTCGAGGGTGATGCACGATTCGCTTCCGCCGCTGGGCTCGCTGCAGCCTCCGGGCTACGGGCTCGGATTCCTCGAGGCGATCGACCGCGGCCTGTCGATCCGTCCCGAGCGGCGGCCGCGCTCGATCGCCGAATTCCGCTCGTTGCTCCACAGTGCGCCCCCGACCATCGGTGCTGCGCCCAGGCCGGAGCCGGAGGCCGCCGAGGTGCCGGCGCCGGGCCGCGAAGAGCGCTCGTCGCCGCCGTCGCCGGGCCGGCGCACCGCAGGAGTTGCCGCGGTCGCGCTGCTCGCCGTGGCGGCGCTCGCCGCAGTCGCCACGCTGCGCCGCTCGCCGCCGCAGCCCGGCGCTCGAAGCACACCGGCCATCGCGCAAGCGAAGCCGACCGCCACGCCGGGAAGACCCGGGCCAGCGGCCGCCGCTCCCGCGAATGCCGCACCGGGCGCGAGCGTGGCCGGAAACACGAGCGTGGGCGAGAGCGCGAGCGTGGTCGAGAACGCGCCGGCCCGCGCTCGCTCGCCGGCGGGCGCGCCGCGCCAGTCGGCGCCTTCCGTGCGCACGGGCACGGTGCGACTCGCGGTGGCGCCGTGGGGCGAAGTCTTCGTCGACGGCGTGAGCCGCGGCGTCACGCCACCGCTGAAGGAGCTGGCACTGGGCGCCGGATCCCACCGGATCGAGATCCGCAACCCCGCGGCGCCCAGCCTGACCCGCGAGATCGTGGTCCGCGAAGGCAAGGCGTCCGTGATCGCCCATCGCTTCAAGTGACCGGACAGGAGCGCCGGCTGGCCGCTGCGGCCATTCGCATGGAGAGACGACGATGAAGTGGCACTCGAGAACCGGGCTTCTGATCGCCGCGCTGGTGCTGGCCGGGTGCGGCACGGTCGGCGAAATCAGCCAGAAACTCGGCATCGCGTCGCCTTCGCCAGCCGTGCAGAGAGTCGACGCAGGCGTCGCGCTCTACGAGCAGGGCGACTTCGCCGCAGCGATCCGCACGCTGCATTCGCCGGAGGTCGCCGACGGCGACGTCGCCACGCGCGTGCGCGCGCACAAGTACCTGGCGTTCAGCTATTGCGTCACCCAGCGTCGCGTGCTCTGCCGCCGCTCGTTCGACGCGGCGCTGCGGCTCGACGAATCGTTCGATCTGGCCCCCGCCGAAGCGGGTCATCCGATCTGGGGCCCGGTGTTCGCGCAGGCACGCAAGGCGGCCACGCAGCGGCGCGAAGTCGCCCGCGGCGCACGTTAGGGCGCCCGGGGCGGCGCTGCGCAGCCCCGACTCCTAGGGCCTGTTCACACTACGATCGTCCCCGCGTGAGTCCGAAAAAAGCGCGCAATCAAGGCGCAAAGCGCAGCCGTGGCGGGGCCACGGCGAGCATTTGCAACGCG